>CAKUXP010000024.1 GCA_934700345.1 uncultured Fibrobacter sp. | reverse complement strand
GACAGCCTCTTTGGCGATGCTTCGGACGACCTCCCGCTAGAAGGCCTTGCCGGAGCGCAAAAACCTGACTCCGAATCCGCCGCCCATCCCGTTCCGTCCGATGAACCGTCCGCGTCTTTGGAAACCGCTCCCCCCTCTCCATCGGTTCCCCCGCAGCCGTCGGGTAGCCTGGAGAAGTCCGTGGAAAGCTCGTTTGACAGCCTCTTTGGCGATGCTTCGGACGACCTCCCGCTAGAAGGCCTTGCCGGAGCGCAAAAACCTGACTCCGAATCCGCCGCCCATCCCGTTCCGTCCGATGAACCGTCCGCGTCTTTGGAAACCGCTCCCCCCTCTCCATCGGTTCCCCCGCAGCCGTCGGGCAGCCTGGAGAAGTCCGTGGAATGCTCGTTTGACAGCCTCTTTGGCGATGCTTCGGACGATGCGCTTGTCGAAGATCCGACAACCAGTACGCGTACCCTTGCGGAAATTTATTTCGAACAGGGCGTGTATGACGAAGCGGTTAAAATCTACAGGGATTTGCTACGCAAGACTCCAGACGACGAGTCCTTGAAAAGACGCCTTTCGGAAATCGAAAAAATTCGCGACGACAAGAAAGAAAATTAGCGCTTGCTTAGCGCTCGGAGCTAGTCATGGCAACAGTGAGAATTGAACAGCTTTTGCGCCTGATGGCCCAGAAGAAAGCTTCGGACTTGCATATCCGCGTGGGCGTTCCGCCCATCTACCGTATCAACGGGGAATTGACACGCCTTGTCGATACGCCGATCGATGCCGCGACGATGGACGAGTTCCTGGTCGAAATGATGAATCGTGACCAGATGCACCGCTTTGAAACAGAAAAGGAATGCGACTTTGCCGTGGGCGCCCGGGACATGGGGCGTTTTCGCGTGAACGTCTTCCGGCAGCGCGGATCGTCGGCGATGGTGATTCGCCACATCAAGGCGACCATCCCGAAGTTCGAAGAACTGAAGCTTCCTCCGGTCATTTTGGAACTTGCGGAGCGTAAGCGCGGGCTTGTCCTGGTGACAGGGACGACGGGTTCCGGAAAATCGACCTGTCTCGCTTCGATGATCGACCATCTGAACGATACGGTATCGGACAACATCATCACGGTGGAAGACCCGGTCGAATACCTGCACACGGATCGGAAGTCGATTGTTTCGCAGCGTGAAATCGGCGTGGATACGAATTCTTACGCAAACGCTCTTCGGGCTGCACTCCGCCAGGATCCGGATGTACTTCTCGTCGGTGAAATCCGCGACTTGGAGACGATGCAAATCGCTCTCACCGCAGCCGATACGGGTCACATGGTCTTTGCGACTATCCATACGACGAATGCGACGGAGACGATTGCGCGTGTCCTTTCGATGTATCCGCCGCACCAGCACGATGAAATCCGTTTGCTTCTCGGGGAATGTCTCGCGGGGATCATCAGCTTGCGCCTGCTTCCGACGGCGGACGGTTCGGGCCGGGTTCCCGCTGCGGAAATCATGATCAATACCGCAGCGATTCGCGAGTATATCATCGACAAGGACAAAACGGGACTTGTGGAACAGGCGATTGCCGAAGGCCATTTGCAGTATCACAGCCAGACGTTTGACCAGGCTTTGCTAGACCTCTATTCCAAGCAGCTGATTTCCTACGAAGTGGCGCTTTCCGCGGCGACAAACCCGGATGATTTCGATCTGAAGGTTCGCGGCATTTCGGGAACTTCCGATCGCGGATGGATGTAAAATGAAAATTTTGATTGCGCAGATGGAAGTCGTCCCCGGAAATCCGGAGAAGAATTTTTCCACGGTGAAAAACTTTGTCGAAGAGGGCGTTCGGAGGAAAGCGGACCTGGTCGTTTTCCCGGAAATGTGCGTCCCGGGCTACCTGCTTGCGGACTTGTGGGAAGAAGCGAGTTTTGTCGATAGATGCGTACAAATTAACAATGCGATTCGGGATTTGTCGAACGGAATCGACATCCTTTTCGGAAGCGTGGCGAAAGAAGACGAAAGCGGGGAAAACGGAAGGTCGCTTCTTTACAATGCGGCGTTCTACGCTTCGAAAGGCGAGTTCAGGACGCTTGTCCATGCGAGTGGCATCCAGAAGAAATTCTTGCCGAAAACGCTGCTTCCGAGCTACCGCGAATTTGAAGAGCCGCGTTATTTTTCGGACCTCCGAAAGCTCGCGCAGACGGCGGGCGTTCCGGTGTCTGAAATTCTGGAACCTTTGATTGTCGGCGGAATCCGGATCGGGATAACGATTTGCGAAGACGGCTGGGACTCGCTCTACAAGATCAAGCCGTTTGAAATCTTGCGACAGAAAATGTCTCCCGGCGATTTGCTCGTCAACATTTCCTGTTCGCCCTATACGCAAGGAAAGGACCGGGCGAGGGACCGTGTTTTTGGTGCGCACGCTTCGAAGGCGAAAATTCCCCTTCTCTATGTCAATGCGGTCGGTTCCCAGAACAACGGCAAGAACATCTATGCGTTTGAAGGCGACTCCAGCGTCTATGATGCGGCGGGAAAGAGCGTCTTTTCCCTGCCGATTTTTGAAGAACATGCGACGCTTGTTTCGTTTGAGTCCGGGAAAGTTTCTGTCGAGGAAGTCGAGGCTCAGCGAAAGACGGGCATCGCCGAGGTCAGGGAAGCGCTGGTCTATATGATCCGGAAAAATCTCGCCCGTTTCGGCATTCGCAAGGTTGTCATCGGAGCGTCCGGCGGAATCGACAGCGCGGTCAGCGCGGTTCTCTATGCGGAAGCGCTGGGAAGCGAAAACGTCTTTCTGGTGAACATGCCGACTCGGTTCAATTCCCGAACGACGCAGAACGCGGCGAAGGACTTGGCGGAAAATCTGGGATGTCCCTACATGGTCGCTCCGATCGAGGACGTGGCGAAGGCTTTGTGCGAAAGCCTGTCGAAGGATTCGTTTGAAGGAAATCCGGTCGAAATGCGCATTGAAGGAATCCACTACGAAAACTTGCAGGCCCGCTTGCGGAGCGCGGCGTTCCTCGCGACGATTGCGAGCGTTGTCGGCGCGGGATTCACGTGCAACGGCAACAAGAGCGAAATCACGGTCGGGTATTGCACGCTCTACGGCGATACGTCGGGAGTGCTCTGCGCCTTGGGCGATCTTTGGAAAACGCAGGTCTATGAACTTGCCCGGGAAATCAACGCGGAGCGAACCGTCATTCCGCAGGCGTCGATCGACATCCCGGCTAGCGCGGAACTTTCCGATGCGCAAAACGTCGATGAAGGAAAGGGCGACCCGATCATCTATCCGTATCACGACAGGCTGTTCGCCTTTTGGATGGAACGCTGGCAGAGGAATGCGTTGGTTGATTCGGAGAGGCTTCTTTCGAAAGGTTTCTCGCTGTATTGCGAAACGCTCGGCGTTGATGAAGCTTTCTTGCGGGGAAAGTTCCATACCGATGCGGAAATCCTCTCGGACATGGAACGCTGGTGGAAGCGTTACCGGGGAATCGCCCTCGCCAAGCGCATCCAGATGCCGCCAATCCTTTCCGTGTCCCGCCGCGCGTTCGGCTTTGACTATCGGGAGTCCCAGCTCGGATGAACCGCGAAGAGATGCAGGCGAAGTACGGCAAGCGGGAAGAGCGCGGGGCGTGGCGAAAAACCGACTTCCTTTCGTCGCTTGTCGTAACCTTTTTCGGCTCGGGAATGCTCCCGAAAATGCCCGGAACTTATGGAAGCCTTGCCGCTGCGGCTCTCGCCTATCCGCTCGCTGTCCTTAGTGCAAATTTTTGGCCGATCCGCTACGAATGCTGGGAACATGGAACGCTCAAAAGCTTTGATGCTTACGGTTTCTTTTTCCTGGCTTCTCTCGTCGTGTTTTTCCTTGCGGTTCCCTTTGTAAAAAAGGCGATGCGCGATACGGGAATCGAGGATCCGGGCTGGATTGTCATCGACGAGGTCTGCGGAATGTGGATGGCGATCGCCTTGGTTTCTTCGGAATCCGTGGTCGAGCATCCGTGGCTCCTCTTGGTAGCCTTTGCCCTCTTTCGGTTTTTTGACATTTTAAAGCCCCTGGGAATCCATCGCCTAGAACGCTTGCCGGGAGCGTGGGGCGTGATGGCGGACGATCTTCTCGGCGGAGTCTATGCCGGGATTGTCTTGCTGATTGTTGTGCGGGTTTTGGGGATTTAGGAGGCTGTGTAGGTGAAGATCGATTTGATACTGGTCCAAAAAACTTTCGTCCTCATCGCCATTGCGTTTGCAAGCGCCTTTTCCTTGGAACAACTGGGTGTGCGTCTAATGAGCGAAAAGACGCGTCTGGATTCCAGCACGGTTTTATTTCACTGGACGCTTTTCAATACGTCGGATTCTACGCTTAAAGCGCCTCGAATTGTTTATTTTGCGGGAATCGATTCTGTACAGGGTGCTCTTATGGATTCGTATGAAGAGGCTTACGCAAGAAAAATGATAGATTCCGCCATTGCTTACACGTCTGGCCGTTTGCTAAAAACAGAGTCCATATTGACGGGCGAAAGGAATCCTCCGAGTCACTGGTGCCAATGGCTTTTTAGACCTATCGCTCGTCATGTCGTCTATCTGGATTCCTTAAAGGCAAAGGATTCCGTCGATGTCTCTTTTCGACTGTCTTCATCGGGTTACTTGAATGACTTCGATGACGATTCGTATCAAAAGGAAGGTCTCCGAGAACCCAATTACTACATCAGCGTTTATGACGGCTCCAATTTAATTTGGGGGCGCGACATGTCCGGAAACGTCAAGGCAGATGTCGTTTTAAGCAAGTTCGGAACGCTCGGAAAATTTGACGGCAATCCGGTTGATTCCATTCCGGCCAGAGCCGTATTTTACATATACAAAAGTAATGAAGATTCGTTGTCCGTTGCCGAGGAAAATTCCCTATCGGAAAGGGGAATTCGAAGAACCGATCAGAACGGAATTTATTTGAAGCAAGGAACGACAAAGGTTCGCTTTTATGCGGAACAATCGATTAAAAAGGCATCCTTGGACAGTCTTGTCGCCGATTTTTACAATGCGGAAATCGACTTTGTCGATATGGATGATAATTTTTATTATGAGAGTTACCGTTGCTACAATCGGCAGGATCTGTTGGGAAAATTACGAGATTCGCTAGGTCCCGAAATAGAGTTGAAATGCTCGAATTCCTGCAGGGAAGTCTTGGATGGATGTGAAGTAAACCCTCCGGAAATCATCGGTTCCACGACGAATGTTGAAGCAAATATTCCTTATTCGGCGTGGGAATGCGTCGCATTAAACCCGGATGTGTTGCTATTCGATCTTTTGGAATGTAACTCTTGTTGTTGGCCATTGAGTTTCTCGCTAAGGAAAAGTTCGCTTTTTAAACCTAGGGAACGTCACCAGACGATTTATAAAGTCAACGGCACGCCCGCTACGGGCGATGCCGCAAATGTCCAGATTGAAAATGGCCAGGCGAAGATTCGGTTGAAAAACTTCCAATAGGTGATATTCTTCTTTTTGCAGACAGCTGATTTTCTCGCGGATTAGCCGAGAATCTTTTGGGCTGAAAAAAATACTAGGATTCTATCGCTTTGCTCCAGAATGACAGCGCACGGAAACAGTTCGCTTCAAATTCACGCATTTCTCTTAACTTGTCATTGTCGGGCTTGACCTGATAATTAAAAGGAATCAGGGGTCAGCGATTCGTTGATAGTTGAGAAAAATTAGGAAACAGGAATCAGTTGATAGTCGTTAAATGGGAAGTGGGACACGAAAAGAGGAACGTCAGAGCTTAGAACCGAGATTTTAGAGCTTAGATTTGCGGACATCCATACTCTTACATTTCGGGAGTTTAACGTCTGCACCTCTGACCACAGCCCACTATTCTAAGCTCTAAGTTCTAAGTTCTCTCAACTAAGCTCTGACTATCCACTGTCCACTAAGCCTAGACGTTTGCAGATCCATTTCTCATTGCTCATTCCTAATTCCTCATTTCTTAGACGTCCGCAGTTCTAAATCTTGAAATGTGCAGTGCACAAACGGAAGGGAATCCCGAATCTGTGAATTTTGGCACGAAATCAAATGGGCACTATTGAGCTTGGTGGGAGAAAGTGGTATATTTTGTATTGTTGTGGATTAAAATGGGTAACGTTTGATGGAATTGAACGAATTCATAGGACAGGCCAAGACGGCTATCGACGAAAAGGGAAGGACGCCTTTCCCTAGGGAATTTCGTCGCCTGCTCTCCGAGAAAGAGGGCAAGTCGTTGATTCTGTCCTTTGGAGGAAGCAATTCGCTCATCCTTTTTACGTTTGAGGAATATTGCAGGTTCATTGCCCGAATCGAGGCGCGTCCCGCTACCCCGAAGAACGATCGTTTTCACCGGATGTTCAAGGCCAACTCTCATCACGTGGCGCTTGACGGCCAGAACCGCATTTTGCTTTCTAAAAGCGACTTGGCGTTTGCCAAGCTCGACGGGGAAGTCCTCTATGTGGCGCGGACCGGAAAGTCGGTGGAGCTCTGGAATCCTTCCATCTACAACTCGAAGTACGGCTTCAACCAGGAAGAAGACTTTGAAGAGTTCGACGCAGGATTCTTTGACGATGTGTCTTCGGGGGTCTCGGATGAAAATCGCTGAGTATCATTCCCCGGTCCTTTTTGAAGAATGCATGGACGCTCTGGTTGTCAATCCGGGCGGCTCTTACGCGGACTGTACGCTCGGCGGCGGGGGACATTCCGAAGGAATTTTGAAACGTCTCTCTCCCGAAGGTCATCTGCATTCGTTTGACCGAGACCCGGAAGCGATTGCCTATGCGACGAAGCGGCTCGCTTCGTTTGGAAGCCAGGTGACTTTCCACCCGGTTCCGTTCGCTAGACTGGGGGGCGAGGTCCGGGAAAACAGTTTAAGCGGGGTCCTCTACGATCTGGGAATCAGCAGCCACCAGGTCGATGACGATGCGCGGGGCTTTACGTTCCAGGGAAGCCATCCGGTCGATTTACGGATGGACAGCCGCTCGCCGTTCAGCGCCCAGGAATGGTTGTATGCAAGTTCGCCGGAAGAGATGGCCCGGGCTTTTCGGGAGAATGCGGACCTGGACCGTGCGTACAAACTAAGCGAAAACATCAGGAACGGAATCGCAGGCCTAAAGTCTCCGGTTCTTCCCGAACATCTGCGGGCTTTTGCCGAAAAGACTTACCCGGATAGGCTTCGGGACTTGAACGGAATCCTTGCGCGCATTTTCCAGGCGATTCGCATGGAAGTGAACGGCGAACTCGAAGAAATCCGTACGAGCATTCGCGCGGCTGTCGATGCGCTTGTAAAAGGCGGAAGGCTCGTGGTGATTTCCTACCATTCCGTCGAAGATCGTACGGTAAAGCTTGTCGCTGCCGAATTTGAAAAGGCTTGCCTCTGTCCGCGGGAATCGCCGGTGTGCATCTGCGGCGGAAACCACCAAAAATTGAAAAAGGTCTTTCGCAAGCCGGTGCTTCCGACAGCGGAAGAAATTGCCCGGAATCCGAGGGCGCGTTCTGCAAAGCTGAGGGTGTACGAAAGAATATGATCCGTTTCTTCCAGACACACCGGTTTCTTGGCGGCGTTTTGCTGATGCTTTACGTGGGGCTTATCCTTTGCGGATTTTTGTGGAAGCAGAATTGCTATGACGCTCTTGCGATGCGGAAGGCTTCCCTTGTGCGCGAAGTGTCGGTTCTCCGTGGGGATGTCGTGCAGCAGGAACTGGAAAACCGAGAACTTTCTTCGCTGGAAAGGATTTCGAAAGAGGCGGAGAGGCTCGGGCTGGACTATGCGAATGTTCCGCTGAAAGTAAAACGGGTCGGGGGGAAGTGATGCGAAATCTAGATCGCATATCCTGGCTTTTCCTGCTTTTCGGTCTTCTGTGGTCGATTCTTCTCTTGCGCACATTCCAGATCCAGGTCTTGGACTATGACAAGTATAGCGAAGTGGCGAACGCATACGCGCAGAACCGGAAAATCCTCAAGGCCCCGCGCGGTCGGATTCTCGACAGGAACGGCCTGGTGTTTGCCCAGAGCATCGAGGAAAAAAACGGGGACGGCTCGCTGGAAGTGCGGCGGATCTATCCGCAGGGAACGCTCGCGTCGCAAATTATCGGGCAATTGAATCGCGAAGGCCAGGGAAGGTCGGGACTTGAATTCTATTTCGATACGACGTTCCGCGGAACGGACGGCTGGCAAACCCGGGTGTTGAACCGCAAGCGCGAAGTACAGGCCGGTCGGAAGATGGAAGGGCGAAACCCGATTCCCGGCAAGGATCTGGTCCTGACGATTGACAGGAACATCCAGGAAATCGTCGAAACCGCCTTGAAGGAAGGCGTGGAAAAGGTCCATGGAAAAAGCGGCAGTGCGGTGGTCGTCGATCCTTATACGGGAGAAATCCTTGCGATGGCGACGTTCCCGACTTTTGATCCGAACGCTCCGCTGACGGTAAGTTCTCACGTGAAAAACGATATCGTGTCGATGCCCTATGAACCGGGTTCGACGTTCAAGGCGGTGACCGCCGCGACGGCTATCGAAACGCGTTCGGTGGATCCGGAAACGGTTTTTAGCGGAGAAGGAGGAGTGTGGGTTGCGGGAAAAGGGATCACCATCCATGACGATAATGAAATAGACCACGGCAATCACAACATGGCGGGCGCGATGGCGGTTTCGTCAAACATCATCTTTGCAAAGATAGCGGACAGTATCGGTGATGAAAAGTTTTACCGGTATGTGCGTTCGTTCGGGTACGGCGTCAAGACGCAGGTGGAGCTTCCCGGCGAAGAATCCGGGCACTTGAAGGCTCCGTACAAGTGGAGCGGTCGCACGGGAATGACGATTGGTTACGGACACGAAATTCTGGTGACGCCCATCCAGATGGTGATGAGCTACTGCGCCATCGCAAACGGCGGAATTCTTTTGCAGCCCACGCTTGTCCGAGAATGGCGTTCTGCGGATGGGGAGGTTCTTGAAAAAAATTCCAAGGAAAAAGTTCGCCGGGTGATTTCGGAAAAGACCGCGGCGCGCGTGCGTTCCATGCTTCGCGAAGTCGTGGAAATCGGAACGGGAAAGACGGTAAATTCCCAAAAAATTCAAGGGATCCTTTTTGGCGGAAAAACGGGAACGGCTATCAAGGTGAAGGTGAGCGAAAAATCCTTGCGTTATGACAATAGCAAGACGGTCGCTTCGTTTATCGGGCTTGCCCCTGCCGAAAACCCGCGTTACGTGTGCATGGTTTTAGTCGATGAACCGGCCTATGGAAAGACTTCCGGCGGTGCGGCGGCGGGGCCGATTTTCAGGAAAATCATGGAAGGGCTTTATTATTCTCCGCTGACGTCCCCCGTTCCCTATAACCTGGAACGCGTTTCGCTTTCCGAGAAGTGCAATGTGGAATTTATCGGGCTTTCGGACGGCGATGCGAGAATCCTTTCGGAAAACCGCAAATGCCCGGTTTCCTTTGTCGGCGAAGGAAAGACGGTTGTCGCTTCGGAGCGCGATTTTGAAAACGGCGGGCTGATTCTCCGGTTGGGAACTTCGAACAGGCAGAAAATGCCGAACCTCATCGGACTTTCCCTGCGCGACGCCCTAGAACAAATCGGGGAATTTTCCGGTGACGTGGATTACGAAGGCAAGGGCCGCGTCAAACGCCAGTTTCCGGCGCCAAATGCCGTGCTGAAGCGCGATGAAAAATTCAAGCTCGTTCTTTCCGAGAAAGGGTAGGCGGTATGTTGTTTGAAGATGTTTTGAAAAACTGGAATGTGAAAGGTCTTTCCGACGATTCGCGAAAGGTCCGTGCGGGCGATCTGTTTTTTGCGCTTCCCGGCGAGCGCGCCGAGGAGTTTGCGCGGAGCGCCCTTTCGAAAGGCGCCGTCGCCATTGTTTCCGAAGCGGAGGCTCCGCAGGATCTTTCGGATAAGTGGGTTTCGGTTCCGGACGTGAAGTCGGCTCGGGCGGCGATGGCGAAGATTTTTTACCGGGATCCGTTCTCCAAGCTTTCCGTCCATGCGGTGACGGGGACAAACGGCAAGACGACCAGCGCGTTCCTGATGGAATCGATGCTTGCGAGCGAAGGAAAAAAGACGGCTCTTGTCGGAACGATTTGCAAGAAGATAGGTGACCGGGTGGAAACCTCCAACTTGACGACGCCAGGACTTTTGGAACTTTACGCCTTTGCCGCCGAAGCGGTTGTTTCGGGATGTTCGGAACTCGTGATGGAAGCTTCGTCGCATTCGCTTTGCCAGGGTCGCGTCGAAGGAATCGCGTTTCGGAGCGGCCTGTTTTCGAACCTGACCGAGGATCATCTCGATTACCACAAGACGATGGAGAACTATTTCGAAGCGAAGAAGCTTCTCTTTTCCCGGTATCTTGCGCATGACGGCGTCGCGGTCATCAATGTCGATGATCCTTTTGGCGCGCGCCTTTTCGAAGAAGTTCCGGTCGCGCACAAGGTATCCGTGTCGCGTCTTGGAAATTCCGGGGCGATTGTTGTACCGCGCTCGATCGAAAGTTCGGAAAACGGTCTCGTTCTAGACGTTCCCTTTGTCTCTCCGCATGCCTTGAAGACGGGACTTGTCGGAGATTTCAATGCGGACAACGTGCTGCTCGTTTCTGCCTGGGCGCGAACGCTCGGCGTTTCGGATGCGGCGATTGAAAAGGCTCTCTTGGCGGTCAAGGTCCCGGGTCGGTTCGAGGTGACGTTTAACGACGGTCTGCGGCGCGTCATCGTGGATTATGCGCACACGCCAGATGCCTTGGAGCGTGTTCTTCGCACGGCCCGTTCCCTGTGCCGGGGAAAGCTATCCGTCGTATTCGGCTGCGGTGGCGACCGCGACAGGAACAAGCGCCATATCATGGGTGCGATTGCGGAACGGGAAGCGGATTTCGCCTGGGTCACGTCGGACAATCCGCGGACGGAAAATCCCGAAGCGATTATTGCGGAAATCGTCAGCGGCATGCACACAAAGAAATTTTGCGTCGTCGTTTCACGCGAAGAGGCGATTTCCAAGGCTTGCCACGCCTTGCAGGCCGGAGACATGCTTGTCGTCGCCGGAAAAGGGCACGAAAACTACCAGATAATCGGAACGACCAAGCATCATTTCGACGATCATGAAATCATCCTTCGGGAGATGAAATAATGGCGATTTCAAAGCAGATACAGAATTTGGATTTGACCGTCGGCGAACTTTGCGCGATTCTTGAAAGCGAACCGGTGGGCCTTTCGGCGCGGGCCTCGAAGCGCAAGGTGAAGCTTTGCCTCGACAGCCGCGAAGCGATGCCCGGTGTGGTGTACTGGCCGTTGAAAGGCGCGCGTTTCGATGCGCATGAATTTATTCCGCAGGTGATGGAAAAAGGAGCTCTGATGACTGTGATGGATGAAAACCGCGCGAAGGATTTTTCGGCAGATGTCTATGTCCCTGTCGATGACACGAACGCTGCGCTTTTGAAGCTCGCCAAGGGTTACCAGAGGCGTTTTAAGCTGAAGAAAATCGCGGTGACCGGTTCGAACGGCAAGACGACGACAAAGGAAATGTTGAAGGCGGTTCTTTCCGAACAGTTCAGGACGGTTGCGACGGAAGGAAACTTCAACAACCAGATAGGCGTTCCCAAGACGATTTTCCGGTTCAAGCATTCGGACGAGGTCGCCGTCGTGGAAATGGGAACGAGCGCTCCCGGAGAAATTCACCCGCTGTCGATGGCCGTGGAACCGGACATTGCCGTAATTACGAATATCGGGGCGAGCCACCTGGAGCGTCTCGGAAACCTCGACAACGTGTTCAAGGAAAAGGTGACGATTGCCGACGGGCTTCGGAAGGGCGGGCTTCTGGTGGTGAACGCGGATGACCCGCGACTGTCGAAACTTCGGACGAACAAGAGCTATCGCGTCCTCACGTTTGGCATCAAGCGCGGAGTAATCCGGCCCGAGCGTCTGAAGTGGGACGCAAACGCCTGCGCCTCGTTTTGCATCGGCCGGACGGAATTCCACCTGAATGTTCCCGGTATCCATAATGTCTATAATGCGCTGGCCGCTATCGCTGTTGCGACTTCTCTGCGAATGCCCAAATCGACTGTCGCGCGGGCACTAGAAAAGTTTCATGCGGCGAATATGCGGATGGAAATCCGGAACGGAATCGGAATCAAGGTCGTCTCGGATTGCTACAATGCGAACCCTTCCTCGACGCGGATGGCTCTACAGACGATTGGCGCTCTGGAAAAGCCTTCGCGGAAAATCGCTGTTCTGGGAGATATGCTCGAACTAGGCGACAAGGGCGCGGAATTGCACCGTGAAATCGGCGAACTTGTACAGCAAATGCATTTTGATGTCTTGGTCGCAGTCGGCAAGCTGAGCAAGAATACGCAGCTTGGCGCAATTGCCTGTGGAATGGACAGGAATGCCGCCCTGCATTTTGAAAATGCGGAAAAGGCGATGGAATTCCTTTCGGAGAACGTTCATTTTGGAGACATTCTCCTGGTGAAGGGGTCCCGCGGCATGAAAATGGAACAAATTGTCGAAAAACTGCTCCGGCTGGAACCGGTTGCGGTGAATCGGTAAGGGCGATTGCGATGAAGAAAAATTCCGTGCTGAATTTTGACAAGGGACTCTTGCTGGCGGTCATCGGACTTCTGGTCTTGGGCATCTATGTCATTTACAGCGGAAGCAATTTCCGGGCGACGGAACTCGGGCATCCGGGGTCGTACTATGCGATGAAGCACTTGACTTTCATCGGTATCGGATTTTTCCCGATGTGCCTCGCCGTATTTGTCGATCACAGGATTTTCCACAAGCTCGCTCAACCCGTATTTCTGGTTTGCATCGTTTTGCTTTTGGCGGTTATCGTTTGCGGGTTTGCGGCAAAGGGGGCTACCCGATGGCTTTCCATCGGCGGAATGTCCCTCCAGCCGGCGGAGTTTATGAAAATCGCGATTTTTGCTCAGATGTCCCGAAAGCTTTCGAAACTAGGCGATGACATTACGGATTTGAAAAAGGGATACATAAAGCCTCTGACCGTTCTTTTGATTGTTTGCGGTTTGATTATCAAACAGCCGAACCTTTCGATGGCGCTGATGATCTTTGCGACCATTTACATTCTCTTCTTTGTCGCGGGTGTTCGGGTCAGGTATCTTCTGATGTCCTTTATCCCTGTGGTTTTGAGCGTTGTCGCGCTCTGCCTGCTTGCGCCTTATCGGCTGCGGAGAATCCAGGCGTTTTTGCACCCGGAAGAACATCTGAACGAAGGCGGTTACCAGCTCTGGAGTTCTCTCGTGAGCCTCGGGCATGGCGGCTGGATTGGAACGGGTGTCGGTCAGGGAACGCAGAAGCTCGGCTTCTTGCCGGAATCCTACAAGGATGTCGCCTACAGCCTACTCGGAGAAGAACTCGGCTTTTGCGGAACGCTTGTGGTCCTTTTACTTTTTGGCGTTATCGTGTACAAGGGCTTGATGATTGCGCGGAACGCCCGTTCGCGTTTTTCCCGGTATTTCGCAATCTGCCTGACGACTTCCCTCGCTTTCAATATGTGTTTCCATGTCGCGGTCTGTACGGGACTGATTCCGACGACAGGGCAGCCGCTTCCGTTTATCAGCTATGGCGGAACCAATCTGATCGTTTCCATGGTTTCGGTCGGAATCTTGTTGAACATTTCACGTGCGCGGACAGGCGAAATTCTCGACGAGCCTCGAAGCGTCGTGCAGGATGAGAGGCCTTTATGAAGCAGAAGAAATTTTTATTCGCATGTGGCGGTACGGGTGGACACGTGTTCCCGGCGATTGCGATAGCCGAGAGTCTCCGGAAGCTTGGCGTGAAAAGCATTTCGTTTGCCGGTCGCAAGGATTCGATGGAATCCAGACTGGTTGGACCGCATTTTGAATTTGACGAGATTACTGCTGTGCCGCTTCACCGCGGTTCGTTTATGCAGAATCTTTCGCTCCCGTTTAACTTGCTCAAGGCGATGCAGAGCGCGAAGGTCGTCTTGAAAAAGCGCAAGCCCGATGTCGTTGTCGCGACAGGCGGATACGTTTCCCTGCCCATCGTGATGGCGGCGGGTCTCGCAAAAATTCCGGTCTATATCCAGGAGCAGAATGCGGTCGCGGGGATTGCGAACAAGGTCGGGGCGCGTGTCGCGAAAAAGATCTTTGTCACATCGGAAGATGCCCGGAAATTTTTCCCGAATACCGAAACGCAGGTTTTTGGAAACCCTGTCCGCGAACTGCCGAAGATGGAAACCCTTTCCCGCCCGAAGGAGTTCCCGGAAGGGAAAAGATCCATCCTGGTTGTCGGAGGGTCCCAGGGGGCGCGGGGCATCAACATCAAGATGGAAGAATCGCTTTCGGAAATTGCGAAGCGAAGCGATGTCTCGGTCGTGTGGCAAGCAGGCGCGAAAAACATCGAATCGATTCGGGAAAGAGTCTCGGTTCCGGAAAACGTAACGCTCACGGCTTTCCTGGACAACATCTATTCCTATATGGGATATGCGGACCTGATTGTGAGCCGGGCCGGAGCCTCGACGCTTGCGGAAATTCTCGCCTTTGGAAAGCCCTCGATTCTTTTCCCGTTCCCGTTTGCGACGGCGAACCACCAGGAGTTTAATGCCCGGGTTGTCGAAAAGGCGGGAGCGGCTCTCGTTGAACTGGACAGCGAACCGAACGGTTTCTGGAACAAGGTCGAAAGGCTTCTTTCGAACGGCGAGGCGCTCTCCGGAATGGCGGCTCGGGCGAAGTCCATCGGAATGCCCGATGCGGCGGACAAGATTGCAAAGGTCATTGTGGATGCGGAGTGTTAAGATGAACCTGATTCCCAGCAACCGTGTAAAGAAACTGCATTTTGTGGGCATCGGCGGTGCCGGAATGTCCGGCATTGCGGAAGTTCTCCACGAGAACGGCTTTGTCGTTACGGGCAGCGATTCGGGCGACGGTCCCGCAATCGAATACCTGAAGGACTTGGGGCTTGTGATTTATTCAAAGCACGAAGCGAAAAATGTCGAAGGCGCGGATCTTCTGGTCTATTCGTCTGCGGTAACGATGGACAATCCGGAAATCGTCGAGGCGAAAGCGCGCCGCATCCCGGTAATCCGCCGTGCGGAAATGCTCGGAGAGCTGATGCGCTTGAAGTACACGCTTGCCGTAAGCGGAACTCATGGAAAGACCACGACGACGTCGATGCTCGGCGCTATTTGGGAAGCCGCCGGGGAGGATCCGACGGTAATTGTCGGCGGTGTGGTCAAGGGAAAGGGGAGCGGGGCGAAAGTCGGACGCGGACGTTACCTGATAGCGGAAAGCGATGAATTTGACAGGAGCTTCCTTTCGATGATGCCTTCTTCGGCGATTATTACGAATATCGACCGGGAACATCTCGATACCTACGGAACGCTCGATGCGGTGAAGGATGCCTTTGTCGCCTTTGCGAACAAGGTCCCGTTTTACGGCCAGGTTGTCGTCTGCATCGACAATCCAAACATCCAGTCTGTCCTTTCGCGTTTTACGAAACCTGTCGTAACTTACGGATTCAGCCGCCAGGCGATGTACCGGGCGGACAATCTCCAGGTCCATGGCGGGGTTTCCCGCTTTGACGTTTTCCGCAACGGCGAAAAACTCGGAAACTTCTCGCTTCGAATTCCCGGAAAGCACAACGTATTGAATGCGACGGCGACTGTCGCCCTTTCGCACGAAGAGAACATCCCGGTAGATGTTGTGCGCAAGGCGCTTTCCGAGTTTACGGGGGTCAAACGGCGTTTTGAACTTGTCGGTGAAGCGAACGGAATCCTAGTCTATGACGATTACGCGCACCATCCGACCGAAGCCTTTGCCACGTTGCAGGGTGCAAGGGATTCTTTTCCGGACCGCCGCATCGTCGTCGTGTTCCAACCGCATCTCTATACGCGTACGCGCGACCAGTACGAAGCTTTCGCGGAAGTCTTTGCCAACTGCGACGAGTTGCTCGTCTGCGAAATCTACAAGGCGCGCGAACAGCCGATTCCCGGAATTTCCGGAAAGCTCATCTCGGATTCGGCGATTTCCCGCGGTCACCAGAACGCGCGCTTTGTCGGAAGCAAGGAAGATGCTGTCGAGATATTGAAGAAGGATACAAAGCCTGGCGACCTCGTTCTTTTTATGGGTGCGGGCGATATCTGGAAAGCGGAACGTCCGTTTCTGGAGGCGTTGAAAACGAATGGCTAGAATAGGAACCAATGCGATCAGACATCGGCAGATGAACCGTGAAAACCGGAAGAAGGCTTTCGGTCGTGCCGCGCATTGGCTTCGGAAAAAAGGTTGGAAGCTCTTTCTCGTTCTCGCTGTCGTGGGCGTGGCCGTTTGGCAAGGCTGGTTTTGGCTCCGGAAGTTTAGCCCATCGGAGCTTCGGACGCTCAAGACGGTCGATATCACGGGAAACCGGATGCTCACCTGGGAAGAAATCTTGCAAACCGCCGGTCTCGAAACGGGAATGCCCATGTCGGAAATCGATGCGGACAGCGTACGAAACCGGCTGCTGTCGCTTCCGCTCTTGCAGGATGCGTCGGTCTCCGTCGGATTCTTCTGGAAGGTGGAAGTTGCGGTCAAGGAGACGGTTCCGCTGATGGAGACAATCGAAAACGGAGAGAAAAAATTCTATTCGGAGCGGGGACTTGCGCTTCCCGTTTCCGCGGTGTTTGGACTTCCTGTCGCGACGGTTTCGCGCAGCCACGACATCAAGCCGTTGGCCGCCTTTTTGCAAAAGATGCGCTTGGCGGATGAATCGCTCTACCGGTCGGTTTCCCAGGTTTCGCTCAGCGAAAAAAATCATGCGGTGGAGGCTTTTTTTCGCGATACGCGGATGAAGGTTCTCTTTCCGCTGGAAGGAGTTTCGGAAAGGACCTTTGCCCACTACCGGTTGCTGGTCGATGGACTTTCCGAAAAAATGTCAAAAATCAGATCTTTGGATATGCGTTTTGAAGGCTTTGCCTATGCAGTCGAGGTAAAATGATGGCAAAAGAAGAGGAAAACATCAACGGAATCGATCCGAGCCGAATCATCGTCGGTCTCGATATCGGAAGTTCTAAAATCGGAGTCTTCATCGGGCAACGCGAAGACGGTGGCAAGGTCCGCATTCTGGGTTTTGGAAATCCGTCGCTCAAGAAGAACGATGCGAAGGAACTCGAAGCGACCATCCAGGCGTTGAAAAAGGCGGTTGGCGATGCGGAGCTTTCGAGCGGCGTCGATGTGAAGGATGTCTATGTGGGAATTGCGGGCAGCAATATCCGTTCCGTAGCGAGCAAGGCGACGATTCCTCTTCGCGAGTTTGGCGGGGTGGTAACAAAGACGGCAATGGACAAGGTCGTGGAGCAGGCGAGCTTGCTCGTGCAACGTCCTGTCGATATGGACGTCATTCACAATTTGCCAGGCGATTATGTTCTTGACGGGCGACAGGGTATCAAGAATCCCCAGGGAATGGAAGGTACGAGTCTCAGCGTCGAAGTCCAGCTGGTGCTTGCGCAGAAGGGCATCGTGCGTAATATCCGAAAGGCGGTCGAAAGCGCAGGGCTTACCGTGAAAGGGCTTGTCCTCGAACCGCTCGCCGATGCGTATTGCGTCCTGGAAAATGCGGAACGCGAACTGGGAATCGCGATCGTCGATATCGGGGAAACCTCTACCGATGTGGCGGTCTTCATGGAGGACAAGGTCGTCTATACGATTTCCTTTGACATTGCGGGAGACGCGATTACGTATGACATCGCTCGCGGATTGAATACGGCGATGGACCGTGCGGAAGAAATCAAGAAGATGTACGGTTCATGCCGCCAATCGAACGTCCTCGATAACGTGAGCTTTACGGTCCCGGGGCTTGGCGGTCGCGCAGGCAAGGACTGCAGCAAGAAGTATCTGGCAAAAATCGTCTGTTCCCGGATGCGCTACATCTTGCAGATGGTGCGCGACGATCTGGAAAACAAGGGCTTTCTCGACAAGCTCGGCGCGGGCATCGTCATCACCGGTGGAACATCCCTTCTAGACGGGACGCAGGAAATCGCCGAAGAGGTTTTCGAAAAGGTTCCAGTCCGTCTCGGCAGTCCGCAAAAACCGAACGAAGGGTTCAGCGAGATTGTCTGTATGCCGACGCATTCGACAGGCGTCGGGCTTCTGTACTATGCGGCTCAGGAAACCCAGTCGCCGAAGCGCCGTGAAACTCGCGCGACAAAAGCTGTCGGAACAGTCGGAAACGTTTTTAAACGCGTCTTGAATTTTCTCAAGAGCTTCATCTAGGAAATTCAGGGCAGAAAAATTTTAACAACAAACCAGGGAGAAAACAGATGAACGAAATGGACAACAAAACTACGGAATTTTCCGAAACGAAACACATCATTGCCTGTGACAATCACAAGGCGAAGATCAAGATCGTCGGAGTTGGCGGCGCCGGTGGAAACGCTGTCAACCGCATGGTGAACATGAACATCAAGGATGTCGAATTCATCGCCATCAACACGGATGCGCTCGCGCTTGACAACAATTTGGCGGACGAAAAAATCGCTATCGGCCAGAAGACGACGAAAACGCTCGGTGCTGGCGCAAAGCCGGAAGTCGGACGCCAGGCTCTGATGGAAGACAAGGATACGGTCGAAAAGAAACTCGAAGGCGCGGACATGGTATTCATCTCGGCGGGGATGGGCGGCGGTACGGGAACCGGGGCGGCTCCTGTCGTCGCGGAAATCGCACACCAGCTCGGAATCCTGACCGTCGCCGTGGTGACGATGCCTTTCCGCTGGGAAGGCCCCGTGCGCCGTCGCAATGCGGAAAAGGGGCTTGCCGCTCTCCGCAAGTCGGTGGATTCGATCATCGTCATCAACAACCAGCGAATCATGGAAGTCATCGAAAAGAATACGCCGATGAAAGAGGCCCTTCTCAAGGTCGATGAGGTCCTGGGCAATGCGGTCCGTAGCATTTGTGACATCATGTTTATCCATGGGACGATCAATGTCGATTTTAACGATGCGCGTACCATTATGTCGAATGGAGGTTCCGCATTGATGGGAACTGGAATCGCTTCGGGAGAAGATCGCGCGATAAAGGCGGCCCAGGCGGCGATTACATGTCCGCTTCTCGATAATATCAAGGTTAGCGGTGCCGCGGGTGCGCTGATCAATATCGCGCACGGTGAAAATTTTGCAATGAGCGAATATTGCGAAGCCTTGGACTTCCTTTATGAACAGATCGGTGAGGAAAACGAACCGAACATTGTCCCCGGTGACGTGACGATTCCCGAACTCGGCGACAAGGTGAGCATCACCGTGATTGCGACAGGTTTTGACAAGTGTGCGGATGACGAACAGGATAAGCCCGCAGTTTCTTCGGCAAAGGCTTCCGCTCCGAGATCCGAAAAGCGTGTGGAACAGGCGACCCCGCGGCAAACGGTCGATTTCGTCGCGCTTGCCCATTCCGAGGAAATCGCATCCAAGGCGGCTACGGGCTGCAACCATATCATCCAGCCTGTTGAATCCGAGGAGACCGTGCGCCCAAAGGCTCCGGTTGCGGAAACGGGAAGCTCGGCTTTTTCGTACCGCGACGAAAATTTTAACGCCCGGATGGAAGTCGTCCGCGAAGAAGAGGTTCGGCTGAAGGAAAACGCGGAAACGCTTGTGATGGCAAAAACGGAACAGGCGAGACCTTCCGAGGAATATGAAAACGAACTGCTTTCTGGTGAAGACCGCTACGGAATTCCCTGCTTCCTCCGCAATAACCCGATTTCCGAAAAGGATTTCTGATTTTCCACAACAACAGAAAGGCTGGCGCGGTATCCCTGCTGTGCCAGCCTTTTTTCTTTGGAAGTTTATCAGTGCCAGTACTGCGGACGCGCTTATGTTTTAGGGATTAGGGAACAGGGATTAGTTCGCAGACGTCTAAGTTTTTGGGACGAGTTGAGCGGGAAGCGGTACGATGGACACGGGATTCAGAGCTTAGTCGGGAGAACTTAGATCTTAGAACAGTGAACATTTAGTTCAGCGGACAGAGGTCGGAACCGAGCACGTTAATCTTCTGGAATACAGAATATAGGCGTTTGCAAGTCTAAGCGCTGATTCCTGAATCCTGTTTCCGCTCTATCAACTAAGTTCTCCGTTCTGACCGCGCTACTCGACGTTCATCGTCTGTTCGCGAATGGTTTCAACGCTGTCTTTTAACTGGATGGCGAGCGCGGCGATTTTTGCGCTCTGGCATTTTGTCGCGAGCGTGTTCGCTTCGCGGCCCATTTCCTGCAGGATGAACGTGAGCTTTTTCCCTTGATTTGTTCCCGTTTCGAGTGCGGAGAGGAACAGATTGTTGTGGCTCTTGAATCGCGTAATCTCTTCATTGATGTCGAGCCGGTCTGCGATGACGCTTGCTTCCTGCGTGACGCGGATAGGGTCGATTCCCGCTTCGCCGACGAGCTTCTTCATCCGTTCCTCGAACTTTTTCTTCCACTCGACGATTCGCTCCGGATCGAGCGCTTTTACCTGATCGAGGATGCTGTCCATTTGGCGGACACGCGCTTCCAAATCGCTTTTCAGGTTCAGACCTTCCTTTTCGCGCATCTGCACCAAGGCCTTGAGCGCCCGGTCGAGCGAATTTTTCAAAAGCTCTTCCGTTTCCTTCTGGTCGGATTCGGAACTGTATTGCAGGACGTTTGGCAGGGACAGCACCTGTTCGAGTGTCGGTTCTCCCGAAAGCCCGTATTCTTTCTGGATGTCCCTTGCGATTTTGAGAAACGCTTCGACGGTTTCCCGGGAATACCCGCTGGGAATGGCTCCGTCTTCGCCGTCTCCGAGCGTGACGGTCAGGTTTACGGAACCGCGCGAAAGGAACTTCTTGACTTCTTCCTTGAACGAAAACTCGAGGTGGGAAAATGTCTTGGGAAGGTGGCAGGAAATTTCAAGAAAGCGGCTGTTCACCGAGCGCACTTCGACCGTGCACTGTGTTCCCCGCAGCTTGAATTCGTCCTTGCCGTAACCGGTCATTGATATAATTGCCATGCGGCAAATATATCTTAATCACGCCCGCTTGACCATTGCGACGACGCGTTCAGCGCCCAGGTTTACCAGTCCTAGCCTTGTGAGAATCCTGCTCAGGCGGTGTTCGTTTACGGTCACGATTTTTTCGATGACCAGGTTTTCCGCTTCGGCGAGCCGCACGAAATCCCGGTAGGTAAAGCAGTGGATGTTCGGAGTCTCGTACCATTCGTAAGGAAATTCCGGGGACTTAGGCATCCGACCGTGATAGCACAGGGCAAAGCGCATTTCCCAGGATCCGAAGTTCGGGAACGTGATAATCGCGTGTTTCGCAATCCGCATGATTTCGCGGAGCATGAGCTTTTGGTTTCGCACTTCGGGAAGCGTCCGGTTGAAAACGGCATAGTCGAAGCTTTCGTCGGCAAAGGATTCAAGAGCGTGCAGGTTCAGCTTCTTTTCGATGACGGGAACGTCCCGTTCGATGCACCCGAGGATGTTCGTGAAATCCTTTTCGACGCCTACGCCCGTGACTTTTTTCTTTTGCCAGAGCGAGTCGATGAGAAGCCCGTCGCCCGCGCCGAGGTCGAGAATTTTCGCTCCGGCGGGAATCAGCGAGTCGATAATCGAAATATCCTTTTCGCTGTGGAACGCTGGCGTGCCTGTTGCCGGAGCGTCTCCGATTCGCCCGCCTAGAAAGCGCGAAACCGCCATGCCGAGAGTCCCGCATTCGACGAGGAACCCGTCGTGTCCGAAGTTCGTGTCGAGTTCGAGGCTTGTCACGACCTTTCCCGTATTCAGGAGCGCTTCCGTAATCCGCCGCGATTCGTTCGGCGGGAACAGCCAGTCCGTCGAAAGGTTTACGTTCAGGAATTGCGCCTTGACGTTCTGGAAAGCCTTTTCGATTGAACCGTATTCCGAGGCGAGGTCAAACGTGTCCGTCGCATGGGCGATGTGCAGGTAGCTGTTCGCGTCGAAGCGTTCTACGAACTTTTTCCCCTGGTGGTCGAGATAGGTTTCGAGCGAAGATCCCGAATAGAACTTGGCGGGCTTCTCGATACGGATATCCGCGCGCGTGAAGCGCTTTTCCATGCCTTTCGCGGAGAGGTAGGTGATGTGGGCGAGCTTTCTTGCGTTGGAAAGTCCCGTCGCGGGAATTTCCTTTCCGTAATAGTCGCCGTTGCTGTAGTTCGGGTCCTTGGTTATCACGTCGCGTCCGACGATTTCAAAGCCTAGCGCCTGTGCGGAAAATCCGGGTGACGTCGCTATCAGGATGACGCGTTCAATGATTTCGGGATAGTAGATGGCCCATTTCATCGCCTGGAAGCCGCCCATCGAGCCTCCGATGACGCAATAGAAACGCTTGATTCCCAGGAAATCGGCGAGCATCTTCTGGGCGCGGACCATATCCCCGATCGTAATCGTGGGAAACGTCGAACCGTAAGGCTTGCCTGTCCGCGGATCGGTACTTGCGGGACCCGTGGAGCCTTTGCAGCCGCCGAGCACATTGGAGCAGACGACGAAGAACCTGTCCGTATCGACTGCCTTGCCCTTGCCTATTAGGGCATCCCACCAGCCGACATGCTTGTCTTCCTTGCTGTAGAATCCCGCGACGTGGGCGTCTGCGGTGAGCGGCGAGCAGATCCAGACCGCGTTCGACCTTTCCGCGTCGAGCTTTCCGTAAGTTTCATACCGGAGGGTTACTTCGGGCAGGGAGCTTCCGCTTTCGAGGACAAAGCCTTCCGCTCCGAGGGCGAGCTTTTTATCGTGGAATTCGACGGGACCGAGACTATCTTTATGCAAATATTCGCTCATATGCATAAATATAAGAAAAAAAAGACTATCCGACGATTGTCTGCGGTGATGTTAGGAAAGTTGCCGGTGAAAAGTGCGGTCGCGTTCCGCTAGCGGACAACGATTGCCGAGAGCGAAAGTTCAAGCCCCATCCGGCTGTCGCAAACCCCGTTCTTGATGTCGCTGTCGAGTTCGCCGAGCCGCTTGATGACGCGGCAGAGAAGTTCGGGCGGCCAGTTCATCGCCTTGCGCGGTTCGTTCAGTTTCTTTTCGAAGAGCCACGGATTCGCTCCGAGCTTCGCCGCGATTTCGTTTACGGGAATTTTCCGCCCGAGCATTGTCCGGATGTGGAGAAGGCGTACCGCATAGGCTTCGAGCGCCGCGATAATCTGGATCCCTTCCACGCCGGAGTCTAGCAGTTCCCGGAGTTTCTTCGTGTAGGCCTGCGGATTTCTGTCGCCAAAAGGTTCGCGAATTTCGAACGCTGCGATTTCCCTCTGCGGCGCTATCATCAGTTTCGCCTGTTCAAGCGAAATGGCTTTCCCTTGCGGATCGAGCAGGAGGATTTTCTGGAGTTCCGCGTCGATTCTCGCCTGGTCCGTTCCCAGTGCATCGGCGACGTATGCGGCGGCGAGAGGTTCGATTCTCCGTCCGAGATCCGTTTCCGTGTGGGAGGTTATCCACTTCGCCATTTCGTAATCGCGCGGAGACTTGCACTCCTTGAATGTCGCGATTCCCTGGAGTGACTTGTAGAGCTTAGAAGTCTTTAGCAGCTTTTCAAAGTCGAGCAAAAGGTTCGCGCTAGGCGAAGTCTTGAACCAGGATTCGAGCGCGGCTGCGTCGTCCGCCTTGATTGATTCCGCCTTGCGCAGAACGACCGTCTGCTCGCTGGCGAATAGCGAACAGGAATCGCAGGCTTCGATGACCGCGTCGGCGATGGAAGGGATGTTCGTATCGTTTCCGAAAAGAATCTTTCTTGCTAGCGGATCGTCCTTGCGGTCGGCAAGCGTCTTTTCGAGGAACTGGCCGATTAGCCGGTCCTTTTCGAATTCGCTGTCTCCGATGAGAACGACAATCATCTCTGCTTACTTGACGTCGAGAATTTCGAAAAGGTTCTTGCCCTTGGGCGTGACGACTTCCGCCGTTTCGCCCTTCTTCTTTCCGAGGAGGGCCTTGCCGATAGGGCTTGTGAAGCTGATTTTCCCGTTGATGGCGTCAACGCCTTCCGGGGAGACTATCGTGTAGGTGATGTCCCGGTTCGTCTTCTTGTTGCGGAGCTTGACCGTCGCTCCGAACTTGATTTCGCCGCCCTTGCTCGGGTCGTATTTGATGATGACGGCACGCGCGACCCGGTCTTCGAGGTAATTGATGCGCGATTCGATTTCGCCCTGGCGGTCCTTGGCTGCATGGTAGGCGAAGTTTTCGCTTAAATCTCCCTGGGCGCGGGCTTCCGCGATTTCATCGATGATCTTCGGGCGTTCGACCTTCTTCAGATTTTCCAGTTCCTGCTTGAGCTGGTCGTAAGTTTCTTGGGTAACGGGTATATTGTCCATAAAGAGAAATTTATAAATTTCCAGGGCCTGCGACAAACGGGCAAAGGATATTCGATATGCTTACGATGTTGAAAGATGGCGGCGTCTGCTCCCCGAAAGGCTTTACCGCTTCGGGCTATACGGCGGGAATCAAGGCGAGCGGAAAGCCCGACATGGCGCTTCTCAAAAGCGAAAAGGCGGCACGGTGCTTTGCCGTCTTCACCACGAACAAGGTCAAGGCGGCTCCGGTTCTCTATGACAGGTCGGTCCTCGAACATGCGCACTTTGCGTCGGCTGTCATCGTGAACAGCGGAAACGCGAACGCTTGCACGGGGGCGAAGGGACTCGAAGACAGCGCGCGTACGGCAACGCTCGTCGAAAACGAACTGGGGCTTGCGCCGAAAAGCGTACTTGTCTGCAGTACGGGCGTTATCGGGCACTTGATGCCGATGGACAAGGTCGAAGCGGCTATTCCGCACCTGGTAAAAGGTCTCCACGAAAACGCTTCCGCCGAATTCGGGACAGCGATCCTTACGACGGACCGCGTCCTCAAATCGCTTGCGGTAGAAGTCGAAACCGCCAAGGGAAAGGTGACGGTCGGCGGTTGCTGCAAGGGCAGTGGCATGATTCATCCGAATATGGCGACGATGCTCGCCTTTATCACAACGGACCTTGGACTTCCGCTCGACTTCTTTGCGGAGTTCCGCGCGGATATTTCGGATTCCTTCAACGCGATAACCGTCGATGGCGACACCAGCACGAACGATACATGTATCTTGCTTGCGAACGGCGTCTCCGGCATCCGGTACGAGGACCTGTCGATTAGCGAGAAGAGTGAGTTCCGCGCCGCGCTGATGACCGTAATGAAGGAACTTGCAAAAGATATCGCTAGGGACGGCGAAGGTTCCACCAAGTTTATCGAAATCCGGGTCGAAAAGGCGGAGAGCCATGAAGAAGCGCTTCGGATGGCACGTTTCGTCGGGACTAGCAATCTCGCCAAGTGCGCGATGTTCGGCGAAGATCCGAACTGGGGGCGGATCCTTTCGAGCGCGGGTTCGAGCGGCGTGAACATGGTCGCGGACCAGACGGATCTTTACTTCGGGGACATCCAGGTACTTTCCGGCGGGCGTCCTGTCGAATGCGACCGGAAAAAGCTCGAAGACGTCGTGAAGCAGAAGGAATACAAGGTGACGCTCGTGCTGAACATCGGCGAGGCGAGCGCTTCTGCCTATACGTGCGATCTGAGCTACGAATATGTGAAGATCAACGCGGAATATACGACCTGATTTTTTTGTAGATTGAAAAAACAGCCGGTTCCAAAGGAACCGGCTGTTTTCATATTGTCCGAAGCTTGGATTAGGCGTTCATCGCGCCGCGTTCGAGCTTGATAGTGAAGTTCGTGATGTCGCAGACTTCGCTCGGTCCCCAGTACTGGATAGGACCCGGATAGGTGTAGGACTCCGTCTTTGCCCATTCGTCGCGACGGGCGGCGAAGAACTTGAACGGGGCGCCGTCGAGTTCGACAAGCGCCTTGCGGATAACGGGCTTGTCTGCACCGGCGCGGCGTTCGATGTTCATCATCATCGTAATCGGAAGACCGCCGGCAGTCCAGTTCTCGATTCCCTTTGTCAGGTTGCGGACGGAACTCATGTAGCCGTTCATGCCGTTCAGGGCGAGCACGGACGCGGTGAATCCCAGGCTGTAGCAGTAGTCCGCATCAAAGTTCGACGGAGCGGCGCAGCGGCCTTCGTAGCCGAAGAAGTGGTTGAGCGCGCTGAACTTGCCCTTGAAATCCGGGCGGCCCTTGAGCTCCTTCTTCACCATTTCGATAATGAGCTTTTCCGTTTCGATGAGCGAAACCTGCACGTTGCCGTGGCTGTCGCGACCGAGCATCAGCTGCGCCTGGATGCCTTGCGGGAGAATCTTCAGCACGTCGGCGGATTCCTTGCTTATCCACTGGCAGAGCTTTTCCACTTTGGCCGCCGTATCGAGTTCGGCGACTTCCGCTTCGTGGTGGGCAAGCGCTTCGGAAAGTTCGGAAATCAGGACTCCGACATCCGGGATGAATTCGAGAAGGCCTTCCGGGATGAGGGCGACGCCAAAGTTCTTGCCCTGGGAAGCGCGGAGC
This sequence comes from uncultured Fibrobacter sp., assembly GCA_934700345.1. GTDB lineage: Bacteria > Fibrobacterota > Fibrobacteria > Fibrobacterales > Fibrobacteraceae > Hallerella. The sequence continues at coordinate 21,541 of CAKUXP010000024.1, read as the reverse complement.
GCGACGACGTCTGCGACCTGCTTGATGACTTCCTTGAGCTTCATCTTCTTTTCCTTGACCTCTTCGGAAATCAGGCAGATGTTCGGGTGGGTCTGGAGGGCCGCTTCGAGAGCGATGTGCGAAGCGCTGCGTCCCATGAGCTTGATGAAGTGCCAATACTTCTGGGCGGAATTCGCATCGCGCATGATGTTTCCGATGAGTTCGGAGTAGGTCTTCACCGCGGTGTCGAAACCGAAGGACGTTTCGATGTATTCGTTCTTCAGGTCGCCGTCGATTGTTTTCGGGCAGCCGCAGACGCAGGTCTTTACGCCCTTTTCCTCGAAGTATTCGCCGAGGACGGCAGCGTTCGTGTTGGAATCGTCACCGCCGATGATGACTATTGCGTCGAGGTCAAGCTTGTTTGCGACAGCGATGCACTTGTTGAACTGTTCTTCCGTTTCGAGCTTCGTTCTGCCCGACTGGATCATGTCGAATCCGCCCGCATTGCGGTAGGCGTCCATCTTCGCATCGTCGATTTCGATATATTTGCCGTTTTCGAGGCCGGAAGGTCCGCCGAGGAACCCGAACAGGACGGAATCCTTGCTCACGGACTTGATGCCGTCGTAGATGCCCGCGATGACGTTATGTCCGCCCGGAGCCTGTCCGCCGGAAAGTACGACGCCCATACGGAGAGGCTTGCCCGCTGCAGCCGGAGCCTGTTCGAACTGGACGACCGGAAGTCCGTAAGTCTTTGGGAAAAGATCCTTGATTTTCGCCTGGTCGCTAACGGATTCGGTCGCGGCTCCCTTGTTGATTTTGACGCTCAGGGCGCCTTTCTGGAGAGAAACGGGGAGTTTCGGCTGGTAAGCCTGGCGAGCCTTGGTCAGCACGGAAATGTTATCGGACATAGGTACCTCATTTGGTTTGAAAAATCCACGGCAAATATAAAAATTTGTATCTTCAAAAACATGAAACGAATCTGCCTGTCCGCCCTTTTCTTTTTGACCGGAACCCTTTTTGCCGACGGGGCGCTCCGCTTTGTGCCCGAACCGTATGAGATGGGCGAAATTTCCCAGGGCGACGTGCGCCACGTAAAGCTGGGCGGGGCGAACGTATCGTCGAAAACCGTGAAAATCGAAAGCGCTCTCTGCCAGGGAATCGGATGCTCGAAATTTAAGTTTACGGAAACCGTCGGTCCGCGCGAACCTTTCAGCGTCGAATTCGACTTTTCCACCGAGACGATGGAAGGCCCTTTCTCGAACGTGGTCGTTTTGGTCGGAACGGACGGCACGCCTTATCCGGCAACGTTCCAGGGAGTCGTCGCGGCTCCGTTTGTCTTTAGCGAAAAGATGTTCGACGCTGGGTTTTACAAGCCCGGCGAGAAGCGCGAATGGACTTTTTACGTTTGGAATTCCGACAAAAAAACGCGTCCCGATCTGAAACTTTCCCCCGAATTTTCAAAGGAATTTTCTGCCAAGCTCCAGGATGTTTCTCTGGATGTGGAAAAGTTCGACGCGGTTCGCGAAGGCGGAAAGGTCCCCGGACAAAAAATAACGCTCCGCATCAAGGGCCTTGCCCGGAATTCGGCTGTCCCTCAAAAGAGCCTTTCGAAAATCGTGTCCTTTCGGAGCGAGAAATTTCCCAGGGCGACGCCGGACGTTCTGGTCGTCGGCTACTGGAAGGACTGAGCGCGAAGCGTTTCATTCAATCGGTTTTAATTCAAAAGTTTTGCTTTTGCTGGGACGCCGGTTCTCGTCGGGACGTTTCTCGCCCTGGCTGCCTGCGGTGACGATGTGACGAAAGTGACCTGGGTGATGAATTCGGGCATCGAAGTTGTAGCCTCGGCGGATTCGCGTTGAAAGTGCTCGGCGGAACTCTCGGGCGAAATGAAGTTCGCACAAAAGGAAAACGCGGCCTCTGTTTGTTGCGTCAAGGGCTAAAAAACTCCCGTTTCAAGGAATTTGCGAACTTCGACTTGCAAAATAGAAACTTTTTAGTTAAATTTGAACCGCTCGCACAAGTTGCGGGCTGTAGCTCAGTCTGGTAGAGCGCTTGAATGGGGTTCAAGAGGTCGTTGGTTCGAATCCAATCAGCCCGATAAAAGGCTTCCGTCTTTCGGAGGCCTTTTTTTTGTGTGGGCAAACCGGAATGACGCCCTGCATTTTTAAATTTCTTCCGGTATATTGCAATGGAATTATTCGATAACATAACTAGGATTGTCCGGGACGATATGGCGACAGGCGTTCGCAGAGGTAGCAAAATATCCGTCGCCGCTTCATGCTTTTCGATATACGCATACAAAGTTCTTAAAAAGCAGCTAGAAAGCATTGACGAGCTGCGTTTCATTTTCACCTCCCCGACATTTGTAACCGAGAAGGCGTCCAAGGCTCAACGCGAGTTCTATATTCCCCGCATCTCCAGAGAACGCAGTCTTTACGGCACGGAGTTTGAGGTAAAGCTCCGCAATGAACTGACGCAGAAAGCGATTGCGAAAGAATGCGCAGACTGGATTCGGCGCAAGGCGGTTTTCAAGTCGAACGTCACGCAGGAGCAGATGATGGGCTTTATGACGGTCGATAAGAGCACCTATATGCCGATTAACGGCTTTACTACCGTCGATTTAGGCTGTGAACGCGGCAATAATGCCTACTATCCTGTGCAGAAGACCGAAAGTTCCGAAAACGCAGGCTACTTTCTCAAGCTTTTTGAACAGCTATGGAACGACAAGAAACGGCTGCAAGAAGTCACGGACATTGTAATTGAAAATATCTCCGCCGCCTATCGCGAGAACGCACCGGAGTACATCTACTTTGTTGCGCTCTATAACATCTTCAAGGAGTTCCTTGAGGACGTTTCAGAGGACGAGCTTCCCAATGAAGCAACAGGCTTTAAGGAAAGCAAAATATGGGGAATGCTCTATAACTTTCAACGCGACGCTGTTCTCGCCATCATCAGCAAGCTTGAGAAATTCAATGGCTGTATTTTGGCGGACAGTGTAGGTCTCGGTAAGACATTTACTGCTCTTGCTGTAATCAAGTACTATGAGAACCGCAATAAATCCGTACTTGTTCTTTGCCCGAAAAAACTTTCAGAGAACTGGAATACATACAAGGGTAACTATATCAACAATCCCATTGCAACAGATCGGTTACGGTACGATGTTCTCTACCATACGGATCTTTCCCGTGAACATGGACAGTCAAACGGTATTGATCTTGATCGCCTGAACTGGGGAAACTATGACCTTGTTGTCGTTGATGAAAGTCATAATTTCCGCAACGGCGGCGAGGTGTCCGGTGAGGACGCAAAAGAAAACCGCTATCTGAAGCTTTTGAACAAAGTCGTTCGCGCCGGTGTGAAAACAAAGGTGCTGATGCTTTCCGCAACGCCGGTCAATAACAAGTTTATTGACCTCAAAAATCAACTTGCGCTCGCCTACGAAGGTGATGCTTCGCAAATAAACAAAAAGCTTGATACCAAAAAAAGCATTGATGAAATTTTTCGTCAGGCGCAGAAAGCTTTTAACGCATGGAGCAAGCTCCCTGCCGACGAACGCACGACGGACGAGCTTTTGCGGACGCTGGATTTTGACTTCTTTGAATTGCTGGACAGCGTGACGATTGCGCGGTCAAGAAAGCACATCGAAAAGTATTACAACACTTCTGACTTCGGCAAATTTCCAGAACGTCTGCCACCGATTTCTCTGCGTCCCTGCCTGACCGATCTAAACAACGCTATCAACTATAACGATATTTACAATCTGCTCTCGTCGCTGAATTTAACGATCTATACGCCGTCGAATCACATCATGCCGTCGAAACGGGCAAAGTATATCGATATGACGCACCACAAGGGAAACGGCTTGACCCAGCAGGGGCGTGAAGAAGGCATTCGGCATCTGATGAGCATCAACCTTCTCAAGCGTCTAGAAAGCTCGGTCGCCTCTTTCCGCCTGACGATTGACCGCATCAAAAAGCTGATTGACGATACGATTGGGACAATCAAAAATTATCAGTCTGGGGACTGCGTCCTGAATCTGACGGAGATTTCCGGCACAGAAGATTTTGATTACGACGATCAGAACACCGACTTCTTCTCCGTCGGCAAGAAGGTCAAAATCGACCTCGCTGACATGGATTATGATTCATGGATGCGCGAACTGGAAAAAGACGCGGAGAATCTGGAACTCCTGTCCGTCATGACCCTCGACATCACGCCGGAGCATGACACGAAGCTGCAAACATTGTTCGGTTTGATCCGGAAGAAAATCGAACATCCCATCAATCCTGGAAATAAAAAAATCATCATTTTCACCGCATTCTCCGATACAGCAGACTATCTCTTTGCAAATGTCAGCAGATTTGCAAAAGAGAATTTCGGGCTGGAAACGGCAGAGATCACCGGCACAGTTGACGGAAAGACTACCATCCCAAAGCTCCGAGCCGATCTCAACACTGTACTGACCTGCTTCTCGCCTGTTTCAAAAGGCAAGTCGGTACTCCTGCCCGGAAGCGCGGACGAGCTTGATATTCTGATTGCGACCGACTGTATTTCCGAAGGTCAGAACTTGCAGGACTGCGACTACCTCATCAACTATGATATTCATTGGAACCCTGTCCGCATTATCCAGCGGTTCGGACGAATTGACCGTATCGGCAGCAGAAACGACCATATCCAGCTCGTAAACTTCTGGCCGGATATGGATCTCGACGAGTATATCAACCTGAAAAGCCGCGTGGAAACCCGCATGAAGATTTCAGTCATGACCTCCACCGGTGACGATGACCTGATCAACGCCGAGGAAAAGGGCGATCTTGAATACCGCCGCGCACAGCTCAAGCGGCTGCAAGAAGAGGTCGTGGATATTGAGGACATGACCAGTGGCATCTCTATTATGGATTTGGGACTCAACGAATTTCGGCTTGATTTGCTTGAGTACATAAAATGCCACCCGGAAATTGAAACCGCGCCAAAGGGCCTGCACACCGTTGTCGGACAGACGGAGGATTCTCTTGCCGGAGTAATTTTCATCCTCAGAAATATCAATGACAGCGTGAATATCGACAATCGGAATAGGATACATCCGTTTTACATGGTCTATATCAGCGAAGAGGGCGAAATTGTCTGCGATTACCTGAACCCGAAGAAATTGCTTGACACGATGCGTCTTCTCTGCCGTGGCAAGGGCGAGCCTTGCGTTGAGCTTTGTAAGCGATTCAATGAGGAGACGGATGACGGGCGCAACATGGGTGAAATCTCTGAGCTTCTGAGTGAGGCGATCAATTCCATCATTGACGCAAAAGAAGAAAACGATATTGACAGTCTGTTCAAGAGCGGCGGCACATCTGCGCTGCTCAGTGCGGTTTCGGGGCTGGATGATTTTGAGCTGGTTTGTTTTTTGGTAATTAGAAATGAGAAGTGTGATGGAAAATGCGGTTGAGGATAAGAGTGTTGCGTTTGCGCTCCGTGTGATTGCTCTGTACAAATATCTCTGCTCTGAAAAGAAAGAGTTCATTTTATCGAAACAAGTCTTGCGGAGCGGGACGAGCATCGGGGCGAACATCGCCGAGCTGCTGAAAATACTGTCCGCAATCACAAAACCTGCGAAAAGCAGAGAGGGGTGAAAAATTGCTCATTGCTCATTGCTCATTCCTCATTGCATCGATGTTTCCTGTATCCACGGAATTTAACAAAAGAATCCCGAAGCAGAAGTTCTATGAGAATCTTGACGTTTCCCCTGCTTTGCGCCGTGTGTTTGTTGATCAGATCAAGTTGGTCTACTGGCGAAACAAGCTGGCGGCGTCCACGCTGAATATTGCGGCGGGCGAAGCAGTGACCGAGATTGAAGTGCTTGAGATTCGCCTGAACGGACCGCAGCTTGACGAAGCGGTGCTGAAACAAATCGACAAGGAGATCCCGTACCACATCCTCTTTATTCTGACCTGTGACGGAAAGGCTCAAGCGTGGATCGGCTACAAGGAAGCTGCTGCGTCTGGCAGCAACGCTTTCAAAGTCAGTCGCTATTATCACACCGACTGGATGCCGGAAGATGAGTTGCATCTTGGTATCGACGGCTTGAATATGGATGCCGTCTATGAAAGCCTTGTCCGTCAAATTGCCGGGGACAAGCTGCAAACAGATTTCAGCGAAAGTCTGAAAGAATCTGTCGAGCGTGATGAAAAGAAGAAGCAGCTCGAAAAGCAAATCGCCGCACTGGAAAACAAAATGCGGCGAGAGAAGCAGCTAAATAGGCAGATGGAAATGAACGCAGAGTTGAAGAGATTGAATGAAATTTGGAAAAATAGTTAAAAGTTGTTAGTTTTGATTGGAAGGATCGTTCAATGGGAAAAACGCTGATATATCACGGTAGTTATGCGAAAATCCGAATGCCGAAAATTCTTATCGGCAGAAACACGAAAGATTTTGGTTTTGGTTTTTATTGCACAGTGATTCGTGAACAGGCGGAACGCTGGGCAAGGCGATTTGATACGCCGACGATCAATGTCTATTCGTTTTTGGCCGATGAATCGCTGGATATTCTGGAATTCAAGACGATGACCGAAGAATGGCTCGATTTTATCGCGGACTGCCGGGCTGGCAAAAAGCACGGTCATGACATCGTTATCGGAGCGATGGCAAACGACCAGATTTATAATTATGTTGCCGACTATATCGACGGCATTATTACACGGGAACAGTTTTGGAGCCTCGCCAAGTTCAAATACCCGACGCATCAGATCAATTTTTGCACGGCAAACGCTTTGAAGTGTCTGCGCTTTGAGTACGCCGAAGAGGTCAAACCATGACAGGACGTGAAGACAAAAAAGCGAATGACCTGTTTTTCACGTGTGCCCTGGTTGAATATATCGCGCGAAAAACCAAGAACAAGCCGGTCGATATCGTGAATTTTTTAGGGAAAAAGAATCTTGAAAAGATTTACGAACTGGCGGATGTTTATCACAGTGATAATATCGACAAAGTCAGCAACGATTTTATTGCGAAATGCCGCATTCCAAACGGAAATTTCGACAACGTGGCGAAATGCAAATATTCTGTTCCGACTCACTGGGAGATTGGCAAGGTTTACAAGAGGTTGGTTTTGATGATTTCCCGTGAACAGAAGTCAAATGTGATTGATATACTCGAAAAAGTCTATCGTTCGCCTGTCAGCGATTTGATCGAAGACTACAACGGCAGTTTTTATTATGAAAATCCGCAGACCATTTGCGAAACCTATAAAACAAATGTCGTTTGTTAGAAGACTTCGATTTAGCCAATCCATAGCCAATATAACGTAAGAAAACCAATCTGGGAAAGGATATCGAGGTATGAAAATGGACAAGATGAAATTTGAATCGCCGGACTTGACGGTGCAGAACATAGACCGCATTGCTGCACTATTTCCCAACTGCGTCACGGAGATGCTGGACGAGGAACACAGCACGCCGGAGAAGAAGGTGTACAAGCGGGCAGTCAATTTTGAGCTGCTGAAACAGATGCTCTCGCCGGACGTGGTGGACGGCGACGAGGCATACGAGTTCACATGGGTCGGCAAGAAGGCGGCAATCGTGGAAGCCAACAAGCCGATCCGTAAGACGCTGCGCCCCTGTGTGGCGGAGAGCAAGGACTGGGACACCACCGAAAACCTCTACATCGAGGGCGACAATCTGGAAGTCCTCAAGCTCTTGCAGGAAAGCTATCTCGGCAAGGTCAAGATGATCTATATCGACCCGCCGTACAACACCGGCAACGATTTTATCTATGCCGATGATTTTATGCGTTCTCAGGAGGAAGAGAATGAGCAGATGGGAATGTATGACGAGGACGAAAACCGTCTGTTCAAAAATACCGACACCAATGGCAGATTTCATTCCGACTGGTGCAGCATGATTTATTCCCGGCTGATGCTGGCGAGAAATCTGCTGACGGATGATGGGGTTATCTTTATCAGCATTGACGATAATGAACAAGACAATCTCAAAAAGTGCTGTGATGAAGTGTTTGGTGGACAAAACTTTGTAGCACAGTTAATATGGGAAAGAGCTTATGCCCCCAAAAACGATGCTCGCTTTATTTCAAATAGCCATGATTATGTATTGATGTTTGCTAGAAATCTTGACAATTTCATAATTGGAAGGTTGCCTCGTACAGAAGAAGCAAATGCACGCTACCAAAACCCCGATAATGATCCAAGAGGGGTCTGGAAGCCGAGCGACTTATCGGTTAAAACATATAATGCGGCTTGTGATTATCCTATTACAACGCCCTCTGGGCGTGTAATAGAGCCTCCAGCAGGTCGTTGCTGGAGTCTCTCCAAAAATACATTTTTGGAGAGACTCCAAGATAATAGAATTTATTTTGGAGCAGATGGCAACAGCGTTCCATGTATGAAGAGATTCCTTACTGAGTTGAAATATGACGGAATGGCTCCAACATCTATTATGTTCTATAAAGATGTAGGTCATAGTCAGGAAGGAGCAAAGGAGGTCACAAAGCTTCTAGATGCTGGTGCATTCGATGGCCCTAAACCTGTAAGGCTATTAACACGACTTTTAACGCTGGCAAACCTTAACGATGATTCTGTTGTGTTGGATTTCTTCTCTGGATCGGCAACAACTGCTCAAGCGGTTATGCAGATGAATTCTGACAAAGGAAGCCATATAAAATATGTTATGGTGCAGTTACCTGAAGCATGTGATAAGGAAGGCACTGCTTACAAATCAGGCTACAATAACATCTGCGAAATCGGTAAAGAACGTATCCGCCGTGCCGGAGACAAGATCAAGTCCGAAAGCCCCATGACCACGCAAGACCTCGACATCGGCTTCCGTGTCCTGAAGCTGGACGATACCAACATGAAAGATGTTTACTATGCGCCTGATGACTACGATCAGGGGATGCTTGCAGGTCTGGAATCCAACATCAAGGATGACCGCACCGACCTCGACCTGCTGTTCGGCTGCCTGATCGACTGGGGTCTGCCGCTGTCTCTGCCATACAAATCCGAGCAAATCGACGGCTGCACCGTCCACACCTACAATGACGGCGACCTGATCGCCTGTTTTGACGCGAATATTCCCGAAAGCGTGGTCAAGGAGATCGCCAAGCGTAAGCCGCTTCGCGCTGTCTTCCGCGATTCCGGTTTTGCATCCAGCCCGGAGAAGATCAACGTGTTCGAGATTTTCAAGCTCTATATGCCGGAAGATGCAAACGATATTTCCAAGCGCGTGAGGGTGGTTTGATGAAAAATGCAGATTTCCGAAACGGTGCTTCGGATTTTCAAATGGAAAATCGAAGTCAAAATGGAGCAATTCCGTTGCGAAGGGGTGCAGAGATGAGCGATAACGAAATGCACGCGGCAATTCAAAGTGATTTTTTGAAGAACGTTTCCGATGTTCTTCTGCGGGCACAGAAAAACGCCAAAACCGCCGTCAATCTCTCTATGGTCTATGCCTATTTCGAGATAGGCAGAATGATCGTGGAGGAAGAACAGCATGGTGAAAATCGGGCTGCGTACGGGAAATATCTGCTTCAAACACTTTCCGACTATCTGACAAAGCAATTCGGGAAAGGCTTTTCTGTCACGAATTTGAAACAGATGCGGCAATTCTATGTCATTTATGCGGAAGACACAATTGGTCAGACACTGTCTGACCAATTCGAAAATCTTCCGGCAGTCAGTACGGGCAGAAAATTCTTCCTGAGCTGGTCGCACTATCTGAAGCTCATGCGGATAGAAAACATTGACGAACGGCACTTTTACGAAATTGAGTCTGTCAAAAACGATTGGAGTCTCAGTGAGCTGAAACGGCAGTTTGATTCGGCACTTTACCAGCGGCTATCGCTCAGTACGGATAAAAACAAGGTGAAGCGGCTTTCGCAGAAAGGGCACATCATAGAAAAATCCGCTGATTTGGTGAAGGATCCCTACGTGCTGGAATTTTTAGGCCTTGAAGAAAAAAGCGAATATTCGGAAAGTGATTTGGAATCGCGGATTATCGATAATTTGCAAAATTTCTTGCTGGAATTGGGTGCTGGATATACTTTTGTTGCCAGGCAAAAACGGTTTACTTTCAATGAAGAACATTTTCGAGTGGATTTGGTTTTTTACAATCGACTTCTTCGATGCTTTGTCGTGTTTGACTTGAAAATCGGGACTTTGAAACATCAGGATCTGGGGCAGATGCAAATGTATGTGAATTATTATGATCGTTACGAAAAACAAGAGGATGAAAATCCGACAATCGGGGTTTTGCTATGCCAGGATAAAGATGATTCATTGGTAGAATTGACGCTCCCAAAGGATTCCAATATTTACGCATCAAAATATCAGCTATATCTTCCTGATAAACGGATTCTTCAGAAAAAACTGGAAGAATGGGTGAACGTGCGATGATTTTTGACAGGCAAGTGCGAAAAATAAATTATGCAACAAGGCGTTGCACAATTACGATATAAGACTGGAGAAATGGATTGAAGCTGCAGTTCAAACATCAGAAATTTCAAGCGGATGCAGCGAAAGCGGTCGTTGACGTTTTCGCCGGACAGCCGTACCTTACGCCCACCTACATGATGGACAGGGGCTACGGACAGCAGACCATGACGGACGATATGGATTTCACCGGTTGGCGCAATGAGCGCATTGTGCCGGAGCTTTCCGATAAGCTGATTCTGGAACATCTGCAAAAGGTGCAGCGCACGGGTCAGATCAAGCCGTCGGACAAACTGGAAGGTCGCTATAACCTGACGATTGAAATGGAGACCGGCGTCGGCAAGACCTATACCTACACCAAGACCATGTACGAGCTGAACAAGCACTACGGTTGGAGCAAGTTCATCGTGGTCGTGCCGAGCATTGCCATCCGCGAGGGCGTTTATAAGTCTTTTCAGGTGACACAGGAGCATTTCGCGGAGGAATACGGCAAGAAGATCCGGTTCTTCATCTACAATTCTGCCCAGCTCACGGAAATCGACCGCTTTGCGTCGGACAGCTCCATCAATGTCATGATTATCAACTCCCAGGCGTTCAATGCCAAGGGTAAGGATGCGCGGCGCATTTATATGGAGCTAGACGAGTTCCGTTCCCGTCGCCCGATCGACATTATCGCAAAGACGAACCCGATTCTGATCATCGACGAGCCGCAGTCGGTCGAGGGAAAACAGACGAAGGAACGGCTGAAAGAGTTTTGCCCGCTGTTGACGCTGCGCTACTCCGCAACCCACAAGTCGGACAGCATTTACAACATGGTTTACCGCCTCGATGCAATGGAGGCGTACAATAAGCGGCTGGTTAAGAAAATCGCCGTTAAGGGCATCACGGAGTCCGGCAGCACGGCAACCGAAGGTTTTGTCTATCTGGAAAGCATCAATCTTTCCAAAGCAGACCCGACAGCGACTATCCAGTTTGATTACAAGGGCGCGTCCGGCATTCGCAAGAAAAATGCGACGGTCGGAATCGGTTACAACCTCTATGACAATTCCGGCAATCTGGACGAGTACAAAGTCGGCTTTGTGGTGAAATCTATCGACGGACGCGATAACTCCGTGGAGTTTTTGAATGGTATCAAAATTTTTGCCGGAGACGTGATCGGTAAAGTTAGCGAAGACCAGCTTCGCCGCATTCAGATCCGTGAAACGATTCTTTCTCACTTGGAGCGGGAGCGTCAGCTTTTTCATAAGGGCATCAAGGTTCTGTCGCTGTTCTTCATCGACGAAGTTGCGAAGTACAAGCAGTACGACGAGGATGGACATCCGTTCAACGGCATCTACGCCGATATGTTCGAGGAAGAGTACAACGACATTCTCAGCTCCATGCAGCGGGAAATCGGGGACGAGGACTACATTCGTTATTTGGACGCAATTTCCGCCCATGACACCCATGCCGGTTACTTCTCCGTTGATAAAAAAGGCAAGATGACCGACAGCAAGCTTTCCGACAAGAAGGAAGGCACATCCGACGATACTCTCGCCTATGACCTGATCATGAAGAATAAGGAGCTGCTTCTGGATCGTGATCCGAAAAAATCCCCTGTGCGTTTCATTTTCTCCCATTCTGCGCTGCGTGAAGGTTGGGATAACCCGAACGTGTTCCAGATTTGTACGCTGAAACAGAGCAGCAGCGAGGTTCGCAAACGTCAGGAAGTCGGTCGCGGATTGCGTCTTTGCGTCAATCAGGACGGCGAGCGCATGGACGCCAACGTCCTCGGCAATGATGTTCATTCGATCAATGTGCTGACCGTGATTGCCAGCGAGAGCTATGACAGCTTTGCAAAGGGATTGCAGACGGAGCTTGCTGATGCGGTTGCGGGACGCCCTGTGGCGGTTACAGCCGAGCTCTTCAAGGGCAAGGTCCTTGTGGATTCAAAAGGCAACGAGCAAGTCGTGGACGGCGATACGGCTCAGGCGATTTTTGAGGATTTGATTTCTAACGGATATGTCAAGCGCGGTGTTCTGACCGATAAGTATTACGCCGACAAGGCAAATGGTGCAATTCAGGTGGCGGAGGAAGTGGCGGACAGCCGCGATTCTGTGATCAACATTCTTGATTCCGTCTATGACAGCCGCGCCATGCAGCCGGAGAACGCCCGCGATGGAAACGTCGAGCTGCAAGTCAATCCCGACAAGCTCGCCATGCCGGAATTCAAGGCTCTCTGGAAGCGCATCAGTCCCAAATCCGTGTACGTGGTGGACTTTGACACCGATGAGCTTGTCCGCAAGGCGATTGCTTCCATCAACCGGAACCTTTATGTGCCGAAAATCTTCTTCAAAGTTGAAACCGGCGCAATGGATGAGATCAAGTCAAAGGACTCGCTTCTTGACGGAAGCGCGTTCTCGAAAGCAAAGTCATCTACCTATGACCGCAGCCGGCAAATCCGCGCGGGCGGCAGCGTAAAGTATGACTTGGTTGGCAAGCTGGTCGGAGAGACCGGTTTGACGCGCAAAGCAGTCGTTGCCATTCTGACCGGCATGGAGAAATCCGTTTTTGAGCAGTTCAAGTTCAATCCGGAAGAGTTCATCATCAAAGCAGCCGCCTTGATCAATGATGAAAAGGCAACCGCAATTATTCAGCATATTACCTACAACGTGCTGGACGAGCATTACGACACGGACATCTTTACCGAACCGACCATCAAGGGCAAGCTCGGAACGAACGCGATGAAGGCAAAGCGGCATCTATACGATCATATCGTGTATGATTCCACAAACGAGCGCGATTTTGCGACCGATCTGGACACCAACGCAGATGTCGCGGTTTATGTGAAGCTGCCGGACAGCTTCTATATCGCAACGCCGGTCGGGCATTATAACCCGGACTGGGCGATTGCCTTCTATGAGGGCACAGTCAAGCACATCTATTTTGTCGCCGAAACGAAAGGCTCCATGGAATCCATGCAGCTCCGGCTTATCGAGGAATCCAAAATTCACTGCGCAAGAGAGCATTTCAAGGCGATAAGCAACGGGAATGTGGTCTATGACGTGGTGGACAGCTACCGGGCTTTGCTCGAAAAGGTGATGAGGTAGCCGGCCTATTTGCTTTTGCAAGATAGCTTCTTTTTCTCCGGAGCAATCCTTTTCAGCAGCGGGATTAGCCTTTTTAAAAGTTCCCGGTCTTCCACATCGACGATATAATGTTCCTTGGCGCCGTCATAGGGAACTCCGCAGGGCGCATCTTGCAGCAATTCTTCGAGTTCTGGAAACTTTTTGGCAAAGACCGTATTGTCGCAGACGGAAAGTACCAGATGCTCGTCGAGATAGACCAAAAATTCGCCAAACATTTTTCGAATCTTGGCTTGTCCGAAAGGCTTAAGTTTTTCTAGGACCGTGGCGATGTATTCGAATGATGTCGGCATAATTTTAATGTAGAAGTCTTGAAAATGGCTTTCGCTTGTCGAACTCCACTTCCCATGTCAGGGGGTCTCATCGCTTTTTTGACTGGATATAGGAAAAGACCGGACAAAACCGGTCTTTTCCTATATGGAGCTAAGGAGATTCGAACTCCTGACCCCAACGCTGCCAGCGTTGTGCTCTACCAAACTGAGCTATAACCCCGTTAGAGTGTTCCAAATTGAGAAAAAAAAACTTTTTTTGTCAAGGGGCGACTTCAAAAATTTTGAAAATCGCCTGGAATCGCTCTGGAAAAATCAGGCGAAGGTCTCGATCTTGACCGATTCGATTACCACGTCGTCGTAGGGACGGTCGTTTGCGTCCGTACGGACTTTTGCGATTTCGTCGAGAACATCGAAACCGTCAAAGAGCTGTCCGAATACGGAGTAGCCTTCTGCCGGCCCGCCGTTTTCCGGGTGATCGAGAAAGTGCGTTCCCTCTGCCGGATGGACGATGAAGAACTGGCTTCCAATGGAGTGTGGCATCATCGTCTTCGCCCAGCTGAGCGCTCCGCGGAGATGCGAGAGTTTCGCATCGTATTTGTCGCCGATAGTCGTTCCGGGACCTTTTGCCGCATGCCCGCCCGTTCCGTTTTTGCGGGTGAAGTCACCGCCCTGGATCATGAATCCCTTGATTATCCGGTGAAAAGGCGCTCCGTCATACTTGCCCTGTTTCGCAAGTTCGATGAAGTTCGTTGCGCATTCTCCGACGATTTCGGGGAAGAGGCGTGCGCGCATTTCGCCGTGGTTTGTCTTGATGATGGCGATGGTTTCACCGCTTTTCGGCATATCGAGCTGATTGAACATAACTTGAAATCTCCGGTTGTTTTTGTTCGGTGATAAAACTACATTTTCTTTTTGGAAAAAACTCGAAAAAGGAGCTTGCTGTGAAGGATAATTGCAAACGGATCCGTCTTTTGCTAGACGCCCGGGCGATGGAAACGGCTCTCGACAGAATGGCCTCGGCCGTTGCGGAAATGATTCCCTCGGCGGATAATGTCCTCGTTCTCGGAATGGCCAGTCGGGGAATCCCGCTTTCGAAAAAGCTCGCACTTCGCCTTTCGAAGCGTTACTCGCGGGATATTCCGTGCGGAAGTCTCGACGCGACTTTTTACCGGGACGATTTCCATTACAGGCGGCCTCTTGCCGTCACCGAAATGCGCATCACGGAAATGCCCGTTTCCGTCGAAGGAAAGACCGTCATCCTTGTCGATGACGTCCTCTATACGGGACGTTCGGTTCGGGCGGCAATCCAGGCGATCCTCGACATGGGACGTCCGGCAGCGATCCGTTTTTGCGCACTGGTCGATCGCGGGCATAGGGAGCTTCCGATTGCCGCAGACGCTGTGGGGCTTTCGGTCAAGACGCTCGAAAACGAGGAAGTGCGCGTTTTAATCGAACCGGGAGATCCGGAAACGGCTGTCTATCTTGTACAAGTGGAGAATGTATGAAGACCTCTCTTTCCATTCGTCATCTTCTAGGGCTTGAAGGCGTAGGCGAAAGCGATATCCGGGCGATTCTCGATACGGCGGTCGAGTTCCGCGAACTTTTGGAGCGTCCCGTGAAAAAGGTTCCGTCCCTTCGCGGGCTTACGATTGTGAACCTGTTTTTCGAAAACAGTACGCGAACCCGGACGAGCTTTGAACTTGCGGAAAAACGACTTTCGGCGGACATCGTGAACTTTTCGAGTTCGAGTTCGAGTGTCCAAAAGGGCGAAACTCTGCTCGATACGCTCAAGAATATCGAATCGATGAAAATCGACGTGGTCGTGGTGCGGCACAAGGGGACAGGCGTTCCCAAATTCCTTGCTGACCATACGGATGCGATTGTCGTAAATGCGGGCGACGGAGCGCACGAGCATCCGACGCAGGCCCTGCTCGATATGTTCACCATTGAACAGAAACTGGGAACACTCAAGGGAAAGCGCATCGCTATCGTAGGGGACATTCGCCACAGCCGTGTGGCTCGCTCGGATTCCTGGGGGATGACGACGCTCGGAGCGAAAGTTACGCTTTGCGGACCGACTACGCTGCTTCCGCGTTACCGCAAGGATTTTCCGGACGTTTCCTGGGAGACCGACGTGGAAAAGGCGGTCGAAGGCGTCGATGCGATCATCGCTCTCCGCCTGCAGAAGGAACGCATGGAAGATTCGCTTCTGCCTAGTCTCCGCGAATACCGGAACTATTTCGGCGTGACGGAAGAGGTTCTCGACCGGGCTTCCGATTCGGCGCTGATCATGCATCCCGGGCCTATCAACCGCGGCGTGGAACTCGACTCGGATGTTGCGGACGGAAAGCATTCCGTCATCCTTTCGCAGGTGACAAACGGTGTCGCCGTGCGGATGTCCGCCCTGTATCTTCTTTCCGGAGGTCGTGCAAATGGATAATGTTGTCTTGAAAAATGTCTGCCCCTTTGTGCATGGCAAGCTCGAGTCGGCGCAGACCGTTGCGATTGTCGATGGCGTCTGGCGGGACGTTGCACCGGAAGGAACACCGACCGTGGATGGAAACGGCGCCCTGCTCCTTCCCGGACTTTTTGCGCTGGGAATCGATTTCCAGGAACCGTCGAGAGATGATATCTATACGTATCGGGCCGGTTTCTTGGCGATGCGCCGCGGCGGCTTTTCCGGCGGGCTTTACGAAAGCGCGGCGAATCCGGTCGATGGCATCTGGCGCCTGGTCGCGGAAAAGTCTGCCCTCGGAAAAGGCGGTCTCGATATCCGGATTCTCGGCGCGATAAGCCAAGGCTATGCGTCGAAGGCGCTTGCCGAAATGCGCGAACTTTCCGACGGCGGCGTCTCGGGATTTGGCGACGGAAACCGATCCTTCGGAACGTTGCGTTTCCTGCGCCTTGCTCTCGAATACGGCGCAATGACCGGAAAGAGGTTCTTCTTTCTCCCTTACGATGATTCCCTTGCCCATGGCGGCTTTATAAACGAGGGAAACTTTTCCGACATGATAGGAATGAAAGGGGTTCCCGAACAGGCGGAAACGATTCCGCTCTTCGCCTTACTCGAAATGGCCCGCTGGCTTTGCGTCCCGCTTCACATCAAGCAGGTTACGTCGAAGGCTGCGCTAGACTTGATCCGTCGCTACCGCGAAATGCGGCTCGATGTGACGTGCGACGTTGACGTTCATCATTTGCTTTTTTCTGACGAGGACCTGAAAAGCCTCGATACGAACCTCAACCTGCATCCGCCTCTCCGATCCGCCGAAGACCGGGAAGCCTTGTGGGAAGCCCTTGCCGACGGGACCGTGCAGGCGGTAAGCTTCAACCATTTCCCTGTACACCGGGAAGACAAGGAAGTGAATTTCGAAGCTGCGGTTCCCGGGGCTGTTTCGCTAGAAATCGCCTTGCCGATGATCTGGAACAGGCTTTCCGAACGGCTCGGGGTTTCGCGGGCGGTGGAACTTCTTTCGGAAAATCCGGCAAAAATTGCGGGAGCGGCACCGGTTGACCTGGCTCCGGGAGAGAATGTCTCCGCGGTTCTCTTTGATCCGGCGGGAAACACCCGCGTCGAATCCGGGACATTTGCCGGTGGCGTCGAAAATTCCCCTTTCCTGGGGAGGGAACTTTCGGGGCGGATCCTGGGTTCTTACATCGCGGGAATCTGGAGGTAGCTTGTTCCCGTTTCCTGTTTCGGTGCAGATGCTTTTCTGGGCGCTTTTCATCGCGACGCTCTTCCTCGTGCTGATCGTATTGGTGGAAATCAGCCGGAGCAATCGACGTCGGGAACTTGGAAAAATGTTCGCTTCGGACAAGTTCGACGAAAAGGTGCAGCGGTTTCACCTATCGGGAATCGAACAGGAGATGCTCGAACGCCTGGTCCGCCAATCCTCGTTTTCCAACAAGGATTCTGTCCTGAACTCGCCGCTTCTTTTCGAGGAAGCGGTAAACGATGTGTACAAATTAAATCACGGCGTGGAAAATATCTCGCCCGTGGATTGCGACACCATCGGAAATCTTCGGAAGAAGCTGGGACATCTTGAGAACGCATCGAAATTCTCGTATATTTCCACGCGGCAGTTCCTCTCGGGGATGGATGTGACGCTTGTCCCGCCAGAACGCAGCAGCAAAGCGCACATGCTTCACCGAAAGATTCTTTCGCTAAACGAACGTTGCTGGTGCGTTTCTACCGAAGGCGTAAAATTCCCCCGAGAATATCTGGGACGAAAAATCGGAGTCCGTTTCAACATTCCCGGCGAAGCGATCTATTCCGCAAGGGTCCGGGTCCTAGGAGTTGATGATTCGGAAAACCTGATTCTGGAACATTCGACAAAAATTCACAAGGAACAGCTTCGTCGCTGGATTCGTCTGGCAGTGCATTTCCCCGTGCATCTGGAAGTGGGCGAAAAGAAAATGGACGGATTTTTGATCGATCTTTCCGCCGGTGGTATCCTTCTCGCGCTTCCCGAGGCCTTGAACGAGAATGCGCTTGTCCGCATCCGGTTCCTCTTGCCGGGTTTTGGAGAAGAATTGCTGGACGTCCGCATTCTGCGCGTTTTGCACAAGGGGGAAAAGGATGTGAAAACGGGAGGAATCGATCACAGCGCGTCGTTTATCGGTGACTTTGGGGAAACCCAGGAACATGTTTTGCAGTATATCTTCCAGGAAAGGCGGAAGTCGGAGCTTAGGGCTTGGAACTGTTGACGTCTAATCCCTAGTCCCTAGATTCTCTCGACTAAGCTCTCTGCTCTAAGCTCTGACACCCCGCAACCCATCGATTCAACCGGGACTTTTTCCAAAAAAAACACACTAAGTGCTTGTTTTTTCTATCGATTATGAAAAAATCCTATTGACATCGGGCTTTTGGAAAGGTAGAATTAAAAGAGTTCCGGATTTAGGAACAGAGGTTTTATTTTGGCATTGAATCTTATCGCTAAAATCCGCGGTGAACGCCAGACGATTGGCGTGGACATCGGTCATTATTGCATCAAGGTCGTCCGTGTGCATCACGGGCGCGGTTTTGCCCCTCGCGTGATGGGCTTCGATATGGAGCCAACGCCCGAAGGCGCCCTGGTGGACAATGAAATTCAAGACGAAGCGAAGCTTCGCGAAGCTATCGTGCGCCTGATGACCCGGAATTTCCCGGACATTTCCAAGGACGATATCGTCGCATCGATCAGTTGGGCCGCAGGCGTCCTCGCAGACAAGAGTGTCGCAAAGGTCCCGAAAAATGGCAATGAAGATGCAATCGTGGTCCAGACGGCGCAGGCGAAGCCTCCATTTGATGACCAGGACATCATGCTGGACTACCAGGTTGTCGAAAGGGATGCGAACGGCGAGGTGAAGTCCCTGGTCGTCGCCGCAAAAAACAAGATTCTTACGGACTATGCGAAACTATTTACCGGCGCAGGCTTTCGGCTCGACGCAATCGATGTCGATGTTTTCGGAATTGCCAACGCATACGCGGCGACGGTTCCCGATGACAGGTCCGAAGAAACTGTAGCCCTTTTTGACGTGGGCGAAAAGAAATCGACGATCACGTTCCTTCATCATGGAAACTTCCATTCTGTCCGGACCTTGACTAGTGGAACGGTGGATTCCGTCGTTTCGACTTTAACGCGCCACTTGGGAATCGACGCAGCGACATGCCACGAAATGTTCAAAAAGAACGACTTGACGATGGTGAAGGATCGCTCGGTTGCCGAAGTGGAATCGGCGTTGCAGCTCGCCTACGAGGAAATCGTCAGCGCGGTCGAATTTGGCGTTCGGTATTTCTCGACGTCCGAGTTCGGAGAAAAGCCGGATAGGCTTCTTGTCTGCGGCGGCGGAGCGAACCTGCCCGGCGTGTGCGAATTCTTCAAGGAAAAACTGGATATCGAAAGCGAACCCATCAATCCGTTTGCGAGTATCCCGTGCGAACCGGAAGCGGCTCCCGAAGGCGGCGTTTCCTTGTCTCTCTCGAATCTCTATACTCCCGCTCTGGGACTTGCCTTAAGGAAGTTCTAAATGGCCAAGGGAAAGAAAAAATCGCTTTGCGTGGAAATCAACCTGCTGCCGGTGGAATATCGGCAGACGAAAATCGACTTTTCGTGGATTGTCGATCGGCGTGTCGTATGGCCGTCGGTTGCGCTTCTCACCATGCTTGTCGTTGTCTTCATGATCCAGTCCTATGTGACGGAAACCATCGATTCCTTGCAGCGGAATGTCGATTCGACGAAGGAGGAAGTCGAAAAACAGCGTCCGCTTCTCGAAAAGATCAAGTCTCTCGATGCTAAGCTCAAGGCCATCGCCCAAAAGAACAACGGGTTAAAGTCCATCCAGGTGAGCAAGAAGCGCTGGGTGATTCTTTTTGAGAACATCTCGTCGATGATGCCTCCGAACATGTGGCTCGTATCGCTAAACCAGATCTCCCAGTTTGACATGGAGCTTCGCGGCATGACGTTTGACTTTTCGGAAGTGGCTGAGTATATGGTCAAGCTCGAAAAGCAGGCTTGCTTCAACACGGTGACGCTTATCGATGTCTCGACTACCAAGGTCGAAGGGGAAGAAGCCTACAACTTCGTTATCAAGGCCGAAATAAAGTCGGATCTCGGACTTGAAGGAGGGGCGAAATAATGCGGGCTATTGACTGGAAAGACAAGAAAACTCTCTATGCGGTCGTTGTCGTTTTACTGATAGTGGCGGGAGCTTATTTCGTGTATGCCTATATCTGGGAACCGTTTACGCAGGAAGAAACGAGGCTTGAACAGGAGCTGCAGAGTGCGCAGGCGGAACTGAACAAGATTAACGTGCAACGCGGACGCATTGCAAAGCTCGAAGCGGAACTTGTCCAGGCGGAAGAGGAATTTGAACGGCTCAAGGAAATGTTCCCCGAAGAGGAGCAGGTTCCGATGCGTCTGCAAGACCTGTATGCGGTTCTCCGAAGCGCAGGCGTCCAGATCCAGAAATTCAGCCCGGGCGGAACGACGGAGCGGGAATTTTTCATTGAACATCGCTACTCTGTTTCGGTAAATGCCGGCTATCACATGCTAGGCTACCTGTTTGCGGAAATTGCGAACTTCAACTACCCGACTGCGATTACGGACCTGAAGATTTCCCGCTATTCGGGAATCAAGCAGGAAATCGAGAAGGCAGAATCTCACGGCTGGACACCGATTACGATTTCCGTCTCGTTCAATCTGACCACCTACACATCCAAGAAGGTTGCCCAATGATAAAATGGATGCTCCTTCTCTCGCTCTCTTCGGTTTTCGCCTTTGCTGCGGAAATCAAGGATGTCGCGTATTCCTGCGGGGCTAAGGAATGTTCGCTCCGCTTCCAGTTTGCGTCGGCGAAAAACTTGCCGAATTTCTTTCAAAAATACGATGCGGCTACGCACAAATTAACCATCGGTTTTTCGAATACGAAAACTTCGCTCTTGGAAAATTCGTTTGAATTGGGAGATTCTTCCGGGCTTCGAACGGTCCGCGTCTTTACGGATGTTTCGTTCAAGGTCCCGCTATTGAAATTTGAATTCCTTGTCGGGGAATCCGTACAGAGCGACAGAAATCCGGTAAGCCTCTCGAACCAGAAGAATTTTGTCATCGCTCTTCCCAAGGTAAAGGCGAAACCTTGGAGTCTCCAAAAATTGGCAGCGGAAAAAGGTACGCAGGAAAAGCAGCTAAAAAATGACAGCCTCGCCGCGTTGAAGAAGGCAAAAGCGGACAGCGTCCAACGCGCAAAGTCGCAGGCCG
>CAKUXP010000023.1 GCA_934700345.1 uncultured Fibrobacter sp. | reverse complement strand
ACGTGACGCGTAGCTGGCATCCTAGGGCAGGGCCCGCATATGAAGAACCGCCGGCTTCGCCGGCGGGTATCTCTTTGCCAAAGGCGAAAAATGGATTCGAACAAGTCATCCACCACTTCCTTAGGGAACTTGATCTTTTTTACGACGTTCGAACCGTTAAGTCCGCTCATCGCGGCCATAGACTCAGGATGTTTGAATGCCGGAATCATTTAAACCGACAAAAAGTGTGGAGGAACAAGGCTTTAAGGAATCCCAGTTGCTGGGTCTTGCGAAAAAAGGCTTAAAAGAGTTCAAGACGGCTTTCGAACCTCTTGACTACCCAGACGGCGCGGTCATCTAGATTTTATCGCAAGGAGGAATCATGAAACTGATATCGACTGATTTTTCAGATTTGGAAAAGAAAACCTACCTTGATTTTGGGGATAAGGAGGAGCATCTCGTCACGGCTTCCGGTTAGTTAATCAAATTGAAATGGATGAAAGCATTGGCCCGCTTCCTGAACCATAGGGGCAAAGACGTCGAAAATTCAAAAAAACTGCTGGAGGTCTCCCAAAAAGCTCGAAAAGGGTATAAAGTTTGGTGGAAAAACATGCTTCAAGCCGAACCCTGTTTTTGCGACTAATGTTTTTTGCCTAGGAGGAATCATGATTATAAAAGAAGAAGCACAAAAGATTGCAGAAAAGGAAGCGGTCCGGGATGGATGCGATTTTATCCGGTATCTGAAGACGCATGGCGAACTTTTTGTCTTTTTGGCGGGATTCAAAACGTCTTAAAAAACTGGACTTTCTCTTTGCTATCTCGTAGAACAGGAATGGAACGTCAAGGCCTATTCAGGCGCAAAGTATTCCATGCCTCGTGAAGC
Organism: uncultured Fibrobacter sp.; assembly: GCA_934700345.1. GTDB lineage: Bacteria > Fibrobacterota > Fibrobacteria > Fibrobacterales > Fibrobacteraceae > Hallerella. Next base: position 49,137 of record CAKUXP010000023.1, on the reverse strand, counting down.
CTTTTCACAAGAAAACCGTGCGTCTTGCGCGTTCGTTTGTATTGTGAACGATTTTGAAAAGGTGTGATTGGTTCTCGTTTGAGGGAGCCGTCAGTCTTTTTCAAATTTTTGGAGACCGCGCGTGTGGATTTTTGTGTATCTTGAATGGAGAGCATAGGAGGCGCCAAATGAGATTTCCCGCGATTTTCGCAGTCCTGGGCCTGTTCGGGTCCGCAATCGATGCCGTATTGATAGGCATCGCTGTCGGCATTTTCGTACTCCTGTTTCTAGGTGTCCTTTTCGGCCTAGGGATAGTCCCCGCGATCCTCTTTGGCGTTTTCTTCTACGCCGTGTGCAGGGGAGTGCACTTCGTCTTTTCGAGGCTGGGGATAGGGCAGCCGCCGAAGGAGAGACCCGCCCTTTCCGAGAGCGAGAGGCGCGAGCGCGCTCTGCGCCCGCTGAACCGCGACTAGCCCTTGCCCGGGTCGGAAGCTTCGTTCTGCGCTGTCGCGGCATCCTTTGAAACGTATCTATCGATGGAAAAGGGAAAACGGAATTTTCCGAGAAAGATGATTTCTCTTTCGAGTTGGATTCCGCAGGAGTCAAGTACTTTTTGCCTTGCCATTTCCGAAAGGTCGTAGATTTGCTGTGCGGTTGCGTTTCCCGTGTTAACGATAAAGTTCGCATGCTTGGGTGAAATCTGCGCACCGCCGATTTGAAAACCTTTCAGTCCGACCTGCTCGATGAGCGCTCCGGGAAAACCGTTTGCAGGACGCTTGAATACGGAACCTGCGCTGGGCAATTCCAACGGCTGTTTTGCTTTGCGTTCGTCCATTATCTTTTTTTGTGCGGCGAGAAGCTCGGCAGAACCTTTCGTCTCCAGCTGGAAAGTGGCTTCGAGAATTACTTTGTACGTATTCTGGAAAACGGATTTTCGGTAACCGAATCGGCAGTCCGCATTCGAGTAATCCTTGATACTTCCATCTTCCTCGAGAACCGTTGCCGATAGAAGCGTCTGGGAAATCTCTTCGCCGTAGGCTCCAGCGTTCATCGCGATTCCGCCTCCGATGGTTCCCGGAATCCCGGCGAGCAGGTGCATTCCCGAAAGCCCGAGCGTTGCACTCGTTCTGGCAATCAGCGAAAGGGGGGTTGCCGCTTTGACGGCGAGTTTGTCCTTGTCGAATTTAAAATGGGAGAATTCCTTGCCGAGCTTGATTATTAGGCCGTCGAATCCTGCGTCGGAAACCAGGACGTTGGAACCTAGCCCGATAAGGAAAAAGGGAATCTCTTTTTCGATGGCAAATTTTTGCAGTTCTCGAATATCATCGACGGATTCCGCTTTCGCAAAGTAACGCGCACATCCGCCGGCGCGGAATGTCGTGTGCTGTTTCATATCGACATTTTCAAGAATGTTCGGCATTTGAAAATTTCCTTTTGCGGAGAGTATAGCTTTTTTGCGAAAGAGCGTTTTCTTTTTTATATCGCCGTCTTGCCTGTTTTCCGATTTCTTTCTCTTAGTTGTCTATTTTTCTGCTCGAAATAATATCTTGCGAAAGGGAAGAAAACCTTGCGTCAAGATTTTACGGTGATTTAGGTGAATTATTTAAAAAAGACGGTTTGAAAGATTTGTTAGGGGAACTTTCGTACACAAAGGAAAACGAACGGTTAGGCAGAATACAAAAACGCGAAATTTCGATAAAAGGAAATATCGATAACGGAATGGCTTTTTACCGAACGGCTGTTAATTTGTACATAAAATTTTTGCAGGTGAATCGTTACCGCCTATTCAAAAAGATTCGCATAAAAATCCCATCGGACAGAATAATTCGATAAAAACATCCAAAACGACTTGGCCAAAATGGAAGAATTTTTCTGACGGAGATTCTGGCGCATCTTGTCGATCATAAAAAGGCCAGGAATCGGATGCCGGATGAATTCGATTTTGAAAAGGAACATCCGTTCGAGAAACCCTTTTACGGACTTTACACATGTGAAACAATTTCATCTTTATGACAGAAGGTTTGGTTTCCTTTTTGTCATTTGGTTTCACCCTGTGCGACGCTTATGAAGTGCGCAGAAGACGACTGGAATCTTGAAAATTTTGAATGGACTTCTCACGTCTGGAATCTGGAAAAAGTGGAAATTTTTTCGAATTCCAGAAAAGAAAAATGGAAAACTTTGCGTGGAGAAACTCTTTAACCGCAAAAATTTTATTTGGGAATTTTATTATTTTATGTGCAATGGTGGGTCGTATTGACATCGATGCGTTGAAAGCGTCTGTTTCCATTACCCAGGTCGCGGAACGACTGGGACATCGTGTGATGCATGGAAAGTTTCGCTGCCCATATGCGATGCGCCATGCTCATGGAGACAGGACCCCGAGCGTTTCGGTTTCCGAATCGAAAGGACTTTTCAATTGCTGGGTATGTCCGGATGTTCGTGGCGACGTGATTAAGCTTGTCGAAATTTCCCGCAATCTGGATTTTCGGGGCGCCGTGGAGTGGCTTGAGGAGGAGTTTTTTCCGGACACCCTTCCTGAACCGGGGACGTCCCAGAATCGAGTCGTGAAAAATTTTTCTGCAACCGTTTCTTCGACAAGGATTGTTCGGGAAGGACCGAAACCCGAAATGGACCAGCTTTTTCGCGCAAGGATCATCCTCGCTTTTTTCGAAATGCTCGCTCCGGTCGAAGGAACCCCTGCCGCTGCATGGCTCGTCAAGCGGCGCATATTCAAGAAGACCTGGGACTCCATGCGGCTTCGGACGATTGTCGATTACGATGCCGTAAACCGAGGCCTCTTGGAAAAGTTCGGACTGGAAAATCTCCAGAAGGCAGGGCTTTTCAATGAAAATGGCAACCTGCGCTATTACAGGCACCGATTGCTCTTTCCCTATCTGGATGCTAAAGTCGTTCCTCGTTATTTTCAGGCCCGCGCTATCGATTCCGATACAAAGCCCAAGGAATTGAACCTGCGGGGCGTTGTGCCGTTTCCCTATAACGTTTCCCTTCTCGACGGTAAACCGGGCTGGATCTATCTTTGCGAAGGCGTTGTCGATACGCTGACGCTCATCGATCGGGGATTCCCTGCCGTGGGGATTCCGGGCGTCAAGTCTTTCAAGCCGGAGTGGGTTTCGCTTTTTCGGGAAAAGCGCGTCATTGTCTGCCTAGACCAGGATGAAGCGGGTCGCGCCGCAGCGCAGGCGATTCTTGAAATTTTAAAAAACGCGGGAATTTCCGCCTCGATATTTGGGGAAGGAATTCAGGTGGCTGGTTTCCAGATGGCGGAAGGCCAGGACATCAATTCGTGGTTCGGCGGAAAAAAGTAAGGGCGTTTTTTCTATATTCCTTTCGTGGTGAATAAAAATCCATGGACAGAAAACAGGCGGCTTCTCGCATGGGTCCGTCTTTTCCGGGCGGTGACGGAATGCCGTTGCGCAAAGTTTTCTAGACTTCTTCCCTTCGGAAAAATTGGGGCTATTGCGTGAAGATTTCTCAGGCGAAGCATTCTGTCTTGGCTTTCTGGAATTCGATTCCCGAAGGCATTCGTAAAAAGCTGTCTGTGTGCGGTTCCGTTTTCAAGTGGGTTTACCGTATCCTGAACCGTTTCGTGCGCCTGGTGCTGCTTGCGCTGATGCTTTACGCGATAGCCTTTACCGTTGCGGCATCGGTGCTTCTCTACAAGGGCTTCGTCTATTGCTACGCGATTTACGACAACGTACTCCAGCTCGAACATTCGAATCCCGAGATGAGCCGCTACATGCAGGCGCTGGTCGATTCGAATCCGGCGACGCGGATAAGACACAGGTTTGTTCCTCTGGACAGTATCAGCCCGAACCTGCAGAAGGCGGTAATTGCAAGCGAGGATGCGGGATTCTACTACCATCCGGGCTTTGACGTGCGGGCGATTGCCGAAGCCCTGGATGCGAACCGCTACTATGGAAAGACGAAGTTCGGCGGCAGCACGATTACGCAACAGTTGGCAAAAAACCTTTTCCTTTCCGGTGAACGATCCTGGGAGCGGAAGTTCAAGGAACTCGCGTATGCGCTTCTCATGGAAAAAATGCTCGGGAAGGACAGGATCCTCGAACTTTATCTGAACTATGCGCAGTGGGGGCGGAATATCTTTGGCTGTGAAGCCGCAAGCCAGGAATTTTTCCACAAAAGTGCGTACAGGCTAAATCTTGACCAGTCGATTAACATGGCCGCGGTTCTTGCAAGTCCTGGCAAGCACAACCCGAACGGTCGTCACAGCCGCTTCATGGCGAGCCGACGGATGGTAATCTACCAGAACATGTTCCCGAAACGCGACAGTCTCAAGGTCGATAGCCTCAAGGCGCTGAACGCTCCGCCCGATACGTCCGGCTCCGTGGATTCGGCATCCGCTGCCAGGCTAGGCAACTGAAATTCAAATCAAAAGGAAAACGAAAATGCGTAACGAATACGAAAACCCTCTTAACACAAGATACGCTTCCAAGGAAATGAAATTCCTTTTCAGCCCGCAATTCAAGTTTGAAACCTGGCGCAAGCTCTGGATCATCCTTGCCGAAAGCGAAATGGAGCTGGGGCTTCCGATTACGCAGGAGCAGATCGACGAACTCAAGACCCATGCGAAGGATATCAACTTCGATGTCGCGGAAGCCGAGGAGAAGCGCCGCCGTCACGATGTGATGAGCCATGTCTATGCCTACGGCGTCCAGTGCCCGAAGGCGAAAGGCATTATCCATTTGGGAGCGACCAGCGCATTCGTCGGGGACAATACCGACCTTATCCAGATGCAGCAGGGGATGATTTACGTCCGCCGTCGCCTGATGCGCGTCATCGACAAGCTCTCGAAGTTCGCTTTGGAATACAAGGATATGCCGCAGCTCGGTGCGACGCATTTCCAGGCGGCCCAGCTTACGACTGTCGGAAAGCGCGCATGCCTGTGGATCCAGGATCTTCTGATTGACCTAGAACAGTTGAATTTCCTAATCGACGTTTTGCCGTTCCGCGGGGTGAAGGGAACGACCGGAACCCAGGCGAGCTTTATGGACCTCTTCAACGGTGACGAGGAAAAGATTCGCGAACTCGACCGCTGCGTAACGGAACGAGCCGGCTTCAAGCGCCACCTGACGATTACCGGACAGACTTATACGCGCAAGTGGGATAACCGCGTAAACCAGGTACTTTCCTCGATAGCGCAGAGCCTCCACAAGTTTGCAACGGATATGCGCCTGATGCAGGGCAACAAGGAAGTGGAAGAGCCTTTTGAAAGTACACAGATCGGATCCAGTGCGATGGCTTACAAGCGAAATCCGATGCGCTGCGAACGGATCTGTTCGCTCGCCCGTTTTGTCATTTCTCTCGAAACGAGTACCGCCATCACCCAGGCGACGCAGTGGTTCGAACGGACGCTTGACGACAGCGCGAACAAGCGCCTTGCGATACCGCAAGCGTTCCTAGCCGTCGATTCAATGCTGATCATCGCAGAAAACGTTTCCACCGGGCTTGTCGTCTATCCGAAGGTTATCGAAAAGCGGATTCGCGCGGAGTTGCCGTTCATGGCGACGGAAAACATCATCATGGAAGGGGTCAAGCATGGCGGCGACCGCCAGGAGCTTCACGAGGAAATTCGCAAGATGAGCATGGAAGCGGCGAAAGTCGTAAAAGTCGAAGGCAAGGACAACGACTTGCTCGAACGCATCAAGAAAAACGAAAAATTCCAGAAGCTGGGAATTGACGAAAAGGCGCTCGAACACATTCTCGACTTGAAAAAGTTTGTCGGACGTGCGCCGTCCCAGGTCAAGCTTTTTGTCGAAAATGAAGTCCGCCCGGAACTCGACCGGTTCGGCGACTGGCAGAAAATCGACGCCGGCGAACTCAAGGTCTAGCGTTTGCCCTGTTCTCGCGGATGGAATGTCCGGTGTTCTTCCCGGATGGTCTGTCCGCTTACGTGGGTGTAGATTTGCGTCGTGGTGACATTGGCGTGTCCGAGCAGTTCCTGCAAGACGCGCAGGTCCATTCCCGCTTCGAGACAGTGCGTGGCAAATGAGTGCCTGAACGTATGTGGCGTGACATGCTTGTCGAGGTGCGCCGTATATTTTTGGATCAGTTTCCAGGCTCCCATCCGCGACATTTTTTTTCCGTGTGAGTTGAGGATGACCGAGTCCGTTTTTGGGGAAAGCCCTAGTCGCGGACCTTGCATCCACAGCCGGAGATTTCTTTTGGCCTTTTCCCCGAGCGGTACCAGTCTTTGCTTGTTCCCCTTGCCGATAGGCTTGATCCATTCGTTGTCCAGATCGACATCTTGGAGGCGGAGCGCGAGCGCTTCGGCGATGCGAAGTCCTTCGGAATAGAGAAGTTCAAGTAAGGCTGTGTCGCGTTCCGGAGCCTTGGATTCGTTCGCAATTTTGGCAAAGACGCTGTCGATTTCTTCCCGCGTTAGACATTCCGGCAGGTAATGCCCGATTCGCGGCGGGGCGAGCAGGCTGTCCGTGGAATAGGGGAACGCCTTTTCGCTTTGCAGATACCTGAGAAAACCCCGAAGACTGGAAAAGTGTCTCGCGACAGATGTCGGGCTATACTCTTCCTTGCTCGCAACTTCCGAAAGAAAATCGTCAAGTTCCTCGGGCAAAAGCTCGGAAATCTTGGCGTGTCTGTCATCCGCCCAAAAAATGAAGTGGCGAAGATCCTCCTCGTAGCTTTGAATCGTCGCATTGGAAAGATTGCGTTCCACCGCAAGGAAGGAAAGATAGGAATCGAGCCATTCGCCGTTTTCCATAGCACTCAGGTTTCGAGAAAAGCCCGAAGCTCATCCTGGTATTCCAGGTCAAACCAGAGACTGATTTTGTCATGGTACAGATAGAGAAACGGTTCGAGAACGATCTGGAGTTGTCCGCGGGAGGAGCCGTAAGCGGTAAATCCTATTTCCGGGATTTTTTCCCCTTCTTTGTCCGGTTTTAGAAAGAGAAGTATCATCGCTCCGCATTGGAGTTCCGTCTCTTCGGTGTAGCCTAGAACGGGAACTGCCGAAAACCGCTGGAATTCGACTGTGCCTTCTGCCCCGATGTACGCTGCGCAGGCTACGAGAAGCGAAAGAATTTTTTTGAAAGGCGACATGTGGGCGGAAATATAGAAATTGAGGGCTTTGAAATCCTTTGCCGGGGGAGGGTGGCGGGAGTTTGTCCGCTTTATGGAATAAATCATTTTTTTTGAAGAAAACCCCTTGACACTTCGAACGGGAATTTTTATAATTGGACCCGTCGATAAGACTTGGATGATTAGCTCAGTCGGTAGAGCAGCTGACTCTTAATCAGCGGGTCGCAGGTTCGACCCCTGCATCATCCACGAAAGGGGCGTTTTCAAGAAGAAAACGCCCCTTTTTCTTTTAATCCGGGAAGTTTCACCGGATAAAACCAGGCTTCTTTGAAAACAGAATCGAATTGCCGGAAAATCGGCCTTGGAAAATCAGAGCTTTCCGCCGATAGGGAACAGCAAAAGTTCTAGCTGGTAAACCTTGTCCGCTTTTTCGTCCTCGTCGGCTATCTGGGCGATTTCCTTGCGGAATGCGTTCAGGCGCTCCACGATCTTTTCGTAGCCTGACTGGGAAATGCCGAGAGTGAGGCCGGAAATGTTTCGGATTCCGGGGGCATCCCTGTCGATGGAATCTGCCCCGAGAGCGATACTTTTCTGGTGGAAGCCTCGCAAGGCGATTTTCGACGTACTGTCGCCCGTAGTGATGTCCTTGTTTACCAAAATGTAGGAACCGTCTTCCTTTTTTTTGACGAGATGGCAGTTTTCGAGGAGCTTGACGGATTCCCGGGCTTCTTCGACGGAAATATGCGGGTGGACGGATTTGGCGAGGAGGGAATAGTCTCCCCGGAAGCCGTTCATGCCGATGAGAGACCGCACTGCCAGGTGCCGCCAGTGGGAATAGACCTGGTATTGGTAGAAGGCGAGCAGATGCTGCCCTTTGGCGAACTTGACGATTTTCAGCCCGTTCTGCATCTTTTCGAACCAGCTGTTTTTTTCTTCGGTGGATTCCGCCTGGTTGAACCAGACCAGATTTTCAAAGTAGGCCGCTTCGCGCTTGCCGAGCTTTAGACCGGAGACTATCTTTTGGATGCTCTGGGCCGAGAGGTTCTTGGTCCCTTGCATGACGCGGCTGATGAAATCCTTGGCCTTGAACCCGATCCTGTCGGAGAATGCGCGCAGGGAAAAGGCGGGATTGTCCGCTTTTTTCGACTTGTAGTAGTCGCTGAGAAATTTCCTGTAATCTAGGTATTCGAAGACTTTGCGTGGGGCGCACTGCATATCCCGAATGTAGATAAAAAGGAAGGCCTGAATCCTTTAGAAAAGTTTTAGCGTTGTCCAGAAACAACGAAAACGAGCCTTTCGCTTTGGGTGGGCGGATATAGCGTGGCGATATCTTTGGGCGTGTATCGGGGAACTTCTGAAATCTTCGGAACATAGGAAGATTTGCCGGATGCGAGCGTATAGGTTCCCGAGTTTTCGGAAAATAAGGCGTCTTCGACGAAAAATGTCGTTTGAAGTTCGGGATGTTTCCGGGCGAAGCATTCCAGATGGGCGCGCATATCGACAATGCGGAAAATGCCGAAGTCCGTTTTCGGGTTTTCTCCGAAGGCAAAGCCATCCTCGGTTTCAAAGGAAAGCGGCACGCTTTGAAGCCCGCTGAAGCCGAACCTTTTCCAACCGCCAAAGTTCCTGTTTTCCGGAATGGTCCAGACGAGGGTTTCTCCGGCGTCTCTTGCCTTTCGGAGAGCATTTTCAATCAGTCTTGCGGCGAAACCTTTTCGCCGAAACGCTTCGTCGGTGGCAAGCCCGTAGATGTATCCGACTTTTCCCCAGGAACTTTCCATTTTGAACAGATGCAGCATCGAGGCTAATTGTCCGTTTTCGTACAAGGTAATTCTTGTGTTCCCGTTTGAATAGGGGTAGAGAAAAGCCTGCATGAATTCGTTATCGTCTGAGGGAAAGCTTTTTTGCCAGAGTTTCCAGATGTCCGCTTCGACGGATTTGTTGTCGTAGGCGAAGTATTCCTCGGTGATGGTTTCCGGATGATAGGACAGTTTTGCCTTGCGGAGTCCCGGGATGCCCATGTCTTCTTCCCGGTTGATATTCCGGATTTTTTCCGGCAGGGATTTTGCCATCAGTCGATTGATCATCGCATACGCGCCTTCGTAGGACATGTCCGCCTTTTCGATATGGACGCAAAATGTGTCGGGGGTAATCCGGGAGCCGAACGAAAAGGCTACGGGAGTGTCCCCGATTAGGAGGATGATGCCGAAAAGCCCGAGTTCCTCGTAGTAGGCGAGCGCCTTTTCGATCATCGCCTTTTCTTCTAAGATGGTCGTCGTGATTCTTTCCTGCGAATGAATCCATTTGTCGAGAAGTTGTTTGATTGCTGGGAGGTCTTTTCGCGGGGAAATTTCCTTGAACCGAAATTCAGGGTAGAGCTTCTCGAATTTCTCGATATGGTTTCGTTTGGAGTGAAATTTTTTTCCGGCGAGTTCCGCTAGCTGGATTCTCGGGTAGATGTAATTTCCGAAATCGCGGTTCGTGTAAAAGCGGAGCTGCTTGAATGCGAAAATGGCTTTTGCGCGTTCCAGGAATTCCTTGGAAAGCGAGAAAAAGCGCAGAGGCTCACCCATTTTCTTTGCTTCTTGCCTGATAAATTCCAGTGCCTTTTGGATATCGCCCGAACCGAGCGGTTCAAGATAGGCCCATTTCTCGGATCCGGCGATTCGAAAACGGATGACGAGAAAGCCCTCCCGTTCGATCCAAAGCGTATCGTAAAATCTTGACCAGGCGAATAGATTAGCGAATGCGTAATCCGCACATTGGCGATTCGCTTGGGACAGGTATTTTTCGAAGAGAGGTTTATCTTCGATCTGGATCTTTCTGTAGGAAATTTCTGCCATGGACAAAAGGTATTGCCCGCGAGAAAACGTTATTTCCTTTTGGATTTTTTCTTGGACTTTTTCGCCTTGGCCTTGGATTTCGCCTTGGATTTCTTCGACTTGCTTACCGTGGGCTGCTCGTCGGGGGCCTGGATTTCCTGCTTTGGCGTTTCGATGCCGGATGTCCGCTGGATTTCCTGCAGGGCGTGGCGCGCTTCGCTTTCAAAGCGTCCGTTCGGGAACCGTTTCAGGTAGATCTGGTAGTCCTTGACACGATTGCTTTCCTGCACGAGCCGGAAGATGCATTCTTCGGCTTCGCTCCGGAACTGGCCGTTCGGGAAGTCGGACAGGTAGTCGAGGTACGCCTTGAAGGAATTGGCTTCCTGGGCTTTTTTAAATACCTGGTAGTCGCCGACGATCTGGAGTTTTGCTTCGATTTCTGCGCGGTGCGGGGAATCGGGATAGTACTGCAGGTACATTTCGAGCATTTCCGGGTCGTTTGACGCCATGACCTGCTTAAAGCGGGAATCTTCCTGCGAAACCTGGTATTCCTTTAGCTGGACCTTATTCGAATCGAGTGTGCTGTAGAGCTGTTCCTTGGTTGCGAGATCTTCTGGGTGGCAGAAGGCTAGGTAGCTTTCGAGAACGTCGTTGAACTGGGCCTTGGTGTATTTTTCGCTCATGTCGGGAAGCGAGCCGTCTTCGAGGAAGAATCGGTAGTCCCGCTCGATAGCCATACAGTCCCAGTCGGAAAGCGTGTCCTTGACTTCGGAGTTGTTGCGGAGTTGTGCGTCTCGGTTGCGCAGGGCGAAGCGCATTTTGCGGTCGCGGCGGCTTTCGCGCCCGAATTCGAGGGAAACTTCAAGCCCGATGCGGACGGGAAGTTTCGTTTCGATTTTCTTGAACTTGGTCCCGGCGTAGGCGCCGGGTGTGGAAAGCGCGGCATCTTCGCCCTTGTCGCTTGAAAAGCGGGGAACGGCTTCGACATTTTCGAACTTGCTGAAATCTTTCTTGACATGCAGACCGATCTTGAGATCGCCGTCCTTGAAAAGTTCGAGAAGACGGTATTCGAGACCTCCGGAGACGAAGTAGCTCATCGACGTTTCCGAGTGCGTTTTGGTAGTTCTGGTTTCCTTGCTTTCGAAGCGGTAGTAGCGCATTCCCACTCCGCCGAGGACGCGCAGGTCGAGGTTGCCTACCAGGTTTACGGAAAAGCCGAAGAGACCCGCTGGATTGAACGACATGAAGGAGAGCGTGTTGCCGTCACCCTTGTATTCCTGCCCGTTAAATCGGTAATCCTTTCCCGAAGATATTTCGCCGAACTGGAATTCGCCAAATTCGGCGCCGAGCCAGACGGTAAACGGCAAATCCGCCTTGTAGAGCGGCGTGAAAAGCGGGCTGAAGAGAAAACCGAGCGACATCGGCACGGTGAGCACGTCTTCGTCGATCTTTTCTGTCAGGAGCTGTCCTTCGCCTTCAAACGAAATGGGCGTGTAGGGTTCAACCTGGAAAAATGTCTGGGTATGCCAATTGGAACGTTCAAAGTCGGCAGCGAACGCGGAAGTAGCGGCAAGGAGTAAAATCAGAAATTTACGCATCGGCTATAATTTAGTTTCTTGATATCCAAAGTGTCTCGGCGATAACGCTAAAATAAGCGCAAAAAGCCGGTCCTAGAAGGAAAGGACCACTCCCGCGGCCAAAAGACCGCCGGCGAGGACGAGAAATCCCGTCCCCACATAGCGTTCCGTCTTGGCCCGGTCTGCGTAGCGGTGGTTCCTGTCGAGCAATGTCTGGAAGTTCTTTCCGCCGCCGGAACTCGGCATGTCCAGTTCCTTCTTGATGGATTTTGCCTTGTCGCGGTCCTTTTCGGCGATGTAGAGGAGAATCCCTCCGGCGATTGCGGGAGCGATGGCTGTTCCGAGGGCGAGATGTCCCCAGAAAATACGCTTCTGGACGGTCTCGAAGACTGCCTGGGCTTTACGCTCTTCGTCTGTCGCGAGCGGGGAAAGCTGGATTTCGAGCTGTGTCCTGGTGGTCGCGTTGACATAGAACTCGACGACGGAATCCCGGAACCCCTCTTTCCAGAGATGGATGCTTGCCGGTCCCGGTTCTTCGGAGAAGAGCGTCTTGGGGGTTTTCCCGATGGGGCGGGAACTAGGGGAGATTTCGGTCTCGTAGAATATCTTTGCGCCGGACGGGATTGTTCGAATTTCCACTTCCGGTTTGACACGCTTGAGGTGCATGTTGATTTTTGTCGTGTCTCCGGGAATCGGTCGGACTGTCGCTTTGTTCGCCCATAGCGTCTTTTCGACATTCCAGTAAGCTTCGAGTTCTACCTTGCCCGTGTCTGCGACGGCAAATGCGCATGGCGTCTGGCAGATGACATCTTCGCCTTTGCGCGAAAGGTTTGCGCCTTCCGGGTATGTTTCCACGAAAATGAAACTTTTTGATGATTTCTTTTGGGGAGGCTCCCGGTAGGTTCCTTGGACTTTTTGGACCAGGGCGAGAAAGCGGTTCTCGGCGAGAAGTTCCCCGGTCGCAAGCCTAGATGAAACGGTAAGGCGTTCCGAACTTTGGGACTTGCTTTCGAGAAGGAAACGGTGAAGAAGGATGTCGAGACTGTCCTGGTGCCTTGCCGGCCTGATTTCCGATGTCCACACGGCGATAGCTCCGCGTTCTTTCGCATCGCGTGCGATACAGGGGGAATCCTGGCATTTGGGAAAATCGCTTGCCGAAACCTTCAGTACGCGCTCCCCCGATTCCTTGAGAACCTGAAATTCCAGGTCGTAGAGCCGTTCGGCGAGGGCGGAATCAATGGCGCGACGGAAGATAGGGAATACTAGGACTTTTCCGGAAAGGTCCTGAACATTTTCGGGAGAATTTGCGGATAGGGAATCCGAGGTCCGGTTTGCCTGGAAAATCGAATCCGCTTCGGCAAAAGTCAAGGGGGTTCCTGCGGAATCTGCAAGCGACAGGATTCTCTCCCGCTGTAGTTTGACAACGGTGAACGTGTCGGCGACGAAACCGCCGAGAAAGAGCGTATCGCCCGAGCTTCCCAGATATTCCGCCCGCTGGGAAATTCCCGAGACGAGCGTGACCGAGAGCGGGAAGCCGTGGCGAAATTCCCCGGTGGCGAGGCCTGAAAAAACGAAAAACAGGATGGCGGATATTTTTTTCATGGCGAAACTTAAAAGTAGAAGATGACGGCGGAAACGAGAAACAGCGCGCTAAACCCGATCGATACCGCGGCTGCAGTCCGAAAATCCTTTCCGCTTTTTTTCGCATCGGAAAATTCTTTTTCGAATGTGCGATATCTTTCGCCTTTGCGGATGACGCTCTTTTCGATTTTCTCCCTTGCCCGGTCGGCGTCCTGGAAGCGGATTTGGGAAAGAGCCGCAAATGTCCCGCTGAGGGAAAGCGGAAGGAGGCTTGAAACAAAAAGGATTTTTCCTATCTGGCGGTCCTTTCGGCGGTCCAGGATTTTTTCTTGCGATTCAATCCGGTCTAGGTCGGCTTCTTCAAGTTCAATCCAGGTGAAGTTTTGCGGGAAAGCGGAAACGCGGATGTCGAGAGTCGTGTCGGAATAGCCGGGCTTGAAGAGGGTGACGCGGACGGTTGTATCGGAGTTTCCAAGGCGAATCTCGTGAGGACTTTTGATGGGAGATTTTCGTACAAACGAACCGGGACGGTTGCCTAGGTAGAGTTCCGCGCCGATTGGCCATGAGGAAATCCGAAGCGTTCTTGCCGAATCGGAAATGTCGCTTGCCGAAAGTTCCGCAAGGAGAGCGAGAAAAATTCCGAGAACTTTTTTCATCTCGGCTCCGGGTTGAAGGGACCGAGAATATCTAGGCTGTCGCCATGGCGGACGATGGACCACAAAACGGGAGACGCCGGGTTTCCCGCATAGTCCCGGAGCTTGACTTCTAGCGGGCAGGAATCCTTGCATGCCGGCAGGAACCGGACAGTGTTTCCGCGGATGCTTCGGGAAAGCGTATCGTTTCCGAGCGAGACCTGGATTGAGTTATGGGAAATTCCCGAACCGCCGTCATAGACGAAAAAGCATAGGGAGTCTCCATGGGCAATCCTGTAGTCTTTTGGCGACCGCAGGGGAGGAACCGTATCGCTTAGGACGACCGTATCGAGAATCGCGTAGGAAAATTTTGGAAGATAGATGCTGGAAGCGTAGAAACCGTATTCGCTTCGGACAGAATCGCGGATGAAAACTTGCAGCGTATCGTCGTCGGAAACTTCGAGGTGGACGGTCTCCGGATTTCTGGTGACGGAAGCCTGGGCGATGATTCCCCGGCTAGGACTTTGGACGAGAACCGTTCCGGTTGGCGAAATGCTTGGCGCAAGAGATTTGTATCGGATGGGAATGACCAGATGGGACTTTTCGCTCCCGACGAGAGCCGTGCGAAAATAGCGGATCTCGGAAGAGTCCATGTCGAATGCGTTTTCGGAATCGGAAACTTTTGCGGAAACGGCCCAGTAAAAGAAAAGGGAAGAATCCTTGAATAAGGCGGAATCCCCGGTTATCAGGGGACCGCGGATTCGATAGGAGCCGTTGCAGGAAACCGTGTCTTGGGGAAAATCCCACACGCTAGTCTTGTCCGAGGATAGGTAGAGGACGCATTGGGCTTCTTGCCAGGAATTGATGCCGTCTGTCCGGATTTCAATGGTGACGCCTTGCGTGTCTAGCGGATTTGCGGAATATCCGTTTTCGGGGAGTACGGGGAAAACCTCGATGGGAGTATTGACAAAAAGTGTCAGGGTATCTTTTAGCGTGTCGTTAAAGAAATCTACGGTTTTGAGTACGATATCGAAAATTCCGGAATCGGGAAATGTGCGGGATATCGCGGAAGATACATAGCTCTTTCCGTCGATTTCCCACAGAAAATTTTGAATGAAGTCGGGAATGAAACTTTCGGAGACCGTATTCCCGTTGATCCGGATTTCGGCGACAAGCTGTCCTGCGTCTCCCGCGGGGATTGCCTTCGTACGGACGCTTGGAAATTCCCGGTAGGCGACCCCGTAATATCTAGACGGGACAAAGTGAATGTAGGCGGAAAGGCGTGGAATCTCGTCGGGATTTACACGGGAGCTGTCGCTACAGTTCCAGAACGGAAGAAGGCAAAGGGCTAAAAGGCAGAGCTTTTTCATTGTGAAGAATCTCCGGTGAGGACGGTGAACGCCTCGCTAAATTCTTCACCGCTTGCATAGAGGATATTTACGTGGACGCGAGTCCTTGCTTGCTTGAAGAGCGAATAGGAGAATGTTTTTGAAACGCGCGCTTCGTCTTCGAAAACGGTTTCGCCGTCCCAATGCCCGTCGGAGTCGATGTCCCAGAAAAAGCGTTTCGGCAAGAGATGCGGACAGATGTTTTCGATCGGGATGTCGAGCGGGCTTCCTTGGGAAAGCGTCGTGTCGGATAAGGTCCGGATGCAGGATTTCCCCGGGGCGACCTGGAAATTTTCTGTCGCGGTGTTCTTGGCGCGATCGGTGACGGAAATCGTTAACGGGTGGAACGTAAAAGACCGCTGGAGATTTTCCGTGGAGATTCGGAGCGAACCGTATTCAAAGGTCCAGTCGGAAATTTTGTTTCCGTCAAAGACAACCCGGATGTCGCCGGAGGAAACGGGAAGGCCTTTTTCCTCGATTTCGAACCGGAGCGTATCTTCCCAGGCGAGCGTGTCTTTTTGCGAAAGGCTCCGGATTTTCGGCGTGACCGCGTCCCGAACGGAGACTTTTTCGCTATAGCAAACCTCGCCTTTGCGGACGGAAAGGCTTAGCGTATCGCTTGTATAATCCGGGTAGAGACTGCTCCGGGCAACCAGCTTGTAGGTTCCGGGCTTCACGCCTCGGATGGAGAAAATGGAATCGTTTCCCTCGCTTTCGAAAAGACCGCTTAGCGTTTCCTTGTCTGCATCGCTAGCCAGACGGTATTCCAGGGAATCCTGGACGGGACCCTGGATTTTGACGAAGATGTTTTCCGTTTCTTTGTCGGATGCTTTCCCCGTGAAAAAAATGGAATGGATTTTTTGCGGCGAGCGATTTCCGAAATCGTCGCTAGCCGAAACATCGAAAAGGCAGAGTTCCTGTTCGGGAAGATTTCCTCTGTAAATGAGGTGGCTTTCCTGTAGAACCGTGTCGAGCAAGGATTTTCTCCCGCATTGGAGCGAAAAACGGTAGCGCGTTTTTGCGAGAAAGTTGTCGGCGGAAGCGTTCCAGACGAAAGATATCGCGGAATCGGGCGGGACTCCTTGCGTTCCGTTTCGCGGAATCCAGCTTTCTGTGCCGATTGTCGGCGGTGGTGCGACCCACAGGGTGACGCTGTCCTGGAGCGTATCGGAAAAGCGGTCGAGAAGGATGAATTTCGCGAGATGCTTTCCGGGGGAAGAAATGACCGTGCGGTGCGAAAATTCCGAATAGG
Organism: uncultured Fibrobacter sp.; assembly: GCA_934700345.1. GTDB lineage: Bacteria > Fibrobacterota > Fibrobacteria > Fibrobacterales > Fibrobacteraceae > Hallerella. Next base: position 32,829 of record CAKUXP010000023.1, on the reverse strand, counting down.
TCTTGCCGGAATCGATTTGCCAGTAGAATTCCGTCATGCGGATGGAACGGGACGGTTCGATGACCGCCAAAAGAACGATGCTGTCGGTCGGGAGAATCGTATCGGCTTTGCGCCTTTCGCGGGTGGAATCGTTTTCCCGGATGATATACGCCTTTACCGAAACGATATCGGCATCTTCGGGGTCGAAAACGGCGATATCTTCGGAACAGCCGAGAAGAAACGCGGCGAAAGCGAAGAGGAAGAATCTCATCGTTCGTCCTCCGCGACAAGGAAGCGGATTTGCGGCGTGGAATCGGAAAGTCCGTAGAGGTCTTTCGCGAAAACCTGGAAAAAATGTTCTCCCGGAGAAAATCCCGACTGGAAAAATTCGGTGAGGGTCCCGACATCGTAGCGGACAGAATCGAGAATTACCGTGTAGAAAAGCGTGTCGCCCGGATCGTCGTCTGTCGCAAAATAGGCGAATCGGAATGCGGTCGAACTGTCGCCTCGGAGCGTATCGTTTTTGGCGGGAACGGTCCTTGCGGAAAGTTTCGGTGCTGTGTCGAAAATAAAATGCAGAGGCTTTGAAAGGCGGTTACCGTATCGGTCGATCGCAACCAGGGAATCGGGAACGCAGCTCGTGTCTGTCGAAAATTCGGGTCCTTCACAGAGAATTTGCGAGGGAGCCATTTTCCACAGGAATTGCAATTTCCCCCGGAACGAATCCGGGGAGACTTGCGCCTTGACCGTGAAGGAATCCGACGGGGAAAGCTGCAGGGACTTTTGGCAAGAAGCGTTTCCCTGTTCTGCGCAGACGGCAAGGGTTGGCGTTTCCGCGGAAATTTTCGGTTCGCTCGGCGTTTCAAGGCACGCTCCGAAGAGCAAACAGAAAAGGGGAATTATCCGTCGGAGAAAACGCATAAGCCTAAAATAGACTAATGTGATTTTTCGCGACAGCCGACATGGCGACAAATCGGGCATTTTTGAGGGTTATGTCCGCGCGCCGGGCAAAATTCCCGTCCGAAATAGATGATTTGCAGATGCCGGCGGCTCCACTCGGATTCGGGAAAGAGTTTTTTCAGGTCGCGTTCCGTTTTTTCGACGGACGTGCCGTCCGAAAGTCCCCAGCGCATGGCGAGCCTGTGGATATGCGTATCGACGGGAAACGCGGGGAATCCGAAGGCCTGTCCCATGATGACGCTCGCGGTCTTGTGGCCGACGCCTGGGAGGCTTTCTAGTTCCTTGAAAGTCTTGGGAACTTCGCCGTCAAAGCGCTCCAGGAGAATTTTGGAAAGTTCCGAGATGTGCCTGCTTTTTGCGGGAGCGAGCCCGCAGGGCCGGATGATTTCCTCGATTCTTTCCCGGGGAAGTTTCGCCATCCTTTGAGGCGTATCTGCCAGGGCGAAAAGCTTCGGGGCTATCGCATTGACTTTTTTATCGGTACACTGGGCGCTCAAAAGGACCGCGACAAGAAAGGTGTACGTATTGGTGAACTGCAGGGGAATTGTCGGATCCGGATAGAGCGAGTCCAGTTTTTCGGAAACGAACAGTGCGCGTTCCTTCTTGTTCATCTGCTACTTGGTGGCAGGCTTTGCGCTGCCGACATCCCGAGTGAAATCCTGCTGCATTTCGAGGCTCGGAAGCGCCGTGTCGGGATGCCCTACCTTGACCGCGGGAACTCCGGCGACGGTTACATGGGGCAAAACATCGCTCAGGACAACGGCTCCCGCTCCGACTTTTGCGCCTTTTCCGATGTGGATGTTTCCGAGAAGCTGCGCATGGGCGCCGAGCATTACCCCGTCTCCGATTTTGGGATGCCTATCGCCCGTTTCGTTTCCTGTCCCGCCGAGCGTTACTCCGTGGAGAATCGAGACGTTGTTTCCGATCTTCGCCGTCTCGCCGACGACAAGCCCTGTCGCATGGTCTAGCAAAATTCCATGCCCGATCTTTGCCGCCGGATGGATATCGACCGCGAATTTCTGGCTGACGAGGCTCTGGAGCATCTTGGCGAGAAAGAAGCGTCCGCTTTTCCATAGCGCATGGGCGATGCGGTAGGCCTGAATCGCCTGGAAACCCTTGAAGAAAAGGAGCGGCTCGAGTACGGAACGGCAAGCGGGATCGCGTTCGAGCGTTGCCCACAGGTCTTTCGTGGAATCCTCGACAATAGACGGATTTTCCCCGTAGGTGGAAAGGAACAGACTTTCGAGCTGGGTGCGGCTCAGAAGTGCGCTTTCGAGCTTTCGCGAAAGCGTCGTGGCCTGGACTTCGGCAAATGAATGGCGGAAGACGATTTGCTCGTCGAGAAAGGACTTGAGCAGCGGCTCTTCGCTTGCTAGGGCGAGAGCTTCCTTGACCAGAGCGGAAAAGAGCTCCTTTGAATCCTTGTTCGCCATTGAAAACTCCATGTTGCGTTCTTACGACCGCAATTTAGAAAATGCGGAAATAAAGTCTTGGGAACCTAGAGCCTTGAAAAGCGTTAATGCGTCTTGGGCGTCGAGATGCGGAATGCTTTCCGTAATTCTTTCGGGGAGTCTTTTCTTGAGGCGAAACGCCTTGGGAATGGAATTTGGCCGGGAGAGCGTCCAGAGAACGGAAACTTTTTGCAAAAACTGGTCCCAGGGAAAGCGGTCTTTTTCCGTGAAGCGAATCATCGCGGGAAGTTTCGCGTCGCGGGCTTCGGCGATTATCGCGCCTTGAAAATCGATCCCGACGACGATCATCTGGCGCGGAACGTTTTGCGTGGCGGCTTGCGCCGGAATTTGCAGGATGATTTCCATGGGATGGATAAGATAGAAATTTGGGTTAATCTGCGGACGTTTAAGTCTGTCAATTTCTCATCCCTAATCCCCACAGCTTAGACGTCCGCGGTTCTAAGCCCTAAGTTCTCTCAACTAAGTTCTGAACACCGGGCTGGCGCACCCTTCAGAATGACTTGTCAGCGGAGCGGAACAGGGAAGTTCCGGCGCACGGTCAAAACGTCTTCTATATCCAGCGAAACGGAACGGACGCCTTCTTCGGGTGAGCCTTTCGAAATTTCTCCGCCGCTTGGATCGAAAGCGCAACTGTTCGCAAAGCCCGTTCCCGGTCGTGCTGCGGCAAGAACGTAGCACTGGTTTTCGATGGCGCGTGCGCGGAGAAGCGTCTTGAAGTGCATTTCGCGCGTTCTGGGCCATTCCGCCTGAATCGTAAAAAGGCTCGCACCGGAGCGTCTTGCACTCCGAAAGTCCTCGGGAAACCGCAAGTCAAAGCATATCGCGGGCGAGACGCAAAAGCCTTTCCAGTCCAGGAAAACCGAGGAATCTCCGGGACTAAAGAGTTCCGCTTCGTCTGCAAACGGGTGACGCTTTCTGTAGATAGCTTTCGGCGCACACTCTCCCGGTTCGAAAAATCCCGTCCAGTTCCGAAATCGGAAATCGCCTTGCGAAAATTTTTCGATGCCTCCGCCGAGAACAAGACAGCCCGTCTCGTCGGAGAGATTCTGCAAGAATCGGACGGTGGGGGAGTTTTCCCGGTCAAGCGTTTCGGCTAGCGATTCGTCCGGATGCGTGAGAAATCCCGTCGCGAACATTTCCGGGAAAACGATGAGACTTCCGGGTTCGGGGCTTGCCCGCAGGACCATTTCACGCGTATGGGCAAAGGATGAAGATCTATCGCTTTGGGGTTCCGACTGGATGAGATAAGCGTTCGCCATTTTCGCCAAAGTAGAAAATATATATTTTATGGTCTGATATGTTAAAACGAATCTTTGTCCTTCTCGGCGTGTTTTTTTCCGTGTCTGCGTTTGCCGCCCCGACACCTATCATCGGAACGGTTGTCGAGTCGGAATCGGACCATGTGCTTTCTTCGGTAGCGATTCTCTACGAGTCGGGCAGGGCGCTCGGCGAAACGGATGGAAACGGACGCTTTGAACTCACCGCGGATTCCCGGAGCGCGAAACTCGTCTTTGCGAAAGACGGCTTCGATACGTTGCACGTGTCGCTCGACGACTTTGCTGACCTACTCGATATCGTCGTGGTGATGCATCCGAATGTGCGAAACCTCGGCGAAAGTACGATTATCGGCGGCGGAACCCGGGCGGAGTGGCCCGAGCCTTCGAAAATTACGGTCGAAAAGCTGGAAGATGTCGTCGGGATGCGCTTTGACCTGGCGGAACTGATGTCCTCGTTCGAGGGGGTTTCGGGGCAGAAGGATTTTTCGAGTGCGCTCTTCTATGACGGTTCGCGAGCCGATGAGGTCGGTTATCACCTAGGAAAGCTTCGCATCCCGAATATGCGTCATCTCGATATCGGCTTTCCGGGAAACCTTTCCGTCATCAACCCACATCTTTTAAAAGCCGTCGAAATTTACGACAATTACGGCGAAGGTCCCGTGGGGCAGGGACTTGCCTCGTCCGTTGATTACATTCCGGAAACGCTTTCGGGCGAGGAATTTGAAATCGGGCTTTCGGCGGGGACGACCATGCGCGAAGTGACTGTCGGCGGGCCGTTCCTGTTCTGGGATTCCTTCCGGTTCAGCTTCCGCTTTCTGGATGCCGAAATGCTCAAGAACATGGGCGAAAAGTTTTTTACCGAGTTCCGCAAGCGGAATTCGAGTTGCGATGATTGTTCGACGGAAAACTCGGATTCGTTCAGCCTTACGTCCTATGATCTTTTTGCGCAACTCGCCGGGCACGATTCCTTGGACAACCGCTGGATGGTGAACGGCATCTACAGCAGCGACGAATACGTGATCCGCCAGGATACGACGACTTCGCTCGAAACATCGAACAGCGTCGATATCATCCGCGGGCATCGGGCTTACGGGGTCCTCGGGTTTGAATACCAGGCGGCTCTCGGGACGAGCTTCCACGCCGGAGTTGTCCGCGAAGAGGCTTCGGATACGCTTCGCGATACGACGGGCTACCGCCAGGATGCGCTCCCCGAAAACGCGACGTTCATCGACGGCTACGAGCAGAACAAGACGACTTTTTCCGCGGGGCTCGACAAGAAGTTTCCGGGACGGCTTTTCGGTGCGGAACTTTCCGGAGCAATCCTTTACGAGCATCATCTCGTGACGCGGAAGTGGCCTGACTTTTCAAAGACGCAGAAGACCGAGCTGAACACGGGCGTGCTTTCCGGGTCAAGCCGCATGACATGGGCGAGCGACGCGCAGAAGGCGATTTTCGCGTTCGGAGCCTTGGCGGATTTCCAGGGCCACGGTTCGCCGATGGTTTCGTTTGACTTTGACAGGAACCTTTCGGCGGGAGTTCCCGGAATTTCTCCGGGTGAAGGCTTCCGGCTGTTTGGAAATGCCGCTTGGCGCGGAGACTTCCGGGAATCGTGGTCGGATGGAAAACTCGAAAGCGGTATCGTGACAGGCTCTTCGGCGAAGTTCGGTGCGGGATTTGCAAAAAAGCGTCTTAGCGTAAGCGCGCACGGATTTGGACGATTCTACCTGAATCCGGAATTGCCGGTTCCGCTTGCCTACGCGCATTACCGTGAATTGTCAAATGCGGACAACGCCTGGGTTCTCGGGGCTGCGGCAAAGGTCGAGGCGCGGACCTTGCATCACTTTGCGCTCGGGCTGAACCTTTCATCGGTCTATGGCGAGTATTCGTTAGACGACGGACGCTCTCTTCCGTGGGACGCCAATTCCCGGCTGGATATGGCGACATCGATTCGCTACTATCCGCGTAAGGATTCCCTGGTCTCGGTAATCCTTACGCATCACGCCGGATGGCACCGTCCGCTCTACTATTACCGGATCAAACCTTCGAACTCCTCGACGGGAACTCTCGGGACAAGGGAAATCCACGATTACAACGAATTTACGGATCTGTTCCGCACGGACGTCCGGGTGAACCTCGACTTGCCGGGCCGCCTGTTCTTCTTCCGAAAGGTGCGTTTTTACGTCGAAGCGGATAACGTTTTCTCGGCGTTAGATATCGACGCTCTGAAATTCCTTGGAGCGGACAATGCGCGGGAACGTTCGCAGGTCTCTAAGGATTTTGACGGGCGATCCTCGAACGGTTTTGACCTGGTGCCTTTCATGGCGAAGGGCATGGGAATCTATTTGCAGTTCGGTGTCGAGGCGAATTTTGCGATTTAGCGCCATGGCGTTTTTTGGCTTGTCGCTCTGGACCGCCGTATTTTCCGAAGAAGTTTTTCAGCCCAAACATCCGGCGAAGCCCTTGCGTTTTTGCCGTGCATACGCCGAGTGGGAAAATTTTGTCCGGAGCGATTCTTCCTATGTCGAAATAACGTACTTTCCTTTTGTTTCCCTGGATTTGCGCTATGCGGCTTTCGAAAACATCACCGGGCACGATTTGTATTGCGGAGCGAAACGCGCCTACTTGCAGCGGGCGGCCGCCGAGAAGTTCCGAAAGGCCGTTCGGTTGTTGCAAAAGGAGAGACCCGGATTTCGCTTTGTCGTCTTCGATGCTTCGCGACCTGTCTATGCGCAGGCGAAGCTCCGCGAAACGGTCGTCGGAACGCCTTTTGCCGATTATGTTTCTAGTCCGCGGCGCGGCAGCGTGCACAATTTCGGATTTGCCTTGGACCTGACCATTGCGGATTCTTCCGGGACGCCCCTCGATATGGGAACGGATTTTGATTCCTTTGAAAATCGCGCGGGAAAAAGAGGTGAGATCGAGGCTTTGGAAAACGGGACGCTTTCTAAGACGCAAATCGAAAACCGCGAACTTTTGCGCCGGGTGATGCTCGGCGCGGGCTTTCTTCCGCTCGCTTCGGAGTGGTGGCATTTCAACGCGATAGCGTCTAAAAAGATTCGGGCAATTGGCGAACTCCCGCCCTTTTGAGGCGATCGTTGCAGGCGACTCCTAGTCCGACACTCGGAATCGGATCGACGAGAATCAGCTTGTTTTCGGGCGTATCCATCTGGCGCATCATCGCGTAGAGGTTTGCCGTCGCTTCTTTTAGGTCGCCGGATTTCGAAAGGTTGACCGTCGGCGGAATGACGGATTTCTGGTCGCCGAATGCGATTCTCACGGTTTCCCTGGGTATCTTGGCGCCTGCGGGAAGCGGTCCGTAAAATAGTGGAACCTGCGGTCGGTAATGCTTGTCGATCATTCCCGGAGCGGGCATCGGGCCTTTGGGATTGGACTTGGAAGCGTGAATGGTGACGTTTCCCGCGATGTCCTTTACCATTTCCGGCGTAATTCCGCCGGGTCGTAGGATGACAGGTTCTCCGCTCGGGAAGGCGATGATCGTGCTTTCGACACCGACCTGGCAAGGTCCGCCATCGACAATTCCGTCGATTACGTTTCCGAGCTGTTCCGCAACATGTTCGGCTGTTGTCGGACTGACGTGCTGGAACAGGTTTGCGCTGGGGGCTGCCAGCGGAACTCCGGAAAGCCGGATGATTTCCTGTGCTACGGGATGGTCGGGAAAGCGCACGGCGACGGTTGGAAGCCCGCTGGTCGCAAGGTCCGGAATCCTTTCTGTTTTCGGAAGGACTAATGTCATCGGGCCGGGCCAATAGGCGTCGGCAAGCGCTTGCGCTTTTTCGGGAATTTCCGAGGCAACGTTCCGGAGTTCTTCGAACGCGGAAATGTGGACGATCAGCGGGTCGAAGTGCGGGCGCTTTTTCGCTTCGAAAATCTTGGCGAGCGCATTCGGGTCAAAGGCGTTCCCGGCGAGGCCGTAAACCGTCTCGGTGGGAATGGCGACGATTCCGCCGTTCTTTAGAATTTCCGCAGCGGCTTCGGAAGTGGTCCAGGGTGGGAACATCTTATGCTTCGGGTTGTCGGTCTTCGGACTTGTTTCCGAAAATCGCGTCGCAAGCCGAGTTGAACCGTTTCCAAATCTTGTCGGAATCCTTGCGGGGGACCGCGCCGATTTCTTTCCAGTGGCGACGGAGCTGCTTGACGACATTCATCGCTTCTCGGCGAGTCTCCTCGGAGAGGTTTTCGAGCAGGCGTTCTGCTTCTTCGCAGAGGCGGAGTTTGTTCTGCAGGTTGTTTTCCCGAGCCTGTTCCTGGATGTCGAGCTGGTCGCGGCGACGGTTGAAAAAATCGTCGCATGCCGTGCGGAATTTCCGATACAGCTCCTGTTCCTCGGCGCCTGTACGGGGAAGCTCTCTCCAGTCGGCTTGGAGCTTCTTGACCGTGTCTGCGCTTTCGCCCGAACCGGCGGTTTCGACTAGGGCCGTTACCGTCGAAATCATGGACGTCTTCTTTGCCTTCGCTTCATTGGCGATCTTCTGGAATTCGGGATCGACCTCGGCGCGCTTCTCGGCGAATTTGTCGAGGATGGCGCTGTAACGGTCCCAAATCGCATCGACGTTCTCCTTCGGGACCATACCGATGCCTTTCCACTCTTCAATGGCGGATCTTACGGCCTTCAGGGATTCCGGATCTTGCGGATCGAAATCCATTGCTTCGAGCTTTTGACACAGGGCTTCTTTTGCTTCGAGGTTCCTTGCCTTGGCCAGGTCCATCTCTTCGAAGTGGGCGCGCTTGCGGTTGAAGAACGCGTCGCAGGCGTTGCGAAAACGGTTCCAGATTTCTTCGGACTTTGCGCGTGGGACGGGACCGGATTCTTTCCACTGTTCTTGCAGCTTGCGAAACTCGTTTGTCGTAGTGTTCCAGTCTGCGGATTCGGAAAGCGTTTCCGCCTTTTCGCAGAGTTCAAGTTTTTTCTGGTAGTTCGCTTCGCGAAGGACGTCTTCCTGCTTGACGAATTCCCGGTGCTTGGCGTAAAAGGCTGTCTCGGCTGCGCGGAACCTGTCCCAGAGAGGTTGAACATTTTCTCTCGGGACCATGCCGACGGTCTTCCATTTTTCCTGGAGCTCCTGCATCGTTTTGTACTTGTCGCGCCAATTGGTTTCGTCCTCGTTCGAAAGTTCCTCTACTTGCTTGCAGATGCTTTCCTTCTCGGCGAGGTTCTTTAGGCGTTCCTCTTCCTGCTCCTTGATGAACGGTTCGCACTTGGCGGAGATTTCTTCGAAGAGGGCGCGGAACTTGTCGCGGAACTCGTTGAACCGCATGGAGGAAACCGGACCGGTGGCTTTCCATTGGTTCGTGAGGCTGCGCAGTTTCGGCAGGGTGTCCTTTGTCGGCTCGTCCTTTGCGAGCGCGGACATTTCTTCGAGAATGGCGTCCTTGTCGTGTTCGTTGTGCCAGGATTCCCATTCCTGCATTTCCTTAAAGCGTTCCGTCGATTCCTGGTATTCTTTCCAGAGATCCTTGTAGCGGAACTTGTCTTCGCCGACGATTTCCTTCCAGGACTTGTAGGCTTCGCGGAGCTTCTGGGAGATTTCCTTGAAGTCGCCGTTTTCATCGATTTTCTTTACGCTTTCGATGAGCGCTCGGAGCTTTTCCGCATTGGCGTTGTAAATCCGTTCCTCGGTTTCGCGCTTTTCGGCAAAGCGTTCGGTAATCTTGCTCCGGAGCGCATTGTATGTCTGGAGTTCCGGGTCGTCGCCTTCCATGAGCGGCATCGATTCCCATTTGCGGACCAGCGACTTGACTTTGTGCTCCGCGGTTCTGGAAAGATCGTCGGATTCGGCGAGTAGCGAAAGCTGGGCGAGAATCTCGGCCCGGGACGCCTCGCTCTCTGAGGAATCTGCGGTTTCGTTCTGGGTTAGGCGATTGAAGCGTTCCACGGACATTTTGAAAAGTCCGGCGAGAGCGGATTCCGAATTATCGTTTGTCGCTTCGAATCTTGCGATGAGTTCCCCGATGGCTTCCTTGTTTTCGGATGCGCCCGTTTCGAGCAGCCTGTCGATTTGGGCGAGAATGCTTTCGAGTTCCTTCTGGCGATTTGTCTTTGCGTTGATTTCGGCGTTTTCCTTGTCAATGTGCGCCTGTTCCTCTGCCCTGCGGTTTTCGTAGCTTGCGATGACCCTGCCGAGATCCGCCTGTGCCGGTCCCATTCCGAGTTCTGCGGCCATCTGGAGAATCTTGTCGAAATCCGCCTTGTTTGTCATGAAGTCCTTCGAGTCCGAAAGGCGCTGCGCCTGCTGGATGATGGCATCGCGCTTGTGGAACAGGAGAAGCTTCTCGTTTTTTTCTTCTTCCTGTTTGGAAGGCCTTTGCAAGTCCTTGCGCTTTTCGGCGGCTTTTTGCCGGACATCCGTGTGGCGGGAGTTCTGGGCGATGTTCTGTAAAATGGTGTCGCTATCGATCTGCCCGAGAGCCGCCATGGCGATATCCGCTTTTGCGTCCTTGAGCGCAACCAGTTCAAGTGAACTTTGCCTTGTCGTCTTCTGGACCAGTGCAAGTCTCAGTTCGGAATTCGGCATGGACTTGAGCAGGTCATCGGCAAGGCGTGTTCCGGCGACGGTCTGGACTGCATCAAATTCCTTTTCCCCGGGGACTTCGCGGAAGTTCTTGAGGTGGATCGCGAAGATTTCCTGTAGGCGGATTTCCGCGTCATGCTTGTTGGAAAGGTCTGTTTCGGAGGCGAGGATTTTCTGAAGGGTTTCCGAATTGGCGAGCTTGCGGATGGCGATGTTCCGAATCTTCGGATCGGCATCGTTCAGTGCAACGCTTGCCAGGGCATTCTGGTTTGAAGCGTCTAGCCTTGCGACTGCGGTCGCCCGGACTTCGGGATTGGAATTCTGCCAATCGGGTCTAAATAAATTAAAAAATCCCATAGAGTGTTCTCCAAAACAATGTGCACCGGATGGCGCACGGACTAGATTCAATCTAAATAAAATTCCAAAGAGAAATCCAGGCCGTTTTCTAAAAAGGCGTGAAAAACGCAAAAGAGCTATCTTTGGTTCATGGTGAAGAGAGTTTCGAGAACATTGCCGCCGGACGATATTTCCGTTCCGAAAGACGTAAACGGCTTTTCCGCGTTTTGCGAAGTTTTCGTTCCGCTTTCCCCAAAGGCGTTTACTTACGGAATTTCTTCGGGTGTCCCCATTTTCCGCGGGAGCGTCGTGTGGGTGCAGCTGGCGAGGCGAAAGCCCGTACTCGGCGTTGTGTCCCGGCTGGTTTCTAGGCGCCCCGCCTTTTTGAAAGCGAAGACAGCAATTCCCCATGCTTCGGGATATGTTTTCGGGGAACGCTTCATGGAAAAGCTCGAATGGGTTTCTTCCTATTACATGGCGACGCCGATGCAATCCCTGAATGTTTTCTTGCCTAGGGATTTCGGAGCGTACCTGGATGCGGCAATCGATTCCGCCGTCGAATGTCCCGGAGTAGTTGCACGACAGAAAATGTCGTGTGAACTTCCGCCGCTGACCGGGGAACAGAAGACGGCTCTCTTTCGGTTGTCGGAACTTCTCCTGAAACGTTCGGGATTTCGCGGGGCACTTCTCCACGGGGTGACGGGAAGCGGAAAGACCCGGGTTTACATGGAGCTTGCTGCGCTGGCTCTTTCCGCCGGGAAAAAGGTCCTGGTCCTTGTGCCGGAAATCGGTCTCGCTCCGCAGACGGCGACGCGCTTTTCGGGATTTCTCGGGTTTGACGTTCCGGTTATCCACTCGGCGCTTTCCGCTCCGAAAAAGCGGGCTGCCTGGGTTTCCATCCTTTCCGGCAAGGCGAAAATTGTCGTCGGTACGCGCAGCGCGGTTCTTTCCCCGTTTGACTACGACCTGGTCATTCTGGATGAGGAACACGATGCTTCCTACAAACAGAAAGATTCCGCTCCGCGCTACCATGCGAGAAATATCGCTCTGCATGAAGCGTATAAGTTCGGGGCATTGGTCGTTCTAGGAAGTGCAACGCCTTCGCTCGAAACATTCCTTGCGGCGAAAAAAGGGAATCTGGAATACCTCGTTCTTTTAAAGCGGGCTACGGAGACGGATCTGCCCTCTGTCCGGATAGTCGATATGAAAAAGAAGGCGCGCTTGCAGGATTCTTCGCTTCTCCTTTCGAGCGAACTGCGGGAATCGCTTTCGGAAACCGTGGCGCGGGGCGACCAGGCGATTATCCTGATGAACCGGCGAGGATATTCCAAGGTGCGGCTTTGTACGGAATGTGGTGAACCGCTTTCCTGTCCCGAATGCAGGGTCCCGCTGGTTTATCACAAGCAATATGGCGGACTTTTGTGTCATTACTGCGGAAAGCTTTTGCCGTTGGGTACGAAATGCCCGTCTTGCGGTTCTTCTGAATTTGAATTTGCCGGGGGCGCTATCGAAAAGCTCGAAGAGGAAATTGCGGAATGGGTGCCGATGGCGAAAACCGTTCGGATGGACAGGGATACGACGGCGAACGTGGGCGCCGCGGAGCGAATCCTCTCCGATTTTCGGGAGCGGAAGTTCTCCGTTCTTCTCGGCACGCAAATCGTGGCGAAGGGCCACGATTTTCCGAACGTCCAACTGGTGGGCGTCGTGGGCGCCGATTCCGGCGCTGGCGGACCCGATTTCCGTTCCGGGGAAAAGCTTTTTGAACTTTTAAGCCAGACATCGGGGCGCGCTGGGCGTGCACGGGTCGGTGGGGAGGTCATCTTGCAGACGAACAATCCCGACGATCCGATTGTCCGGTTTGCCGTTGCGCATGACTACCTGGGCTTTGCGAAAGAGGAATTGAAGGCTCGCTTTGAAGCGCATTATCCGCCCTATTCGAAAGTCGCGACGATTGAACTCGGACATAAAAGTCTTGAATTTCTGGAAAACCGCTCACGGATCCTTGCCGATGAATTGTCGAAAAACGCCAGTCTGGAAATCCTCGGACCCGTAGAGGCCTATATTTCGCCTGTGCGCGACACATACTGGATGCATATTCTTGTCAAGGCGAACCTTTCTTCCGATATTCGTCGAGCTCTTTCGGATTTGCCGACGGATCTCGAAATCCGAGTCGATATTGATCCGATGTAAGTTTCGCTTTGCGGACGTCTAAGCTTTCGGGATGTGGTATAAGGGTTGCGGACGAGGTTCGACCAGACTCCCCGCATCCCGTTCTAATCGCTATCCTATGTCGTTTTACGGCAATTGACGGATTAAATTCTGTGCATCGATCCGCTTTTTCGCAGATCGAAAAAAAACAAAGAGGTCGGCATTGCCGACCTCTTTGAAATTTGCGGGGAATTAGAAATTGTAGGAAAAGTTTACTTCGATACCGACCGCATCGCCGTCGAGATGGTGGCTAGAATCGCCGGAGCGAACTTTGAGCTTTCCGTCAACGGACATTTCGGCATTGATTGCGTAGGCGGCTCCGAGCCAGAGGCGGATGCTGTTGTCGCCCGCGTTGTCTTCCCAATTGCCACTTTCGTCGTCGGTAAGCTTGTATTTGAGTTCTAGTCCGACCAAAGGCGTGAGGCCGTAATCGGGAATCGTGTAGCCGAGTTCCGCGGCGAGGTTTGCGACAAGACCCGGTTCGAAACCGTGGCGCTTGAAGCCCCAGTAAATGCCCGCTTCGGTGCCAAGAGCGAGGTTCGGGGCGAGTTCTTGCGAGAATTGCCCGCCGAGGGTAAAGCTCAGGCGGTCGCTCACGTCGTTGCTTCCGATGGGGAGGTTCAGGTCTAAAAAGAGATTTACGATGGGCATGATGGCGTAGCGTGCGCCCAAGGTCAGGTCCGTGAAGCCCGCGCCGTCGTCCGCACCGCTTTCCCAGGAGCGGTAGCCAAAGGACTGGAGCGAAAGTTCCAGGTTCGGCATGAGGATGTAGCGTGCGCTAACATTCAGTCCCCACTGGGACCACGGATCGTCGGAGTCATAAAAGAACTGCCCCTTGACGGTTCCTTTGCCGGCTTCGGGAAGCTGGTAATAATCCCAAGAGGCGAAGCTCGACGTGGCGACGAGCAGTGCGGCAAGCGCAATTTTCTTGATCATGGAAAATCTCCTGTTGTTTTACGATTTTTTCAAAGATAGCTTTTAGCCGGATTCCTGTTTCGATGAACGGGCTTGTCTGTGGCGCGTTTCTCGAGTGCTTTTTGGAAAATCGGCTTTGTCAAAGGGAAAAAGAAATCTTCCTTCGAGGACGCATCCCGAAGAGCCCGGATGGCACTCTTGGTTTCGCCTTCTGCAAAAAGTTTCCGACAAGAATCGACATTCCCAGCTCATAGGGTAAAAATAGTAATTAGAAATTGGGGAAAGTCGTCGATTGATTCGGAACCTAAGTTTTAGGGATTGGGGACGAGGCTTTATTTCTAACCCCTAAATACTCTCAAGCTAAGCTCTGATAATCCCTTGGCTTTTTAAAATAAATTTGCATATATTGGAATAAGGACAAAATTTGCAAGACAAAAGGAGACGACTATGAAAAAATCATCAGTTTTGGCTCTGTCCGTCATGCTTTCGGCGGCGAGCGTCTTTTCGCAATCGGCATTAAACGCAAAAGATTCCGATCCGGGAAAAATGGGGTGGATGCAAGGTTTCCCCCCGGCGAAGGGCAAGCTTCTTTCGGCGAAGGATGGATCGTTCTTTACGTTTCCGGGGCTTCGCTACAGTGTGAATCACATGCGGGAATTTTACCCGACGCGCCTTGTCTCCGCACCCAAGGCGAAGCATCACAAGTTCAAGGTCAAGCTGGATAAAAAAATCGATGAAATCCGCTTTGTTCCGTGGGGAGAATCGGATTCAATCACCTGGAAGGAATCCCTGGATAGGAACTATGTCGATGGGATTATCGTATTGCACAAGGGGAAAATTGTCTATGAAGCCTATCCGGCGGGGCTTTCTCCGGAAGGAATCCATGCTGCGATGTCCGTTAGCAAGTCATTTGCGGGGACCGTTGCTTCGATTTTAATTGCAGAAGGAATGTTGGATTCGACAAAGCTTGTTACGGAATACATTCCGGAATTAAAAGGCTCCGGGTTTGATGGGGCGACCGTGGGACAGGTTTTAGACATGACGACCGCGATTCGCTATAGCGAAAACTACAACGATCCGAATGCGGAAATCTGGAAATATTCGGCTTCGGGAAACCTGTTCCGACCGGATTCCTATTCGGGACCGAGGAATTACTACGAATATCTGCAGACCGTCCAGAAAATCCCGGGCAAGGAACATGGGGAAGAATTTGGCTACAAGACTATCAATACGGAACTCATCGGCTGGATTGTTTCCCGCGTGACGGGAAAAAGCCTGGCGGATCTCGTTTCGGAAAAAATCTGGGTGCCGATGGGGGCGGAATATGACGGTTATTACCAACTGGGAACGGACGGCATCGCCTTTGCCGGCGGAGGTTTCAACCTGAATCTGCGGGACATGGCGCTCTTCGGGGAGGTGGTGCGCATGGGCGGGAAGCTCAACGGAAAGCGGATCCTTTCCGAGAAGGCGATGGCGGATATTTCAAAGGGCGGCGACCCGAAAAAGTTTGAAAAGGGCGGCGAATATCCGTTACTGCAGGGCTGGAGTTATCATAACATGTGGTGGATGACGAACAATACGCACGGAGCGTTTATGGCTCGGGGCGTCCACGGTCAGGCGATTTACATCGATCCTTTGGCGCAGATGGTGATAGTTCGCTTTGCCTCGAATCCGCTTTCTTCGAACAAGTTCATCGACCCGGTGTCGATTCCCGCCTACGAGGCGCTTGCCGCGTATTTGATGAAGAAAAAATAGCTGAGTCAATTTAGGAACTAGGAATGAGGGATTAGGGATTAGGGATTAGGGATTAGGGAATAGTCTGCGCCCCCTCCCGCATTCCATTTTATACCGATTCCTGTTTCCTGAAAACAGCTTGCTAGACTGTCTATTCCCCCCCTAATTAACTCCACGGGTTCCTGACTCCTGTATCCCGCTTTTTATCAACTCACAACTCTCAACTAAGATCTAAAATCTCAGCCCTAAGCTCTGTTCCTCCGCAAAGCCAAGAGGGTCACACTGTACAGGATGAGGATAATCCCGGCGACGAGTCGCGCGGAAAGCGTTTCGTGGAATACGCTTACGCCGATACAGACGGCGGTCACGGGTTCAAGCGCTCCCAGAATGGCTGTCGGCGTGGAACCGATTGTGCGCAAGGCCTTTTGCATAAAGATTAGCGAGAGTAACGATGGCACGAACGCGAGCTGGAAAAGCCAGGCGAATTCGCACAGATTCTCGACAGGATGGATGGAATGTCCCGGTGCGCAGAGTGAATAAACGAGGAGGCAGAGGGCACACACGGCAAAAATGTACATGTTCATTTTCAGGGCGCCGATGGGCTTCGGCATCCGGGCTGCGATGATGATATAAATCGCATAGGCGAGAGAAGAGAAGAATACAAGCGCAATTCCAGCGGGGCTTAGTACGGAACCGTCGCTAGTGCGCATCAGAAGGGTGACGCCCGAAATTGCGAGAAGAATCGATACCACGGTTTTTTTCTGCAGTTTTTCCTTGAAGAAGATCGCCATGAAAATTGCGACCATGATCGGATACGAAAAGAGAAGGGTCGAGGCGACGCCCGCATCCATAAAGAGAAAACTCAGGTAGAGGCAGAGCGCGGACGCGGCAAAGAGAAAACCCAAAAAAACGATGTAGGGAATGTTTTCCCTGGGAATGCGAAAATTTTTTCGGAGAAGCAGAATGAAAAGCGCACTCAGAATCGACGCTCCGGCGAATCGGTAAAAGAGAACGGAACCGGGGGTGAATCCCGCCTTGTAGAGGTAGAGCGCTCCGAGGGGATTCGTTCCGTAGCAGATGGCGGCAAGCGCACCATACAGAAAACCGCGATGTTGAGACTGCATAAATCCAAATATAGAAAGCCGGTTTTGCTGGTTTAAATGTTATCATTTGAAAAATTTCTTTTAAGGAAACCCTATTATGACAAAATTTTTTGGTTGTATGGCCGGTGTCGCCTGTGTGCTAGTCCTTTCTTCTTGCGGAAGCGATTCTTCGAACGGTCCCGGTAGCGATGTTTCGAAGACGAAGATTTCCATCGACGAATTAAACCGGACGATTACTTCGTATGAGAACGAATCGTACGATTTTTGCGTCTATGATTCCGTCGGGAACCGTTTTGACTGGAAAAGGAATATGGTGACGGAACTTGATACGTTTGAAATCCATTATCTTTTCAAGGGCGATACGCTAGTGCTTTTTGAAGAGGGGGACGAAGGGATCGTCCTTGTCGGCGGCAAGGCGAATTCGCTATACGGAACATGGAAAGATCTGAAATTTTGCGACTATGATTCCGATGTGGATGAAATCGATTGCGCCAATGTAAGCGATTTTTCGAATATTTATTACCAGATTACGTTCCACAAGAATTTTGTAGAAACTGAAGTCGTGTATCCCTCTCTACTCGGTGACTATACGAATTCAGTTTGGATGAGCGGTTTTTATTATGGGCTGAGTGCGAAAAGCATTTCGTTTGATCCGCTAAATATTTTTATATCTGATTCGCTTTCGGCTGAAATGCTTCAGGAACTAGGTGTTGAAGTGAAATTCCAAAGCAAGTCCAAAATTTCGTTTGTCTTTGGCGAGAAGAATGTTTCCGTTGAATTTGCCGATGTGACGGGTGATGCACATAATTTTTCCTATACGGCGAATGTCCTGGTCGATGACAAGACCTGTTCGCTATTGCTTGCAAGCACCAATGAGGTTTCCGAAAATATTTGTTCGATAGAAAATGCCGATTACTTTGATTTGAAAGAATACGAATCTTCGGATTCCTTGTTTGTCTATGCAAATCGTTACGCTAGGGACAATACGGATGAATTTTTTGAATGCCTGAATGCGGCATTCGGCTTTGCCGGTGAGACCGTCGATGGAGATATAAGCCTCTATAAAAAGCAAGACCGGGCTTCGATTCTTGATGCGAACTGGAATCGCATGGAAAGAATCGCCCGGAAACTTTCCGGTTCTGTAAACTAGTCGCCCGAAAAAGAATAGGCGTAAAAAGGAAGGCTCCGCATTCGCGGAGCCTTCCTTTTGAATTTTTAAACTTCGGAAAGAAGCCTAGAAATTACTTGGTGATGACACGGGCCATTTCGCAAACCTTGTTGCTGTAGCCCCATTCGTTATCATACCAGGCGCAAACCTTCACGAAGGTCGGGTCGAGCTGGATGCCGGCCTTGACGTCGAAGATGGAAGTGTGAGCGTCGTTGCGGAAGTCGGTGGAGACGACAGCTTCGTCGGTGTAGCCGAGGATGCCCTTGAGTTCGCCTTCGGAAGCTTCCTTCATCGCTGCGCAAATCGCTTCGTAGGTCGCCGGCTTTTCGAGTTCGGCGGTCAGGTCAACGAAGGAAACGTCGGAAGTCGGAACGCGGAGCGACATGCCGGTGAGCTTGCCGTTGAGCATCGGGAGAACCTTGCCCACAGCCTTTGCGGCACCCGTGGAGGACGGGATGATGTTTTCGAGGATGCCGCGGCCACCGCGCCAGTCCTTCTTGGACGGGCCGTCAACGGTCTTCTGCGTAGCGGTTGCAGCGTGGACGGTGGTCATGAGACCGCGCTTGATGCCGAACTTGTCGTTCAGGACCTTGGAAATCGGAGCGAGGCAGTTCGTGGTGCAGGACGCGTTGGAGATGATGTCCTGGCCTGCATAGGTCTTGTCGTTTACGCCATAGACGAACATCGGGGTCGCATCCTTCGACGGAGCGGACATGATGACCTTCTTCGCACCGGCCTTGATGTGTGCGCGGGCGAGTTCGTCGGTGAGGAAGAAACCGGTAGATTCAACGACGACATCCACATTGAGGGCTCCCCAAGTAATGTTGGTCGGATCCTTTTCCGCGAACACCTGAATCTTGTTGCCATCGACGATGAGGAAGTTGCCTTCCGTCTTGATCTCGTGGTTGAACTTGCCGTGCACGGAATCATACTTCAGCATGTAGGCGAGGTAGTCAACATCGAGAAGGTCGTTGATACCGACAACGGTGATGTCCTTGGAGAAGTTTTCCACAGCAGCGCGGAAGACCATACGACCGATGCGGCCGAAACCATTGATACCGAGTTTAAGAGCCATTTTAGGATCCTTTGTTTGATTGTGAATCTGCCATCTCCCGCAAGCGGGGGATTTTAGCTGACTGAAATTTACTAAAATTCACTTGCGTGGCGAGATCGAAAACCCGCTTTTTTATACCTTACAGGGAAAAATGGTGATGAAGATGAAATTTACCGTGGCGTTTTTTTCCGTTTTATCGGCGATTTTTTTTGGCTGTGCGGGGCATCCCGAAATTCCCGTCCGGGTTTCCGGAACGGCAGAGGCTCGTGGGGGGGCTTTGGACATAGCCGCCCATGAAAAAAGTTCCGCCCCGGCAGCTTCCCGGGAAGGCGTCTCGTTCGGTGAAAAGTCGCAGGTCCGGGTCCTGGATTTTGAACGGGCGGATTTTTCCTTTCGGCTTCCCGGAGGGGATTGGAACGTAGTGAGCGACCCTTCGGATGCGACGGCTCCGCTTGAATTTTTCAATGCGAAGACGGGATGCCGTGCCGAAATCCTTTCGATCCTTCTTGCTCCCGGGGAATCTCCCGATGTGATGGACCGTGCGCGTGCCGAGATGCAGGGGCGCGGGCTTTCCCTTCGGAGCGTTTTCTATGCGGATGCCTCGCCGCGGGAAGAGCTGGGAATGACCGGAGCCTTTTTCGAAACGGCGGGACGCGCTTCGGATGCGTATCTTTTTTCGGATGGCTTTGTCGTTTCGGCGGGGGGGCGCGTTTTCTTTCTCTCGCTTTCCGTTCAAGATTCGACGGATCGCGCTGCTTTTGGAAAGGAATGGAAAGAGTTCTTTGCCGGGTTTGCTCTTTCGGAGACCTTGAAAAATTCCGTTCGCGAAAAGGAGTTCTCGAAAGAGACGGTGACGCATTACGAATCGAAATCTCTCGGCTACGTGTTTGAATCGAAAGATTCCCTCTGGCACAACTGGGAAAGCGTCGCGGCGCAGAACGGTGATCCCGACCTGGTGCTGGCGGACATGTCGGAGGAGACGGCGTTCTTTGTCTATGGGACGATTGTGGATCCGGGCGAGGTGAGCGCGCAGGACCTGTTCAAGGTTCTGCTTATCCGACTAGGCGTAAATCCCGACGAGCCTTCGCTCGAAACTGCCCGTGTCCGCGGAGGCAACGCCGAAAGGTTTGTTCAGAACTTTACGTGCGAGCGAGTCATCGATGGATACGACTTTAAATATGTCGGGCGCTATTTCTGGGACGGCGGACGCGGAATCCTCGTGGCGGGATGGGCGCAGGGAATCCTCTACAAAAAATACGCGAAGGTCCTCGAACGTGCGATCGACGGCGTGTCGCTTCTCGAAAAACCGGAAAGCCTGGCCGACGAAAAGTCCCGGAAATTCCAGGCGGCGGTGGTGAACCAGGTCGGGCTTCTGCGTCTTGCGGACGGGCAGCCCCTTGTCGCACTTTCCTACTTCGAAAAGGCGAACCGGATGGATCCGACCGAGCCTCTCTATCTCATCAACTGCGGCTTCGTGTACCAGATGAAGGAACTTTACGGTCCGGGCGTGAACCATTTTCTGAGCGAGATGGAACTTGTGCGGAAAAACGGTCGCCTGCTTTCCATTCTCGGGGAAATGTACGAAGCGATGATGGATTACGGCGAAGCCCGGAAGTACGCGGAAATGGCGCTCCGCTATACGCCGAACAATCCGGAATACGTCATCAACCTTTCGGATGCGCTGTGGGGGCTCGGGCAGAGAAACCAGTCGCTTGCCGTGGTGCAGAACCTTTACGACAAGCAGCCGTCGGCGCGCCTAGGCGTCTATCTCGCGAAAACCTACATGGGAATGGACCGCTATGCGGAAGCGGTAGAGATTCTCTATGCGACGAAAAGGCGTTTCGGGGTGAACGTCGATCTGGGGCTGACCCTGATGGACGCGCTGATTTTCATGGGACGCTATCCCGAAGCGCTTGCCGTAAGCGAGGAGACGCTCCCCGTCGGATCTTCGGATTACCGCGTGTGGACAAGTCGTGGCAAGGCGCAGTTCTATTCGAAAAACTTCGTGCAGGCGGAAAAGTCCCTGTCCCATGCGCTCCTGATGCATCCGGACGACGAGGATATCAAGAGCTTTCTTTCGGCGTCGAAGGCTTTCCTCGGAAAGGCGGACAATCGGACTCTCCAGAAAAAGATCGACCCGGTGGAAATGCGGCCTGTGGCTCTCGCTTCGCTCGTGAACAGGGACTATGCGGAAAAGGCGAAATCGGAAGGATTTCCGGCTGTGGTACATGATGCGCGCGAGGCTCTCCGTGCGGACAAGGACAAGGCCTGGGTGCGGACGACCCAGAAGCTGATTGAAATTCTCGACACGCGCGGCGTAGGGCTTTATTCGGAACTTTCGTTCGATTTTCTCCCGGGATTCGACCGGATCTATTTGAACGCTCTGGAAATCTATGATTCGACGATGATGCTCAAGGCGAAGGTTTCGCTCTCCGGCGCCTACATCACCTATGCGACGGAACTCGGGCTTGACAACGAAATGCAGACGGCGCATTTCCCGCTCGAAAAGCTTTCCCCGGGCGATTTCGTCTATCTGCAGATTTCCCGGACGAGCATCGCGAACTATGGCGTGATTCCCTTCGTGAGCTTCGAGGCGAGCGAAGAGGTTCCGGTGCGCACGACATCGTTTAAAATCTACGCGGATACGTCGCGTTTTGTGACCGAGGAATACGGGCCGCTGTCGAACCGCTACGATGCGGACGGCGAAGAATGGTCGATTGACGATCCGATTGTGATTCGGCGCGAACCCTATATGCCGAACTACCGGGATTACGGAGCGGGATTCCTGCTGACGGGTAAGCGCACCTGGGCGGATGTCGGTCGCGAATACGAAAACCTGATCCGTCACCAGTTTAAAAGCGCAATTCCTGTTCGGGAAAAGGCTTTTGAAGTAAAAGGCAGCAGGCTTGGCAAGGAGGCCATCCTTGCGGAAGTGCGCTTTGTACGGGAAAACATCCGCTACCGGGACGTTCGCTTTGGCGGGCACAGCCTGATTCCGCAGCTTGCGGAAACGACACTTCGGGAACGCCGCGGCGACTGCAAGGACCAGAGCCTGCTTCTCAAGGAAATGCTCGACGCTATCGGCGTGAAGAGCAAGCTTGTCGCGATTCATCTGACCGAGGCTGGCTTCGAGTCCCTTCCCTCTATCCAGCAGTTCAACCACATGATGCTTTATATCCCGAAAGGCGAAAACTATCCGGAAATGTGGGTCGATCCCTCGGACAAGGGCGGAAACGAACGTCCCGTGCCGCTGGACATGGAAGGAAAGGTTGCGCTTGTCATCGACGGCGATTCGAGCCATGTCGCGGTAACGCCTGTCCTCGAAAACGAAAAGGAACACCAGGTGTTCTTTTACCACCGCTTGCATATCGGAAGGGACGGCTCGGCGGAATTCCGCGATTCGCTCTGCATGACGGGAAAGTTCGCAAGCGTCCTGCGCAACCGCCTCTATGGGCGCGACGCGAAGGAGACGGAAACGCTTTTGCAGGATTTGATCGCGCAGGGAGTCCCCGATGTTTCCATTTCGAGAGTCCGCACCGAAAACGTGACAGATTTTGACAAGCCGTTGAAGCTCGTCGTTACGTTCTCGTCGAAAAACTATTTTGGGAAAAGCTCGGATGGCTTCAAGGGCCGCTACCCGAACATCTGGGAACGCTCAATCATGCATTTGCCGAAGGTCCGCACGCGCTACCTGCCAATCCGGATGCCGCACGAGACGGAATTCGAAAGCGAGCTGGAAGTGACCGCAGACGGTGATTTGCGCGTGCAGGAAGCGCCGAAGTTCTCTCGCGAAACGGAATACGTGAATTTTGAGCGGACCGCCCACGGTTACAAGTGGATGACTTTCGCCATTTACGCAGACCCTTCGGAATACGAACGGATTCGCGAGGAATGGAACTATCTTCTGGAAGCGACTTCGCCGGAGATAGTGGTGAAGTAGGGGGGGGAGGGTGATACGTGCGTCATTTCCGGCACACTGCGATGTCTTTTTCTTGCTTGACAAGGTATTTAGCGGGGAACGGTAAAACATGAGCGAATGGAAAGAAACAAAGTTAGAAGATTTAGGAACAGTAGTTGGCGGTGCAACGCAACAACTTAATTGTTATCTTGAGCAGGAAACCGAAGATTTGGAGTCGAAAGATCTAGCATTGACGAGTCGCAATTATTATAAACGGGATTGAAGAGAACAGAGCATGAGTAATAGAGAAAGTATTGACAATGATTTATACAGTTTCAATAGAAATTGTAAAGGGACACATTTTAAGCTCTATGACTTAGCAAGCTGGAAAAATGGTTTAGCATTTAAGAATATTGATTTTTCCGATACAGGAAAACCAATCATTAAAATTGCAGAACTTAATGCGGGAATCGGTCCAACAACAGCCTATACTCAAAATCAATACAGCCCTGAAGTTCATTTAACCAAAGGCGATTTTTTGTTTTCTTGGTCTGGTAACCCAGAGACATCAATAGACATTTATCGTTATAAACTACAAGATGGATGGCTTAATCAACACATCTTCAAAGTCGTTCCAAACAAGAAATTGATCGTTCACGATTTTTTCTTTTATCTGATGAAAGCGCTGAAACCCAATTTCAAAAAAATCGCATCAAATAAGCAGACTACTGGTTTAGGCCATGTAACTATAGCAGATCTAAAGCGAATAGATGTAACATTGCCCCCTCTTGCGGAGCAGCGTCGCATCGCGGAAATCCTCGGGAGCCTCGACGACAAAATCGAGTTGAACAACAAAATCAACAGGAACCTAGAGGAACAGGCGCAGACTCTGTTCAAAAACTGGTTCGTCGATTTCGAACCGTTTGGCGGGGTGATGCCCGGGGGGTGGAAGGAAGGAACCGTCGCCGACATCATTGTTACGCACGATTCAAAAAGAATTCCGCTTTCAGGAATGCAACGTGATGCAATGAAAAAAATCTATCCGTACTACGGCGCAACATCATGTATGGATTATGTAGATAACTATATCTTCGATGGCATTTACCTTTTGTTAGGCGAAGACGGAACCGTTATTGACGAAAATGGCTTTCCAATCCTTCAATATGTAGAAGGAAAGTTCTGGGTAAACAATCACGCTCATATTTTAACTGGTCAAAACGGATATTCTGTAGAAATGCTCTACCTTTTCTTCTCGTTAACCAGCGTTCGTGAAATCGTGACCGGAGCCGTCCAGCCAAAGATTAGCCAAGGCCGTCTAAACAGTCTTGCAGCCATAATCCCAGATTGCAAAACTGCAAAAAAATTTGATGAGATGATTCAGCCGGTTTTTGCACAAATCCGAACAATTCGAAACGAAAATCAACATTTGATTTCACTCCGCGACACGCTTCTTCCAAAGCTGATGTCAGGAGAAGAAATTTAAAGGAAATGGGGGGCGGAGGATAGATGGCGAAAGCACCATCCGTTTGCCACCTTCCCAACAAAAAAGAGAACAAAGACATTTTCCTTTTTGAAAAATGGAAATCCGGATATCAATCCTATAAAAGAAATCGAACGGCTTAAAATCCGATCCGAAACAAGCTGCCCTTGCAAAATAAACTTGACTTTATCGGCAACATGTTGCAGATTTTGTTGACGATTTACATATTTTGTAGTATATTATATACAAAATAAGCAATATATTGCAGTTTGCTATGAAAGACATTGCACGGCTAATTTTGGAACGAAGGAAAAAACTGGGTCTTTCCCAACAGGACCTTTCCGAAATTTCAGGTGTTTCCATAAGGACTATCATCTCTGTCGAATCAGGAGATTCCAACCCGTCCGTAAACGTTTTGAGTAAAATGATAAAGCCTTTAGGGCTCATCGTTTCGCTGAGCGAGAGAGTAAAAAATGATTGAAAAATTTTCCAAAATTCAATTCGCCTGTGTGTATCACAACGATACTCTTGCCGGCTATTTGCTAAAAAATAAACGGCGCTATACATTCCTCTATGATTCGAAATATGCAATGTCAAGCAATCCGTCTATCGCCATCGACATGCCAAAGAAAAGGCGCATTTTCCGTTCTCCCTATTTATTTCCCTATTTTCAGGGGCTGCTTCCGGAAGGATTAAACCGGGATTTTTTTTGCGAGCGTCTCGGCATATCGCCTTCGGACAAATTCGCCATGCTCCTGAAACTCGCAAACTATGAAACTATCGGAGCTGTCACCGTTCGCCCTGGGTAAAGCAATGGGAAAATGTCACTGCTGCTTAAAAGAGACCCGCCGCGATTTCTGCCCCAAGTGTTCCAGGAAATTATTTGGGGTCTCCGATTTTTGTGCGACCTTGGATTACAACATTTCTCAACTATCCTTTTCCGAAAGCGGAGCGATAAAAAGGATATCCCTTTCCGGCGCGCAGGCTAAATTTTCTGCCAGGATGGAAGGCAAAAGACTTGTGAATACGGACCGGGGCGGAACCCATATTCTCAAACCGTCATTGCAAAACCGCTATGACAATTTTCAGGATTCCCCGGCGAATGAACACGTGACCATGCTAATGGCAAAAAGCGTTTTCAAGATACCGACAGCCTTATCGGCCTTGCTTTTTCTTGAAGATGGAAATCCGGTCTATGTCACAAAACGTTTTGATGTCCTGGAAAATGGAGAGAGAATCAATCAGAGCGACTTCGCGCAAATCGCAGGACTAGTCCCGGAAAAAAACGGCAGCAATTATAAATACGAAGGAATTTCGTACGAAGAAATTGCCGAGTTGATTCAAAAATACGTGAGTGCGGCGGATGTTGCGGTAGAGGTGTTTTTTAGAACGGTATTATTCAATTACCTTGTATGCAATGGCGATGCCCATGCGAAAAATTTTTCACTGCGCAGTACGCCCGAAGCCCCTGAAGTTTACGAATTGACGCCGGCCTACGATTTGTTGAACACTTCGCTTCACATACCCAACGAAATGTCCCGCATGGCTCTTGACCTGTTCAAGGACGAAGACGATTTTAGCACGCCGTTTTACGAAATGAACGGGTTTTACGGGGTTCCTGATTTCATGGAATTTGCCAAGAGAATCGGCGTTGTCGAAAAGCGTGCGAAACGTTTTATCAAGCAAGCTGTCGATTCCGTGCCGATCATGGAGGCAATGTTGGACGATTCTTTTTTAAGTGATTCAAGCAAAGAAAAATACAAGGCTTCCGTGCGAGACCGGGCGATGGCTTTGGGCGTGTTGGAAGACGCAAAAATGTGTTAGTTCTTCATCGGAAATTCCGCAGGTGGAGTCAAGTTCGTTTTCGATTGTCATGGTATTGAATCCTCTTAGGAAAGATACAAGTTTCCAGGTGAGGAAAAATGAAATCGCAAAAGGAATGAAGGCAATTTGCAAAAAAAATGGGAAAAATGAAGAAAACCCTTGACAAGTTTTTTTTTTCTTACTTTATTTAAAGCAAGTAAAAAAGGAGTTCCTATGTCTTATATTGCAAATTGCCTTCGAAAGTATGCTACGTTTCGGGGACGGGCTAGCCGCAGAGAATTCTGGAATTTTTTTGGATTGGTCTTTTTGATTAACATCATCTCGAAAGGATTGGATTTTTGGGCCGATACTTCGGAATGGGGACAACAAATAGATACTATGGAAGAAATTTCATTCGAGATATGGGCTCTTTTTGTTCCCGTTTACCAAGTTGCTGTTTTAATAACTTTGGCCCAGCTTGTATTTATCGTTCCCTTTGCGGCGGTGCTTGTCCGTCGTTTACATGATACGAACCGTTCGGGGTGGTTCGCTCTTTTGATGCTGATTCCCTTCGTAAATTTGATATGCCTTGCCTGGTGCGTCCAGAAGGGGACTGCCGGTGATAACAAGTATGGAGCTGTGTCGCTCTAGAAACGATAAAATCATTGCTGCAAGATGTTGAAAAGTTTGTTTAAAACTTTGCTAGTGCTATCCGTTTTTAATGGAGTGGCTTTGGCTAAATCCTCTTGGGATGTTTGGGCTTCTCTTTATGCGGATGAGGTACGAGGGGATCCTATTGTCTATGAATACGATGAGGATGTCTGGACTAAGCTTTGGACTTCTGTCGATTGGCTGGAAATAGGAGAAAAGCCTATGGAACGCATCCTTAAAAAGAGAGGAATTGTCTGGAATGGGAAAAAATTGACGATAGATGTCGAGAAACTACGGGATACGGTTTCTGCTAAAATGAGATTTAAGCCGTCCATGTTGCGAAATTCGAAATCTAATCCGCTTCGTGACGACCCTCTGGTGGGCATTTTCAAA
Organism: uncultured Fibrobacter sp.; assembly: GCA_934700345.1. Classification (GTDB taxonomy): domain Bacteria; phylum Fibrobacterota; class Fibrobacteria; order Fibrobacterales; family Fibrobacteraceae; genus Hallerella. The sequence continues at coordinate 5,868 of CAKUXP010000023.1, read as the reverse complement.
AAATTGGTGCCGAGTAATTTACCGCCCTATCCGACGAGTGATGGTGTAAAAAATTTTATCTTGCCGAATTGGTTCGCCGAAGAACTTGATTCCGAAACATATCTTGATGTTGAATATAGCCTTGCTGTAAAAAAATATCGAAATTCAAGTCCGAAGTTATATGTCTGGGGAAATTTTTTGGGGACAATCGTAAATGATGGAGCCCAAATTGGAAACATAATGCGAGGGAATGACTTTTTAATCGTATATTCGATAAAAAAGAATGAAGCGATTAGTGATTCCTATACGGCTACATTTCGAGAGGTGCGGCAGGGAATTGTAGCGATGTTTGGGTCGATGATGCCTGATCCCATTTCTTATAAAATAGAAGTTGCTTTTGGGAAGCTTAAAAACGTAGAAGTTAAGGAAGGAACGCGTCTCGTTAGGGAATGCTCCCCGGATAAAAAATCCCATTCAAAACTGTTGAATTGTCGGGATTTCCGCTTTTTAAACGGCACCAATTCGGAACCGGAAAAAACTGCATACAAATTAAACTCAAAAACATGGAAACCTGTTTGCGCCGATACGGTTGCGAATTATACCATAGAAGATTTTGAATCGGCTTCGGTAAAGGGTTATGATTGCTCTGGGTTGAAGTATGAATCTTCGAATTCCGGGAAGATCTGTAAAAAGGATGACTTGCCGTTCTTGGGATACTATGAAGATGTTTTTGAGCGGATTGATGCCGTGTCGTCGTTATGCGTCTCTCGGAAAAACGTTAAGTGCCATGATGGTTATTTTCTAAAAAAACTGCAGGATGGTAAAGGGAAACTGCTCGGCCTTGCCTGTATGAAATTGCCGGAAAATTCTTCGGAAGATAGAAAAAATTTTTCGTTTATGTGTAATGAAGGCTACTGGTCGAGTCTTTTGCGTCGAGAAAATTCGAAAAGTCTGGATAACATTGTTTTTGGCTGTTCCAAAAAGTGTTCTTCTGGAGAAACCTTTTTTCGCTACGGAAATTCATTTGATGGGGTATGCATTTCTGATTCCGTTATCGTCAATTCTGTACGATCCGATGTTTTATGGCTTGCCAAAAATTTTAAGGAAAAATGGAATCGTTTTTTGAATAATTTCAGAAACCGTTATAAGATTTATCGTCATAATGAGATTTTTGCTTTTATCGAGGATAATCCTAACGAGATAAAAGAAGCGTTAAAAAATGATTCGCTTGATTGGGACAATGGCTTTAGTCGGGAATTTCTGGATAGGAAATTGAAATTTACAGAATGGGCTTTTGGTTCGTATGATTTTGAAGTTGGAGCCGATTTGACTTTTCGGATTCGAACAACAGCCCCGCTTCCGATTTGTACTGCGGAGGTTTATTGGGAATTGGTTCCTTTTGAAGATGCTCGTACTAATTTGCCTGAGTTTATTCCGGGTTTTGAAAAGGAATTTTCCCTTGTTGATTCCGATACCTGCCATGTGCCGCCAAGGTGCTATGGCGAGACATACTTGAGAACGTTGGATTCAGCCAAGTTGGTTGATGACTTGGTGCGCTTTGAAAACTGCTCTCGACAGAGTGCGGTGATTGCTGTAGATTCGGTACTTCCTGCTTTGCGAAAAATAGCCTCTGATTTTCAACAAGAAATTTCTTCCCGCTTTGAAATGCCAAAAGAGAACAAGGATGTTGATTTGACATTGAATGAAAATCTTGACTCGAAAATCGAAGGCTTTTCGGTTGATGCCGATATAGAGCATCATCCTTTAACGAAATCACAAATTTATACATGGCGCTTGATTTCGGTGGCTGCGATACTTGGTGGTGGAGCCTTGGCCTACTATGGGGATTACGAAGCGAAAAAGGAACGGGATCGAGGTTTGCCGACTTCCCATTACGATTTTAAAAATCGAAAGGATGTTGCCGAGAGTTTTCAGTTGGCAAGGCTTTTAGGATTTGTTGCCGCCGGAGTTGGTGTGGCAAGCCTTTCGATTTCTTTTTTCTTTTAGAGGATTTGATATGAATTTGCCAAAGCGACTTCTGATTGTTTTCTTCTTGTTTGGATTTGTGTTGGTTTCTTGTACGGATTATGCATCGCAAATTGACAATCGTTATGGAAATATTAACTGGGATTCCGATGGTAAAAGCATTTCGGAGAGAAGTTCGAGTAGCGGAGTATATTGGAGGGTGAGTTCTAGCAGCAAAGCCTTTGGAATATTTGTAGATGCGCGAAACGGTATGGTATATAAAACCATAGAGGTTGGCGAAAAAGTCTGGATGGCGCAAAATTTAAACTTTATGACGACGAATAGCTTTTGCTATAACAATAACGCTTTTTTGTGTGCAAAGTATGGTAGGCTCTATACGTGGGATGCCTCGCAAACCGCTTGTCCTGCGGGATGGCATCTTTCGACATGGGCGGAATGGGATGCTCTTAAAATTGCGGCGTATTGCCATAATACGAGTTTTGCGTATGCATTGATATCGACAACCTGGAGTAAAGACGCTACTGACTGTGTCGGTTTTGGGGCGTTGCCCGCTGGGACGGGAAATGGATCTTTCTTCGAAGGGGAAGGTGTTTGGACGAAGTTTTGGACTGCTCAGGGAGAAGGTGATTTATATGCGGATGATTTTCACTTAGCGGAAAATGGAGGAGAGAGCGAAACGCTCTTAAAACATTCTTTGCTTTCCGTGCGCTGTGTTAGGGATTGACCATTTTAAGTAATTGAGAAAAATCATGGCTAAAATTATCCAGATTCAAGGCAAAAACGTTTTTATTAGAACGGATAATGGAATTTTCCTTACCGCCAATTTTGATGAGCTCAACTTTGTGCCTTCGGTCGGCGATGAAGTCGATGTCTTTTTGAATGGCGGTTCTCGCATCATTTCAAAAAAGGAAAATTTGTCAGCCCAAACTTCGTCTCCGATAGAGGTCTCGATTCCCGAGACGAAAAAAACAAATTCTTCAAAACGACAAAAAGTTTCCTATGTACTCGGTGGAGTGTTGGGGTGTGCTTGGATTATTCGAATGTGTGTAAAACTATTCGATATCTTGTAGCAAAACTGTTTTTTTAGTAAGAATTTTTTTCAACCAATCAAATAGGAGGCCTTATGGCTAAAATTATTCAAGTTCAAGACAAGAAAGTTTCTATCGGAACGGAAGATGGAAATTTCTTTACCGTCAATTCCGATGAACTCAACTTTGTGCCTTCGGTCGGCGATGAAGTCGATGTCTTTTTGAATGGCGGTTCTCGCATTGTTTCAAAAAAAGAGAAAACGCTTGGTCAAAATTCACCGACGATAAATATTTCGGTTCCTGGGGCGCAAAAAGTGATTTCTCCCAAAAGTCGTGCTGTCTCTGCCGTGCTCTGCGCATTGCTCGGTGGTTTTGGCGTCCATAATTTTTACTTGGGAAAAGTGGGACGTGGTGTTTGCCAGGCGTTTTTAACGGTCTGTGAATTTATCCTTTTCGGTTTGGGAGCTTTGATGGGGGAGGAAAGCGAAACGATGGCCGGTATCTTTGTGATGATGGGATTGGTCCCTCTCGGCATTTTGTGCATTTGGTTGCTTATTGAATTTTTGATGATTCTCTGTGGTTCTTACAGAGACGGCGAAGACCAACTATTGAAAAAGTGGTAAGTCTATGAAGAAAATGAAGAAAGGCTGCTCAGGATGCCTAATCCTGATATTGTTGGCATTCGTCATTTTTATCGGGATAAAATTTATTTTGCCCCTTTTTTCAAACGAAGATGACGTAAATGCAGAAGTACAAAAAGAAATCTCTGCGGTTGAACAGGCTTGGGATCATCCTGTTGAAGATAGAGCAGATGGAAATGCGGAACAAAAAAGTGAAACTGCGCCTGTCGATATTGAAAAAACGATGCGCTTGTTCCACATTCTGAACGATGGCTATTCCAATGCGGAAAATATGCAGGAATATCTGAAATTCCTTGCGATGCAGGATTATCGGGGTATTCCGCAAGATGTCATCGACGCGAAGAAAAAGATGTTACCTTTTTTGCTCAATATGCGAAAAGCTGAAAAAAAACTAGACGAAGCGGAAAGTAAGAAATTATGGAGCGTTGTTTCCGATATGGACAATCTTTCTTCGGCGGTTTTCCCGGTTATTTCTGGAGTTACGACAGCCAATCCGGTTGCCGTTGCTCAAGCGGGAGTTAAAGTGGCGTCCCAGATGAAATCAAAATGGAAAGAGTATGAAGAGACTGTCGAAAAGGATGCCAGAGAAAAACTGGAAGAAGCCCAAGCTCCCTACTTGGAGTACCTAGAGAAATGGACTTTAGTTTATATGAAATACATGGATGAATGGAATCGTCTATGCTTGATGCGCGACCAGGCTTATTTGGCGATAAATCGAGGAAATCTCAAGGAAGCTGGTGTTGTTCTCGATGAAATTCTTAAAAAATATCCGACGGACAGGGAATCGATTCTCTTGAAATCTTTCTGCCTCTTGTTTGATTCTTCGAATCTAAAGGTTGCAGATGATGAAAATACTGTTCATGAATTATCCGTAAAGGAACTTCTGGAAAATTATTTGGAAACGAATCCCGGAAGAACGGCTCCGGCATTGGTTTTGCTTGGAACCTACTATATGAAAAAGGGTGAAACTGAAAAAGCTTTGATGCTTTACGACAAGGCTTCGGTCGAATATCCGCAACAGGTTGAAGAATTGTTGGATATGTACAATTCATATAGTTATCGAAATCATCTTTATAAATCCGTGGAAGGCATCTATGTGCAAAAGATGTACAAATCCATGATGGAAGGTTTTGGTTTCTTCTCGTCAAATTTCCAAAAAGCCTTGATGGAATATCGGAATGGAAATTACGAAGCGGCGAAGGAAGAAGTTCTGATGCATTTTTTCCGTCGAGGAAATCAGGAAAAACAGGATTACCTGATAGACGATATGGATTATGTTGAACAAAATATGCCAAAATTGTTGGATATGATTTTTGAGGAACATGCATTCTTGGATTTGCAGACTTACAATCCGACGATGTCCTTTTCAGATAAACTTGCGATTGAAGTGGAGAATCGTTCAGACAAAAAGCTTTCCAACGTCCGGCTATTCATCTGTTTGCATTTGACGGATATGTATAAGGATGATTATCTGGTGAAAAAAGTGGAAACGACAATTAATTCGATAGAGCCTCATTCCAAGGTGGATTTTGGCAAGATTCAATTGGACTATGAAATTTATGGAAAAAAGAAAAACCGCATTGACGATATTGTCTCTGTTCGTGCGATTATCATGACGGATAACTTGATTATTTGGGTGGACCAGGATCAAGTCAAGCGCAATGAAATCCTAAACCAAACACTTGTCGCTAAGACTTCTAGACATTCTTTTGAAAAAATGGATAATCTGTATCATCTCAAGCAAAAAGTTTCAGGGAAGAAGCTCTTGAATGAAGTCGATTCTCGAGTTTCTTTTGATAAAAGCGAAAAGGGTGGTTGGAAAATGATGACCGATAAAAAAATGGTATTCCACTTTCCGAGAGTGCTAGATGCGGTCAATCCTTATTTTTCTTTCGGCTCTTTAAATAAGAAAAGCCGACTTTTACCTACATCAGTATCTCTTAATGGGGATGCGATTGATGTGGAATTTGAAAAAAATGATTCGTTAAAGGCGAAAACGGTCCCTTTATTTGTCAGCAGCAAATATGGGAGCTTTTATCTGGATGTTCAATTTGATGAAGATGGAAATCCTACAAAAATTTCTCAACTGAAATTTTGACAGATTCGAAGCAAATTATTTATCCTGTAAAAAAAAAGACCGATTAAAAAGTCGGTCTTTTTTTTTGTGATTCTTCAAAACCACCGGCTAGGCCGGTGGTCCGGTTTAGCCTTCTGGCGTTGCGTCCCCGACAAAC
>CAKUXP010000022.1 GCA_934700345.1 uncultured Fibrobacter sp. | reverse complement strand
CGACAAGCTAGAAACTTGACTGTCCCCGGGATTCGTTTCCCGGGGATTTTTTTGCTGTTCTCTACCACGAACGGATTTACTTGACGATGAGAATCCGTAACACAAATAAAGGCGACACTATTTCTGCTAACAACTATTCCGCATCCATTTTTTTAGATTGTTCATCACCTTACATCGTCCCATACGCCTTTTTTATGGGGGACTTTTCCGTCAATTCGCCATCGAATGTCACGGCAATTAAACCAATCCATCAGAAGCAAAATAATATCTCGGTAAAAACACATAACAGAAATGCGTCTGGAAGATTTCTAAATAGGAAACCTTCCAAAATAACTCGGTACTAAGTATATCTGTAGCGGAACTTCTTCCCTACTTGTCACTTTTTCTTCTGTTGCAATCCCTACATAACATTTGACAGTTTGTATCAATTGTCGGGCCGCCTTCGCACCATGGCGTGATATGGTCAGCTTCCATTTGTGCAAGTTCGAAATGTTGTTTGCAAATCGGGCAAACACCCTGTTGGCGCTCGTAGGCTTTGATTTTCTGGTTGTCCGTAAACGCACGGATGGAAAGGTTGCGTTCGTCACCTGTCAATATGTACGGATAAATTCCTTTCTTGTTGGTCACGTCGTCATCCTTGATGTTCTGAGTATATTCTCTAGCAACAACACCACCCATGCTGTGACCGATAAGGATGTAGCGGGACGCGAGTTGGCGATAAAGTTCAGGATTTAGGCGAATGGAATCTAAAGCCTCCTGACCATATAAATTTTTCCCACATTCGACTTCCCATCTCATGAGCATTATTCAATAAGCTATTTGCAGGATTTGTAAAAGAACGCCAATTGTAAATGTAAGCGTTAGAAGAATTGCGTTTTTTTCAATATTAGATTCTCCGAAAACGTTTATACTGTTCCACTTTGGGATTCGGTCATCAGAAGTATACGAGCCAAGCGTTGCATCACCTAAAAATTCAGATGTAGAAATAACTTCTTTTAAAAACCGACATCCCGTGTTTTCTCCTGTAAACAACAATTTCATATTTAATCGCTATCCGAGAACCGCTCCCGGCAAAATCTCTATATTTTAAGGAAACACCATTACGGAGGTTTTATGCGAATTCGTCGTCTAGCAATCCTATCCGTCGCATCGGCGTTTACTCTATGGGCGAGCGCCTGTTCCGACGACAAGTCCAGTTCCCCGGAAGAGAGCAGCTCTTCGATAGAACTTTCTTCCTCTTCGGAAGCAGAAGGAGCGGAGAGTTCCTCGTCCGAAGAATCCGCCAAGAGTTCGTCCTCGGTTGCGGACGCGCCTAAAACCGGACTTCTTCTCGACAACCTTGAAGACGGCAATGGCGAAACGGAAATCGGCAGCGGCTGGTACACCTACAATGACGAGTCAAACGGCGGTGCTTCCACCATCACGACGCCGACCGATGCAGAAGGAAACATCATCGCAGCGGAAACGGATAACGGTTCCAAGTACGCCATGAAAGTCGAATTCAGCCTAGACAAGGGCAGTTACCAGTTCGATCCGTTTGTCGGCTGGGGATTTCAGGTTCCCGCTACGGTCGATGTCGGCAAATATGCGGGAATCCGATACTCCTACAAGGGTGCCGCCCACTACATCCATGTAGAGACAAGCGACGTCCTTGACTACGACGTCCACTTGGCATCCGAGAAAAAGTCGAGCGACTGGACCACCGTCACCATCGCGTTCGATGATCTGACGCAAGGCGGTTGGGGAAAGAACGTCCTGTTCAATCCGGCAAGCGTAACCGCGATAAGCTTCCAGGTCAAGGGTAACGGCAAAAAGGATTCCGTCATCATCGACGACATTTACCTGGTCGGCGCAGAAGACCTTCCGCCGAAAGTCGCCGACATGACCATCCAAGATCCGGTGGTCTATAACATCGATATCGGAGACATCGGCATTTCGAATCCGCTCCAGGAAAAGGCGATGAAGTATCTGAACAAGGGTGTAAACTTTACCAACTGGCTCGAAGAAGCGGACGGAAAATTCACCGGTGAATTTGAATTCGGCGAAAGCGACGTGAAGCTTCTTTCCGAAAGCGGCTTCAAGGCTCTGCGGCTTCCGATAGACCTTGACCTCTATGTTTCGAACCGTAGCGAATTTTTGAACGATACGACGGGAGACGTCGTACTCGAAATGAACGATTCCATTTTCATCGTCCTGGATTCCTTTGCAAACTGGACGGAACGCTACAGGATGTCCCTTACCATCGACTATCACGAATACGACAATAGCTACAACAAGGAATCGTCCGTCGATCCGCAATATCGTCGGATGATGGCGGGCGTCTGGAAAGCGGTCGCCGCGCATTACGCCGAAAATCCACGCGAAGACATTTTCTATGAACTTCTGAACGAACCGGACATGACAAGCGGCAAGGTCACGGCGGCCAACTGGACGATCGCCGCCCAGGGAATGATCGATTCCATCCGCACGGTCGATTCCACTCATACGATCATCTTCGGGGATGCCCAATGGTATTCCATCGACAAGCTAGTCAAAAGAGAGCCGTTCGCAGACAACAACATCGTCTATGCGATCCACTCCTACGATCCGTTCGTCTTCAGCCACCAGGGCGCTTCCTGGACAGACTATTCAACGATTCGCAACCTCAAGTTCCCCTACAATCCCGAAGAATGGTCCGAATACTCCTCGGATTTCGGGGTCAGGGCATCGACCCCTAGCGGAACGAAAAGCGCCCTAAAGCAGTATTACAAAACAGGCAGCAAGGGTTACATTCTAAGCCAAATCATCAAGGCAAAGAAATGGGCTGTCGAAAAGCAGGTCCCCCTGGTCTGGAACGAATTCGGCGCTTACAACGTCAAATCCGATCCGCAAAGCGTTTTGAACTACATGACCGCCGTCCGTGAAATCAGCGATACGCTCCAAATCCCCTGGCAGCACTGGGGCTACACGGGAGGCTTCGCCGTCGTCGAAAACGGCAAGCTCATCGACGGCGTGGACACGGCGCTGGACCTCAAGTAAACGTGAACCGTTTTTGGAAAGGCTTCCGCTATCGGGAGCCTTTTTTATTTTAAAGGCATGTCCGCGATTCAAATTCGAAAGGCTTCCTTCGAAGATGCCAAGGCGATTCGGCAAATCTATACGCCGTACATTTTCAATACGGCAATTACTTACGAGACATCCGTTCCCTCTGTCGAAGAATTTCAAGGGCGCATCGACCGGAGCTTTCGCCGCCAAGGCATCGGGAAAACGCGATACGGGAAACTAGACCGACGAATATCTCGATGGCAGCAGCATTGATTTTCACAGGCACCCAGGCTTTTCCCTCGCCGGAACATTCCACCCCGCCGAAAGATGTTATGTTTGCGAACCCGAAATAGCTTCCGCTTTTTGTACAATATCCTTGAGAACCAGACCCGCGATCGTGAACCCGAAAATCGCCGTGACATGCGCGAGCGTTCCGTTGATCTGCGCCTTGCTCGAACACCATTCGTGATTCAAAAGTTCCTGGTTGCCAGGACCCGTTTTCGCCTTGGGACACATGCACTTGTCCGTTCCGCAGGTTCCGCTTTTTCCCTTGTTCTGCAAAAGTTCCTCGCTATAGACGCACAGGAATTTTTTCTTCGGGAATGTTTTCTTCGAACGGAACTTGGTGCGGAGCGCACGCGCAAGCGGGCATCCCTGGACTTTCCAAAACTCGGCGACGTGGATTTTAGTCGGGTCGAGTTTCAGGGCGGCACCCATCGAAGAGAAGAACACCGATTTTGTCTTGCAAGCCAAGAGAACCAGCAACGCCTTGTCTTTTAACGAATCAATCGCATCGATGATATAGTCGAACTTTTCGATGTGAAAATTTTCCGCGGTTTCCGCCGTAAAGATTTCCTGCCTGGCTTCGATTTCCGCTAGCGGATTAATTTGTAACAAACGTTCCTTGAGAGCCTCGACCTTGACCTGTCCCACGGTCTTGACGGTCGCCATCAGCTGGCGGTTGACATTCGTGATGCAGACGCGATCGCTATCGACGATTGTGAGCTTCTGGATACCCGACCGGACAAGGCTTTCCGCACACCAGGAACCAACCCCGCCGACGCCAAAGATGATCACGCTCTTTTTTGAAATTTCCCGCATTACGGCATCTCCAAGCAGGAGTTCCGTTCGACGCAAAATCGCATTGTCTATCGCCATGCCCTAAATCTAGAAAACATCCTTCTCCGTTGCCTGTCAAAATTAAAAACAGGTTCAACAAAAATTATTGCTAAACAAGCGTTCAAGAAAACCTTCGATTTTTTCAGGAAATTGTTAAATCAACTTTCATTTATATGAAATAATTAAACGTTATTTTATCTATAGATGAACACAGATTCATTTATACGTAAAAACTTCATTTGTACGAAAAAATAGCCTTGGATTTTTTCTTTAATTAACTAGCTTACGCGCAAAACAAAACGGTTCCTATGAAAATCAAGCAACTCATTCCTCTTTTCGCATCGGCAACTTTTGCCGGCGGCCTCATGCACAACACCAACCAATCGACGGATTTTGTCCGCAACTTCGCCCAGGACGCTTCGTCGACAACTTCCGCGGTTTACTACAACCCGGCGGGAACCGCGTTCATGAACGACGGACTCTACGTTTCCGCCCACAGCCAGACCGTCTGGCAGACCCGCGAAATCGAAACGGACAAGCTCGGCGACTACGAAGGGAAATCCTTTGTCCCGGTGATGCCCAGCCTGCTCGTCAACTGGCACCACGGCGATTTCGCACTTTCGGGCGGATTCTACATCATCGGCGGCGGTGGAAAAGCCAAGTTCAACAAAGGGCTTCCCCTGATCGATGCGCTGCTTTCGCAGACTATCCAGAAGACCGCGGAAAAAATGCCCGCACTCGGGCAACTGATGAGCGCTTATAACATCCAAAGCCCGACGCAGCTTTACGAAGCGAAGTTTGTCGGCAAGCAATATGTCTATGCGTGGCAGCTCGGCGCAAGCTACCGCTTTATGGATATGTTCTCCGCGTTTCTCGGAGCGCGCCTGAATTACGCCTACAATTCCTACAACGGCTCCATGAAATCTCTCGTTCCGAGCGAAAAGCTCGACGCAATGCTGAACAAGACGCTCCTCGACTGCGAACAGACAGGCTGGGGAATCACGCCAATAGCAAGCCTCGGATTCCATTACAAGAAATTCAGCGCGGGCATCAAGTACGAACACAACACGTTCATCGAAATGAAAAACGAAACCGACAAAATCGATAACGTCGTCACCAAATACATGCCGCAATTCATCGACGGGAAAAAATCCGACAACGACCTTCCTGGATTCCTTTCCGTAGGCTTAAACTACGCCTGGACAGATCGCTTCCGCACTGGAATCGGCTATCACCATTACTTCGACACGTTCGCCAATTACCCGCAAGGCAAGCAGGACGATTTGGACGGCGACGAAAACGAATTCGTCTTTGGCGTCGAAGCGGACATCCTAAAGCCTCTCACCGTTTCGGCAAGCGTGCAGCGCACGATGTACGGCATCACGGACGACTATATCAGCGACTTGAGTTTCGTTACCGATTCCTGGTCGGTCGGCGGAGGAATCGCGTTCCGCTTTACGGAAAATCTCCAGGTCCAAGTCGGCTACATGGAAACGCTTTACGAAGAATACACCAAGAAGGAAAACGGAATCAAGAAGACATACGACCGGACAAGCCACAACATCGCGGCAGGCATCGATTTCAAGATCTAGTTCAAAGCGTTACCTTATCTGCAAAACCGACGAGTTCCAAAGCGAGCTCGTCGATTTCTTTTTCGGTATATACGGGCGTAGCAAGGCTGAATGTCCGGGTAAGGCTTTGGGAGAGCTGCCCGCGCAAGACGAGTTTCCGTTCCACCGAGCTTCCGGGAACATCTTTCAAAACCGCCTTGTCGCCGAACACAACATAGGAAAATATATGCAACGGGAGGCTTTCCGCCTTTTCGAACATGCGACGCAGCGCCTCTTCGTTCCGCATGCTGCGAAGCACCGGGTTTTCAAATTCCGAATTTTTTGTCCGGTTGTTGCGCAGGACTGTCGCCGACCAGAATTTGCCGTCCGCATCGCCATAGATCCAGCCTTCGGAAACGGAATTTTCAAACAGATAGATTCCCGTCGGATGAATCAGAACGGAATCGATTGTCGTCGTATCGCTGATGCTGTTTTTCGGTAGATACAGATTGTTCAGAACCTTGAAATAGGATTTTTCCACGGCCTGAAAAATCGCTCCGTCCGTCAAGTAGCGGGCTTTTAGCAATTGCGCTTCCGGATTCCGGAGTTTCAAGCGGAGAAGCCTCGTCTCGGTCATTAGTTTATACGAAAACATCCAGGCATTTTCGGAAATCTTGTTATGTTCGATACGAATCGTCTTTACCAGCCGCGGACGCAGATGGAAAAGCCCGACATGCCAGATTTCGAAGATATATGTCCCATAGGAAAGACCAGCCAGAGCGCCTTCATCTGCGGATTTAACCTTGCGGCTCAAGAGTCGCCCCTTGGAATCGCGAAGTACGACATCGTTCCAACCCCAGATTAAAAAGGCTACGGCGAGCAGGACGACAGCACTCAGAATAAAAACCATATTCCTTTCAAATCTATCTTTAATTTTTTCAATCGGGAAACGGTTTCCACATTTTTTGGCAAAACCGTATGCGTCAAATTTTCTAAATTCGCCTCCGATGTTAGAAGCTGCACAAAAAGTGATCGAAAAATATGAAGAACTGGAATCGGAACTTTCGTCCCCCGAAGTCGTTTCGAACCAGGCTCTCTATACCAAGCTCCAAAAGCAATATAAAGGCCTTGAAAAGAGCTGCCAGAAGGCCCGCGAATACATCCAGCTGTCGAGCGATTTAAAGGAATGGAAACAGGCGCTCGGCGGAAACGATGCGGAATTTGCCGAAGCCGCCAAGGCGGAAATTCCACCGCTTGAAAAGCATATCGCCTCCTTAGAGGACGAACTCCAGATTCTGATGGTCCCCAAGGATCCGTGGGATTACCGGAATGCGACCCTCGAAATCCGCGCGGGAACGGGCGGCGACGAATCGGCGCTTTTCGCAGGCGACCTGTTCCGCATGTATCGCGGTTACGCAGACCGCATGGGATGGAAGATGACCATCCAGGATGCCTCGGAAGGCACGGTGGGCGGCTACAAGGAAATCCGGGTCTTTATCGAAGGCGACAGCGTCTATGGAACGCTCAAGTTCGAAAGCGGAGTCCACCGCGTTCAGCGCGTTCCCGATACCGAGACGCAAGGTCGCGTGCACACGTCGGCGGCGACGGTCGCGATTCTCCCCGAAGCGGAAGAAGTCGATGTGAATATCCGGGAAGCCGACATCCACATGGACACTTACCGCAGCAGCGGTGCAGGCGGACAATACATCAACAAGACGGATTCCGCGGTGCGCCTCACCCACATCCCGACAGGCGTTGTCGTGAGCTGCCAGACAGAGCGCTCGCAGCTGCAAAACCGCTTGCACGCCATGGAAATGCTCCGGTCCAAGATCCTCGACGCCCTGATAGCCAAGAAGGAACAGGCCGAGGCGGCAAGCCGCAAGGCGATGGTCGGTACGGGCGACAGATCCGCCAAGATCCGCACCTACAATTTTCCGCAAAACCGCGTCACGGATCACCGTGTAAACCTGACGCTCTACAAGCTGGAAAGCGTTATGACCGGCGACATCCAGGAAATCATCGATGCGCTGCAGATGGCCCACGCCCAGGAAGTCCTCGGAAAATTCGCATGAACACCGTCCTCGAAATTTTAAACAAGACGACTTTGTTCTTTCAGCACAAGGGAATTCCCAACCCGCGACTCGATGCGCAATACATCCTCGCGCACGGTCTCAAGATGAAGCGGATGGACCTTTACCTGAATTTCGACAAGCCGCTCTCCGAACATGAGCTCGAACTTCTCCGTCCGCTGGTGGCACGCCGGGCAAAGAGAGAACCGCTCCAGCATATCGTCGGCTCGACCAGTTTCCGCGGACACGAAATCCGTTGCGACAGGCGCGCCCTCATTCCGAGACCCGAGACGGAATCCCTCATTGACATTATCAAGGAACGCTTGCAGAGAAAGGAATCCGCCACCGTTGCGGATATCGGGACGGGAAGCGGAGCAATAGCGATTGCCGTCAAAAAGGAAATTCCTGGGACGCGCGTTCTCGCCACGGACATTTCAAGGGACGCTCTGGACCTCGCCAAAGAAAATGCGAAATTCAACGAAACAGAAATCGAATTTTTTGAAGGGAACCTGCTAGAAGCCCTTCCCGAAGGCGAAAAATTCGATGTTATCGTCAGCAATCCGCCCTACATTCCCGATGCAGAAAAGGAAAAGCTCCAGCCGGAAGTTCGAGACTTTGACCCGGCGCTAGCCCTCTTTGGCGGACCGGACGGTCTCACGCTTATCCGAAAAATTTTGGAGCAGAGCCAAAATCGTCTTAATCCCGGTGGCATCCTTTTGATGGAAATCGGCCCGGAAGCGAACGAGGATAAAATTCTCGAAGCGGAAGCGGCCCGCTATCCCTGGCTGAAATGGTGCGGAACATTGCCGGATTTCTACGGCAAGACGCGTTTCGTCGAATACCAGGCTCTATAAAATCAGCTTTCATAGCCGAAAGCGGCGAGAACGTAGGTTTCGTTTTCTCCTTGGCGGTAAAAATCGAGCAAGGTGGAATCTTCGTCTTCCGAAAGCTCTGCGCCTTGCAAGGAAAGCTGCTCCGCGATACGTTGGCGAAAGGAAACGAAGCCGTCGGCGAAGAAATTTTTGGCGGCATTTCGAAAATTGAGTCCGTTTGTGTAGTTGTTCTTTTGTGCAGTAATCATATATCCAATGATACAAACCGTTTTTGTCAAAATTTGACAAAACAAGAAAATTCGCCTAAAACGGACCGAACACTTGCTAAATCATCCGCGCCGTATGCACGCAAAGGGGCGGAGACCGGTCCAAAAATGCAGAAATCGATTTGCCTCGACATCTGTCATTTCGAAATTCTCCGCTTTGTATCCGAAAGCCGCCTGGTTTTTCTTTTCCGAAAAGAAGATCGATCTATTCAAAATCATACATGCTGTTGTAGGAATTTTCCAGGACCTCGTCTTCGGAAGACTTGATGTCGGGACCGTTTTTCTTGTTTTCGGCAGACGACAAGCCTTCATAATACTGCTGCGAAAGCTTATCGACGTAGGCGGCATTCTGCTCCACGCGTTTGCGGAGCCGCGCCAGGGATTCATCCGTAATGGACATCCGGGTTTGCAGGCGTCTTTCCGCATCGATTCCCCACGGCGAATTCCGATGTTCGTTTCGCAATTTTTTAAAAGCGAAAGCGGCGGAATCCTTCGTATCCGGCGACATTTCCCAGATGATTCCCTTCATATACAGAGCCTGGACACCTGCATCCGTTTCGGGGTAAACCCGGAAGACCGTATCGTAGGCGGCAAGAGCCTTTGCGTATGCGGAATCCACAAGTCCCATGCTGTCGAGCGGAACGTCTTTCGCCGCGACCCAAAGGCTCTCGGCTTTCAGGAAGAGTTCGTGCGCTTCGTCCTCGGGCGTCTTGACCGTCACCTTGACGCCTAGATTCACCTGGGCCTGCTTGGCGTATTCCGTCCGCGGATACTTGGCGATGATTTCCTTGTAAAGTTTCTCGGCCCGGTCCGGATCCTGCTTGAACTCGTCATAGATAAAGGCTCGCGCATAGGCAGCGCGCATTACCACGGCGGAATCCGGCGAACCTTCGATAATCCTGTCGAGGCGTGCTAGCGAGCTGTCCATCTCCGAGAGCTTAAAGAGGAACAGTTCCGCAATCTGAAATTCGGTATCGAAGAACTGCTTTTTCGCCTGGAGCGTTGTATCGGCAAGAGAATCCTTCTCCCGCAAGGCGAGCAACCTGCGAAGCGCATCGCGGCGTTCCCGGGCGTTTTTTCCCCAGCTCGATCCGGGGCGAGCAAGAAAGCTCGAATCGTAATAAGCGATCGCCGGTTCGTATTCGCGCTTTTCCGTCTGGTAGAAATCCCCCAAGTCAAAGAATCCCCGCGAAGCGTATTCCGACTTTTTATACTCGTCCGTCACAAAATGCAATAGTTTTTCACCGCCTGTCCAGTCGTTCGCCCGGAGCAAAAGTTCCCCGCGGCGTACATACATATCTGGCAGGTGCGATTCGTAATCCTTGTTTTCGATCATCGCCCGGTATTCTTCGGCGGCTTCCGCAAAGGCATCGGTCGCGGCAAGGCATTCCGCCGCATGGAGGCTTGCCGAATACCGGTCACGGAGCGGAAGCTCGACGATTTCCTTCGCCCTGTAATGTTCTCGCGCCTTCGGATAATTTTCCATCTTAAAATAGAGGGATGCTAGGCGCAAGTGCGCACGACCCCGCATATAGGGCGTCCCGTTCGAATCGGCAAGCATCTTTTCCAGAGCGGCTATCGCCTGTTCCGTAAAATCGCCCTTTTCTTCGAGCAACGATAACAGGTTCAGCCCGTCATTGTAAAAAGGATGTTCCGATCCGGCGTCGAGAATCGACTGCAACGCAAAACGGCTCACGTCATATTCGCCATTCTTGTAAAGGCAATAGGCCCGCTCGTATTCCACTTTCGGCATGGAATCGTGATCGGAAAAATAACGTTCGAATTCATCGTACTTGGCGACAGCCTTTCCCCATTCCCCTTTATGCCGAAAGGATTCGCCGATGAGAAACACCGCCCGAGCCGTCTGGCGATCGTTATCCGGGAACCGTTCCAGGACCCGCGAGCCCTTCTCGATTACCTTGTCATATTTCTTCGCCGCTTCGCCTGTCGCCACAACTTCGGAGTCCGCAGGGACAGAGTCCGCCCTGGCCGCTTCCAGCTTGACGGCATCTTCATAGTTGCGATCCGCATTGAAAATATGGTTCAGGTAGGCACAGCAGGTGCAGCTTTCCAGAACCGATCCGAAGGCGAGCAGCAGAAACAGCGAAAAGAACTTCCGAACACTCATAGTCACAACGTACAAATCAATCCATGAAAAGATATTTCGAATAATCGCAAAGCCGCATTCCTTCGGGAATTTTTGACTTGTCCAGCCGGATCATGCGGACTTCCGCCGGCTTCCCGACCACCCGGGCGAGCATTTCAAAGTTGTCTCGCGTCTCCCATGTCGCCCCGGAGAGAACCGTCCCGTCGCATTCGGTTTCACCGGTTTCCGTTCCGAGACCGGAAATTCTCGAATTGAGCTGAAGAAGCGTCGTGTAGATTTCCGGCGTATTCGTCATCTTGTTTGCGACGACGTTCGAATCCGTCACCACGACATGTACCCCATAAAAGCGAGCCTTTTCGTCAAAAAGGACCGTGTAGCGGTGAAAATAAGGCACTTCGAAAAAGGTTTCCCGCCAGACATTCTTTCGTATCTTCTTGAAATTCGAAGCGGAATACTTGGCAAAGAATTCTTTCGGAGAAGCCCCGTAGCGCACCAGGTAATGCCCGAGGCTCGACTCGAACGAATGTCCCGTCGAGGGGAGCGTCCGCATGCTGTCGATCGCACGATGCAGATTGTCCGCGAGCATGTTCTTTTTCACGTCACGGACCGGGGGAACGGAAGAGGCTTCCTGCAGGCGCCGCTGGATTTCTGGATATTCCGGGTCGCGGCTTTGGATTTCCAGGAACTGCGATTTTGCCCGTTCAAACTCCCGGCCTTTCAAGTAGGCGGTCCCGAGCGCTTCGCGGAGCGGAAGGTTGTCGGGATAGCGCAAGACAAGAGGTTCGAGAATGTCATATGCGACCTTCGCCTGGTCCTTTGGCGAAAGGCGTCCGTGTACGATTTTTCCCGGCGGGGATTTTTGCCCCAGAGAAAGCAAGGCTTCGTTCGCAGGCGAAAAGTTCGGGCGGATGGCGAGGACGCGGCGATAGGTATTTTCCGCCTCGTCAAAACGCCCCTTATATTCCTGCAGGATTCCTTGCAAGCAAAGCAATTCTGGATTTATCGGAAACTTGGAAAGCGAATAATCGACGACACGTTCACAGCTGTCTAGAGCGCCTTCGTCGTGATAGATTTGCGAAAGGAGAGCATACGCCTTTGGATTTTCCCCGAGCGAAAGGCTTATCGCCGCCCGGGCTTCCCCCTTGCCCTCCGCAAAGCGACCCGTCCGAAAAAGCAGTCTCGCATAGAGCAGGCGGGCATCAAAAAACGCCGGAGACTTTTCCGTTGCGACCCGTGCAAGCTCCAAGGCCGTTCCGAGACTGTTCGCCCTTTCGGCAAGGCGCGAATCCAGCCAGAACGAAACCGAGGACTCCGGAAAGCGCTTTTTCAGGGAACGTTCCGTCGATTCGAGCAAGGAGTTCCACACGGGCAAGAGCGAATCCTTTTCGAACAGCGACCGGGCGACGCCCCATTCCGGAAGAAACACGCCCGGATACTGCAGGGCGATGGCTTCATAAATTTCCGCGGCTTCGTCTAGGCGACCGTTCTTTTCAAGGTCATCCGCGCGGCGAAGTTCCTGCACGGTCGATA
This sequence comes from uncultured Fibrobacter sp., assembly GCA_934700345.1. Classification (GTDB taxonomy): domain Bacteria; phylum Fibrobacterota; class Fibrobacteria; order Fibrobacterales; family Fibrobacteraceae; genus Hallerella. The sequence goes on along the minus strand of CAKUXP010000022.1, from coordinate 43,358 downwards.
CCGGTAGCGCAGAAAATCCTGCAAGCGTATCGGGAAAGTCTCCGACAGCGATTTCCGTTCCGCCGGGAAGCCCAAAGGGAACGTTCTGCGTTTCGATTTTTCGCGGTCCGAACTTTCCGTAGAGGGAATAGGCGAAAAGAGCAAGGAAAGCTCCGCCGAGAAGCATCAGAAAATAGACCGCAGCCCGTCGAGCCTTATTCTTGGAAATCCACATCAATTTCCCAGGAAATCGCCCAGCCGGTCGCGCTTCTCTTTGTTTTTCTGGAGTTTCCGCAAGGTCTTGTTCTTGATTTGGCGGACCCGTTCGCGACTGAGCTTCAAGTCCTCGCCGATATCCTTCAGCGTCGTATTCTCCACCGTATCGAGGCCGTAGAACATCCGCAGGATCTCTTCCTCGCGCCGCGGAAGCGACTTGAGAATATCGTCGATCAGAGCCTTGCGCTCGTTCTTCTCCATCTCGTCTTCCTGGTTGCCGTCCGTTCCGAGAACATCCATCAGGGAGCTGACCGAATCCCCGGAACTGCCGTCATCGCTAATCGGAGCGTCAAGCGAAATATCGACGATTTTTTCCATCACCTCGACAATGTCCTGTTCCGAATCGGCAAACTCGGGCATCGCCATGGTCCGTTCGTAATCGCCGCCATTCTGGACCAGCGCGCGCTTGAAACGGTTCACCAGGGTGAGCTTGTTGGGCGGGATGCGGACCGCGCCGACCTGTTCAAAAAGAGCCTTCTGGATGGACTGTCGAATCCACCAGACCGCATAGCTGATAAACTTCACGTCCTTGGTGCTGTCGAAACGCTTCGCCGCCTTGAAAAGTCCCAGGTTGCCTTCGTTGATCAGGTCGAGAAGGGAAAGCCCGCGGCCCTGATATTTCCGGGCGACGCTGACCACGAACCGCAAGTTCCCGCGGATCAGGCGCTGCAACGCGGACTGCCGGATTTCTTCGGTCTTGCCGTCCTTGATAATCGCAATGAGCGCAGCTTCCTCGTCCGGCTTTAAAGTCGGATAACGATTCAAATCGCGAAAATATAAAGATTCGTTAAAATCACTCATATCGGATAGACCTACGCCAAAAAATTTTACGCCTTAAATATGGCTTTTTAGGCCTTTTTCGTCAAATCCTTTGACAGGCGTTTTAGCAAATCATAGGGATAAATGCCCGTCCGATGCCCGTCGCTCCACAGGATCCCGACCGCATACCGCCCCACGGACTGGATCGTTTCAATCGAAATGTCCTCGGGAACCGTATTCGGATCTAGCAGGCGCTCCCCGGAATTTTCATCGACGCAAAGCGCGCATGGACAGGCAAGCCGCAAATTCCGCAAACGGAAAACCGCCCGAGAACCGTCGTCAAAGTCAAAGCCTAGTTCGTTTTCTTTCGTACGGAAAATCTTGACAGGCTGGATCATTTCGCCTCCACGGGAAGTTCGTCAAAACGGAACCGGAAATTGTGCATGACATTTTTTGTCGAATGCTCCAATTGGGCAATCGCCTGGATCGTCTTTTCGGCGATGTCCGCAAACGCCTTGCCGCTTTCGCTGTTCGGATAGCGCAACACGGCGGGAGTTCCCAAGTCGCCACAGTCGGCAACAGCGGGTTCCAGGGGAACCTTTCCGAGCAGCGGGACCCCGAGCGCCTTTGAAATCCGCTCGCCACCGCCGGAACGGAAAATGTCGTGGCGCTTCCCGCAACCGTCGCAGACAAAGAAACTCATGTTTTCGATGATTCCCACCGTCGGCACGCCGACACTATCGAACATGGCAAGTCCCTTGCGGCAATCCGCAAGCGCGACTTCCTGCGGCGTGGTCACGACAACCGCACACGAAAGCGGGCATTGCTGCGTAAGGGTCAACTGGATATCGCCCGTTCCGGGAGGAAAGTCTATCAGCAGGTAGTCGAGATCTCCCCAGCGGACGCGAAGCACAAAGTTCTGGATCATCTGGCTCGCCATCGGGCCGCGCCAAATCGTCGCCTTGTCCGATTCCGCAAACATCGCCATCGAAATCAGCGAAATGCCGCCCTTGACCTCGACCGGCGCAATCGTCCTGTCCTCGAAAACCTCGGGAGCGCTTTCCACGCCAAACATGATGTTCATCGAAGGACCGTAAATATCCGCATCGAGAACGCCGACCTTCGCCCCGGCAAGGCTCAGGGCCATTGCGAGATTTGCCGTCACCGTCGATTTTCCGACGCCGCCCTTTCCGCTCGCCACGCCTACAATGCGCTTGACGCCTTTCAAAAGCTCGTTGCCGTTCGCCCCTGCCTGCGTTCCGCTTACCACGCGACCGTTCGCCTTGAGAACGACATTTGCCGACCGCGCCCCGGACTCCCGGAGTATCTGCTCGCACTGCGTCTTAAAACGATCGCGGATCGGGCACGCCGGAGTCGTCAGAACCAGATCCAGCTCGACATCGCCATCTTTTGAAATCCGAATATTCTTCACGAATCCCAGTTCGACGATATTCTTCTTGAGATCCGGGTCCACGACAACGGACAACGACTTGAGAATCTGTTCTTCGGTAATCACGGAAAATCCTTCATTTTTGAAATCCCAAAAATACAAAATTTTTCGTTTCCATTTTTTGGGAAACGCCGAACGTTTTTAAATTTAACGCATGATCCATTCGATTCTTCTGGTTGGCTTCGGCAGCTTTCTCGGCGGGATCTGCCGCTTTCTTTCGACAAAACTTATCGGGGCACATCTTTCCGGGGCGTTCCCGTTCGGGACCTTCGCCGTAAACATCGCGGGCTGTTTTCTCATCGGGCTTCTTTACGGGCTTTCCGAACACGGATTAAGCCCAAGCGTCCGCCTCTTTCTCGCCGTCGGATTCTGCGGCGGCTTTACTACGTTTTCCACCTTTGCAAACGAAAGTCTCCAGCTTTTCAAGGCGGGAAATGTCCTTACCTTCGCCCTCTACGCCGGTCTGAGCGTTTTTCTCGGAATTCTCGCCGTCTATGCGGGGAACATGGCGACCAAAATCCTGTAACGCTTTACGCCAGGGAAAATTTCGGCATCCGCAGCACGTTCGTCATGCACTTTGGCCATTCCGCGTCATAATGCGTCACAAGAACGATTGTCGTCTCGCTCGAAAGGAATTCCAGAAGGTCAAAGAGGCGTTCCCGGAAACCCGCGTCCATCCCCTGTGTCGGCTCGTCGAGGATAAGAACCTTCGGCGGGCGAATCGCGGCCCGGGCAATCAGGACCAGCCGGCGTTCCGTCGCGGAAAGCGAGTCGAAGGGACGTTCCGCGTCCGAAAACCCGAGTTCATGGAGCCAGTTTTTCGCCTTCGCCCTTTCTTCCCAGGAAGGCGGCGTAAAGAGCCCGAGTCCCGTCGTAAATCCGGTGCAGAGAACATCCGAAATGTTCAGCTTTTCGCGGTACTGCGTCGCAAGCTCCGGGGAGAAGAATCCGATTTGAGCCTTGTGTTTCCAGATGTCGAGGCCCGCGCCGGGCTTCTTTCCGAACAAGGTGATATCGTTCGAATACATCTGCGGATGGTCCGCCGAAAGCAGCGCGAGCAGCGTACTCTTGCCGGCTCCGTTCGGCCCCATCACCACCCAATGTTCTCCCTTTTTTACCCGCCACGTCAAATCGTTGATGATCATCGCGGAACCGTAGCGGACATGGACATGTTCCAAATCAAAAAGGGTTTCCCCGACAACTGTCGGCGTCCTCAAGTTTTCGACAACATACGACGTAATTTCCGGCTTTTTTTCAGACGGCTCCGAAATTTTTTCGGGAAGCTCCCCCTCGTAAGCGCGAAACTCGCCGTTTTCATACACAAAGGCGGGAATTTCCGGGAGAAGTTCTTCCTTGCGCTGCAGGCTTATCGCCATCTTGACCGGGGTCTCCGACATTTTCAAAATCGCCCGCGAGAGGTGCGCCCGGAATTCCGGATCGAGACCGCCGAACGGATCGTCGAACAAAATGTAGTCGGGAGACTCCATCCACTGTCTCGCGAGGAGAATCCGCCGGAGTTCGCCGTTCGAAAGGCTCAGCAGTTTCACTTTCAAAACCGTATCGGGAAGGTTCGCCATGGAAAGCGCCTCTTCGAGCTTTTCGGGATCCGTCGGCGCAAACGGATCGTCTTCCACGTAATGCGCGGAATTCAAGAAAAACTTCGGCTTTAAAAGCAGGTCGCGGACGCGCGGGGCATCGTCATCGCGGAGGCTGATAAAGCGCTGCTGCCAAAAGGGAGCGAGCGCGCGCTGGATCCGCCGCTGGATTTCCGTCGAGGAAAGCGACACGTTGGAATGCCTTTCGGAAAACTCCCTGAGAATCCTGGATTTTCCGCTGCCGACCGGGCCGAGCATCTGGATTTTTGGGTAAGCGTCAAAGAGCGATTCCAACGATTGATAAGACATGGTTCAAAGATAGCTTTTTTGTATCTTTTGAACGTTATGAAACGTTTTTTACCCACAGTTCTTCTTTTTGCCATTTCGCTTTTTGCACAGGCGACCGATCCTTGGAGCATGATGGAACAGATGCAGCAGCAAATGGCCGCCATGATGGGAGGAGGATCGGGCAGGTACGCCGGGCAGCTGATCACCCAGGGACCGTGGGAAATCCAGCTCGACAAGAATTCCGTCGATGCCGGGGAAACGTTCACGCTCCAGTTCGTTGTCGATACCCAAAAGCTCGAAGAATTCGGCTCGCGCGGAATTCCGCAGTTTTCCGTCCAGAACGGCTTTGCCCTGAAAGGCCTCGACTCCTCGGATGTCCGCATCGGAAGGCGCGGACGCGAAACCGGCAAGCAATACAGCTTCCGTATCGCAGCCCCGCGGCAAACGGGAGTCAAGTCCGCGGGAATCCTCTCCTGGAAAATCGGCGAAAAGGAATACGATATTTTCCACCTGAACAACATCGAGGTGAAAAAATCCTACGACGAGGCGGCTGTTTCCGTTTCGCTCACGCCGAACAAGCGGACCGTCTATGAAGGCGAGCAGCTGTCCGTCACGCTTTCCATCCACACTTTCGAACATTTCCAGGGCAACCTCGTCGCGACCAGCATGGACCTCGGAAACGACTTCATCGCGCACCGGGCCGACATGTCAGACCTGAAGCTCGTCCCGATTCCCGAAGCCCCGCGCGAAGCCCGCGGCAGCGCCAAGTTCGCCTGGCTTTCCCCTGTGAAGACCGGACAGGTTTCCATCCCGCCGTTTAAATTCAGCTACACAAAGGTCGGAAAGCCCAAAGTCGTCGAAAAAAAGACAAACAAGGGCGGATTTTCCATGAGCTTCTCTTCCGTGCAGCAGGAACCCGAAGAAGCCGAAGCCAAAACCGCGTCCGTAAAAATCAACGTCCTCCCGCTCCCGGCGCAGGGAAAGCCCAAGGATTTTTCGGGGATGGTCGGGAACTACGCCTTCGACGCGGCATTCGACAAGGATTCGCTCTCGCTCGGCGACGCGCTCACGCTTTCCATCCAGATTTCCGGCGACGGCAAACCGGGAACAGTTACCGACCCCGTCCTGCCCGACTTTTCGGACTTTAGAACCGTGCCGCCCGAAACAAGCGTCAAGAAAAAAATCAGCAACGGAAAAGTCGTCACGACAAAGAACATCCGCATTTTCCTCTACCCGAAGAAAAAAGGCGAATTCGACATCCCGGCGATAACCTATTCCTGGTTCAACCCTTCCAAGAAAAAATACGAAAGCAGGACGCTCGGCCCATGGAAAATAAAGGTCGAAAAAGGCGAAGCATCCGCTACCGCGCAGTTCGCGCCAAGCGCCAACTCCTACTCGCCGCAGGCAAAGACGGAAATCGAGGACCTCGGACGGGATATCCGCTACATCCACCAGGTAAGCTCCGTTTCCCCGCAAAAGGTCCCCTTCTACGCGACACTCCCCTTCTGGCTTCTCCTTGCCCTGCCGATTTTCCTATACGCCATGTTCATCCTCTTCATCCGAGCGCACCGCAAGCATTCAAGTAACGCTGCTCTGGTCCGCAAGGCGAAAGCCAAGAAAAAACTGAAGAACAATACGGCCAAGGCCAAGGCCGCCCTGAAGAAAAACGATCCAAAAGGATTCTACGCGGCACTCGAAAACGGTCTCGTCGATTACCTTTCCGACATTTCCAACCGGGAATTCCGCGGCATGACCCGCGATCAGCAGAAAGCGAACCTGAACTATCTCGGCATCGATGAAGAAGCGCAAGGAAAAGTTTTCAAGTGGCTCGAAGAATGCGCCTACGCCAGGTTCGCTCCCGCAGGGGGCTCGGCAGCGGAACTCGGCGACGCCATCCAGAAATTCGAAGAACTTTGCGACAGCCTAGAGGTCCACAAATGAAAAAAATCCTGTTCCTGGTTTTCACGTTTAGCCTGTCCCTTTTTGCAAGCGAGAACTGCAAGACACTTTACACCGGTGCGGCATCCTACAAGGCCGGAGACTTTACGTCGGCGGCAGAAGCCTGGCAGAACTGCGTCGATAACGGATTCCAGAGCGGCGATCTCTTTTACAACCTGGGAAACGCCTACTTCCGCAAAGGACACCTCGGCCTATCCATTTTGAACTACGAAAGAGCTCTCCGGATAGATCCAGCCAACGAAGATTACCTCTACAACTTAAAATTTGCGCGAAGCCTGACCAAGGACAAGCAGGAATCCGCCGAAGAGGAAAACCCCGTTCTCGAATTCCTTTTTCGGGCGCACCATTTCTTTTCGATGACCGAGCAGCTCTACGCCATCATCGGACTCGTCTGGCTCATCGTCGCGCTCAACATTTTCCGCATCCTTTCCCGGGGCACAAAAGCCAAAACAGCGTTTTCGCTAAGCGTCATTCCGGTCGCCGTTCTGCTCGGAGTATTCGCATGCAGCGCCGGCTACAAGGTTTACCGCGAAAAGACCCATTCCGAAGGAATCGTCATCGTCGATTCCGCGGACATCACCAGCGGACCGAGCGACAAGGCTCAAACGCTGAACATGCTATCCGAAGGGACTTCCGTCGAAATCCTCGGCATCAAGGACGGCTGGGCGCACGTCCGACTCGGGGAAAAGATCAACGGATTCGCCAAGGCGAGCGAACTGGGAATCATCCGGCTCGATAATTTTTAGACGGATTTAAACCCGATAAATTTTGCGGTTCAAACGTCCAGAAATCTTCAAATTTTCTCCAGAAACTATATTATATTCATAATTAGTGTAGAATAATATAAAGGCGCCTTGCACGAACAGGAATATTTCAAAAGCATTCGTTAAACTTTTTTGAAAAATCAACCAAAACATACTATCTTTTTGAAAAAGAATAAGGAATTTTGAAAATGGTCGCCATCGGATATTCTTTTTTGATTGAAAAATTTAACTTGAATGTACTTCCGCCGTTGGTACGCAGTTTCCTGGTAGATACTTCGACCCAGACAGAAAAAGAAAACGGCATCTACGCGGAACGGTATTTTCCCCGCTGGCGACATCCGATAAAAAATACCTGGCAAGCCAACCTAAATTTCGCCATCCGTTACGAGGGCGTCAATCTAGAAATTATCAAAGCATTCTTTTTAAAAGTAGATATATCCGAATTCCTAGAAGAAGTCAAGGCAAAACCCACAGGGAGTTATTGCCGTCGCATCTGGTTTCTCTATGAATTTTTAACAGGGAAAAAACTGCCCTTGGATGACGTCCATTCAGGGCCTTTCGTAGAATTGCAAGACCCAAGCAAACAGTTCTCTTTAAGCAACAAAGATTCCGGCAGGGCGAAAAGGCAACGCATCATCAACAATCTGCCAGGTAATTCACTTTTTTGCCCAATGGTCCGCCTCACAAAGCCGATTCTTGAAAACAATGCGGAGAAATTAAAGCAAGACTCGAACACCTTGCTTTCCCGTTTTTCCGCTGAATTATTGTACAGGGCAGTCCGGTTTCTCTACATCAAGGAGACCAAGTCATCCTTCGCCATCGAGCACGAGGCGCCTTCCCAAAAAAGAACGGAGAACTTTGTACTTCTGCTCCAGGAAGCCGAAAAAGATTGCCTTTCAAAAGACGGTCTTTGCAAAATTCAAAACGCAATCGTCGAAGAAAGATATGGACAAAAGGAATGGAGGGGGGATCAGGTTTATGTCGGAGAAACCTTATCCCCCACAGAAGAGCGCATTCATTATATAGCACCAAAACCAGAAGACATCGGCAATCTGATGCAGGCATATTTAGACACAGCCAAGCTTTTGAAAAAATCGGATTGCGATCCCGTGATAGCTTCCGCAATTGTCGCCTTCTCCTTTGTCTTTCTACATCCATTCGATGACGGCAACGGTCGGACGCACCGTTACCTGTTGCATCATATACTTGCCAGCAAAAACTTTACCCCGCTAAAGATTATTTTTCCCGTGTCGGCGACCCTGCTGAAAAAAACGGAAATCTATGACCGGATGCTCGAAACTTTTTCAAAACGGCTCTTGCCATTATTGGATTATTCGATAAGCGATGCCGGAGAAGTTACGGTAAGAAACGATTCCGCGGACTTTTACCGTTTTATGGATTTGACGCCGGTTGTCGAAGAATTTCAAAAAATCGTATCGGAAACAATCCATACGGAATGGAAAGCCGAACTTGCCTATCTTCAAAACTATGACAGAATTCGGGCGGGAATGCAAGCCGTCGTCGATATGCCCGAAAAGAAAGCAAATCAGTTTATCCTTTTCGTTCAGCAAAACGGCGGAAGCCTCCCCGCCCGCCGCAGAGAATACTTCGCCGAGTTAAGCGACGAGGAAATTTCCGCGATGGAAAAAATCATCGGGGAGCATAAGGGTGATTTTTAGTCCGCTTTTTTCTACGTGAAACTGCAGGAAGCGTTTTTTGCGGAACGAAATCTTGCAGGAAGCTGGACTTTGATTGGATATAAAGCTCCGGGAAATGGCGCTACGACAAATTTCGAATATAACGAAGCGACAATAACGAATGACACTACGAGTAGTGCGGTTACAGACGCATGGAAGGCAAAAAACAAGACACAATTAAACGATTGCAGGTCTGACGATCATTGGACCATTAAGGTCACACCAGCGGCTGCAACGGAGGAGGCGGCTGCAAGCGTGACTTTTGAAGCTGCTGTAACAGATGCCGGTTGCCAAGCGTTGACCCCTAATTTTGCGAGCATTGGTAAGTAGCAAGCAAAAACTTGAAAATTACCCCATCAACTGATAAATCCCCGGAAGTCGAAATCGACTTTCGGGGATTTCGCATACAAATCCTCATCGCCAAGCATCCGTGAAAAACGGCTTTTCATTTCCCGTTTAATACAATTACGGGAACCCACCTGTAGTAGAACTCTTGCACGAAATCCCGTTCGGAAAGGGAACCCATGGGACGGTGATCCCCCTGTATAATAAAGCGGTATTCCGGATGCCTTTCGACAAGCTTTGCGATATTTCCCAGAGTGCTCCGGATTCGCGTAGCGTGGGAACATTCGATCTTGGACAGATTTTGTCGTCTGCAGAAATCCGTCGCAATCGAGTTCTGGATCTCATAGGGAGGATGGGAATCAAGCGTTGTCCAGTAGATAAACTTCTTGGATGGCTCCGATATCCTGGAATCCACATAGGCGAGCATTGCCGAATCGCAAATCCCCCTGAAACCGTAATCGCAGACCGCAAAGCCCTCCGTTTCGAAAAAGCTCCTGAATTTCAGGCTGTCAAAACCTAAAGGCGGATAGCCTGTTTTCCTATCGTAAAAGTTTTCATCGTATCCATGCAGATACCAGACCTGGTAGCTTTCGCCCTTGTAACGGCGAAGCAAGCCGGAAGGCCCTTTCCCCTTCGGAGTTCTAAAATCTTCCCATTCCGCCCCTTGCGTGTAAGAACGTTCCCGTTCCCGGATACCGAAAAGCGTTACAGCCTCTTTTGGGAAAAGGCAGAACTCGGAATCGTTTAGGGCGAAGTCCTTTCTCACGCCCCAGCTTTCCACCAGGACCATTACCGTCGGTCGGATGGAATCCAAGCGCAATTCTTCGGGATGGATTATGTTAAAATGTCTTTTGATATCCGCCTGCAAATAGATATTTCGGGAGGTTTTTCCAGGCAACAGGCGCTGCTCTAAAAAAGAATCGAGGGGAAAATCCAAAAAGTCTACCCGTTTCTGAATCTTTCCGAAGATAGCGTCGGCGCCTAAAAAAAGTCCCAATACGGCGATAATTACGGTTAACGGCAATCCGGCGCCTTTCCGAATAGCCGGACGGAAAAACCACCAGGCAAGTACCGACTGCAAAAGGGGTATCGCGAAAAACAAAAGCAGTCCCCACCAATAAAACCTCGCAAGGCCGAACAAATCACGAAGGGACATAGCAAAAGACGATTCAAAAAACAAACTCCAATCCGCAATCATGATGAACAGGGTAAAGGCGCCCCAAAAAATCAACTTGGCTTTCGGGAAATTTTTAAGCCAGTAAAAAATCCAGACAATCGCAAGGTAGGAAAAGCCTGCCGAATATGAAATCAGGGAATTTCCCCAAAACGCCAGCAAAAAAGCCGATACCGTAAGGGGAATCTGCCCGATAAGCCTCCCTTTTTGAAAGAACAGCAGGGAGACAAGCAGCGTGTCAAACGAGATAAACCCGTGCAGTACGGGAGCGTCAAAAAAATTTGACCCGACAAACGGGAAAAAGGCGACAAGTATCGAGACGAATGCGATTCTTGCTATCAAACGGACCATGCGAGAAAAATAGAAAACCGCCTGCGCAATCCATGCGAGACGGTTTGAAATTATTTTTCGGGAAAGAGGGATTCGTTAGGGAGAGCCCTAGTTACCACCCTGGTTACTCGGCAACCTTTCCAATCTTATTAAAATTCGGGGTGAGATCGTCGCAGCCGGTTCCCGGACCTGCCGCAGTAAAGGTTACGTTTCCGGAAGTAGAAGCATAGGACGCCCCCACCTTCCAGATACTGCCTTTGTTGCAGTCATTTAAACCGACCAGACTGGTCGCCGACCAATCGTCTGTCCCCGCGGTGGTCCCCGGAGCATACGTAAAATTGGTCGTAGAGGCTGATTCCGATTTTCCCGCCGGAGATTTGTAGCCGATGTCCGCCCATAAACCAATTTTGTCCTGCTCGCTAGCGTACGCTTCCTGCAGTTTCACGTAGGTTCCGGCAGCCGGGCCGACCTCGGAAGCCTTGGACTTCGCGATCATGCCGAACAGCTTGGGAACCGCAACCGCGGCGAGGATACCGATGATGACCACGACGACCATCAGTTCAATCAGGGTAAAACCTTGTTTCTTCATAGTGAACTCCTTGTTGAAGGTTTTGTTGTTTTGTCCAACACCGATAATATAAACGTTTTGTTTCGGAAAAGCAATAGTTTTGTCGCGGTTGTGTCATTTTTTTGTCAGACAAATACAAAAGTGGCTAAATTTATCAAATTTCGCCGTTTTGCATATTCCAACTTGGAACAAATGTGTCGGGATTTTCCCTCCGCCTTCGTGAACTTACTTTGTCAACTTTCCAGGAAAAGGCGATTCCCAAGCTCCGGCGTATAAATTTCCAAGGAAAAAACTATATTATATCGCAAATTAAGAGTTTTCTCTTATTCTCCACCTGAAACCTAGACACTTTCAAGAACAGGAGAATAAGCGAGACGCTCACGTCTGCCGCAATGTATTTTGCGGCATCGCTTCACGACATTTGGTTCTGTATCTATATCCAGATCGCCGGTGTTGTTGGCGACCTTTATGGGGCGTGGGTTGTTCGTGCTTATTGTGTTCAAGGTTGTCTAGGCCTCAGGTAGATAAGCACGGCAACCTCACGCCTTTTTGAACAAATTCGCGCGAGGGGAATCGTGGAATCAGGGCAAACCCTTACCTGAGTTTTGCTCCTATTCTCGGCCTGAAACCTAGACACTTTCAAGAACACAGGAATCGAGCAAATGCTATCTAGCCGAATCTTTCGGCGTTTTACGCGATGGGCAAACCTGTTTTGCGCATCGGAAGAACGCAACGGAACCAGGCAAGCGTTTGTCCCTGCAAAGATGTCAAAAGTTTTGGCGAGAAGCGGCAATGCCTCTCGCTTTTTCTTTGGCGGTAATTTTCAAACTAACCGCCAAAATCCGGCAAAGCGCATCGCTCCGAAACGAGAGTGGACTTGGGGACACATTCAAAAAGGAATGATGGATGAAGAAGGAAAATCAAATTCTATTAGAACACCAATTAAAATCATATCTAAACGGAATCTTTTTTGATAATGATACGACCATCCTCAGTCATTATCTATCCCTACAAGGGACATCTTTCGAAAAAACATATCAAAGAATTTTAGAAAGAAATTCCATCAATTTAAAACAACTTCCTTCACAATCAGAATTTTTAAATAAATACGCTTTGTTTCCTCCTCAGAACAAATTAAAATTTTCATTTATTGATTTATTTGCTGGAATTGGAGGCTTTAGACTAGCCTTACAAAATAATGGTGGAGTATGCGTTTTTTCGAGCGAATGGGATTCCGCAGCAAAACAAACCTACGCCGCAAATTACGCTGAAATTCCTTTTGGGGATATTACAAAAATCAATCCGAACTGTATTCCCGATTTTGACATTCTAACCGGCGGCTTCCCATGTCAACCATTTAGCTCTATTGGAAAACGAGAAGGTTTTGAACATAAAACGCAAGGAACTCTTTTCTTCTTTATCGCAAAGATTATAAAAGCAAAGCAACCTAAAGCGTTTCTTCTAGAAAATGTTCCAGGATTGGTTACTCACAACAGAGGGAAAACACTTTCCGTAATTCTTGAAACACTTCAAGAACTTCATTACAACGTTTCATTTAAAGTTCTAAATAGTGCGGACTTTGGAGTTCCTCAAGAACGAAAACGCCTTTATTTTGTCGGATTTAGAGGGAATCTTAAGGTTAAAGATTTTCAATTCCCAACAAAAAAAAGACAAAAAGTTGGCATAGGGCAATTCATCGAGCAAAACGCAGAAGGACCGTCCATTTCGAAAAAACTACAGAGCTCATACATTTTTAAAAAGGATGACGGGCATCCAGAAATTGTAGATTCTTCAACAAATCATCCAGTAAAAACACTCTGCGCTTCATACCACAAAATTCAAAGAATAACCGGGACATTCGTTAGAGGAGGAAAAACAGGTTTACGCCTTTTTACCGAGCAAGAATGTAAAGCTGTTATGGGATTTCCTCAAAATTTTAAAATTCCTGTATCCCGAACACAAATGTACCATCAATTTGGAAACTCTGTAGCTGTTCCGGTAATCCAAGAAATCATAAAAAAAATCATCGAAACATTAGAGGTCTAAATGAAGACTCCAGAAGATATTGTTGCCAGCATTTTTCGCAAATTTAAACAGAGAAACTTAACTCCCGATTTTATTAGAGAAGAATCTAATCGAATTTGTGAAGCACTAAACATTCCTAAAATTGGAGATCCTGGAAGAGTTGCTCGTTTATTTGCTGAACAAGGATTGGTAAAAAAAGACAATCCTTTAAAAGCCAATTTCTACTTCTACGAACAAGAAAAAAATAAATCATTAGATTTTTATACAAATGTCTATCATTTGCCTAGTTTTAGCCAATCTGTTTATGAAGCGTACGATATATTAAAACAACTAAAAGAGATGATTAGAAAAGATCATAAATATTTAAACGACTTACAAAAACTGTTAAATAAATACAAGCCATCTGGAGCTACTAATGCCTAGCGCAAATGACATTCTCTCCAGTATTTTTAGAAAGTACGAAAGAAAATCTATTTCTCCAGAATTCATCAGGGACGAATCTAATCGAATTTGCGATGTTTTAAAAATTCAGCGAATCGGAGATCCTGGACGTACTGCACGAACATTTGCCGAAAAAAAATTCATCTCAAAAAACAGTGGCGTTTGCAAATACGATTCTTCTGTTTTAACTGAAGATTTACGAAAAGAATTTGAATCGTACCAATATATTTACGATAAAAAATTTATAGAAGCTGAAAACAACTACGACGAAGAAAACTTCAAAAAATTATTTAACGAAATCGAAAAAGACTTTGCCAAACATCCAGAGCATAAAAATTTTTTCAACGAACTATTAAATATGAATACGTCAAACTTAGCATCGTTTCCATCCTCCCCCTCTCATTTCTCCTCCGACTCCACACATAAAACATCCCAACTTATCTATTACGGCGTTCCGGGATGCGGCAAAAGCAACAAGATTTACGAGACGCTCAAAGACGTTGCCGATTTCAACAAAATCCGTACGGTCTTTCACCCCGAATATACCAACGCCGATTTCATCGGGCAGATTCTGCCGAAGACGGACGAAGAAAAGATTTCATACAAATTCACTCCAGGACCTTTCACGGAAATTCTCGACCGATCATACCAAAAGCCGGAAGAGCATTTCTACCTCATCATCGAGGAAATCAACCGGGGAAACGCCGCCGCCATCTTCGGAGATGTTTTCCAGCTTCTCGACAGAAACGACAACGGAGAAAGTCAATATTCCATCCACGACAAAGACATTGGCGAGTATCTTCAAAGAGACGAAATCCGCCTTCCGCCCAACCTCTCCATCATCGCAACGATGAACACGTCCGACCAGAACGTTTTCACGCTCGACAACGCATTCCAGCGCAGGTTCGACATGGTCCTTGTTCGAAGCGGAGTGACAAGAAAACCAACAGTAAATCATCCTAGTTCAAATTCAGACGATTACAGTTTTGAACTCAACGACAAGAACATTCAAAACCAATTCAACGCAACAATCGAAGGAACAGACATTTCCTGGGGAATTTTCTGGGACTGGATTAATTTCAAAATCACGGAAACGCTCCGAGGGCTTTCCAGCACAGAAGACAAACGGCTCGGACTGTGGTTCGTCAAAAATGCAGGCGGAAAAATTCCAAGGAAAATCTTTGCCGAAAAGGTTCTGAAATATCTCTGGGACGATGCGTTTAAATTCAAGCGCAAGGAAATCTTTTCGAACGACATTCTTTCCCTGGAATCGCTAATTTCCGCCGTTGAAGATTCAACCGACGAAAATATCTTATCCCGAATTTTCAAGAATTATCCGGAAAGCGGTTCTAATTAACGGTCTTTTGCATTTAAAACGTTTGTCTTTTGACATCTTTTTGAATATATTTTCATCGTCTTTTAACTCAAAAGGTCTATAATGCCAATGTCCGTCCTGCAAATCCGCCTCGAAGAAAGCCTTAAAAACGAAGTCTCATCCTTGTTCGATCAGTTAGGAATCGACATTCCCACCGCCGTGCGCATGTTCTTCAAGCGAGCCCTTGTCGAAAAAGGCTTGCCGTTCGAAGTCAAGACGACGCCGAACCTTTCAACCGATAGCGACCCCACGGGACTTCTCGCCGCGCTGTGCAAGGCAAACGACAACGCTCTCAAAAACGGGACCGCCGGAATGAGCGAAGAAGAAATCGAAAAGGAAATCCAGGCAATGCACTTAAAAAGAAACTCGAAGAGAAAAAGGGACCGATGAACCGCCTAATCGATTGCACGTGCACCGCCAAGATGGATTTCGCAGACGAATTCGTCGGCATCCGTAGCGAAGAACAGGGTTCCGTTAAAATCTACTTTCCCGCCGGCTATTTTCAAAACGATGTCGAAATCCAAAATTTGCCAGAAGACAAATTAAGAGAAGCCGTTCTAAATCTGTTCGACGTTCTAAGCGACGCCTCTCTTTCCGCTGAAAATTTCCAATCGCCAATTTCTCGATTTTCGACCAATAATTCCGAAGTCCGGTTTCCGATGAACGCTTATCTAAACGTCTTGCGACATTACCTGGATTTCGGCTACTACACGGAAAAAGAAACGACTTTCAAGCGCGGAATGCAGGGAAAAATCAACTGGGGACGCACCGTCAAGACGACACGCCCAATCGTCTCCGAAGACGAAAAAAATATTCTTTACTTGAACCCGATTGCGCGATTCACAAATCGCAACGAAAGCGAACTGATCACCCAGATTCACAAGTTCTGCGTCCATGATGCGTCCAAGCGAATCGGCTTTATCTTTGGCGTCGAAATCCAGGAAGAACCGACGCTGGATTTCGATTACAACCTATTCCGCTCCGTTTTGCAAGGGAAAATTTCCAAAACTTTTAACGACAGGTTTTTGAATTTATTCGGCGACTTGCAGCGAATCGTCGAATACATTGCGCATAAATTAACAAGCGATTCTTCCAACGCTGACGATTTTTATTTTGGCGTTAACAGGTTCGCCCCCGTCTGGGAAGCGATGCTCGACAGGATTTTCGGGAGTCTTGCCCCGAACGAATCCAAGAGCGATTTCAACCCACACACTTTTTGGCAATTTGAAAACGGATCCATAAAAGACGCCGACAAATATTCCCAAAGCACCATGCGCCCCGACACAATCATGCGACAGACGAATTTCGACGGGACTGGCGAAATTTTCGTATTGGACGCCAAGTTCTATTCCTACGGAATCGCCAACGGAACTCTACCGTCATCGGAATCCATCAGTAAGCAAATCGCCTATGCAGAATACATCGAAACGAATAAAGATACAGGGAAAAAGTTCGGCGTGGACGGTCTGCATATTTACAACGCGTTTCTTCTGCCCTACTGTGCCAAAAGCGCTCCAAATTCAAGACCTTACCGAATGAAATTTTTCGGGAAAGCCCACGGAGAATGGAAAGACGCCGAACAATCCTCGAGATTCTACCGTCCCTATCATCAAATCGCAGGTATTTTTCTCGATATAAAATCCGTTATGCAAAACTACAATTCCTCCAAGAAGGCGCAAAGCGAGCTCGCCGGATTGATCCGGCACAAAATTCACTTCGAACCTTTCACAAATTAATCTTTTACAAGCCGGAACCTGCGCGTTCATTCAAAAAACGTTTCCGCAAAGCAAGGAACGCTTCTTATCGCCACCCAAAAATTATTTATGTTTGCACACGAAACATTTAGGAGATCGCTATGAGCGAAAAAGAAATTCCCTACAAGATTTATCTCTCGGAAAACGAGATTCCGAACGCATGGTACAACGTTCGCGCCGACATGAAGAACAAGCCAGCTCCGCTGCTTCATCCGGGGACGCTCAAACCGCTCACGCTCGACGAGCTCACCCCGATTTTCTGCACGGAATTAGCCAGGCAGGAACTCAACGATACCGACCCGTGGATTCCCATTCCCGAAGAAGTACGCAACTTCTACAAGATGTACCGTCCGTCGCCTCTCGTGCGCGCTTACTGCCTCGAAAAGAAGCTCGGCACTCCGGCAAAGATCTACTACAAGTTCGAAGGCAACAACACGAGCGGAAGCCACAAGCTCAACTCGGCGATCGCCCAGGCCTACTACGCCAAGAAGCAAGGACTGAAAGGCGTGACGACGGAAACCGGAGCCGGCCAATGGGGAACAGCCCTTTCGATGGCTTGCGCCTACTTTGGACTAGACTGCAAAGTCTATATGGTGAAATGTTCCTACGAGCAGAAGCCTTTCCGCCGCGAAGTCATGCGCACATACGGTGCGAGCGTTACACCGTCACCGTCGATGACGACCGAGGTCGGCAAGAAGATCAACGCCGAATTTCCGGGGACGACGGGAAGTCTCGGTTGCGCCATTTCCGAAGCCGTAGAAGTCGCGACACATACCGAAGGTTACCGCTACGAGCTGGGTTCCGTGCTGAGCCAGGTTCTTTTGCACCAGACGGTCATCGGCCTCGAAGCGAAAGCGGCTCTCGACAAGTACGATGTCATCCCGGACATGATCATCGGATGCGCCGGAGGCGGCTCCAACCTGGGCGGACTGATTTCCCCGTTCCTCGGCGAAAAGATCCGCGGAGAAAAGGATTACCGGATTATCGCTGTGGAGCCGGCTTCCTGCCCGAGCTTTACACGCGGCGTCTATGCCTACGATTTCTGCGACACGGGGCATGTCTGTCCGCTAGCCAAGATGTACACACTCGGTTCGGAATTCATCCCGTCCGCAAACCACGCCGGCGGTCTCCGCTATCACGGAATGAGTTCCATCCTTTCGCAAGCCTATCACGACAAGCTGATCGAAGCGCGCGCCGTAGAACAGACAAACGTTTTCAAGGCCGCGGAATACTTTGCCCGAGTCGAAGGCATCCTTCCCGCTCCGGAATCGAGCCATGCCATCTGCGCGGCTATCGAAGAAGCGGTGAAGTGCAAGGAAACCGGGGAATCGAAAACAATCGTCTTCGGCCTGACAGGCACAGGCTACTTCGACCTGAAGGCTTACGAGGCTTACAACAACGGAACCATGTCGGACTATATCCCGACCGATGCGGACCTCAAGAAAAGCATCGATTTGATTCCGCACTTTCCCGGAAACCTGATGTAAACCGGACCTTTAAACGAAGAATCCCCGGCGGAACGCCGAGGATTCTTTTTTTTGTCAAAGCGAATGCGCCCTATCGGTAGCTGACGTTAAACAGTACGCCGAAAAAATTTCCATTCCACTCATCGCCGCCATCGACTTCGGCATGTTCGTAAAAGGCTTCAATTCCCAAAGCGCCCCAAGGGAAGATTCGCCAATCCTTTCCCGCCGAGAGCCGAAATCCGAATCCGAAATCGTTTTCCAGCGACTTTTCATCCGCACGAAATCTTACCGTTCCCACCGACCCGGAGACAAAAAAGTCTCTTGGCAGCCAAAAAGAAGCTCCACCACCCAGGTACAGCCGAGAATGGGCATCGTCATCTTCCGTCGTTACATAGGCGGCAAGCGACCCGATTCCATAGACGGTCAAGTTCGAAAACGGCGAATAGCCGATTTTCCCGTTCAGGACGGCATCCTGAAAGCCCCGAATCCGATAACCGTTATCCCCATAGGCCGAGACCTTTCCTCCATCCGTCCCAGCTCCCGCACTTAAAAAAAATCCTGTGCGAGAATTTTCGGCATTTGCAAGCGTTGCGCACAGCAAAGCCCCCATAACCAACCCAAACAATTTCATTCGATATCCTTCTGTTAAATGCGAAAGCGGAATTGCTTTCACACAAAATAATCTAGAAAATTCACAAAAAAAACTAGCGGTTCTGCAAACCGAACATCAATTCCGAAAGCCTAGACCGAAACGCATTGATTCTCTCCGCAGAAGCTTCCCTGTGCGGATAGGTGAAATCCGAAAGCAGTACAACGGCCCGCTTCGCTACCGCATCGGCGACAATGCTTGCCCCGGTAAAGCCCGTTTTCCCGAACATCCGGGAATGGTGGACATTCCCCATAAACTTTTCCGCATCGAGTTCAAAACCCAAAGCGGTACAGGCTCCGCGCACACGGCCTTCTAGCGCATTCGTCGAAACCAGATTCAAGATGCCTTCCGGCAAGATTCGCCGTCCGTTGAACGTTCCGTCGCCAAGGAGCATCTGTACGAATTTTAAAAGATCCGGTACGGTCGAGAACATGCCTGCACTTCCCACCGGAAAAAACCGGCGAAGCTTGAAAGCGCTTTCATCATGAATCTCCCCCTGAATAACCCGACCGCGCCAAGCATCATCTTCTGTCGCCACGATTTCTTCTTTAGGAAACTTCCGCAGCGGATCCCAGCCGGAACGCGTCATGCCCAACGGTGCAAATAATTCCTCTTCCGCCATTTCCGAAAGCGACTTCCCCGAAAGCCGCATAAGAACGATTCCCAAGAGAATGCTCGCCGGATTTCCGTAGTTAAAGACCGTTCCGGGAAAACGGTCGAAATGATACGAAAAGAGGGAATCCAGGATTTTTTCCGGAGGCAAGTCCTTGAGGCTGCTCATCGGCACGCGATAATCCAGGCTGTGCGTAAGCAAATGCCGAACGAGAACGTGTTCACGATAATTTGTACGCAATTCGGGAATGAAATCCAGCACAGGTTCGTCCAAATCCAAACAGCCATCCAGAATGCGTTTTAGCGCAAGCGTTGAAGTCGGGCAAACCTTTGTTACCGAAGCGATATCGAACAGGGAATTTTCCGGCGTGTTAAATGCGCGAACTTCGAATCCGTCGAGAGAGACAAATCCGACAACCGCCTTGGAAAAGACCTTTTCGGCAATCGCCTTTTCAAACAGGCCGTTCAGCGATTTTTCAAAATTTTCGTCCATGATAAAAAGATAGATTTTCCGCTAGAAAACTTCTGGAGAAATTCATGGAAGAACGGATCGATATTTTAGACGAACTCGGACAAAAAACCGGTGCGTCCCGAACGCGAAGCGAAGTCCACCGCCTAGGTCTTTGGCATAGAACCGTACATATCTGGCTTTTCGACGCAAACGGAAAGGTCCTTTTCCAGCTCCGCGCCCGCGACAAGGAAAACAATCCGGGTCTCTATGACACCAGTTGCGCCGGACATATTTCCGCCGGGGATTCCAGTCTCGAATCCGCCATTCGCGAAATCCGCGAAGAACTCGGGCTCGAAAAGCGTTCCGAAGACTTAACGTATCTCTTTGAATCCAGGCATTCCAGCGTTCTCAACTCAGGGACTTATCTGGATAATGAATTCTATGACGTTTACCGGGGTTCCATTTCCGAAGACGAAAAACTAAAGCTCGTGCCGCAGCCACACGAAGTCGATGGATTCCGCTTCCTTTCCCCGCGAGAACTGGAATCGTCGCTTCAAAAAAATCCCGAAAAATTTGTCAACCATCCCAAGGATTTCGAATACCTGCTGAAACAGGGGGCAGAAGCATGACGCTCCAACAACTGCGCTACGCCATCGGAATTGCCGAAAGCCAGTCCTTCAACAAAGCCGCCGAAAAGCTCTACATCTCCCAGCCGTCCCTTACCGCTTCCATTCACGAACTAGAAGATGAAATCGGCATCAACATTTTCAACCGGACAAGCCGCGGCGTTTCGCTCACTCGCGAAGGGGAAGAATTCATTGCGTACGCAAAAGACCTTTACCGGCATTACGAATCCCTGCTCGGCCTGTACGGCAAAAACGGCAAGCGCCGCAAGAAATTTTCCGTTTCGACGCAACACTATTCGTTCGCGGTCAAGAGTTTCGTGGAGATGGTCAAGAAATTTCAATCCGACGAATACGATTTCGAAATCAGCGAGACAAAAACGCACGAAGTCGTCTATGACGTAAGCAATTTAAAAAGTGAAATCGGCATTCTCTATTTAAGCGATTTCAATCGCAAAGTCCTATCGGAATTTCTTGACACGAAGGGGTGCGAATTTCACAAGCTCATCGACTGCAAAGCTTATGTCTATCTATGGAAGGATCACCCTCTTTCCAAGAAAAAATTCATCACGTTCGACGAACTCGCCCCCTATCCATGTCTCTCCTTTGACCAAGGCGACAGCAGCGCCGAATACTATGCCGAAGAAATTTTAAGTACCAAGAAATATTCGCGCACTATCAAGGCAAACGACCGGGCAACGATGTTAAACCTTATGGTTGGGCTAAACGGTTATACCCTATGTTCGGGTATCATCTGCGAAGAATTAAACGGCAGCGATTATGTCGCCATTCCGTTCCGCGATTCCTCAACAAGCAAGGAAATCATGGAAATCGGCTACATCACGAAAAAAAACACGTTCCTAAGTACTCTTGGCGAATACTACATCCAGGAACTAAAAAAGTACCTGGACGTAGAAAAGTAAGCGGTTATAGCTGAACAACCATTTCTTCAGAAAGACCGGTAGCCTCGGCAATTACGGAAACAGCCATTCCCATTGTCTTCAAATTTTTCGCCAGTTCTTTTTTCGCTTCCGCGCGACCCTCGACACGACCCTCGACACGACCCTCCGCGCGACCCTCGGCACGACCCTCGGCACGACCCTCGGCGCGACCCTCGGCCAAACCTTCCGCCAAACCTTCCGCACGAGCTTCCTTGCGTTCAATATACTTTTCGTAATCGATGTCCGTCATATTCTTGGCCTCCGTTAAAAGGTAATCTTCGCTAAAATTACACAACTTCGCGGAATTCTGCAAGCTTTCCACAAAAGGATTCCCCGGCAAATCAACCGTTTTTTCGTTGTTAATATTTTCAATCAGACGAAGCCAGCTGGCTAGACGACTATCGTCAAATTCATAAGCACCCTTGCAAAATTTTTCTATCTCCACAATCGTAAGCGTTTCCTTTTCAAAAAAGACCTCGTTGTCCTGGTTCTTGAGCTGAACCGTATGGCGATATTTGGGCGAAGCCGGAAACGTATCGAACATTTGCAACGCAATAAAGTTTAGATTGCGAAGACAATAGGAATCTCCGGGCATCCGATTCTGTGAAGTATGGCGAGCCGCATAGAAAACGAGCCTGTCCTTGAATGTCGAATCATACCTGTGCTGCACTTCGATAACGATGCGGTCTTCCCGCTGATCGTTCGCGACTAGATCCGAAGTAATCGTCTTGACAAACGGCCCCCCGGGAACAGACGGATCGACAAAGTTTAACTTGGTAATGCAATCCGGCCCATCCAGTTTTAAAACCGCATTGAGAAACGCGCAGGATATTTTCTCATTTTTCGGATTTCCGAAAATTTTCTTGAAAATGGAATCGTTATAGACATAAACATACTTGTACCGCCTTATGTATTCCGCGATACAGGCGTTCGTATTGCCCCTTTCAACTCGAACCTGGTTGATATGCCTGAGCATTTCTGCGTATTGCTGTCTATTCATGATGGACCTCCGAATTTTGGAACACAAGGTTCCGGGAAAAAGAAAAGCAGTCTTTCGAGACTGCGGACGGAGATTCTCCCATGTTCAGACAGAGAATAGAAAATCTTAAAAATTTGTAAAGGGAAAAAATGTAAAAGAAATGTAAAAAGGAAAACAAGAAACCAACGAAAACAAAAGCCTCCCCCTTTTTTCTAATTTGTCCGAAAACGCAGGAATCGTCTCATGGCAAAAAAAAATTCTTATCATGGTCGCAAGTCCCAAAAATGAAAAAAGCGGAACGCTGATTCCGACCAAGGCTTTTGTCGACGGAATGCTCGAATCGGGCGACTACGAAGCGGAATATGTCTTTATCGACAGGCTCCACATCAAGCCTTGACGAGGCTGCCTCACCTGCTGGGGACGCCCGGACGGAAGCTGTTTCATCAAGGACGACGATGTTCCCGCAACACGAAAAAAGCTCGAAACCGCAGACATTGTCATCTGAAGTTTTCCGCTTTTTTTTCAGCGTTCCCGGACAGATGAAAGTCCTGATGGACAGAATCGTAGGAATGGTCCATCCCTACATGGGCCAAAAGCTAGACAATCCCGACAGCATGAACAAACCGATGCACGGGCTTCAAAACCAGAAACCCGGGCAAAGGATCATCCTGCTGTCAAGCTGTGCCTGGTGTGACATCGACGTGGTCTATGAACCGATTCGAAAACAATTCGACATCATCCTGGGAAAAGACGGCTACGACCCGATCGTCTGTCCGCAGATGCGAGCCTTGCACCACCGCGGAGGCGAACGCCGACTGAACATGCTCAGAAAACGCTACGCTGCCGGAGGATCCGAACTGGCAAAGACAGGCAAACTTTCAAAAGAAGCGATTGACATCATGCAGAAACCGATGTTCGGAGACGAAACTTACAGGGAACTCGTCGTCCAGTTCGTCACGCACATGTTCGACCGCGACGACAACTTCTAAACCAAGTCAAGAATCCCTATCGGCAAAGTTTACTGACCGTCGCTACGGCTTCGGCGGCGATGCCTTCCCCGCGACCCGTAAACCCAAGCTTTTCGCTTGTGCTTGCTTTGACCCCGATATTCTCCACCGGAATTTGCAGCACGCGGGCGATGTTCGCTTTCATCTGTTCCCGATGCGGATTGACTTTTGGACGTTCGCAAATGACCACGCTGTCGAGATTTTCGATTCTGCAACCGGCTTTTTCGACTTCTTCGCGAACCCGAGCGAGCAGCATCAGGCTGTCCGCGCCGAGAAATGCGGAATCGGTATCGGGGAAGTACGTGCCGATGTCGCCAAGACCCGCTGCGCCGAGAAGCGCATCCGAAATCGCATGGAGCAGCACATCGGCATCGCTATGCCCTAAAAGTCCTTTTTCATAAGGGATATCGACGCCGCCGATGATACACTTGCGGCCTTCCACCAATTTGTGGACATCAAACCCGATTCCTGTGCGAAAAACCTTTTCCATAAGAGCCTGTCTAAAATTAAATTTCTGCTAAATATAAACAAAAGACGAACCTAGGCCCGGTCCGTCTTCGCAGATTTTTCAAGTTAAAAACCAACCGCCGGCGAAAGAATCGGCAAGAGCGCAAGCCCCGCAAGGCAAAGCGAAGCGAGAACAATTCCCAGGCGGAGCAAAATTCGATCAGAAGCCGTAAGCGGGCAAGAGCATTTACAAGCGCATTCGTCCTTTGCCGGCGCAAAAATGGCAACGGCGATTCGCAGATAGTAATACATCGCGACAATCGAAAGGACAAAGCCAAAAGCCGCAAGCGCAATGCACCCCGTCTTGACGACACCTGTAAAGAGGACAAACTTGGCGAGAAATCCAGAAAGAGGCGGAAGTCCCGCAAGACTTGCAAGGCAGATTACGGCAGCCAAGCCTTCTAGAGGGAAGCGACGACCGCGACCGCAGATATCGTCGAGCGTTTCATTCTTGTCATCCTTTCCGCTAAACGCCGAAATCGCAGCGAGCGCTCCCGCAGAACCCAAAGCATAAGTGACGAGAAAATAGAACATCACGCTCAAATCCTTGAAAAGAAGTCCGAGAACGATAAAGCCCGCATTCATCACCGCAGAGAAGGCAAAGATCCGGCGAATCGATTTCTGGACAAGGCCGGAAAATGCGCCGATAATCATTGAAAGAATCGCAACGACGATGATTACCGGAGCGAACTTTTCCGCACCGAACCGCATCCACAGCGTTCCCAGGGCAGCCAGCGCCCCGACCTTGACGACAGCTGCCATAAAGCCCGTTACCGCAACGGAAGCTCCGGTATAGACGTCCGCCACCCAGAAATGGACGGGGGCCGCCCCCGCTTTGAACAGAAGCGCAAAGACCGAAAGGAATACGCCCACCGCATACAGGCTTTCGCGACCGGCAAGCGCACTTCCGCCAAAATGCGTTGTCCCTGTAGCGCCATAGACCAACGCCATCCCATAAAGGAAAAGCACACTAAAAACGGCACCCGTTACAAAATACTTGAACGTTGCCTCGTTTGCCTTTCTGTCCTTGCGGCGCAAACCGACAAGTCCATAGACCGGATAGGCGGCAAGTTCCATCCCGATAAAAAGGGATAGGAAATCCGTAGCCTGGACCATCAGCAAGGCTCCGGAGGAAGCGAGAAGCGTCAGCCCATAAGGTTCGCCAGCCGGAAACTTTTCCCGGGCAAGCGTCACCTGCAAGCCGCCAATTCCAAGAAATGCGCAAAGGATTACCGCCAGGCCGAGAACAATCCGCATAGAATCCATCGTCAGAAGGCCAAAGAGGGATTCTCCCGGAGCGACAAGGCCAAAGGAACAGGCGGAAAGCAAAAGAAACGCGCTCGCCACCCACGGCAAGACTTTCTGCTTGTTCCGGTCTGCGACAAACGGTTCCACGGCAATGCTTACCATGGCTCCAAGCGCAAGAAGAGCAATCGGTAAAAGATTCAAAAAACTAGCGGACATCTTGAGCCTCCACTTGCTTTACATCCAGAACAGCGGAATCCAGCACACCTTCCTTCTGTTCCAAAATCGTATCCGAAACCGCTTCGGTTTCTTCGACTAGTTCCATCTGAGGAGCAGCGGCCGCGATTGCCGCTTCGATTTCTTCCGTTCTCCGTTCTTCATCGATTGAATAGTCCAGCGTTCGCATAATCGGAGCCGGATGGAATCCAAACACCAAAAGAAGAAGCAGGAGCGGAGCGGTCGCCACCGCCTCGGAAATCGGGAATCTGGGCGACTTTCGTTCTTCGGAAAGTTCCGAACCTTCGCCAAAAAGAACCTGCTGGATCAGGCGAAGCATATAGACCGCCGAAAGAATAATCGCTACGGCAGTAACAATTGCCGCAATTTTGCTTACGCTCCAAAGCCCGAGAAGGACCAAAAATTCCCCGACAAAGCCTGCGGTCCCCGGAATCGCAATCGCAAGGACGCACGCAACGCCAAAGAAGAAAGCGAAAACGGGATAACGCCGAGCGTAGCCCCCCATCTTACTTAACAGGCGGCTTCCGGCAAAGCGTTCCGCCGAACCGGAAAGGATAAACAACGCAGCCGCCGAAAGGCCGTGCCCGACAAGCAGGACCAGGACAGCCGGGAAAATATCCGTCGAAAGGGTAAAAATTCCCGCCACGGCAAGGCCTAGATGTCCCATCGAGCTAAATGCCAAAAGCTTCTTAATATCCTTGGAGCGCATCGCCATCAGTGCGCCGTAAATCGCCGTGAAAAGCCCAAGCCCCATCAAAAGACAGGCATTTTTGCAGACAACATCGGAGTCAGGCGAAAAGAAAGCGATAACCCAGAACAAAAATCCATAGACGCCAGCCTTGGACATGGAACCAGTCAGAACAGCGCTGAGTCCTGCCGGGGCCTCGGCGTATGTTTCCGCCTGCCAGCCGTGCAACGGGAAAAGCGGAGTCTTCACCCAGAAAGCCACGGCAAAGCACCAGAAAAGAACCGTCTGTGTCGATTCGGGCAAGGCCTGCGCCACCAGGGCAACCTGATCGATATAGGACGTACCCGCCGCACAGATCAGATACCAGAGAGCGACAGCCATCGGAGCGGAACCGATTAATGTATAAAGGGCGAAATGCAGAGCGGCCGAGCGCCTTCCCGGACCGCCATAAGACCCGATGAGAAGCGCAGCCGGCAGAACCAGCGATTCAAAGAAGAAAAAGAAGAGCACCGCATCGACCGAAAGAAATGTACCGTTCAAAGCCCCGAGCTGCGCAAACATCCCGATGGCAAAGTTCCGGTAATTCGCCGAATTACGCGCTCCGATCAAGGCCGCAAGCGTAATGATGTTCGCAAGAAACACCATCCAGGCGGCAAATCCGTTCGTCGCAAAGGCAATCGTTACCGTTACATCGACTCCCGGAATCTGGAACCAACCAAAAGGCGAGGTCACATAGTCTCCCGAAACAAGAAGCGAGAGACTCGCGACAAACAACGCCGAAGAAAGAATCACCGCAAGACGCGATGAGGACCGGGCATCCTTTCCCGAAGCGGCAAACATCAGAAAAGCGGCGAGAAACGGAGCAAAGACCATTAAATACAGCATTAGAAAAGTCCTCCGCAAAGATAGGCGACAATGGCGATGATACTCATGCCGGCAATGCCCAGGCCGACCTGCAAGCGAATCTTGCGGACCTGGAATGACCGGATACCGTCTCCGAGAATCACAACCAGCGAGCCGATTGTCCACTGCACAGCGAAAATCAACTTATCGACTACTCGGTCACAGACCCAGGCGAGGCCTTCAAACGCGGCAACGAACCACGCATGGACATAGTCCAAGGCAAAAGTCCAAGTCGCCTTTCCGCCGACCGGGGCTGCCGTTTCGTTTTTCTTCACCGTGGGAATTCTCCTGTAGGCAAAGAGTCTATAACCGATAAAGGCACCGACTAGCGCGGCTGCCGTTCCCAAGGCAGCGAAGACAAGAACGGAAGGTTCAGCCGTTTCCGGTTTCAACGCATGGGCAAGCATCTGCGCAAGCCCGACGACAGGAGCAAGCCAGCCTTCAAACCAGTTCGCCCCGTTTGCAAAGACATTCCAGAAATATCCCGCAAAGGCGGAGCCGACAGCCAAGACGACCATCGGGAACGTCATGCAGAGCGGCGCCTCGTGGATCTTGTCTTCCGGAAGATTTCCCCGGTACTTGCCGAGGAAGGAAAGAACCATCAAGCGCGTCATATAGACAGCTGTAATAATCGCCGTCAAAAGTCCCACAGCATAGAAAACCTTTCCCGCCACCGGGGAGAAACCGAACAGGCGTTCGAGAATCAGGTCCTTCGAGAAGAAGCCCGAAAAACCGGGGAAACCGATAATCGCCAAATAGGCAAAGAGCATCACGATAGCCGTGACCGGAGTCTTTTTCAAAAGGCCTCCCATCTTGCGCATATCCTGTTCACCGGCAAGCGCATGGATGATAGCGCCAGCGCCCAAAAAAAGCGAAGCCTTGAAGAAAGCGTGGGTAAAGACATGGAAAATGGAAACATCGAACGCCGCGACACCAGCCGCCATGAACATATAGCCCAGCTGGGAAATCGTCGAATAGGCAAGCACCTTCTTGATATCGTTCTGAAAAAGCCCGGCAACCGCAGCCCAAAAGGCTGTCGCCATACCGACCACGGCAATCATCGTCAAAACCCCAGGCAGCAGAACATACAGCGGAGAAAGTCTCGCAACCAGATAGACGCCAGCGGTCACCATCGTCGCCGCATGGATCAGCGCCGAGACAGGTGTCGGACCGGCCATCGCATCGGGAAGCCATGTCAAAAGGGGAATCTGGGCACTCTTTGCGGTACACGCCCAGAAGAAGAGGATACCGGCAAGGGTTAGGAGCGGAAGCCCTTCGACAAGGTTATCGCCAAAAGCCGGATTCTGCAGCCACGCTACGAGATCCGTATAATTCAGAAGCGAAGAACCGCCGACCGAAACCAGCGCAATCATTCCGAGCAAGAATCCCACATCGCCGACACGGTTCACGAGAAACGCCTTGTTCGCCGCCTTGCAATTGTTCAGGTCACGGTTCCAGAAACCGATGAGCAGATACGAGCAGAGACCGACACCTTCCCAGCCGAGGAACGTAAGAACCAAGGAATCCGAAAGGACCAGGACAATCATGCTGAAAAGGAACAGGTTCATGTAGGCAAAGAACCGCGCAAAGCTTCGATCTCCGTGCATATAACCGGTCGAATACAGAATGATGAGCGTCGCTATGCCCG
Organism: uncultured Fibrobacter sp.; assembly: GCA_934700345.1. Lineage (GTDB taxonomy): Bacteria > Fibrobacterota > Fibrobacteria > Fibrobacterales > Fibrobacteraceae > Hallerella. Next base: position 14,623 of record CAKUXP010000022.1, on the reverse strand, counting down.
TGATGAAAAGAAGCATCGTGCGGGAAAGCCCGTCAAAAAGGAAGCCGAAGTCCACCGACAGAAGCGAGGAATCCATCCAGTTGCCGAGCGTCTCATGGATGCCCGCTTCCGGCATGTTCCAGGCGAGAAGTCCCGTTGCGATAAAGGCGCAAAGCGGAAACGCCACGCCGACAAAGCCGACAAGCCCTTCGTCCGGTCCTTTTTCGCTGTCGGAAGAAGCAAGCGAAATAAGCGAAAGGACGAGAACGCCTACCAGCGGAAACAAAGGAATAAGCCAAAGAGGAATCATTTCGGTCACCCCCTCATACTGGAATAGTTATCGATGTCCGCACTATCCTGATTCCTAAAAATCATGATGATGACGGCAAGCCCAACACACGCTTCCGCGGCGGCAACCGCAATCGTAAACAGCGGAACGATTTGACCGACAACGCTTGACGCGGCGGCAAAGGTTTTCGAAAATCCGACAATGCTCAGGTTCACCGCATTCAAGGCGAGTTCCACGCCCATCAGGACGAAGAACACGTTCCGACGGCAAAGAGCCGTCGCAACCCCGAGAGACAAGAGAACGAGAGCCAGTATCTGGACATAAATCGCTTGCATTAGCGAACCTCCTCGGACGTTTCGGTTTCCGGATCCGAAGCGATCCGTTTGCGGGCGAGAATGACCGCCGTAGCCATCGCCGAAAGCAGGACAAGTCCCACGGCAAGGACCAGCAAATAATAACCGTTTCCGCTAGAAGCCATGTCAAAAAGCGTTCCCGCCGTAAGCGAGACCGAGCCTCGGACCGCCTGCGGATCGAAATCCAGAGCGGATTTTCCAAGCGCGGTCGCCACGACACCCGCGAGGAGCAATGCGGAAATCAAGACAAAAGCGGAAACCTTGTCGAAGCGTTTCGTCCGACTGTCCCGCGCCCCGTTCAGCACCATGATGATAAACATCAAAAGCGTCATCACGGCTCCGGCATAGACCATCACCTGGACAACTCCGACAAAAGGACTGCCGAGTAGTCCGTAGATTCCCGCGAGCGAAAGCATTGTGGTTACCAGAGCGAGCGCCGCATAGAGCGGGTGTTTCGTTAAAAAGACACAAACCGAGCATCCCACGGCGATGACAGACAGGATAATAAAAAGGATCAAAGCTAGCATTTCACTTCTCCCCAGACTTCAAGAGCCTGCTTGTTTTTGCTGCCTCCCGGAGCGGCCTGGCTTTGTGCGTCATCGGGATAATCCTTCGGATCCCAATTCGTCAAGTCATACAGGGAAACGATGAAATCTTCCCGGCGACGGCGGACAAAGCTCGTTTCGCACGTATCCATCCGGAGAGCATCGACCGGGCAAGCCTCGACGCAAAGTCCACAGAAAATGCAGACGGAATGGTCGATATCGAATCTCGTTGCGCGCTTTTCGATGCGGCCGTCCAAAGACTGTCCCGCTTCGATAAAGATGCAGTGCGCAGGGCACGCCGAAGCGCACATGAAGCACGCCACGCAGCGCGGCGTTCCATCCGGACGAAGCATCATCCGGTGTGCTGCGCGATAGTCCCGCGGAATATAAGGCTTTACTTCCGGGTATCCGGTCGTGGGCAAAGTCTCGTAGCGGAAGAATCCGCGCAGAAAATGTTTGATCGTCGTATAAAGGCCGCGGAACGCTTCAAAGATGTAAAGGCGTTCCAGCCAGTTCATCGGCTTGTGCTTAACGACACGAACCATTAGTTGCCTCCCAGGACTAGTTTGGCAATGACCGCGGTCACGACCAGGTTCAGCAGGGCGATATTCAGCAAGACCTTCCAGCCGAGATGCATAATCTGGTCATAGCGGAAGCGCGGAAGCGTCCAGCGGACCCAGATCCACACCCAGCAGAAGAACACCGTCTTGACCATCAGGACAAGGAACTGCACCGCGGCGGTTCCAAGCGCAATGCCCGGCCCATAGACAGGAACGCCCGCCACAATGGAAGCTTCGGGATGGATAAAGAGCCCGCAGACAACCGCCAGGGCGATAAATACGGGAACAGCGACCCAGGCGATTATCTTGTAGAGAAGATATTCCCGATTGATAACATCCTTGTTCGAAGCCTTGCCCGCATTGTAGGCCCGAAGATAACGGTAAACCATGTGCAGGAATGCAAGGGCGAGGAACGCACAGATGCCGAACAAAGCAGCCAAGACAACATTCAGGTTAGCCTGCGTTTCAGCGGTCGTCATGAACGGAATCGCATAGCCGCCGAAGAAGAGGAACGAAACAAGCATACTGTTGATGGCCACGTGCCCGTATTCGCCCATATAGAACATGCCGAACTGCATCGCACCGTATTCCGTGTGGTATCCGGCAACGAGTTCCGGGTCGCCTTCCGAGACGTCAAAAGGCGGACGCCCCGTTTCCGCAATCGCCGCTAGCAAAAAGCAGAAGAAGGCAACGGGCTGCGCGATGAATCCCCAAACGTGGGTTTCCTGCCAGGAGACGATTCCTTCCACGTTGAATGTCCCCGCGAGAAGAACGATTCCCATCATCGAAAGGCCCAGACAGACTTCGTAGCTGATGCTCGTCGCCGTTGCGCGAAGCGCCCCCAAGAAGGAGAACTTGGACTTGGCGGCCCAGCCGGAAAGCACCGTGCCAAAAACCGACAAAGAGGAAAGTCCGAACATCAGGAGGATTCCGATGTCCGTATCCACGTTCGCACCGGGAATATGCACGACCGTATCGCCAAACGAAAAGTTCAAGGACGCAAAATACGGGAGAACGCAAGGCGTGAGGAGCGTAAGCCCAAACGGAAGCGCCGGAGCAAGCGCAAACAGGACCTTGTTCACACCCGCCGGGAAATACATTTCCTTAAAGAAAAGCTTCAATCCGTCGCAGGCGTTCTGCACCCATCCGAACAGGCGAACCTTTCCAAAGAAAGGAAGCTTGACATAGGAGCGGTTCGGTCCCTGCCTATCCTGGATGAAACCCGCGCCGCGGCGCTCTAACGGAATGAGGAGCAGGATAAAGAGCACCGGGATGAACGCAAAGGCGAACTTTCCAATGGTCAAGAGCCATTCAATCCATGTCTTCGAATCGATAATTTCCATCATACGGCAACTCCATCGAGCAGTTCGCCCGTGCTATGGATAGCGTCAAAAGAGAACTTGGAAAGCACCGGGGCAAATTCAGAAGCTCTTTTGTAAGCCTTCGCAGCGCACCGGACATCTTCGTCCGCCAGAGCGAACAGAACCGTATAAAGCGGAACAAGAGACGCTTCGGGAGCCGTCGGAGCCGCATTCAGCTTCTGGAGGATCGAACGGGAGTTTACCATCGTCCCGTTTACTTCCGACCAATGGTTTACGCCAAAAACCTCCGAGGATTTCTGCGCGGTCGCATCGTTCTTCGGCGAAATCGAAATGCGGTTCGGAATCGTTTCAAGATTCTGCGCCTTCGCCGCATCGCTTCCCCACAAATCCGCGGAAAGCGTCACGAGCGTTTTAAACTCCGAAGCCCGGTTCAAAAGTTCTTCAGCCGTCTTGGTGAAGCCGAACAGGGCAAATCCCGCGCGGTTCGCCACCGGATCGCCGCTCTTCGAAATGCCGTCCGGTTCCTTCACCGGAGCGAAAGTCCCGACAAAGACCTCGGCACGGTCGCCGAGTTTTTCGACAAGAACCTTGAGAGCCGCAGCATCTTCATTTGTCGCCGAACCGCCCAAGACAAATGCGATTTTTCCGTCGCCCCGAAGCGCAGACTTCAGCGCATCGACATTTCCAGCAGGCAAGCGATCTTTCGAAAATTCCTGGAAAGCGAGACGGCTCGTATTCGAGAGCCAGGTGCGGTTCACTTCCGGATTGCAGCGAGGCATCAGGCGGAAAATGAATCCGTGGTCGTGTTCAATCCAGATGTTCGCACCGAGCGAATCGTCCATCGAAACGCTCGCCGTTTTCGAAAGCATCCAGACGCGCTGTTCAAAGCGGAAATACTTCGCGGTCATCGCACCGGTCGGGCAAACGTCCGTCACGCAAAGGTCGTATTCGTGATCGAGCTTTCTTCCGGGGAACGTAGTGATGTAAGTCCTGTCGCCACGGGCCGCAAGCTGGAGCTGTTCATCGTGGCAGACATCTCGCATCAGCCGAACGCAACGGTCGCACTGGACGCAGCGTTCCTCGTCGAGCATCACCCGCGGACCGATATCGACACGCTTTCCGCCGCGGAGCTGTCCCTTTGTATCGTAAAACTGGTGATCCGGGTTTCCGTGGTAGTTCTTGCCGACTTCGGGATACAGGCGACCCGAATCGCGGCCCGCTTCCACATAGTTTTCCTGGAGCGTACATTCACCGGCCTTGTCGCAAATCGGGCAGTCCAGCGGATGGTTCAGGAGCATGAACTCGGAGACTGCGCGACGAGCCGTCTTGACGCGATCGCTCGAATGCGGCGTGAAAACTTTCATCCCGGCCTTCACCGGCGTGAAACAGGAAATAATCAGCATCTTGCCGCGCGGGCCTTCCGTTTCGACCAGGCACTGCCGGCAGTTGCCGGACACCGGAAGATAGGGATGGTAGCAGACATGAGGCGTTTCAATGCCCACGGCTTTCAGGGCCTCGAGCAGGTTCGTATCGCCCGGAACTTCCACATTCTGGCCATCGACCTCGATCATTACACGAGGACTGTCGGCTGTCGGAAGGTGGGGCATGTTGTAATGATTGCTCATAAGATTACCAGTAAGCTCCCAGACGCACGTTCGATCTCATACGGGGTTCCGCATGATTCGGGTTTTTCGCAATGTATTCTTCAAAGTCCGCACGATACTTCCGCGTATAGACATTCAGCGGGCCGCCGAGCGAAAGGGCGAGCGGGCAAATGGTCGTTCCGCCGAATCCCGCAGAGATTCCCTGCAACAGTTCAATGTCGCCGTCGTGACCTTTTCCGCTCATCATCGCATCGAGAACGCGGCGGGCAAAACCCGTCCCTTCGCGACAAGGCGTGCACTGTCCGCACGATTCGTGGGAATAGAAATGTCCGAGAACGTCCAGAATATCGACTGCGCTGTGCGTATCGTTGAACACGATGATAGCGCCCGACCCGAACATCGTCTTCAGGGAAGCCATGCATTCATAGTCAAGCGTAGCCGTTGCACATTCTTCGGGGAGAAGCGGCGGACAGGAAGAACCTCCCGGAATTACGCCCTTCAGGTTTCCGATCACGCCCTGGCAGTATTCCTCACTCGTGAGCATTTCCATGAGAGGAGTTCCCAACGGTGCTTCGTAAATACCGGGCCGCTTGACATCTCCCGAAACACAGAACACTTTCGTTCCATGAGCCCGGGGAGTTCCCATCTTCGTGTATTCTTCCACCGGATGCGAGAAAATCCACGGGAGCGACATAATCGTTTCCACGTTGTTCACGCAAGTCGGAGACGCCCAGGCGCCGGCGACAGCCGGGAAAGGAGGCTTCAAGCGAGGCTGCCCCTTCTGGCCTTCGAGCGAGTTGATGAGAGCGGTTTCCTCGCCGCAGATGTAGGCGCCCGCTCCGCGGTGGACAAAGATGTCGAAGCAGAACTTCGTTCCGCCGATGTTTTCGCCGAGGTATCCGGCGGCATAGGCCTGGTTCAGCGCCTTGTTTACGCTCTCGATGCACGGGAGAAATTCCCCGCGGGCATAGATGTATGCGCAACGCGCCCCGAGCGCCCAACCTGCAATGATCAAGCCTTCGATCAGCCGATGCGGATCTTCGAGCAGAAGATAATGATCCTTGTAAGTTCCGCCTTCTCCCTCGTCCGCATTGACGACAATATAGACAGGCTTTCCCGTATTGCGCGGAACGAAACTCCACTTCATTCCGGTCGGGAAACCGGCGCCGCCACGACCGCGAAGACCGGAACGCTGGACTCGGTCGATCGCTTCGAACTGGGACATTTCGAACAGGGAAGACGAAATCGTGGAATAGCCGCCGAGCTTCTTGTAGGCTTCAATGTCCTGGGCGTGCTTTCCAAAATTCGCCGTGCAAACTTTCATCGAATCTTGCATGATCAACCAACCTTCTTCGGCGTTGCAGGATCTTCGGGAGGAGGCGCAGCCTTGGCGACCGAAACGCGGGAGGGCTTCGCCGTACGAGTTCCGCTCACCGCAATCATCCGGTATTCATCCCCGACATGTCCTTCGGAATCGATAAACTGCTTATCCTTCACTCCGGGCTTTCCGACTTCGGACCATTTTCCGCCGACATTCTTTTCGACGGTCAGTTCCGTAAATTCCGGAGCGCCTTTCCAGGTGAGCGTCGCACCGTTCGCATCGACAAGGGCGACAACGTTCAAGACCGGAGACGGCGGAGCGTAATCGGAGACCTGGGGTTTCGCCGTGGCACCGGGAGCACCAGCGTGCCCGCCGTGACCTTTCACCATGCCGCCGAGAACTTCGCGCGGAGGCTCTTTCCCGGGGAACTTTTCCTCGCGGGCGTAGCACCACTTGAGAATCTTGTCGAAGCGTTCGGGCGTGAGTCCCACACCGGGCTTCATGACCAGTTCGCCGTTTTCCACGTCCGTCGCATAGTCGTCATTGACGAGCATCGCCGGAGCGTTACCGCAAGCGGCCAAGCATTCCACTTCGACAATCGTAAAGAGACCGTCGGGAGTCGTTTCCCCACTCTGGATATTCAACGACTTTTTCGCATATTCGAGAATACTCGGAGCGCCGCGCAAGTGACAGCTGATATTGTGGCAGAACTGGAGGAGGAACCTTCCGGTCGGAACATGCTTGTACATCGTGTAGAACGTCGAAACGCCGTAAGCGTGCGCCGCGGAACATCCGCAGACATCCGCCGCCCAGCGAATCGCCTCGTTCGGAAGCCAGCCGATAGCGTCCTGCGCAAGCCAGAGGACTTCGAGAAGCGCGCCCTGCCCTACCGGATAGCGGGAAAGCAAATCCGAGACGCGTTCCTTGATGGCAGGAGTTTCCAGAAGCGGAGCAATTTCTCCCCAGGAAGGCTGCGTTTGAATCGGGTTCGCATGCCCAAACTGGTCGGCAGGAGACGGCAATGTCTCAACAGGGATCGGGCCGTGGGTATAGGCAAGCGTATTATTGGCAACGTCGTGAAAGGCGCCTTTAACGTGACTCATCTGTCCAATTCTCCCGCGATAATGTTGATGCTCGACAGGCAAGCGATGGAATCCGCAATCATACCGCCTTCGACCAGTTCGTGGAAAGCCGCAAACTGCGTAAAGCAGGGTGGACGGACCTTGACCCGCCACGGATGACCGGAGCCGTCGGAAACCAGCGTAAAGCCGAGTTCCCCGTTCGCCGTCTCGGAGCCGGAATAATACTCGCCCGCAGGAATCCGGATGCCTTCGAAGACGCTCTTGAACCTTCCCGCCAAGGCTTCCATATCCTGATAGACGCGTTCGTGCGACGGTATGCGGATGCGGGGATCCTCGACGCTCACCGGTCCCGGCGCAAGCCGCTTCAACGCCTGGCGGATAATCTTCACGGATTCTTCCGCTTCGGCAAGGCGCACCATAAGCCTGTCAAAGACATCTCCGTGGGTTCCCGTCACCACGTTCCAGTCGTAAGTTTCATAATCCCAGTACGGTTCGTCCTTTCGCAGATCGCTCGCCACGCCCGTCGCGCGGAGGCAAGGACCCGTCCAGCCCCAGGCTATCGCCCGTTCGCCGGAGATCTTTGCCACATCGACCGTACGATCAAGGAAAATGCGGTTCCGGTCAAAGCATGCATGAACGTCCTTCAGGTTCTTTTCGACCTGCTTGCAGACGGCGAGGACATCCTCTTCAAAGCCTTCGTATGTGTCGCGGTAGAGCCCGCCAATTCGCCCGTAGCTGTTCGTGAGGCGCGCCCCGGTCAGCTTTTCCCAGATGCGCATCGTCATTTCGCGGGAATCGAACAGGTAAAAAAAACCGGTCGTCGAACCGAGGTCCTGCGCAGCGGCTGCGACACAGATGAAATGGTCCGCGATGCGGGAAAGTTCGTTCACGATGACGCGGAGAACCTTGGCGCGTTCCGGGATTTCGATGCCGAGCATCTGTTCCGCGGCACGACAGTAGGCGAAATTGTTCATCATCGCCGAGCAGTAGTCCAGACGGTCGGTGAGCGGCAAGACCTGCTGCCACGTTCCGCGTTCCGCCATCTTCTCGAACCCGCGGTGCAGATAGCCGATTTCACCGACAGAAGCCGCAATGTTTTCGCCGTCGAGAGCCGTAATGTAGCGCAAGCATCCATGCGTCGCACCGTGCGACGGACCGATGTTCAGCACCATCAAGTTTTTTTCTTCGCCTTCAGGAGTGAGAACCTTCATTTTCTGATGCTCCCTGTCAAATATTCAACTTCGTTCGGCAAGATTTCCTTCGGGCGTTCCAGAATGCGGTAGCCCTTGGATTCCAGACGCTTTTCAAGCGCCGGATACAGATAATCGTTCGTCGAAAGCCACTGGCGGCGGTGTGCCGGATAATCCTTCCGCAGCGGGTGACCGACAAATTCCACGTGGTTCAGCAAGCGGCGAAGGTCCGGGTGGCCGACAAAATTCACCCCGAACTGGTCATAGACTTCGCGTTCCTGCCAGTTCGCAATCGGATACAGGTCCGAAATCGTCGGAACGTTCAGGTCGGCTTCTTCGGCGAGAACCTTCACCACCAGACGCCTAGACGGCTCATAGACGCTCTTCAAGACATACTCGACCGCAAACCGAGGTCCGGCGTAATCCTTCATCCCGAGATAATCCACTCCGACGATATCGAGAAGCATGTCGAGCTTCAGATCGTCCCGGATAAACGCGACGGCCTCATGCAAATTTTCACGCCCAACGACGACGGTAAGTCCCCACGGATTTTTTTCGGAGCGGGATACGCCCCACTTTTCGAGCTTTTTCAAGACGGATTCTTCAAAAGCCTTGCGCGCTTCCGGGGTAGCGACAATCGGTTCCTTCACATTATCGGACGCGACCATTACGGATTCTCCTTCCAAAATTCAGCCTTGCGGATAACGGAATCCTTGAGATGATTCGCCTTTTCCTTGATTTCTTCGGCCTTTTCGCGGGAATACTCGGCAAGCTCGCGCTTCGCCTCGGCGGTCTTCGCCCGCAAAAGCTCCACCTGTTCCCGGATGCGTTCCTTCCGCTCCTTCATGTAGGATTCGTCGGAAAGTTTCTTCTGGATTTCGAACATCGCATCGAAGAAGGCTTCGGGACGGCTCGGGCAACCGCCGATATAGACATCCACCGGGATGATGTTGTCGATTCCCGGCACCGTGCAGTAGCAGTCATAGACGCCGCCGGAAGTCGCACACGCTCCCATCGCGATAACCCATTTCGGCTCGGCGATTTGCTCGTAGATACGCTTGAGAATCGGGGCCTGCTTGTAGGTAATTGTCCCCTGAACCGCCAAAACATCGGACTGGCGCGGCGTAAAGCGGACATATTCGGAACCGATACGCGAAAGGTCGTAGGGACTTGTTTCCGTGCTCATGAATTCAATCGCGCAACAAGCCGTGCCATAGGGAAACGGCCACAGGGAATTTTTTCGTCCCCAGTTGACGATGAAGTCAAGTTTCGTTGTAAAAAAACTGGCTTCTTGGGCTTCGACTGCCATAGAACGATACCTCGTAAATGTCACGGCAAAAGATAGAAATAAGAATCCGGGCTTGCACACATCGGACGGCAAAAGCACAAAAATGAAAGATTTTTCCCAAAACTTCCCGAAAAATCGTTTCAATCGTTCAGCATTTTAGTAGGATATGAAGCAAAAATCTTCACCGACCGCAAGTTCGAACCATCACCGGCAGCGGCGAAAAACAGAAGCTATATTATCCTACAGAAATGACCGAATTCACCGCAAAACCGCTTGCCGAAAGGCTCCGCCCCACGACCCTCGAAGAATTCCTGGGGCAGAACAAGATACTCGGCGACCGCAGCATGCTCCGCCAGAGCATCGAAAGCGACAACGTTCCCAGCATGATTTTCTGGGGACCTCCGGGCTGCGGCAAGACAAGCCTCGCAAACGTCATCCGCCTGCACACGAAAAAACGCTTTGTCGCCCTCTCCGCCGTGGAATGCGGCGTCAAGGAAATCAAGTCGGTCCTTTCCGAAGCGAAAACCTACGAGGATTTGGGCCGCGGCACGATCCTCTTCATCGACGAGATCCACCGATTCAACAAGAGCCAGCAGGATGCGCTTCTCAAGGCGGTCGAAGACGGAACGGTCACGCTTATCGGCGCGACGACGGAAAATCCGGGATTTGAAGTCAATTCCGCGCTCCTTTCCCGCTGCCAGCTCATCCTGTTTGCGCCGCTTTCGCCCGAAGACCTGTCCCGCCTTGCAAGGCTCGCGCTCAAGGAACATCCCCGCGGGCTCCTGCTCCGGGACGTCGAAATTTCCGAAGAAACGCTCCAGAAGCTCGTTTCGCAAGCCGACGGCGACGCCCGATTCCTCTTGAACCAAATTGAATGGATTGCCAAGAACCTAGGCGACCGGCATACGATCGACAACGCGCTCCTCGAAGAAATCCAGTTCAAGAAGCCGCTCCGCTACGACAAATCGAGCGAGGAACATTACAACCTGATTTCCGCACTGCACAAGTCCATCCGCGGAAGCGACCCCGACGCGGCGGTCTATTGGCTGCATCGGATGCTCCAGGGCGGCGAAGATCCGCGGTTCATTCTCCGGAGGCTGATTCGGATGGCGATGGAAGACATTGGACTTGCCGACCCGAATGCGCTCCTGCTCGCGACAGCGGCACGGGAAGCTTTCGATTTTATGGGCGTTCCCGAAGGCCTTATCGGATTAGACGAAGTGGCCATTTACCTTTCGCTCGCCCCGAAAAGCAACAGCGTGGAACTCGCCGGAATGAAAGCGGACGCAATTATCAAGCGGACAGGGACGCTCCCCGTACCAAAGGCGTTCCGAAATTCCGTGACAAAGGTCGGGGAACAGCTCGGCTACGGAAACGGCTACCGCTACGACCACGACAGCCCCGGCGCCTATTCCGCGCAGGAACATCTCCCGAAAGAACTCGCCGGAACCGAAATCTACACCCCGACCGAATATGGCCGGGAAAAAAAGCTCGCCGACCGCCTGCAGGAACTGAAAGCGATTAAAAAGGAAAAGGGAAAGAGCGGTTCGTAAAGGCTCTTTCCCTGGGGGGCTAGAAACTTAGGTCAGATTTCTATAGGACATTCTTCAACATCCATCCTATCACAATCCGTGCCAAAAATGAGATTGGAAATATCTCCAGATTTTCTATAATCAATGAGTTTAAGTGAATCAGCGGTACTGATACCAACACATCCACGAGCAACCCATATTGAGTACAAACATAGCAAATCTACATTCTTGCCTATCATACAGGAGAGGCGTTTAATCCCCGCACAAGGAGAAAAATCAAAGAATCAAATTTAGAGACATGCCTCCACTGAAAAAAATAATCACAAGTATCAATTCCAAAAATATCAACACAAGAAGGTTCATCATAAGTACCGCCACATATATAGCTTACTCCGCTCAAACCCTTCGTTATTTTTCCACGCTTGTCCAAAGTACAAATTTCCAACACATCCTCTTCATAAGCATGATCCACTTTTCGCCAACCGCTCGAGTCGCAACAAAAAACGGAATCGCTAAATTGCTTGCATAACCCTCTATTTTTATCGGTACACGTTGCTCCAAAATTTTCTTCCGCTACAGCTATTTGGCGCCAGCCGTTTTCATCGCAAACATAGCTTACCGTACCAACAACATTTTCTATTAATTCACCGACATGGTTTAAGGTGCACACGGTAGAAAATAAAGTATCCCTCGAATCTATTCTTCGCCATTTTCCCATTTTCTCATCATATTTATAATCAAGATCGGTTATATCACCTTTTCTGATTTCACCATCCTTGCCTCTGCTGAAATCTTCAATGAAATTATCGCACCATACGTTAGTAGTATCCCACCCGTCAGAGTAGTCAGAGTAACGAACCGTCCTCCCAATAAAGCGCCACTTACCATCATTGCAAAAATACATATACCTTACGTCCCCCCCGTCATAAAGTTCAAAATTTTTCTCAAAAACTTCTCCATCTAATGCAGGTGTACAAAATTGCCCAGTAGAAGTCCACGCAACATAAATTTGGTACAAGATGTTTGCTTCTGGAGGAAGAGAGACCTTGCGAGAATCAGAGTAACCATCATAGCTACGCCGAAAATAACACTGATCATCATTCCACCATATATTCCAGTAATTCTTCATAATATTTTCAATTCTTTCTGCTACAGACACGCTCCCTCCCCATGTCCCATTTTTCTCTATCGAAATGGCGATTTCCGCCAGCAACCTACCAAAATCCGCCGCGTCTCGATGTGTACCCTCTTCCTCCCCGGTGCTCAAGAGCTTCCCAATCGCCTCAAGGGCCGTATCGGCATAGCTTTTCCCGAACCAGACCAGGTCTTCCGCGGCGACGTTTTCTTCAAGCCCAATTCCAAAAGCGGCCAGTACCTCGCGCCCTGCCTGTTTCTTGGCAGAGGTAAAGTTCATCCCCTTGCCGAGCAGAGCTTGCACGCGGTCGTATTCCAGGTGCGTCAAAATATTCACGTTTACATTTTCGCGTTTGCTCAAATCCGTTACTGCGGTCAGCGTCACCCCATTGCCACTTAGAGGAGTCGCCTTGAGCAGGGCATACTGGCTCTTCAGCGACACGTTCGGTATCTTAAACTCGCCTAAATAGTTCACCACCTTTCCCGTAAAACTCTTGCCCGTCTGCGCAAAGGTCTTGCCGTCGAGTTCCAGCTCATAGTCACACAATCGAGCCAACACTCGCGTAACCGCAACCGCTGATGGTCTTATTCTTGATGGGAACGATTTTTTCGGCAATATAAGACGACGGATCGTCCTCTTCGGATGCAAAGCCTGCGCCCGTTCCGGAACCGGAATCGTCGCTACAAGCGGCAAAGAAAAACGCAAACAAAACGGCCAATGCGCACACAATCTTTTTCTTCGAAATTTTCATGATTCGCCTCCTTAAGCATCCGACAAAACGTTGTCAAACCGTACACCCAGAGAAAATCCTTGAGCAAAGACCTCATCCACAATTTTTTCCCAGACCGCTTGCGGTGTCGGGTTAGGCTCTTCGTATTCTCCCAAAACTTTGAAAGTTAAGGTCCCTTTACCCAAATTTTGGATCATTTCCGAAGTCAGCCGAACCTTGGAAAAGGCTCTCTCGTTTACATCGCAAGGAACGAACGAAAAATAATTTTGATTTTCCCACCAATTCTGCCCATGATAAAGCGTATAATGACGCTCCTGCATCTCAGAAGATGCAGCTATCGGCTTCAGCGTCGCCGCATGAAAGAACGGATAATCCGCCCCCAAAAAGGCTTGCATCTCTTGATTTTGGCAATCGCAACCCTTATATTTCAACCCGTCTTTTACGACAAACACGGTATCGAGCCAAAAATCACCTTGACGAATTCCGCCAAATAGAATTAGCGAACCCGCCGAAAGATATTGCAGGCGATTCGGGCGACCTTTGAAATACTGCAGGCAATTCGAATATTTAAAATGTTCCCCAAAGACAAACGGATCGGTATTCCCGCAGCACTTATCTCCGCTAGGCTGCGGCGGCATATTCTTCGGGAACAAAGGCGCAATCAACCGCCTCGGCGTAATCGGAGAATCGGATTTATAAAAATGCCCCACAATTTTGGCTTCGGGTTCCCATTCGCCCCAAAAGGAAATATTTTCAAAGCGTTTTGGCTCGGCACCCTTCGCGACAATCGCCTCACCCGGCGAAACGATAAAATTTCTTTGATGAGCGCTTCGATTCCAAGGCTTGACACCTCTTATGTCGGCGCTATCTTCCGGAATTGGATGGGGAAATTGAATCATTTGAAGTTTAGGTTCTTGAAGCATAGATACTCCTTAATGGAATGGATGAAAAAATCCAAAGCACAAAAACCTCCGTCATGGCGAATCTTCGCCCGGAGAACAAAAAAGTCTAGAGAATTTTTTAGTGAATCAAAGCAGAACTGCTCAGACGAGCAGCCCACCCTCGCAAAAGTCATGCCAATTTAGCGCTTTTTGCACAAAAGCGAAACAACCGCCTCTATTTTCAAGGCAACCGACTACATCTAAATTGCCGACTTTTTTAACCATCTTCTCTAAATGTAATTAATTTTTCCGAATCGTAATCTATTTTTTAGCTAAGGCTTCATTTTGGCATCTAAATTTGAAGTTCAACGTCAAACGATTTCTATCGCTAACATTAAACATTTTTTAAGCCCTGCTCAATAGCCTCAGCGTCCGGCGACAAGCGTCATTTATAATTTTAGCCGGAAATGCCCTACGCCGTTGCCAAGCATGTTCGTATAAAGTTGCAAAAACTAGAATACTTGCATATTGAAAGGGTCACAACGAAACAAAAAAAGAAAATAGCTTAAAAATTTTAGAACATAATGCCGATGTTACATCTCTGGAGACAGTGAAACGCCTTTCTTTGCAACTCGGTTTTTAAATCACAAAAAAAGGCAAATTTTACCCATTATGGCCACAGCCCTGCAATTTGCAAGGGTTCCAGCCCGTTTGAGATACCCAAGACATTTTATTCCAAAAGCAGGTAAAAATTTCTTTCGGTTAAAAGAACCTAAAAAAGGAGTTGTACTTCGGTGGCGGCAGCCCTGCAT
>CAKUXP010000021.1 GCA_934700345.1 uncultured Fibrobacter sp. | reverse complement strand
CTACATGGCACTCCTGCACCTTGCCGCAGGAATCATTGCCCTTAGGAAAGTCAATGCTATTTAGGGATAAGCTCTAAGTGGACTTTAACCCTGTTTTTCTGCTTGGCCGCTTCGCTTTATGCTGCGGATTGGACAGGTTCTTCAAGCGTGCCGAAAAATACGAAGAACATCGACGGCAAGGCTTTTTACGTGATTACAAGCGCCGAGGAATTGACTTGGTTTGCCGAACAGGTGAATGGAGGCGCGTCGGAAATCAATGCGATCCTTGCGAACGACATCCATTTCATGGACGACACGAGCGAAATTAGTACCTTGAGTTGGACGCCTATAGGTAAGGATTCCTTAACGATGTTCAACGGAATCTTTGACGGAGCTGGCCGGACGATTTGCGGGTTGTATAGCGAGCAGCTTTATTTCTCCGGAATTTTTGGGGTGGCAGGTGAGAAAGCAATAATAAAAAATGTGAAAGCTGCTAAGACTTCTGTTTTTGGGGGTTATTATGTAGGAGGAATTGTCGCTTTTAACAAAGGAAGGGTTGAACTCTGCGAGAATGTGGCTGACTTGGGGCATAGCAGTGATTATTCTGGTGGCATTGTAGGCTGGAATAAGGGAATAGTGATTGGTTGCACGAATAGGGGGCTGGTTTCTCGTTATCCCGGCGGATCATCTGCGGGTGGTATCGCTGGTTGGAATATGGGAACTGTCAGTGGTTGTACGAATAGCGGTACTGTCTCTGTTGGCAACCTCTATCGAGGCGGCATTGTGGGCCGTAATGGAGGGGTGGTTAGTGGTTGCACTAATAGTGGCTCGGTCTCTGGTAGCAAGTCCGGCGGCGGCATTGTCGGTTGGAATGAAGAAACTGGAATTGTTAGCGTTTGCGCGAACAGCGGCACAGTCTCTGGTGGCGAGTCCGGCGGCATCGTTGGTGAGAATGAAGGCTCGGTTAGTGATTGCACAAATAGCGGCTCAATCTCCTCCGGCGAGCCTGGTGGCGTTGTGGGGTGGAATGAAGAAACAGGAATTGTTAGTGTCTGCACGAACAGCGGCACAGTCTCTGGTAGCAAGTCCGGCGGCGGAGGCATTGTCGGTTGGAATAAGGGAATGGTGATGGATTGTCGAAATTTAGGTCGTAGCTTAGGGGGCGGTGGACTTGTTGGTTTAGATCTTAGTGCAGACTCGAACGCTATAATGCTCAACAGTTTTAGTGTGGCAGACAGTGCGTCTGCTGGTATAATTCTTGGTAGCTATTCCAACACGGTAACCAACTGTTATTATGATTCCGACATCCTAATGGGTAAATCCACAATTGCTCCGAATTTGGGGTGGCACACTTCTGACATGCAAAGCGACCGCTTCGCCTGGGTTCTCAACACCACGAATGGCGATTCTGCGCACAGTGGTGTCTGGAGTCGAAATAGTGTGGGCTATCCGATTTTTGCGGATTCGCTTCATAAACCCATCTACAAAGTGGTTTTCTATGATAGCGGCGCGACAAGCAATCGCTTTACAAATTATAAGGGCTTGATCTCTTTCCCGGAAAATCCCGAACCTCTTGAGGGAAAGTTATTCTTTGGCTGGTACGCAGACAATGGCGTAAAGGTAAATGAAACGACCATTTTCTCAAAGGATCAAACTGTATATGCGTTCTATTGTGAGCCGTCTTCCTGTCCGCCAGAACCCTCTGACGCCCTCGTAGCGAACCTCCCCACTCCCACATGGAGCGTCACCGCTGCGGGCAGGAACTTCCAGATTCACGCCGCACCGGTCGGCAAATCTTACGCTCTCTTCGACCTGCAGGGAAAGGTTCTCGCCAAGGGTCGCATTGAAAGTTCGGAGATGACGATTTCCGCACCCCGGGCCGGGAGCTACATCGTCCGCATCGGGAACCATTCCGTCCGGGTGAATGCGAAATAACTTCAAATGTTCAAGGGATGGCGGGCATTAGGTGGCTCGCCGCCCATCAGAAGACAGGAGTCATGCGATGAAAAATCTAATTGTAAAATTTCTTCTGCCGTTCGCTGGTGCGGCGCTTCTCTCCGCCTGCGGGGACGACATAACGGAGGTGAACATGGCGGGCCGGGCGGGCATCGGACAAGTGGCGAGCTTCGGCGAACTGCCGGAATGCACGGCGGGAAATGTCGGCGAGATGCTCTATGCGACCGATTCGGCGAAGGTTTATTATTGTGCGGACTCGGTGTGGGCGACGCTGAACGGCAAGGACGGTTCCGCCGGCAGGGACGGTGAGAATGGTTCGGGATGCACAGCGGATTCCACGGCGAAGGGGATCGTCGTCGTTTGCGGCGGTGACACGGTCGGGACAATTTTGAATGGGAAGAACGGCTTCGACGGCAAGGACGGAACCTCATCGGTGGATACGCTCGTCGTCTCGAAATCCGACACGCTTGTCGTCATCGACACGGTTCTTGGGCTGGACGGTTCTAGCTGTACCGCTGAGGCGCTGGACGATGGCTCGGGCTACAGGATCGTCTGCGGAGGAGATTCCGTCGGAGTAATCCTGAACGGAAAGGATGGGAAGGATGGCGCAGACGGCAAGGACGGTCTTGCGAAGGTCCCCGAAGGGGATTTCAGCTGTTCGGAATACGACTGCGTGACGACCGCCTACCTAAACCCCGCTTTCGAATACGGCGAGCTTTTGGATGCGCGGGATAACAAGGTCTATCGCACGATCGAGATAGGCTCGCAGGTCTGGATGGCTCAGAACCTGGACTTCTACGACTCCTCGGACGCCACGCTGCGTGGGCAGACGCACTGCTACTACGACTCGCTCGCGTTCTGCGAGACCTACGGGCGGCTCTACACGTGGAGCGCGGCGATGGGCTTCGACAGCGCTTACAACAGCCGATTGACCGAGGAAGGGATGATCGGGACTCCGCACCGAGGCATCTGCCCCGAGGGCTTCCACCTGCCGAGCGATGCGGAATGGGCCACCCTTGGCGACTACGTGGATGCGCACAACGGCGCGGAGGGCGTTGGCACGAGCCTCAAGGCGCGTTATCTGTGGCGGCAGGATTCGACAAACATCCAATACAACGAATACAACGGCATCACGCTGGGGACGGACCTTTTCGGCTGGGCGGGACTTCCGGGAGACAACTACGTCCAATCGGAATCGGTAACGGTAGGCGGGAAAAAGTTTACGGGGTTTGATGGCTGGGTCGGTTTTCATGGTGAATGGACGAGTTCTACGGAGACTCAAGCTTCTTTGGTAGAAATGATGGCTGTGATTTATGCGCAAGAAAAATTAAATCGGGGTCCAGACTATAAAAATAGAGGTTATTCCGTCCGCTGCGTGAAGGATTGACATGGTTTTCAGACGCAGATTCTCATCGTCAAGTAAATCCATTCGTGGCAGAAAACAACCGAAGGAGGCCACCATGGCTAATAAAGTATTCGAAGTAAAAAGTTTTCCCCAGTCTCTGAAAGGCTTTGCCCTGGTAGGAGGCGTCTCGCTCGTTCTTGCCGCTTGTTCTTCTGGCGCAAGCGACGTGTCAAAGCCCGATATGAGCGTTTCCGCCATGGAAGATTTGCCCAACTGCACGGAAAAGCGCGAAGGGGAAACGGCCCTTGTCTCGGAAGATAGTTCCACGTATAAATGCGAAAACGGCAAATGGACCTTTGTTTCCGCGCCGACGCCGACGGTTGAAACGTTGGACGATCTTTCCAACTGCACGGCAAAAGTCGAAGGCGACACGGTCAAGGTGGAAGCGGAAAGCGCGATTTACCGCTGCGCAGACGGACAGTGGAAAAAGTTCCGCGCCCTGACGGACACGCTACCCGGAGTCGACGATCTCCTCGCTTGCGTGACGAAGCGCGAAGGGAATTCCGCCTACATTACGAACGAACATGCGCTGTACGCTTGCGAAGACGGGGCGTGGAAAAAGAAAATCACCTACATGGATACGGTATCGTCGAAGGACGCTCTGCCGAATTGCACGGACAAAAACGAGAACGATTCCAGTTTCGTAAAAAAGGAAAACGCGGTCTATCTCTGTATCGCAAAGTCGTGGCGTTACCTAGGGGACGTTTCGGAAAGCGCTGACGGCCTGCCGAACTGCACCGAGAAGCATGAAGAAGAAAGGGCGTTTGTAGAAGAGGAACATGTCACGCTCATTTGCAGCAACGGCAAGTGGTGTCGCTACAACATCTACGGCACCATCGAATCCGACGATGTGAAATCCAGCAGTTCCGCGACATCCGACAGCAAGTGGGATGACTACAAACCCGAATCGTCAAGCAGCGCCAAAAATTCCAGTTCGTCAAAAGGCGCAGAAAATTCCAGTTCGTCGAAGAATGTGGAAAGTTCCAGTTCCGTCGAAGTTTCCGGGCATTACGACTGTTCCGTTTACAAATGCGTGACGACCGAATACCTGAACCAGGAAATGCTCGCCGCCGGCAAGTATGGCGAACTGTTGGATGTCCGCGATAGCTAGGTGTATCGGACCATCCAGATTGGGGAACAGGTGTGGATGGCGCAGAATTTGAACTATGAAAAAGAAAATACTTTGTGTTATGATAACCTTGATAATAATTGTGAAATTTATGGAAAATTATATACAGCGCCTCTCGCTGGAATTTGCCCAGAAGGATGGCATGTTCCCAGTGAAGAGAATTTCATTGCTTTGTTCGAATATGTAAATAACGGAAAAATTGAGAAGACCGAGGGTCTAGTTGATGGAATGGGTGTTGCTTTTTCAAATTCAGAAATAATTGCATCAAAACTAGTTAGTGAATGTTATAATGAATGGGGGAATGATGATGTCTATGGCTTTTCCGCGATACCTTCTGGTTTTTATTATTTGAATTCAGAATTTAGGAAAAAGAATGTTGAATCACTATTTTTGACAACAACATCTAAAAATGATTACCGTTTGTTAGAGATAATTATTTCAAGTACTGATGTTTGGGGGCATTATGATCCAATAGGTAGTTATAAATACCCCATCCGTTGCATCAAAGACTAGTCTTATACATAAATTAACCAATAATCCAAGGAGGCTAAATGCCGATTCAAAATATCGAACAGGTGAATGCATTTGTTGAAAAATACTGCGACCGGCATCTCATTCATAATTCAAAGGTGCCCGATACGAAAGGCCATTTCTTTCATTCGATGAAGTATTGGTCTTGGTATGGAGCAATCAATGCAAAAAAAAATTCGGATGGATTTTTGCATCGAAGTCGATACTTTCGACCGGGAGAAGTCTATTCCGCTGTCAGAAAAATTTTAGGCGGGGAATATGATGTATCCGTCCCGAAAACAACTTTTCATATCTTTTTCATCCGTGATGTTCCGTATGGCGAATTATCCGATGAAATGTTAGAAAATGCGCTTTCCAGATATCAAAAATTTATCCAGGACAAATGGCCAAAAATCAAGGAGATTCTTGAATCAAGAGTCGTGTGAATGGATTGATGGAAATGGGACACGGGAATGACATCGTAGCGTGTCGGGGAATAACATTGGACAGCGTGGCCCTGGGGGTGGTTGCAAGGTAGGGGGACCTTGGCCTTTCGCAACTCGGAATGGTCCCCCTACCTTGCCCCTCGCCGGGTAGGCGTATCCCAAAACGGCCTATTTCCCTTAAAAAATCCAAAGGAATATTCCCCAAAAATTAAAAATGTCCGTTTTTCCTTTTTTTTATGTAGTTTGGGGGTAAAAATTCAAGGAGTTTGGAATGAATCTGAAATTGCTCGCTGCGGCTTTTGCCCTTTGCGTTTCCCCGTCATTTGCCATCATCGGTCTGGGTTTCCACTATGCGCCGAATTTTGGCACGAGCCTCGACAAGACAAAGAACGAGAGCGTCGGAAGCTTTGGAACGGGCGAACTCAGTTCGTCGATTGAATACCGGCACGGGTCGTTCAGCGGAATGCAGGGCTTCGGTCTCAAGCTCTGGGTCGATATTCTCCCGATCATCGATGTCGAAGCGACCTACAATCTGGCGTGGGGTTCCTACAGTTCCACGATGACGGTGACAGGTCTAGACGGCAAGGTCGTGGAGCAGGATATCGAACTCGAATTCGACGGCGTTCCTTTTGGCAAGACCACTCCGAAGTTCGTGGCGATGAACGGCGACCTTTCCATCACTTACCCGATTACGTGGCTTCCGATCATCCGGCCCTATATCGGCGGCGGTCTCACCTATTACCTGAGCACTCCCGTGATGAGCGCAAAATTTATCAAGGGCTACATGGACGTGCTGAGCGGCGAACTAAGAGATGCTCTCGCGACCGGGACGATGACCGTGGACCAGACAAAGGAACTTTCGGACAAGATTTCGTCGAAATTGCAGGATGACGGCTTGAATACGAACCTCGGCGGGCACATTCTGTTGGGCGTCCGGGCGAAACTCCCGATTATCCCTGTCGCCGCCTACGTAAACGGCAAATACTATTTCGGTGTCGATTACGATGATGAAATTGATGCGTCTTCGTTTGTCCTCGAAGCGGGCGTCGGCTTTGCCCTTTAATTTTCGGAGCTTCTTGCATGGATAGGAAAAATTCAAGTATTACGATTCTCATCATCGAAGACGAAATCGCTATCGCCGAGGGACTGGTCGATCTGCTGGAATTCCAGGGATTCCATGTCAAGCACGTGGCGGACGGCATTTCCGGGCTTTCGGAAGGACTCAGTGGCAAATACGGGCTGATACTGCTCGACCTGATGCTTCCTGGAATGGACGGATTCACCGTCTGCGACAAGATCCGCGAACAGGACAAGGACGTTCCCATCATCATCCTTTCGGCGAAGAATACGGACAAGGATATCATCGACGGCCTCAAATACGGGGCGGACGATTACGTGCCGAAGCCTTTTGCCGTGCCGATGCTTCTCGCCCGGATCGAAGCGGTTCTCCGCCGTTCGTTCCAGTCCATGGAAGGCGACAGCCGGTTTACCGCGGGAAATCTGCGGGTCAATTTCCGGGAATACAGCGGTCTCCGCGGTGCGGAAAAGCTTTCTTTCACCCGCAAGGAAATCGAGATTCTCGAATACCTCTGGAACAACCGCGACAGGGCGGTTCCCCGGGCGGAACTCTTGAACAAAGTCTGGGGCTACGAAAATGCGGAAACGGTCGATACGCGCACGGTCGATATCCACATCACGAAGCTCCGCAAGAAAATCGAGGACGATCCGTCGCATCCGCGTCTTTTGGTAACGTTCCGCGGTGAGGGCTACCAGCTGCGCGAAACCCCGGACTGATGAATCGGCTCAAGCTGATTTTTACTTTTCTCTTTCTGGTCATCGCGGTTCCCGTCGTGCTCCTTTTGGTGAATTCCTACCGGAATCTCCGGACGGAGTCCCAGTATGCCTACAAGGAACAGTCGTATTTCATCTTGCAGATGCTGAACCAGCGGATTTATGACGACCTTGCGATCGAGGAGCAGCGTTCCTATTCCGAATATCGATTTATCCGGGCGGTTTCGATTATCGGCGGCGAGGAAGTGACCATATCGAAGCTCGCGGAGATGCCTATCCGCAGCCATTACGGCAGCGGGATGATCGGATTTTTCCAGCTCGATCCGGACGACGATATGCATACGCCTGTTCTCCCGGACGGCATTCTCGAAAAGATTCCGGTCGAGGACCGTGCCAAGCGTGAAATCGTGCGGGACAGCATCCGGAACGTTCTCAACCAGCTTGGAATCCACAACGAAGGCCGCAGCCGGACGCAGGTCCAGGCGAATACGCAGGACAGTCTCGACCGCCTTTACGGAAAGAACCTGACGCTTGCGGTGAAGCTGAACGAAAGCAAGAAGTTTCAGCGGCGCTACGAGCAGAGTTCGCAGACGGAGAGCTTCCTTTTCGACGTGGAATCGGCGCGTATCCGCCGCATCTCCGAGAAAGGCGTGGTGCAGGATGACGATTCCATCCCGAATCCGACGATTCTCGAAGTGGAAATCGACCCGTTCCAGGCAAAGTTCAACCAGAACTATATCGTCTATTACCGGAACGTCTGGCGGAACAACGAGCAGTTTATCCAGGGCTATGCGGTCCGCTTGCGCCCCTACCTGGAAAAGCTTGTATTCAACGAGATGCAGTTCAATCCGACGGAACAGGGTTTTGCGCTGGAATTCGGGACGAAGGACGTTCCCTATGTCGTTTTCGGCGACAGGAAAAATACCCGCGGGATGCTCCTCGATGTGCCGCTGCAGTTTCCGCTGAACGATATGTTCCTTTCGGTCTATCTGACGGAGGAAAGTTCCGGGATGGGGCGCGCCCTGATAATCCTCATCGGGATTGTGATTTGCGGAGCGATTCTCGGCGGATTCATCGCGGTCTATCGTTCGACGCGTAGCCAGATCCGCCTAGCGAACAAGAGGCAGGATTTTGTGTCGGCGGTGAGCCACGAACTGAAGACGCCGCTTACGGCCATTCGGATGTACGCGGAACTTTTGCAGAACTCCTGGGTCGCCAACGAGACGAAACGGCAAAAGTATTATGGGCTTATCGTGAGCGAAACGGAACGGCTCTCTCGGCTGATCCAGAATGTGCTGAACCTTTCGAAGCTCGAACGCGGAAACTGGAATGTGCAGTTTACGAAAATCAACCCGAAGACGATTCTCGACACCTTTGTCGCCACTTACACGCAGAACATCGAAAAGAACGGTTTCGATTTGACCGTGACGAGCGACATCTGCAACATGGAACTTACGCTCGACAAGGATGCCGTGATGCAGGTCCTGATGAATGTTGTCGATAATTCGCTCAAGTTCGCCCGGGAAAGCGCCTACAAGATGATTGTCCTCGAACTCCGCGTCCGGGAAGACGACGTCTATTTTGTCGTCCGAGACTACGGTCCGGGAATCCCCGCCAAGGAAATGGGGCACGTCTTCGAGGAGTTTTACCGCATCGGAAACGAGATGACCCGCACGACTGCGGGGACAGGCATCGGGCTTTCGATGGTCAAGAAGCTCTGCGACATGACAAATATGAAAATCGAAATCGAAAACGCGAATCCGGGGCTTCGGACGAAGCTGCATTTGCCACTCCTGAACATCTAGTTTCCGGCATGTTCGTTTTCTAGATTTTATAGAGAAACACGAGGCGTCTATGACAAAGGAAGACATTCTTGAAAATCCCGACCAGTATGACCTTTCGATAGAAACGGTTGGCAAGTGCACGCTGCTCTCGCCGATGAAAGGTCTAAAGTTTGTCGATGATTCCAAGCGGGTCAGTCTTGCAACGGATGTGGCGACAATCGAAAAGTTTATCAAGGCGGGAACGCCTATTCCGTCCCTCGAAGCGGCCGGTCCTCGGCAGATGATCTATCACGACCCTTCGTGGACGCGTGCGGCGATAGTCACCTGCGGCGGTCTCTGCCCGGGCCTCAACAATGTCATCAAGAGCCTTGTCCGCGTTCTGTGGTTCGATTACGGCGTGCGGAACATTTTCGGGATCCCATACGGTTATCGCGGTCTCAATCCCGATTACGGATACGCTCCGCAGATCCTCGACCCGGATATTGTCGATAATATCCAGGAAGACGGCGGAACGATTCTCGGAAGCTCGCGCGGCGATCAAAGCTCCGAAACGATGGTCGATACGCTGATGCGTCTGAACATCAACATGCTCTTCTGCATCGGCGGTGACGGGACGCTCCGCGGGGCGCGGGATATAGCCAAGGAAATCAAGCGTCGCAAACAGCCCATTTCGGTCATCGGGATTCCCAAGACTATCGATAATGACTTGAACCTGGTCGATCGGACATTTGGGTTTGAAACGGCTGTCCTTGCCGCATGCAACGTGATCATGAGCGCCCACTGCGAAGCGAACGGCGCGTTCAACGGACTCGGATTGGTAAAACTTATGGGACGCGATTCCGGGTTTATCGCCGCGGATGCGTCGCTTGCGACGACGGTTGTGAACTTTTGCCTGATTCCCGAAGTCCCGTTCAAGCTCGAAGGCGAGGGCGGACTTTTCAATGCGCTCGAAAACCGCTACGCGATCGGCAAAAAGCATGCGGTTCTTGTCGTTGCCGAAGGCGCGGGACAGCATTTGTTCAAGGGGCTTCCGCAGCGAAAGGACGCTTCGGGAAATATCCTCAAGTACGACATCGGCGACTATCTGGTCGAAAAGATCGACGAGCATTTCAAGAAGATCGGGACAGAAATCAACATCAAGTATTTTGATCCTAGCTATATGGTCCGCAGCATTCCCGCCAAGGGAACCGATGCGATTTTCTGTTACCAGCTGGCGGAAAACGCTGTCCATGCGGCGATGGCGGGCAAGACAAACATGGTCGTCGGCAGCATGAACGAAAAGTTCACCCATGTGCCGATTGACTTTGCCGTGAGCGAGCGTCGGAAAATCAAGCCGGACAGTCCGCTATGGCACGCCGTGTTGGGATCAACGCGGCAGCAGGACTATTTCACGGGAAAGTTCGCAAAACGCAAAAAACAATAATTAAGAACTTTTGGTCTCGAAGGAAAATTTCTAGCTTATATCTACTATGCTTACAAAAGAAGAAAAAGTCATCATTCGTACTGCGCTTATGGAATATCGCAACCTTCTTTTCAAGGCATTCCATGGAATCGAAGAAGAAAAGACGCGAATTGCCGCTGTGAATCGACTTCTCCAGACGTGGAAAATCTGACCTGAAGAAAATGTTTCGCTACACATGCCTCTTGCTTTTGTCGTTTGGCTTTGCCATAGCAAACAGCGATTTGGATAGCGGTAACTACTGGTTCGAAAATCGGGCGCTCCATTCAAAGAACGACCATGCGGATTTCGCTGTCGTCGAGAGGATGATTGCCGCCTACAAGCGTGCGCTAGAAGATTCCGCCGTCGAGGAAACCGCTGCGGAAAAACTGCTTTATGCCTATTATTTCAAGGGGTGCCATGCGGTCTTTGACCATAAGGCCCGGCTGAAGCTCTTTGCCGAATCCAAGAAGTTTGGCGAGGAGATGCATGCGAAGTTTCCGGACAATCCGAAAATCACATCGCTCTATGCGCAGAATCTTTCGCTGTGGGCGAACGAATACGGGGCGCTCCAGGCGGTCAAGGAAGGCGCTGCCGCGAAAGTCCGGGACCTTTCTCTCAAAGCGAAGAATTACCAGTTCCTCGGCCGCGCGCACCAGCTTTTGCCCTATATTCCCATCTTCCTGAACTGGCCAGACAAGAAGCTTGCCGAAAAGTACCTGCTGATGGCGCACGAGGAAAACCCGAAGGACATCAACACGATGCTTTTTCTTGCGGAGCTACGCTTCGACCAGAAGCGCTACGGCGAGGCATTGCGGTTTGTGGACAAGGCGCTAGACCGGGGTGTTCGCACGGATTTTCTGGTGGAAGACAAGCGGACCCGCTGGAAACTCAAGGAACTTAGGGAAAAGATTCTCCGGAAAGCCGGAAACTAGAAAGCGAGTTTAATCTAGGTCTTCGGAAAACTGCCGGTCGAATTCCTTGGCGTCGGCTTCGCTCACGAAATAGCCTTTGGGTTCGCGGAACGTGCCGCTTACCTGGACGAGAAAATCCTTTGAAAGCTCCTTGACGAGGAAATAGTCGGCGTCGGGATCGTCGGCGTATCGGATGCCCTTTTCCTTTCCGCGAACAAATCCGCTTTTGCCGTAAAAGGCGATGTTTCCGCAAATCGCAAGAGCGCCCGCGCCGAGTTCCCTTGCGCGTTCCGTCGAAAAGTCCAGAAGCTTCTTGCCGAATCCTTGGCGCTGGAACTTCGGGTCGATGCAGATGGGACCGAACGTCATGATAGGAATCCGTTCGCCGTTGTCGCACTGGATTTTTGCACGAGCGAACATAACATGCCCGATGATTTTTTTTTCGCGTTCGAGGACGAAGTCCAGTTCTTTAATAAAGTCGAGGTCGGTTCGAAAATTGTGCAGAACATAATGTTCGAGGCATCCCGGGCGATAGACGTTCCAGAAAGCCTTTCGGGTAAGGCGTTCGACTTCGCGGTAATCGTCGGGCGTTTCATTTCGGATGATGCATTTGTCCATTGATTTTTTTCTCCATTTCCTGCAGATGCAGGTCGAAAAGTTCCTGGATTTTGTCTTTTTGCTTGGAATGGTCGCTTAGGCTGTAGAGGAAAAATATCGGAGCGAAAAAGTCCAGGGCGAGTTTATCCGGATGCTTGAACCCGAGCGATTGGAAAATGTCCCGGGTATAGCCAAAGGGTCCCGCGCAAAGATACTGCTGGAACTGTTTCCCGGAAGTCTTGTCGGCGAACCGTTCGTGGACGAGCATTCGACGAAACTTAACCGCAAAATCGTTTCCTGTCCAGTAGGCGAACCGGTTCCGTGTAAAGTCAAAAAAAGCCTTGACGGAAGCTTTGTCGTAGGCTTCGGGATCTGCTTGGATAGATTTTTCCGGCATGGAAAAAAGGCTTGCGCTTTGCGCGTCATCCTCTTCCATCTTTTTCAAAATGGCTCGGAAAATGTCCCGCTTGTTTTTGAAGTGCTTGTAGAGGGCGCCTTTGGTGAGCGAAAGCTCGCTTGCAATATCGCTTGTGGAAACAGCCGCAAATCCATTTTGCGAAAAGAGCTTAAGCGCGACGGATAAGATTTTTTCCTTGGTTGTATTCATTCTCTTGCTTAAACGATGAGGTGAACGACCGTTTACAAAAATAGTAAACGAACGTTTACTTGGCGAGATGGTTGTGGAAATTTCGAGGGACAACAAAAAAGGTCCGCTGCTTTTGCAACGAACCTTTTTATACCCCCAACGGGATTCGAACCCATGTTCTGGGAATGAAAATCCCATGTCCTAGGCCTCTAGACGATAGGGGCATCGCTTAGATGTGCCAAATATAGGAAAGTATTTGCATTAGTCAAGGGGGAAAGTTTAAAATTCTATTTTTAAAGCCCATGAATCCCTCCGATTGGCTAAAAAAGAATCTTCGCAAGGCTTTTTTTCGGCTTTTTCCGCTTGTCTTGCTCGCGAGTCTGGCCGATGCGTCGCTTTTGGGGGCGATTCGCCTCTTTATGGAAATTCTGGGGAAGAAAGCGAACTTTTCGATCGGTGTTTGGCTTTCGGGGACGGTCTTGCTGGTCGTTTTGCGATGGGGGCTTTCCTATCTGCGCGGCGTTTCGGTCGAGAAAATGTGCCGGAGGCTGGAAACGGGGCTTCTCCTGTGGTTCGCTCGGCGGCTGCGGACGCTTGCACCGAAATTTTTCCACGAAGGAAGAAAAAGCGAAGAACGCCTAATGGTTGCGTATGACGCGGTGCACGTCGTGAGTTTTAGCGCAGAAACCCTGATGCTCGCGTTGCAGGCCGTCTTGCAGCTCCTGGTTTTCTTGCCCGTCCTGTTCTTTATTTCGCCGGGGCTTACGTTCGCGGTGCTGCTCATCGTGCTTCCGATCGTTTCCTTTGTGCAGAGAAGACTGCATGGGCTGAAACCCTCGGTGGAAGGGGAAATGGCGTTCCGCGGAAGCCTTCGCTTCGGCGTGGAAGAGGCGAAACGTTTTTACAGGCTGTGGAGTTCCGATGAGGAGCTTTCGCAGATCGGGAAAAAGATTTGCCGCTCGGTTCGCGCGGTGCTTGAATCCGGTCTGGATGTCGGCGTTCGGAAAGCGGCGCTTTCCCAGGGGATGGAAACCTTTTCGCTGCTTTCGGTTGTCCTTGTTCTCGCCTTTTGCGGCTGGATGATTCTTTCGGGGCGCCTGGATGCGGAAGGGCTTGTCCTGTATTGTTCCGCCCTGTTCCTTTGCTACAAGCCTGTCAAGGAGTGCGCTCGGCTGCTTCCCCAGATTCGGCTCGCGAAAAGTGCGCTGAACTCGTTGCAGGATTTGGAAGAGGAACCTCGGAGGCGTGGGAAAAATTTTCATGAGGAAAATTCGCTTGCTTTTTCGAATGTCTGCTTTTCCTATGGAAGTCCCGCACAAGGTAAACTTGTTTTTAAAGACTTGAGTCTGACGCTCTTGCCGGAAAGGCACGTTCTTCTGCAAGGCCCGAATGGCAGCGGAAAGTCGACTTTCCTGCGGCTTGTCGCCGATATGGAAGAGCCTGTTTCGGGGAGAATCCTCTTGCCGAAAGAGCTTGCGAAAAATGGGATTTTTTCCGTTTCGCAGGACTTGATCTTGCCGGGCATAAAAATTCTGTCGCCTCGGATTCAGGCGTTTCTAGGCGATGACGTTTTTTTGAAAATGATGGACTTGCTGTCTGCGGAAAGGCTGCTCGAAAAGCGCGGACTTTCTGGCGGTGAACGGGCGAAGATTGCGCTTTTGTGGGCGCTTTCGTCTCCGGCGAAAATAATCCTGCTTGACGAACCCTTCGCCTTTATCGCCGAACGGGAACGGGAACCGATTCTGGAGTGCTTTCTGGAATGTGCGGAATTTTACGGGAAGTGGATTTTTCTCGCGTCGCACGAGCCGGTTGGAGATGCTCTGAAAAGTCGCTTTGAAATCCTGGATTTTTCTAAAATGGAAATTTTGCGATGAAACGGCTCTATCGGTTTCGCGGAGAGATCCTGGGCGTGTTCGCTCTGATTCTTTGGGCTTTTCCGTATGAGGCGGGACGGATTTCCCTGTCGGCGATTTGCCTTGCGCTGCTAGGCGTTGTCTTGCGACTAGAAGCGCGTCGCGTCATCGGGGAACATTCGCGGGGAAGGGAAAAATCCGCCCCGGAGCTTGTAACTTTTGGAATCTACTCAAAGCTGCGTCATCCGCTGTATCTGTCGAACCTGTGCTTTTGCTTTGCGTTTATCCTGTTTCATCTTGGCGTGAGTGCGGCTTCTGGTTTCTTGGCTTTTGCCGTTACTTTGTTTGTAATCGCCCTCGCCAAATCCGAAGACGTTTTTTTGATGGAAAAATTCGGGCAGGCATTTCTCGACTGGAAAAGCGAAACGCCGATGTTCTTCCCGAATGGGAAGAGCGGCATGCCGGAAACGCTTGCATCGAATGAAAAGCAGAAGTTCCGTCATGTACTTTGGAGCGATCGCTGGACATGGTTCTGGCTTTTGTTTTATACATTTCTGCTTGTGTTGCGTCGGCATTTGGATTTGCCGTTCGCATTGAATTTTTAAGGTCCTTATGGTTGGCTTGGAAATCGTTCGGAATATTGTCGGTGCCGTGGCCCGCATGGCGAGCAAGGTCGCTCCGCTGGATGAAAAGTTTCGGATTGCGGAACGCCTGGATGGACCGTTTGCAAAAGGTCCGTGTCTGTGGATGCACGGAGCGAGCCTCGGGGAATGCAAGATGCTCCTTGGACTAGCCAAAATTTTGACCGAAGAGTGTTCGGATTTGCCGCCGATTTTAATTACGACGCAAAAGGTTGAAGTCGAATCTTTTTTGAATCCGATTGCTGCCCAACGAGGCGTCTCCCTTTCTATTGCTCCGCTGGATACGCCGCGAGGAATGAAGCGCTTTTTGGAAACCGCAAAACCGCTGATGCTCGTCCTTGCGGAAAATGAACTTTGGCCGGGATTCCTGGCGGCGATGCGACATCGCTTTAAATTTCCTTCGGTTGCCCTGATTTCCGGGCGCTTCTACCGATGCCTTTCGGCGGAATCGTTCGGCTGCATCGGGTTTGTCTCGATGCAAACGGCTGCGGATCTTGCCCGGTTCATGGCGGCTGGCGACTATTTGATCTCGGCGAAGGCGATTGTCGGCGGGGACTGGAAACTCTTGCCGTGGGCGAAATCCGATGGTAAAAGTTTGGAAAAGGCTGAGCCTCTGGTCGATACTGCGTTCCTGTCGTTTCACCGGGAAGAGGCCAAGGCGTTAGTGGAAATGCTCGAACTGGCGATGTCTTCCGGTGAAGCTGTGGTGGTCGCTCCGCGGTTTGAATCGGAAATCTCGACTTTTCGGAATTTGTTCTTGGAACGGAACATTCCCGCGGTGGAGTGGCCTGTCGTGAAGCGTGGCGCTGTTTCTCTCGTGACGACCTATGGCAGGCTTTCCGATGTCTTGCGGGTTTCCCGGGCAGCGATTGTCGGCGGCTCGTTTGCGCGTTCGCTTGGCGTGCACGATTTTTGGGAATCGCTGCGGATGGATGTGCCGACATGTATCGGTCCGTATTTTCGCGGACAGCGGGAAGCGGTTCGCTTGCTTTTGCAAGAAAAGGCCTTAGCCCAGATCCGGAAACCTTCCGAATACCCGGATAGGGAATTCCCGTCTGCGCAAAATGTGGAACGTTTTCTTTTACGGGAACGGGAAAGAATCTTGGCGTCCTATGGTGCGTTTCGGCGATTTGTCGAAACGGTCCTTAGACGGAACAAGACTCTCGACTGCGATTTTTCAAAATTAAAACAGATGGAATCTTCAAAATGAAAAAACTTTATCTGGCAAGCCCGCGTGGTTTTTGCGCCGGCGTGGATCGCGCCTTGCATGTCGTGACCAAGGCTCTTGAAAAATTCGGTGCGCCGATTTATGTCCGTCATGAAATCGTCCACAACGCTTTTGTCGTCAGCCGTTTTCGCAAACAAGGAGCCGTCTTTGTCGAAGACCTGAATGACGTTCCCGAAGGCGCGACCGTCGTCTTTTCCGCCCACGGTGTTCCCGAACATGTTTACGAAAAAGCGAAACGGCGAAATCTGCACGTTCTCGATGCGACTTGCCCCCTGGTGCAGCGCGTACACATGAGTGCGAAAAGGCATCACGCGGCGGGAAGGCATGTGATTCTTATCGGCCATGCCGGACACACCGAAGTCGAAGGGCATTTGGGGCAGCTTCCGGAAGGTTCCATGACGCTCATCCGGAATGCGGACGATGTGAAGAAACTTTCCTTTCCCGCGGGAACTCGGCTTGCCTACATCACCCAGACGACGCTTTCCGTGTCGGAGACGAAGGGCGTAATCGAAGCGCTTCACGAAGCCTTTCCCGATATCGAAGGGCCGGTCCGCGGAGATCTGTGCTATGCGACAGGGAACCGGCAGGCGACGGTCGCTTCGCTTTGCGATAAGGTCGATTTCTTGCTCGTCGTCGGGTCGCAGAACTCTTCGAATTCCAGCAGACTCGCGGAACTCGGAACCGAGCACGGAATCCCATCCCGTTTGATTGACAGCGTGGAAAACATCGAGGAGGCTTGGTTCGACGGGATTGAAACCGTGGGACTTTCAAGCGGAGCGAGCGCTCCGGAGGACCTGGTCCAAGGGGTCGTCACCTGGATGAAACGGAAATTCCCGGAAATCGAGGTCGAGGATTGGGTGACGATGCAGGAAAAGGTGAAGTTTCCGCTACCTGCGGAACTTGCGTCTTGACGAAAGCCGTCAAATTAACTAATGTTGTGCCCATAAAAAACACGGAGTTTATACGATGAGCCGTATTTGTCAAGTTTCTGGAAAAGGTGCCCTTGTCGGCAACATGGTTTCGCACTCCAACCGCAAGAAGTTGGTGAAGCAGTATCCGAACCTTCAAACGAAGCGTTTCTACGTTCCGGAAGAAGATCGTTGGGTGACTCTCCGCGTGAGTGCCGCGGGTCTCCGCACAATCCAGAAACGCGGCATCTTTGCCGTCATTCAGGAACTCGGAATTTAAGAACTTTTTTGTTCGCAGAAACCGCCTTGTCTTCAGGGCGGGTTTTTGTGTTTTTGGCGTTGGTGTCCGGAGTGCGCGAATCGAAAACTCAACCAGTCACCAAAATCCATTGTCTGGGAATTTTTTGCCAAGACCCGACTTGCTTGATAATGAAAATCGAGAATTTCAATGCGAATGAAGCGATTCCCTTGGCGTATTCGACGTGAACGGGAACTTGGCGGGTATAAATTCGTGAAGGGAAATTCGGCCTTTTGCAACGGTGTGGTTTGCCTTTTCGGGGATAGTGTAAACTTTTGTTTGTTGACATTTTGTCCGTAGAATATGACTCCCTGCTGAAGTTCGCCGGCAGCGAAAAGGATAGATTTGGTGAATGATGTAAAAGAGGAGTGTTATGAATTTTCTTAATATAAAGACGGCTTCCGTATGCTTTGCGTGTGTTTTTTCATTGCTTGTTCCACGGGCGGAAGGGGTTCCCAATCCGAATTTTCATATTTATATCGCTTATGGTCAGTCCAATATGGCTGGTGCCGGGCCTATCCAAACGGGGGATCAAGACACTGTCGGCAATTTTGTGATGATGTCCGGCATCGACTGTTCTTCCCGTAAGGGCGGCACTTCGATTCGGCTTGCCAAAGGGCAATGGGCATTGGCTGTTCCCCCCATGTTTCATTGTCGGGAAGGCCTTTCCGTCGCCGACTACTTTGGCAAAACCATGGCGCGGGAAATGCCCGGCGTGACTATCGGGATTATTCCCGTGGCTGTAGGGGGTGCGAGTATCAAGCTTTTTGACAAGGACCAATGGCGGAACTATGTGAACTCCTCCGAAAGTTGGCTTGTCAATTGGGCAAAAGATTATGATTCCCAAGGGAATGACTATGCGGCAATTATCGGTCTTGCCAAAAAGGCGCAGGAAATGGGGGTCATCAAGGGGTTCATTTTTCATCAGGGTGAAACGGATGGCGGTATGGGAAATTGGGAAGCCATAGTCAAGAAAACTTACGATGATATGCGAAAGGATTTGGGTATTTCCGAGGAGTTGCCTTTTGTGGCGGGAGAA
Source organism: uncultured Fibrobacter sp. (assembly GCA_934700345.1). GTDB lineage: Bacteria > Fibrobacterota > Fibrobacteria > Fibrobacterales > Fibrobacteraceae > Hallerella. The sequence goes on along the minus strand of CAKUXP010000021.1, from coordinate 39,415 downwards.
ATGGTTTACGACGGCGCTTGCCACGGTATGAGTTCCCGGGTGAACGGGCTTTCCGGCTATTTTTCGAAATTTGGCGTTGCCAAATCTCAGGGAACCGGAATGCAGAGCGACCGTCTGCACTTTGACCATGACGGTTATGTTGAAATGGGCAAGCGCTATGCTGCGGAAATGTTGAAGCTGATTGATAAAACGGTGGACCCGAGCGCCCCCGCCGTAGAAGTCCCCCTGTATGGTGGCGGCTCTGCGGGCAGTGACAAACCCGAAGAATATGGTCCCTATGGCGATGTCTTTAAAATTCCCGGCAAAATTCAAGCGGAAGATTACAACAAGGGCGGTTCCGGCGTGGCTTACGTTGACATGGATGCTGCGAACCGAGGGGAGGAATATCGGGGCGATGGTGTCGACATTTATAAGGCGGGTATGGGTATGGCTGTGGGTTACACGCAGCAAGGCGAATGGATGAAGTATTCGGTCCATGTGGAAGAAGACGGGGAATACGAAATGATTGGACGCCTTGCCTGCACCAACGGGACGGGAGCGATTTCTGTTTCTTTGGATGATTTCAAAATCGGCGAAACAATGGTTTCCAAAAAAGGATCCGACTATGATACCTACGAAGATATTGGCGGTGGAAAGGTGTCCTTGAAGGCCGGTGATTACGATTTGAAAATAACCGTGGAATCGGATTGGCTGAATATTGATTATGTGGAATTCAAAAAGTTCGATTCTGCTTCTGAAAGCTCATTCTCTTCCGCCGAACCTTCGTCCGTTTCCAGCAGCTCCAAAGAATCCTTGAAAATTGCCAATCATATCCATATTAAAACTTTGGATATGAACGAAGCTTGGTATTTCGACTTGAACGGAAACCGCATCACCAAGGCTGTGGCGCAGAAACAAGGAGTCTATGTGGTTCGTCTTCCGGGTCGGAAATCCTTTGTAATCCGTAATGAAAAGTAAATGATTTTCAAAAATGGCCATGGACGTTCTGCTTATCGGTTCCTTTATGGAAAGGAACCTTCCGTGGTGTCCCCTGTTAAATTTAGGAGTTCCGTATGGAATGCGAAAATAGGATTAAAGTAAAAATTGCCGCGATACTTTTGGGAGGCTTTGTGGGTTTCACCGCTGCGGCTACGGTCAACAATCCGCTTATTTGGGCCGATGTCCCCGATGTGTCCATGCTTCGCGTGGAAAACACCTACTATATGGTAAGTACCACGATGCACATGGCGCCCGGCGTGCCCGTGATGGCTTCCGAGGATTTGGCCCGATGGCGTACGGTTGGATATGCCTACCGGACTTTGGCGAATAGCGATCAGTTGAATCTGGAGAATGGCAAACATGCTTATGGCAAAGGCTCCTGGGCTTCAAGTATCCGTTTCCGGGATGGCTATTTTTATGTGCTGACCCCTTCGTATACCACTGGGAAAACCCATCTTTACAAGACGAAAGATTTGAAAAACGAAAAATGGGATGAAGTCCTGTTGCCTTTTTATCACGACCCATCGCTTTTTTTTGACGACGACGGTTCCGCATGGATTTTTTATGGAAATTCCCCCATCAAATATGTCCAGCTGAATGACGATGCCGGTGGCATCAAGATCGGCGGTAAAAGCGGTGAAGTCGGCGGCACCGAAATCGAGCCTGTTGCGGGCTCCAGTTATATTGTAAAGCAGGAAGGCGCCCATATGGAAAAGGTGAATGGCGAGTATTACCTGTATACGATTTCCTGGCCCTCGGGCAAGTGCCGTACTTCCGTTGTCTATCGATCGAAAAATTTGCTTTCGGGTTTTACGGGCAGGATTTTTTTGCAGGACAATGGTGTGGCCCAGGGAAGCATTTTCGATACTCCCGATGGACGGTGGTATGCCATGCTTTTCCGGGATTCCGGTCCTGTGGGCCGCATTCCTTACCTTGTTCCGACCAAGTGGGTGAATGGCTGGCCCGTCCCCGATGGGGGCAAAGCTCCCGCCGCATTGGATTTGCCAAACGAAGTGGAGCCGGGCTTTGGCTTGGTCGCCTCCGATGATTTTGAATCGGGCGAACTTCCTTTGGAATGGCAGTGGAACCATAATCCCGATGACGGCAATTGGCGGTTGCGGGATGGAAAGTTGAGAATTACTACGGGTCGTGTGGACGACAGGCTTTATTTTGCCAAAAATACATTGACCCAGCGCACATTCGGCCCTAAATGTTCTGGCCGCACCTTGGTGGACGGCACCGGTATGAAAGACGGCGATATTGCCGGTATTGTCGCCTTGCAGGATTCCATGGGCTATGTGGGCCTTGCCAAAAACGGCGATTCCTATGAAGTGGTTTACTACAAGGAACGCTCGGATGGAAAACACTTGATTAAATCCGAAAGGATTAACGGAAGCAAGGTCTTTCTCCGTGTGGATTTTGATTTGCCTATGGATAGGGGTTCCGCCAAGTTTTATTATAGTACCGATGAAAAATCCTGGACGGCGTTTACGGACAACCTGAATCTTTATTATACCCTGGGAATGTTTGTCGGTTACCGCATTGGACTTTTCAATATGGCCACAAAGACTGCCGGAGGTTATGCGGAATTTGATTGGTACAAGATAGGAGCGGATGTTGATGACGAAATCCATTTGGACTATGCGGAGCCTGTTCCCCAAACTGCTCATAACGCTACGGCTTCCCCTTGGATTATTCCGGGGCTAATTGAAGCGGAGAACTTCGATGACCCGGGCAAAGGCGAAGGGGGAGCGTCCTATAGCGATGTTGATGCCGAAAATCACGGAAATAGCGATTATCGCAAGGATACTCCGGTTGATCTTTATGCAAAATCCGGAAACCGTATTGTGGTGGGATATATTCAGAAAGGCGAATGGTTGGAATACACCGTTAACGTTGCCAAGGCGGGGGATTACACCCTGTTTGCCGCCGTAGCTTCCGATGGCGGCTCTAGCTTCAAGGTTTCCTTGGATGGAGACGATTTGACGGATGATGTCGCTGTCCCCGCCGCCAATAAGTCCGCCGGCGATGACGAACAAAATTTTGATGATTACGGCAAAGTGAAGGCCAACGTGACTTTGCCCGCCGGGATACATGTCTTGCGTTTTACCGCAACTGCGGATTGGTTCGACATGGATTACTTCAACTTTGTCGAGGGAAAGGATGGAAAGGACTCGGCTCCCATCGGCGACTTGGAAGGCGTAGGTGGCAGGGCCGATGTTCGGTTTGGGGCCGCCGTCCCTGGGCGATATAATGTATTTGCGGCAACGGGCAAGTTCTTGGCGACCATTGACGTGGTGAAAAACGGCCTTCTCGAAACGCTGAAAAATGCCGGATTTGCCAAGGGGGTTTATATGGTCCGAGAGGTAAACGGAGGGAAAATCATAAAAATTCAAATTAAATAATTCTTCGTCGTTCTGTCGGATAAGGTGGCTCGGGCGATGAAATTTCGCTTTATTTAAAAGATTTTGGGTGAAGGCCCACGGCCCCCTTCACACCGGCGCGCTTCCCTGTTCGAGAAACTGGAGCAGGTCGTGCTGCTTAGAAAGCGGGACCAGGATGTACAGGATGTCGTCGGGTTCGAGCTTGACCGCGCCTCGGGGCGGGAGCAGCCGGGCGTTTCGGGTAATGGACGTGATGACGATGTCTGCGCCGAGTTTTAGCTCTTGGATGGTCTTGTGGGCGCAGAACGAGTTGTCGAAAACCTGAAATTCCACAAGGTCCATATCGGAACGCTTGACGGAATGTAGTTCCATCGAAAAAGGCGATTCGGGCGGCTTGGGAATGGAAAGCTTCAGCTTGCGGGCGAGGACACCGAGCGAGCTTCCCTGCAGAAGGCAGCTGACGATAACCGCGAAGAAGATAATGTTGAAAACCGATTCGCTGGGATCAAGTCCGTAGGCGGCGGGATACGTGGCAAGCACAATCGGGACTGCCCCCTTGATACCGCCCCAGCAGAGAAACCCGCGTTCCTTGGCGGAGTATTTGAAGGGTAGTGTCGAAAGCCAAACGGCGATGGGCCGCGCAACGAAAATCATCAGCGCAGCGATCAGAAGCCCCTCTTTCCAGACGTGGACAAAGCTCCGCGGAAAGGCGAGAAGCCCGAGCATCAGGAAGAGCGCCATGTTGCAGAATGTGGAAATCCCTTCGAGGAAGTTGCTTACGCCTCGCTTGGCGACAAAGTCGGAATTGCCGAGCCAATATCCCATAAAGAAGACGGCGATGATTCCGTTTGCGCGGATGACGTCTGCCGTGCCGTAGCCGAGAAGTATCGTGCCGATGATGAGCACATAGTAGTATCCGCGGTTTTCGGACTTGAGATGGTCAAAGAGAAACTTGGCGACGCGGCTGATTAAAAAACCGACGATGATGCCGCCAGAAAACTGCCAGGCGAGTTCCGCGAGAAATCCAACGGGAGTGGAATTGTTTCCGGCGAGGCTTCCGACAAAGGCGAGCGTTAGAAGAATCGCCATCGGGTCGTTTGCAGCGCTTTCGACGTTGAGCGTTGCGGCCAGTTTTTTCCGGATGGGATTTTGCCGGGTAATCATGAAGACCGCGGCAGCGTCCGTCGAAGAGATGATGGAACCTATCATCATGGACTGTAGCCAATCGTAGTGCATGATGAAGTGAATGGAAACCCCGAGTACCGCAGCGGTTGCTGCGACGCCAAAAGTCGCAAGAAGAATGCCCGGCTTTGCTACGAGCTGCAAGTCCGAGCGCGTCGTACGAAATCCCCCATCGAACAGGATAAAGATGAGCAGGATATCCGCAATTTGTTTCGTGATTTTCGCATCGTTGAACTGGACCAGGTTCAGTCCGTCGTTTCCGACAAGGATTCCGACGGCGAGGAATACGACCAAAACCGGAACTCCGATTTTGTCTGAAATCTTTGTCGCAAAAATCGAGGCGACGATCAGCAGCGCAAAAAGAAAGAGCATCGCTCCAAAAATACAAAAACGGGCCGACTGAATCGGTCCGTTTCCAAAATCTTTTTTGAAAATTTTTAGAGCTTGTCGTAGGCTTCGTCCGAAACTTCTTCGAGCCATTCGTCGCCTGCCCGCCGTCGTGGTGGATGTGCCAGTTGTTGCGGCATCCCGGTTCAAACGTGACATTTGCGGCGAAAATATCTTTTTGGTTCAAGCGCTTGAGGTAAGATTGCCCCTTGAAAAACTTTCCGAAAGGATTCTTTTCGCCGCGCGGGAAAATCTTTTCGGACGTGGCAAGACTTTCGAGTCCTTTGCCTGGAGCTTTTTGGATTGCTTCGGCGACTTCTTTCAGATAGGTCTGGGCGTTTAGCATCCGGGGATATCCGCAGAACGGAAGGCAGACGTAGATAATCTGTTCGAGATATTCCCGTGTGCGGCCTTGGGCGAGGTTCGCTCCGATATGCGCTTTGAGATGCGGTTCCGTTCCGAGATTTACGAGAATCGCCATCGTGAGAAGTTCCCGGGTGTTCAGGTCGAGGCCTTTGCGCATGTAGTAATCGCCGAAACAGTTCGTGGAGAGAAAGTAGTTGGCGATCGGAACGTGATCCTTGCCGGATGTTTTTATCGACTCGAACTTTTCCCCGAAGAGGGAAATCTGGGCGTTGACGCCTTTTTCGAAGCGGTCCTCGGAAGTCCCATCGGTCGTTTGTCGGTTTGCCTGGACGGAGATTCCCTTGCGCTTGAAAACGGCGCTTGCCACTTCTGCTGCGTCTGCGGCGCGGGAAAGCCCGCTGTAAGGCGCGCATTGGTATATCGCTTCGAGGATTTCTTCCGCGGAAAGGACCTTGCTGTCGAGCGCTTTGTAAATCTGCTCGGCGAGAAGCGTTTCCGACTGTTGGACGGTGAGCGATACGATTGAGACCAAGGCGCGTTCTTTTGGGGCGACGAGCTGTGTTTTTTGGGGGATTTCCCGTTCGGTCATGTTGTCGAGAATTTCGTGGATTTCCGCATCCGTTGAAAAAGCCTTTACGTTTTTTCCGGTGTGTCGTAGCCGGAAAGGGATGCCGTGAAATTTTTTTTTGGATTGGGATTGGCTGATAGTTGTGAGAAATCAGGAAACAGGATTCGACGTCCGCGGTTCTAAGTCATCAAATCATTTCATCTTGGTCAGGTAGGCTGGAACGGAACCGTTCTTTTGGATAGCCGGGAGAATTCGGGAAATATCCCAGTCCTCCTTGCGGATTCTGCGCCGAAGCAGGGCCACGAAAACTTCCATCAGCATTTCGCAGTCATAGACGGCGCGATGCATTTCATCGTTGTTGATGGATAGGCGGATCTGCCCCTTGATGCGCTGGAACATGTGGGCGAGGTCTCCGAGCTTGTGGCTTTTGAGTTCCGGCAGAATGGATTTCGCGATGCGCAGGCTATCGACAATCGGGTTCCCCGGGAGAAGCTGGGGGTGCTTGGTGTAGGCGACATGCAAGAATCCCGAGTCAAAGTCTGCGTTGTGGGCGACGAGAATTGCGGATTGCCCGCAAAAAACGGTGAACTTCCGCAAAACGTCGTTTATCGGCGGAGCGTTCTCGACCATTGCATTCGTGATGTGGTTGATTCGGGTGGCTTCGTCCGGGATCATCATCGGCGGCTTGACCAGCGTCTGGAACGTGGCGATTTCCTTGGGGCGAATGATGCCGCCATCGTCATAGACCGTAAACTTGACGGCTCCGATTTCGACGATTTCATCCTTGTTTTGAAATAGTCCGGTGGTTTCCAGGTCAAAGGCGACAAAGGTTGAATAGAGCACGAGATTCTCCAGAATGAAATGCCGAAAATCAAAAATAGCTTAATGGATTTGTCAAAGATGACATTTTGCGGATCTGCACGATGACTTTGGAAAAGGGAAACGGAATTCTTGCCTTGTCCCAGCTTTTTAGGGAAAGGTGCGCCCCGTAGCGGATTTCGAGCGAAAAACAGGGGCATCCGGAGCGTTCCGCGAGCCATCGGGTTCCGGGCTTTTCGATTCCGGCGGGGCCTTTGGGACCGTCGATCGCCATGGCACAGAGGTTTCCCGCCCGAAGTTTCCGGAGAACTTCCCGAATGCGGAACGCCTGTTCGGAACTTGATCCGCGGACGGTCCTGTACCCTAGGTCCGATGCGATTTTCGCAAGGATTTCCCCGTCACCGCTCGGGGAGATGAAGGCGACGATTCCTTTTTTTTGAAAGGCCGCGGTCGCTGCGAAAAGATCCCTGTGCCAGAGCGCCAAAAGGCCCGGTTCGCGGAGCTTTTCGTCTTTTTCCCATGAAATCTGCAGACTTTTCATCCAAAATTCCAGGATTTTGCAAAAAAAACGCTTTTTTATGGAAAGTTTGCCGACCATCACCTTGGAAAATAAAAAAATAATTCCTATTATTGGGCTATCTGGCGACGTACCCAAGTTGGTAAGGGACGGCTCTGCAAAAGCCCCATTCCTCAGTTCGAGTCTGAGCGTTGCCTCGAAAAAGGCGGATGACTTTCATCCGTCTTTTCGTTTTAAATGTCCGTAAAAAAAATCAAAAAAAGAAAGTCCCGCACCGGGCGGAACTTTTTCGTTTGGGAAAGTTTTCGGTTAATATCTCTTGCCCTTGCGCGCGTCGATCGTTACCTGGACCGTCTTTTCTCCTTCGACCTTGACAAGCTTTTCGGCGGCGCGCCCGTTGTTGCATTCGGCGCGGATCATGTGGTCGCCTGCGTCTAGGTTGTGGACCGTCAGCGGGGCTCCGTCCGTCTTGTCCGCGTTATCGCCATCGACATAGATGATGCACTTGCCTGGAAGCGTCGTCACTTCGATATTGCCCTTCGGAATGACCGTGCCAAAATTGAACGAATTGCGCTTGTCGTTTCCCGGCCAGATGTTCACGCGCTGGTTCACCAGTTCGTAGCCCTGATCGACGACGATTAACGTCTGGCGTCCGGACTTGACCGAACGGTTTTCGATCGGGCTCTTGCCTAGAAGCTCGCCTCCGAGATAGACTTCGCTGTTGGGCGGCTCGGTGAGAATCGTCACGTTTGCCGGCTGGTCGCGCGGGGGAGGCTCTTCGGCCATGGCGGCTACCGCGGAAAATGAAATCGTGATAGCGCTGAGCGTTAAAAATTTCGAGAAAAATTTCATCGGAAACTCCTTTTCAATCGAATATTAAGATATAAAGAAAACGACGCCCGGTGGACGCATCAAAAGAAAAATATTCCCATAAATTGTAATTTTTGGAAGAAATGAAAGATCTTTATCAAAAATTGCGAACATTTACCGGCAAAAACTACGGACTGTATAAAAGCCTGTGCGGTAGAACCTGGAATTTCGGGGATTTTGAACTGGAATTTGTCCATGTCCAGGGCGATCCGTTTGCGCCTGCGTCGCGGCTCAGGTTCAGGGCCCCGCTAGAACGGCTCGGAATCCCGGCGGAGTGGGGAAACTTTCCCTTGAAACGCTTGGCACTTGCGGATTTTCTCTTGCGGAAGCTCTGCGCGGAAATCGAAGCCCGCTCCGAAGAGGAATCCTTTCCGGTGAAGGCTTGCGTCCCGGGCGAGGAAATTCTTGTGCGGAACACGCTCTGGGTCGGCGGTCCGTCTGAAAATGGAGGCTCGGCTGTCGTCGAAGCGATTCTTTCGGTGGAACTTCCCGGGGAAAAGCGCCGGATCGATGTGGAATCCGCAAGCGAGCTTTTGACCTCGACGATTCCCGACCTGCTGATGTCCCTTTATCTGAGCCGGGAAGCGGAACGCTCCGAGGCGGAACGCCATATCGAATCCCTGGAAGTCCGCGAAGAACTTTTGAAAATCTTGACGGAAAAAGGCTGGGTCGCCTTTGTTCCGAACGGTTCGATTCTTCCGCGGGAGTCCGGTTCGAGCGATCTTCCCAAGAAAGACGCACTTCCGTTTGAATCCCCGAGGGAACTTTTGCAGACCGTCGAAGTCTTTGGCAAAAAAATTTCGGGCATGGCGATTCCCCGTGGGATTACGGTGATAGCGGGTGGAGCGTATCACGGAAAATCGACGCTCCTCTCGGCGCTTGAAAAATCTGTCGTGCCCCATGTGGCAGGGGATGGCCGGGAGTGGATTGTCGCGGATCCGTCGGCGGTGCGGATTGCCGCGGAACCGGGTCGCATTGTAAAGGGGACGCGCATCGAGCCTTTTGTGCGGGAGTTGCCGTTTGGCGTTTCGACGAAATCGTTCCGGACGCGCTCGGCTTCGGGTTCGACCAGCGAGGCGGCGAATCTTGTCGAGGCGCTCGAATTTGGCGCGAGGACGCTTTTCATCGATGAAGACGCTTCGGCGGTGAACTTCCTGATTCGGGATTCCCGGATGCGGGAACTGGTCGGGGAAAAGGACGAGCCTTTGATTCCGCTCTCGGATAGAGCTTCGGAACTGAAGTCGCTCGGCATAAGCATGGTGATTGTCGTGGGCGCCTGCGGGGATTATCTGCATGTCGCGGATGCGGTACTCGTGATGAAGAATTATTTGCCGGTGAATGTCTCGGAAAAGGCTCGCCGGATTGCCGCCGAAAATCCCGCCCAGCCTGCGCTTGAAAATCTCCCGAAATTTGGGGACTTTAAATGCCGCAGCCTTTTGGAACTTGCCGGCGACTTGACGCCCGGGCTGAAACCGCGCGGACCGATGGAACGCCAGGTGAAGGTTCGTCTCCGCGGAACGGATCTCTCGATAGGCTTTATCCATGCGGATTTGCGGGCGCTGTTCCCGTCGGCGCGGACGGCTACGCTCAGCGGTCTCGGACTTTTCCTCTTGAACCTTTTGCAAAATGCGGAAAACGTTCCGGCAGGCGAAGCGATTCACGGGCTTTACTCCCAAATCCGGAATGTCGGCTTCCGCCGCTTGCCGCAAGGATTCTCCAAGGATTCCGAGCTTCCCCGTGAAGCGGAAATCGCAATGGCGCTCTTGCGGTTTGAAAACCCGCCGAAACCCGAAAAGTAGAGACTTGAAAATGGAGAAAATCTGCCTGCTTCTCTTGTCTTGCGTTGCGTTTTCTTTTGGCTCGCTTTCCGAAAATGTCCGCATAAACTTTATTTCCAGCTGCGAAGACGGAGGATCTTCTTCGAAATTTTGCGAGTGCGTCTTTGGAAAAGTCGAAAGAAAATATTCCCAGAAGCAAATCGATGCGATTGAATTGAAGCTGCGCCGCGGTCACTCGGATTTGGGCTACGCGGAATTTGTGAAGAACGCTTCGAAGGAATGCGATGCGCTGGTGAAGTCGGGAAAGTCACTCGGCGCGCTTGCCGTGAGCGAAGAGACTTCTGAAAATTCATCTTCGCTTTCGGCGGAGGAACTCGCTGCTCTCGAAGCCCTTGGACTTGATTCCGCTTTTGCCGCGGGAATGGTGAGTGCACTTCTCGAATCTCCCGAATACAGAAACGTCTTTCTCGCGGAATGCACGGTGGAATTCCGGAGCTATTTTGGAAACGCCCAGGCGCAGGAAAGTTGCCGCTGCGCTTACGAAAAGCTCGTTTCGGATGGGAATGTCGGAAAACTTTTGGGCTTGATGGATGACGGAACGCTAGACGATTCGCTCGCCCTCGAAATGTTTTTGCCGTGTATGCCGAAAACCTTTACGGCGGAAATGGAAAATTTCCTGATGGATTCGTGCGAAACGGTTGCGTCAAAGCCTGTCTGCCGCTGCATCGTGCGGGAACTCAAATCGCACTTTACTTTCGAGCAGCTCTTGCGTCGGACGGTTCAAAACCCTTCGTTTATCCAAGGCTACGCGACCGGAGCCGCTATCCGCTGCAAGGACGAATAGCGGTTGTCCGAATTTATACCAGGGGAAGCGTTTCGATCTTTCCGGTGGAACGGTAGATGTCTGCATGCGCCTTTTGGAAGTAGAGGACGGCGAAATGCGGATCGCTTGCGGAATAGATCGCTTGTGCATGGGGATTTTGTTCGAGTACGGCTTCCTTGGCTTTTTGGTCAAAGTCCCGGACGACTTTTCCGGTGACACGGATCCAGTCCTCGCCGAACATCGCCGCTATTTCGATTTTCGGATTTTTCTCCATCTCTCGGAAGCAATCCTTGTCGTCCTTGGTACAGATGTATAGGCGATCCTTAAAATTCGCGATGATGCCGAACGGGCGAAGCTTTGGTTGGTCGCCTTCGATGGTCGCCACGTAAAAAACGACGGCTTTTTTTAGAAACGTAAAAGCGGACTTCATAAAAAATCTCCGATGAAAAAAAATACTTATTTTTGACGGAGAATTTCTTATGCCCATTTCCCTGGAACCGATCGGAACTTTTTTTTCCAAGGCGTCTTACAAATACGAGGTACCGCGCCAGGGAATTTTTGACGGTGGGCGTTCGGGAAAAATCGAGCTGTTTCCGCATCGTGGATTTGAAAATGCGCTGCGCGACATTTCCGGTTTTGAAAGGCTTTGGCTTATTTTTTTATTCCATCAAAACAAAGGCTGGCGGGCGACAACGCGGCCTCCCGTTCCGCCGCGTGATCATGAACGGGTCGGGATTTTTGCGTCCCGCGGACCGTATCGTCCCAATCCGATCGGGCTTTCCTGCGTGAAGCTCGTTTCCGCGGAAAGGCTTGCGCTAAATGTCGAAGATTCGGACTTGCTGAACGGAACGCCGATTTTGGACATTAAACCTTATATTCCGGGGGCGGATGCTTTCCCGAACGCTCGGGCTGGCTGGGTGGATGAACAAAGCCTGGATGGATGGGATGTGTCGGCGACAGAAGAATTTATTGGGCAGAGCGCCTGGCTGGATTCCGCTAGCGGCCTTGACGCACTGAATTTTGCCAGGTGCCAGCTTTCGGTGAATCCGCTGGATACGACGCGTCGCCGTGTCCGTGTCGAAGCTTCTTCGCGAACCGCGGAACTCGCCTTCCGAACGTTCCGCATCGATTTTTCCTTTGATAAAAACGCCCGGAAAATTTTATTAAAAGGAATCCGCAGCGGCTATTCGGTGCAGGAATTGGAAACTCCCGAGGATCGCTACGGGGACAAGCCTCTTCACCGGGAATTTCTCTTGCACTTTGCGCAAAGCCCGAAAGCGTAAAGCTGCAACCGCTCGATGGAAAAACCTTCGGGGACGCGTTTCTTAAAATCTTCCGGGGTCAGGAAAATGTCGAAAATCTTTCCGCATTTTTCGCACTTGAAATGCGCATGGGGTGTTATATCGGCATCATAATGGATGCTGCCGTCTCCGACGTCGAGCGTAATGACAAGTCCGCTTTCGCAGAGCGTTTCGAGGGTATTATAAACGGTCGTGCGCGAGAGTGTCGGAATCTGCGGCAAAAGATCGACGTAGATGGTGCTTACGGTCGGGTGATTCCTTTTTGCAAGCAGATAGTCTAGGATGCAGATGCGCTGAAGGGACGGTCGGACGTTTCTTTCTTTGAGAAGTTCGGAAGAGGACATGCGAGAAAAGGAAAGGGGCTTTCGCCCCGGTTTTTTATTTGGAGAAGTATCTGCGGAGAAGTCCGGCGAAGGCGCTTCCATGTCTGGCTTCATCCTTGCACATTTCGTGAACCGTGTCGTGAATGGCGTCGTAATTGAGTTCCTTGGCGCGCTTTGCGAGCTTGAGCTTGCCTTCGGTTGCGCCCGCTTCGGCGGCGACGCGGAGCGTGAGGTTCTTCTTTGTGTCGGGATGGACGACTTCACCGAGAAGCTCTGCAAACTTTGCCGCGTGCTCCGCTTCTTCGAAAGCGATTCGCTTATAGGCTTCCGCAACTTCCGGGTATCCTTCGCGGTCCGCTTGGCGGCTCATGGCGAGATACATTCCCACTTCGGTGCATTCGCCTGTAAAGTTTTCACGCAGTCCTTGGACGACTTCCTCGTCGAGTCCTTGCGCAACGCCGATGCGGTGCTCGTCCGCCCACTTGGGAGTTTCTTCTGTCTGAGCGTCTTCCTTGAGCTTGAACTTGGATTTCGGAGCCTTGCACTGGGGGCAGTGCTCGGGCGGTTCTTCTCCGAACGAAACATAGCCGCAAACGGAACATACCCATACTTTCATCTTTGTCTCCTTGTTGAAAGTGATGATCACAGTTCTAGATTAAGATTGTAATCATTACAAATTTACAATGATTGCACAAAAAAGTCAATAGGGAAAATGAAAAAATCGATTTTTTTTGAGGGGCGCGGAATGAGAAGGCGGGAATGGATTATCGAGAGAAGAATAACTTTGTATAAATCCGCTTTCATCATATAGGAATCGCGCGCTTGGCTTGGCTTTGGTTTCCCGGTCAAGCGAAAAACGGCTCGATTGGAAAACTGTCAATTTTTGACATATAACCGAAGATTGCGGCAGTCCGCCGGCGGTGGAAAATCTATTTTTATTCCGAAATCTGGAAAAATTTTATCCGAGGTTTGACATGCTTCAATCCACACGCAAGGTTCGCGTCCGTTTTGCCCCGAGTCCCACCGGCTATCTGCATGTCGGCGGTGCGCGCACGGCGATTTACAATTACTTTTTTGCCAAGGCGACTGGCGGAACTTTTTATCTGAGAATAGAAGATACCGACCGCAAGCGTTATAACGAGGACGCTCTCAAGGATTTGATGCGCGATTTGAAATGGCTGGGCTTGAACTGGGACGAAGGTCCCGGTAACGAAGGCGATTGCGGACCGTATTTCCAGAGCGAACGCCTCGACATCTATCATCGCGAAATTCAAAAGCTCTTGGATGCGGGACTTGCCTATTACTGCTTCTGCTCCGAGGAACGCCTGAACGAAATCCGCGCCGAACAGAAGAAGGCAGGTGTTGCGGAAACGGGCTACGATCGCCATTGCAGAAATATCCCTCGCGAAGAGGCGGAACGCCGGATTGCCGCCGGAGAAAAGGCCGTGATTCGTTTCAAGATTCCGGAAAGCGGCGTGACGGGCTTTGACGATCTTGTCCGCGGTCACATCGAATACAAGAACGAACTCTTGGACGATTTGGTTCTCGTCAAGCGGGACGGCTACCCGACTTATCATTTTGCGAGCGTCGTCGATGATCATCTGATGGGAACGACCCATGTCTTGCGCGGTGACGAATGGATTAGTTCGACCCCGAAGCACGTGCTGCTCTACAAGGCTTTCGGCTGGGAAGCTCCCGTCTGGTGTCATCTCCCCGTGATTCTCGATTCGAAGAACGGCGGTAAGCTTTCCAAGCGCAATGGGGCCGCTTCCGTCGGGGAATTCCGCGAACTGGGATATCTGCCGGAAGCTCTCGTAAACTACCTTGCGCTTTTGGGCTGGAATCCTGGCGACGACCGCGAAGTGATGACGCTCGACGAAATGATCGGAGCGTTCAAGCTGGAGAACATCCACCCGACGGCGGTGAAGTTCGACATGAAAAAATTGCAGTGGATGAATATGCAGCACATCCATACGACGCCGAACGAAACGCTTCTCGCCGAAATGAAAAGCGGTCTTGAAAAATTGGGAATCCCGGTGGAAAACGAACCGGCGGAACGCTTGAACGAAATCGTGGAACTTTTAAAGCCTCGTGCGCATTTTTTGAAGGACCTCGCGGAAATGTCCGTGTATTTCTTCCGTGCGCCGACTTCTTACGATGAAAAGGGGATGCGGAAACAGTGGGGACCGGGAAGCGGTGAAATCGCGCACGCTGTCCGTGAAATGCTCGCCACCGTGGAACCTTTTAAAGCTGCGGAAATTGAAAAGGGCTTCCTGTCCTTGGCGGAAAGCCGCGGATGCAAGCTCGGCGATCTGGTCGGTGCGGTCCGTCTGGCGGTTTCTGGCGTTACGGCGGGGCCCGGCCTGTGGGAACTTTTCGAAGTCGTCGGAAAGGACGAGACGCTTCGAAGAATCGATGTTGCGGAACCTCTGATGCAAGCCTAGCGACATGCTGAAAATCTGGACGCAGAAAATTTTGGATCGAATGCTCTATTGCAAGGACTGCCGGGCGATTACTCGGCATGATATCCTGGCGAAGGAGATGTTTTCGGTCCATTGTGCGGTGCGTCCGGATATCCCCCTTGTCTGTAAATGCTCGGTCTGCGGCGCGTTCTTTGTTGTCTTTTCCCGGGAAATGTACTTCGGTCGTCCTTCGGAAGGCTCGGAATACGCCAAGCTGCTGAGCCAGAACCGGCTCGCTGTAAACGATTGGGTCTATATTGACGGCAAGGCTTCTCCGGGACGGGTAAAAGCTATCTATACGACGCAGACGGAAGATGTCGTCGAACTGAATTTTGGCGGCAACCGTCTGGAAAAATGTTCCCGCCCGCTGATGACGCGCTTTAACGAAAAGGCTTCGGCTGGATTTCGCCTGCTTCCGGCGCAGTGCGGTGTCGCGCTTTTGGGAGATCCGGTGTACCATGTCCTTAGAAAGGCTTTCGGCACGGTCGTTGGAATGGTGACGGATCGCGGCGAAGAAAAGCTCGTGGTGCAGCTGGAAAACGGGAAGGTCCTGTTTATCACTCTCCCGGAGGAAAGGCAGCTCGTGCCGGATTCCCTGTTGAAAGAAAGGCTTTCCGAGCGTCTTTCGGAACGCTTTTCGAAGATTCCCGGACAGCTGAAGGTGGATGTGGTCCATGCGATCGCCTATGTCCATGGAACGGTGGAACGTTTCCCCGACAAGGAAAACGTACTTTCCGCTGTCCGCCAGATGCGGGATTTTCGCGGTGTGATAGACTTGGCGCAGGTGTTTCCCGCAAGGCCGGTGGCGGATGATGAAATCCGGGCGAAAGTCCTCGACATCCTGGACGGGCGGGATTCTCCGTTTTTCAACGACGAGGTTGAAGTCGGGAATGGCGAAGCGACGGTAAAAGCGCTTTACTTTGCCGGAAGCAACCTGGCGAAAACCCGGGAACGTATCGGAGAAATCCCGGGGCTTCGGGGCTTGACGCTTGAATTGAAAGCCGTTTCGCGCCCGCCGATCCGCGTGACGGAACAGGCGGAAAGGCTTTCCTATGCGCTGCGCTCGAATATCTGCCTTTCGAGATGTCGCTTGCAGGTGACTCCCCTAGAGGACGAAATCATCGTGAAGTGCGAGCCTTCGGGCCTCATCCAAAAAAAACTGATAAACAGGATCGTTGTCCGTGTGATGAAAGGGGTGGACATCCCGACTCATCTTTGCATGGAAAATGGATAAAGAAGGAGACTGGAATGTCGAAATCAACATACGAGAAGCTGACCCAGCTGAAAATGCGCCTGAGTCCTCCCAACAAGCCGGCAACGCTCAAGGAACTTGCGGACTATATGGGTCGCGACCAGCGTACTATCTACCGCTATATCGAAACGCTGGAATCGGAAAATTGCGGACTGAAACAGGAAAAGAAGACGAAAAAGTACTTTATCCAGGCTTCGTCGGTGAAGCGTCCCGAGGCGATCATTCGCGGTCTCAAGTCGGCGCAAAAGGTCCTCGACAGCGTTGGAACGACCGCTCACGGCAAAAACGTCAAGAAAGCGATTGAATATCTCTGCGGCGACGAAATCGCGGACTCCGAGACGATGAGCCATGCGATGAGCGTCGATAACGATTTTATCGTCGATCTGGGACCTTTTTCGGAATACAGCGAAAACCTGAGTTTCCGGGAAGCGGAAATCGATAAGATGCTCGAAGCGATTAAGTCGCGCGCGAAGCTTTTCATCACGTATGTTCCGGCGAAGGACCTGGAACAGGAAGAAAAGCTTGAAGTTTGCCCGCTAAAGCTTGTTTTGCGAATCGATACGCTTTATCTGATCGCCCTGTCGGAAAATGTCGTCAAGTTCTTTGCTGTGCGACGCATCAAGAATTTCCGCCGGACCGGAGGTTTCTTCCCGCCCGTTGATTTCGACTACAAGAACCTTTACCGGAACTGTTTTGGAAAGTTCAGCGGGGCGGCGTTCGAAAAGATCAAACTCGTGATGGAAATCAAGTCGTCGTGGCTCGCTGCGCAGTTCCGCGAAGCGCACTTTAACCCGCCTTTAAAAATCCGGAGGCAGGATCCGATGACGGTCGAACTTGTCATCTATGACACGCCCGATTTCGAGGGCTGGCTCTTGAGCGTTCTTCCCGACGTGAAAATTCTCGAACCGGAATCCCTGAAGGACAGTTTGCGGAAGAAACTGAAGGAATCGGTCAAGGCTTTATGATTTCGAACCATCTTTCCGATTACGCGTTTGAATTCCCGAAAGAGCTTATCGCAACGCGTTCTCCGGGCAAGGGCAAGACGAAAATTCTTCACTGCCCCAAGGACGGAAAAGGTCCGTTAGAAGTCGTTCCCGCTCCGAAAATCGTCGAATTCTTTCGGCCCGGCGATTGCCTCGTCGTGAACAATACGAAGGTTCTCCCGGCGCGGCTTTTCGGTCGGACGGAACACGGCGGCGAAGTGGAAATCCTCCTGGTGCAGGCACTTTTCCCGGACGCTTCGGGAAAGGCCCGGTGGGAATCCTGGGTGCGTCCCGGCAAGGCGTTTCGGGTGGGTCGCGAGTTGGAAATCGCTGGAATCCGTACGACGGTCGAGCAGATTAATCCGGATGGGGCGAGAATCTTGCGGTTTGACGTTAGCCCCGTGGAACTGGAATCCGTAATGAACAGGCAAGGGCACGTTCCGCTACCGCCTTACATCAATAGGCCCGACGACGAAGAAGACAAAATCGCCTACCAGACGATTTTCGCCAAGTATTCGGGCGCGGTTGCGGCTCCGACGGCAAGCCTCCATTTCAACGAACAGATGATGGCGGACCTGAAGGCGAAAGGCGTGAAGGTCGCCGAAGTCACGCTGCACGTCGGACCGGGAACGTTCCAGAACATCTCCGAGGAGGACTTCCGCCTGCACAAGATGCACGGGGAGCATTACGAACTCACGGAGGAAAACGCGGAAATTATCAACGCGGCGAAAAAGTCGGGCGGGCGCATTGTCCCCATTGGCACGACCAGCACACGCGTCATCGAGACCATCGCGAAGAACGACGGAACGCTTGTCCCGCAGACGGGAATTACGCATGCCTTTTTCTACCCGGGATACCGCTATAAAATCGCCGACGGTCT
Source organism: uncultured Fibrobacter sp. (assembly GCA_934700345.1). Classification (GTDB taxonomy): domain Bacteria; phylum Fibrobacterota; class Fibrobacteria; order Fibrobacterales; family Fibrobacteraceae; genus Hallerella. The sequence continues at coordinate 21,542 of CAKUXP010000021.1, read as the reverse complement.
TCTCACCAATTTTCACTGGCCAAAAAGTTCCCTGATCTTGTTGGTCGCAGCATTTTACGGTCGCGAGAACACGCTCTGCGCCTATCGGTATGCGGTGGAGCACAGGCTTCATCTGTTTAGTTACGGTGACGGGATGCTGATTCTCTGAGCGTATCAATTAACGGTAATCAAATGGCAAAACAACCGCTTTACTTTACTATCCACGGGCATTTCTACCAGCCGCCTCGCGAAAATCCCTGGACCGGCGAAATCGAAAACCAGCCGAGCGCAACCCCTTTTCACGATTGGAACGACCGGATTGCAGCGCAGTGCTACAGCCCGAATGCCGCAAGCCGGATTCTTTCGGGTTCTGGACGGATTCAGGATATCGTAAATAATTACGAATACATGAGTTTTAATTTCGGTCCGACACTTATCGGCTGGATTCGGACGCACTTGCCGGAAACCTATCGTCGGATTCAAGAGGCCGATGCGAAAAGCGTCGAACGCCTTGGGCACGGAAATTCCATTGCGCAGGTGTACAACCACATCATCATGCCGCTCGCTTCGAAAGAGGACCGGATAACGCAAATCCGCTGGGGCATCCGCGATTTCGAAACGCATTTCGGGAGAAAACCCGAGGCGATGTGGCTTGCGGAAACCGCCATCAATATGGACGTTGTCGTCGATTTGATCCGCGAAGGAATCCAGTTTACGATTCTTTCTCCGACCCAGGCCGAAAGCTTCCGACCGCTCACCGGCGGGAACTGGAAACCGTGCGAAAATACGGACATCGATACGACGCGCCCCTACCGGATTTTCCCGGTCGATGCCGAGGGCAAGAAAATCTGCGACGGCTACCTGGATGTTTTCTTCTACAACCCGTGGCTTTCGAGCGCTGTCGGGTTTGAGCATCTCTTGCGTGATGCGAACGTTTTTGGCAAGCGGATTCAGGACGCTTTCGACCCGAACCGCGAAGACGCCCAGCTGGTGAGCATCGGAACGGACGGGGAATCTTACGGGCATCACGAACCGTTTGGCGACATGTGCGCGGCCTGGCTCTTTAACCGATACGCTCCGGAGCATGAAATGGTTCCGGTGAACTTCGGCTGGTTCCGCGAACATTTCCCGCCGCGCTTCGAAGTGAAGCTCAAGAACGCCTATTCCGAAGGATGTGCGTGGAGCTGCGCCCATGGCGTCGGACGCTGGTATCGGGACTGCGGTTGTTCGACCGGCGGCGGTCCGGGATGGAACCAGAAATGGCGTACTCCGCTTCGTGACGCGATGAATTTTCTCAAGAAATTTGCGGACGAAGTCTATCTGCGCGAGTTCGAAAAAATTTCAAATGTCGAACCGTGGGAAGCGCGGAACCGTTACATCGATGTCCTGGTGAAACCCGAGGAGACGGAGCGCAAGGAAAAATTCCTCGCCGAAATTCTCAAGGACCCGAAAGACAAGAAGCAACGGGCAAGTGCGATTCGACTGCTCGAAATCCAGAAGTTCTGCCTGTTCTCGTTTACGAGCTGCGGCTGGTTTTTCAACGATATCGAAGGTCTTGAACCTGTCCAGAATATGCGTTATGCGGAACGCGCAATGGAACTTTTCAGGCCGTTCCTGCCCGATTACCATCCGCTGCGCGACCAGTTCATGAGCATTCTCGGACGGGCGACTTCCAACGAACACCATTGGAACGGCGCCGAGGTCTTTGTCCGTTATGCGGTGCCCGAAATGCCGGTCGCCCTCAAACTGCTTGCGGAACGGGCCGTTGTCCTGCACATGGGGCTTGACCGCTACGAGGATTCTTCGAAGCTCGATTCGCGGATTGTCGCGAAGATTTCCGGTTCGAGAAGGCGGGAAACCGTTGTCCAGGCAGTGTTTAATGATTCGGATATCGACGATCGGACCGAAGCGACAATCCTTGTCCTGACGGATAGCATGGGGCGTGTCACTGCTGTTACGTTCAGCGGATTTAACGAAAAGAACCTTCCGTTTGTAGATAATTCAAATATTTCTTTTGACAAGCTGAAGGAACTTTTCCCGACTGCCTACGTCATCCGCTTGCGGCATCTGATGAGCGATTCCCTCCGTCACATCAACCAGCTTTTGACGAAATCCCGCTTGGAAGAAGTCACGCACGCGTTTGACGGCTTTGCGCTTTCCCACGGGCTCTCCATCGATTCGCTCGCCGATTCCGACCATACGCTGACCGATACGATGCGCAAGGTCCTGAGTCTTGAAATTAACGCGAAGATTCACGAAATGGCGCTGCAGTACCTGAAAGCGCACGACCCGAATCTCTTGGACGCTACGCACAAGTTAATCGACGAGGCTGTCGAACTCCAAACGAACTTCTCGTTCGGCGGCACAGGACGGATGTTCTACAGAAAGCTCGCGGAACTTATCGAAAAGGCTTCCCGCGAATACGACGAAAACGTGATTTCACACATTACGGGGCTTATTTCGATGGCGGGTTGGCTGGGCTTGAATATCGACAAGACATCGCTCGAAAACCAGACGTTTGCCGCATACCGGAAGTACATCGCGGACACGGAAAATCCGCAGAACCGCGCACTTCTTCCGATGTTCGACTGGCTCAATTTCGAACGTCGTTCCAAGGAACGTTAAATTTTTTTCAAGGGTAGGTATTATGTCTCTTCTATTTTACAACACGGCGTCCCGAAAAAAAGAACCGTTCAGTCTTCTTCCAGAAAACGATACGGTCAAGATGTATTGCTGCGGGCCTACGGTCTATCACTATGCGCACATCGGAAACCTGCGCACGTATATTTTCGAAGACTCGCTCTGCCGGACGTTGGAATACTATGGGTACAAATTAAACCATATCGTGAATATCACCGATGTCGGGCATCTCACGAGCGACGGCGATACCGGCGACGACAAGATGGAAAAAGGCGCGCTCCGCGAAGGAAAATCCGTGTGGGACATTGCAAAGTTTTACATGGACGCTTTCTTCCGGGATTGGCACGCCTTGAACATCCAGGAACCGACAAAATGGGTCCGCGCGACGGATCACATCCAGGAACAGATCGACCTGGTAAAGGTCCTCGAAGAAAAGGGCTACACGTATCGGACGTCCGACGGCATCTATTTCGACAGTCTCAAGTTCCCGCGCTATGCGGACTTTGCCCGCCTGGACGTGGAAAACTTGCGCCAGGGATCCCGAATCGATATGGGCGAAAAACGCGCACCGACGGACTTTGCGCTCTGGAAGTTCAGCCCCAAGGACAAGCACCGCCTCATGGAATGGGATAGCCCGTGGGGTGTGGGATTTCCCGGCTGGCACATCGAATGTTCCGCGATGGCGATGAAGTATAACGGCCCGACGCTCGACATCCACTGCGGCGGAACGGACCATATCCGCGTCCACCACACAAACGAAATCGCCCAGAGCGAGTGCGCAACGGGAAAGCCTTTCAGCCGCTTCTGGATGCACGGTGAATTCTTGCGGCTCGACGGCGCCAAGATGAGCAAGAGTTCCGGTGAATTTTTGACGGTCGATGTGCTGAAGGACAAAGGCTACAACCCGCTGGACTACCGCCTGTTTGCGCTTACCAGCCATTACCGGAACTATCTGAATTTCAGCTTCGAATCGCTTGACAGTGCACGGGAAGCTCTCAAGAGCCTGCACAGGAAAACGGATCCGCTGATTGGCAAGGCGACGGCTATCGAGACGGATGCGGCGAAGAAGTGGCGCGAGGAATTCAAGGCCGCGATAGGCGACGATTTGAACATGCCGCGCGCGCTCGGCATTTTGAACAGCGTCCTCAAAACGGATCTTTCCGAAGGCGAAAAGGCCGCGCTGGTTCTGGATTTCGACCGGGTACTCGGATTGAAGCTCGACGAACCGCGCAAGGAATTTGCGAAAAAGCCGGACCCGAATGTCGCGGACGATTCCGCGGAAATCGAAGCGCTTGTCGCAAAGCGTTCCGAAGCCCGCAAAGCGAAAAACTGGGCGGAAAGCGACCGCATTCGCGACCTGCTCAAGGAAAAAGGCGTCGAAATCAAGGACGGCCCACAGGGAACGACCTGGAGCCGCAAGTAGTTTTTCGCAGGTTCAAACTTTTGGCAAAGCCTCGGACGATTGCGTTCGGGGCTTTTTTGTTGGTTAATCAGGAGAGGAAAAATAGTTGAGCGGCGTAACCGAGGCCCTCATTCCGCTTCCCTCAAAGTCTAGATGTCTGCAGTTCTAAAACCCTGTATTGACTTTTTACTTTTCCGTGAACGATTCATGACGCTTTTGAAGGGGAACATTTTTTATTTTCTTTTCGATGGAAAATGACAGCCTGAATACTTTGCCGGAAGACGCTTCGAGCGCGGCTTCAAATCCCGTGGAAATCGGAATCTCGGTGCATACGGATTCCCTCCCGACGATTGTCAAGGGCGACACGTTCGAGTTCAAGGTGAATGTCTCGTGGTCGTCCCCCCAAAAGGAAAGTGCCGTTCTGATACTTCCCAAAAGTTCCGCGAATACGAAAGGAATTACGCAAATCGGAATGCGCGAGGAACATTCGCGTGTCTTGCAGGGCGACGATGCGGTTTCGAACAGCCAGTTTATCTACACGCTTACGGCGGACGATACGGGAAGCGTTTCCATTCCGGCGATGCGCTTTGAAATCCCGACGGCGAACGGTCCGTTCGAATTCCAGTCCGAAATCGTTTCTTTTCACATCGATGCGCCTTCCCATGCGGCGGTTTTTGCCGTGTTTGGCCTGCTCGCCGTTTTGATTGTCGCTATCGGCGTGTTCCTGGTTTTCAAGGAAAAGAAGCGGTCCGCGATGCGGAAAAAGGCGACGCGCGAAGAAGACGATGCGCTGAAAAAAGAGTTTCTCTTGTTGAAGGCTCGCGTTGCGAAGGCGGATAGCCGCGTCTGGTTGCTCGACCTGGAAAAAATTTGTAAATCATGGGCGAAGAAACGCTTTGGCGAAGACAATCTGGAAGCGCTTTCCCGAAAGGGTCTGCTCAAAGGTTGGGACGCGTTGCTCGAAGCGTTTGCCCACGCCCGTTATGGCGGCGGTGCGCGTGATGCGTTTGAAAACAAGGAAACGTGGAAGCTCGCCGCGAAACTTTTAAACATCGAAGAAGACGAATGAGGTCATGATGACAAATGTTCAAGAATTGACGGATAAAATCAAGGACCAGGGGCGCTTTTGCGTGGATCTCTTGCGCGAAGTGGAACGGACCGTAATCGGCCAGAAGGAAATGGTGAAGAGCATTCTCACCGGAATCTTGGCAGACGGTCACATCCTTTTGGAAGGGCTTCCGGGACTTGCGAAGACTACTGCGGTGCAGGCTTTTGCGAGCGCCGTTTCGCTCGACTTCAAGCGCATCCAGTTCACGCCGGACCTTCTCCCGGCGGACCTTCTCGGCACGACGATTTACAATGCGAAAGAGGCCCGCTTCGAAACCCGCAAGGGTCCGCTCTTTACGAATCTCGTCCTCGCTGACGAAATCAACCGCGCCCCGTCGAAAGTACAAAGCGCGCTTCTCGAAGCGATGCAGGAACGGAAGATAACGATCGGCGATGAGACGTACAAGCTCGACGAACCGTTCCTCGTTCTCGCAACGCAGAACCCGATTGAACAGGAAGGTACGTATCCGCTGCCGGAAGCGCAGGTCGATCGCTTCCTCTTGAAGGTCAAGGTCGGCTATCCGGGAAAGGACGACGAGATGAAAATTCTCGATGCGGTGAGCGGTAGCGGCCTCGAAATGCCTAGCGCCGTGGCGAACAAGGAAGACATTCTGAAGGCGCGCCGCCTGGTGAAGGAAATCTACGTCGATGAACGCATCCGCGAATACATCGTGAACCTTGTGCTTGCGACGCGCGATCCGGCGAGCATCAAACGGTCCGAGCTTTCGGGATTTATCTCGGTCGGGGCGTCTCCGCGCGCATCGATCGGGCTTGCCTCGGCGGCAAAGGCCCACGCCTTTATCGAGGAACGCGGTTATGTCACGCCCGAAGACGTCAAGGCCTGCGCCATGGAAGTTCTCCGCCACCGTATCGTGCTGAGCTACGAAGCGGAAGCCGAAGAAGTCTCCGCGGAAACAGTCGTTCAAAAAATCCTGGACTCGGTCGAAGTGCCTTGATATGCTCTCCAAGGATATTCTCAAAACGGTGAGCCGCATCGAGTTCTCGGTGCGCGGCCCGCTCGATTCGATGATGGCAGGGGCGTATCACAGCTCGTTCAAGGGAAACGGCGTCGAGTTCAGCGAAGTCCGCGAATATGTTCCCGGCGATGACGTTCGGACGATTGACTGGAACGTGACCGCCCGAATGGGAACGCCTTACATCAAGAAGTTCGTCGAGGAACGCGAGCTGACGCTTATGCTCATGGTCGACGCGAGTTCGAGTTCGGAATTCGGTTCGGGCAAGGAGATGAAGGGCGAAGTCATGGCGGCGATTACGGCGCTGCTTTCCTTTGCCGCCGTGCGGAACGGCGACAAGGTCGGACTTTTGATTTTCACGGACCAGGTCGAACTTTTCATTCCGCCGGCGAAGGGTCGGAAGCACGTGCTGCGGCTCATCCGGGAAATCCTCTATTTTAAGCCTTCCCACCACGGGACAGACCTCGAAAGCGCCTTGGAATATGTGGGCGGGGTTCTGAACCGTCGCTCGATGATCGTCGTCCTTTCGGATTTTCAGGATTCGGGCTTTGAAAAGGCGTTCAAGATTCTCTGCAAACGGCATGATATGCTCGCTGTTTCGGTGACGGACCCGCGCGAATCGGAACTTCCCCCGGTGGGCCTTGTGGAACTCGAAGATCCGGAAACGGGCGAAACGATGCTCGTCGATACGGGTGATGCCGCTTTCCGGGAAGCCTTTGCGCACGAGGCGAGAAAGGCGGAAAAGCAAACTCGTAGCCTTTTCCAGAAGATAAATGTCGATTATGTGCGCTGCCAGATCCAGGATGCGTTCCGCGATACGGTAAATCCGCTGGTGGAACATTTCAGGATGCTTTCAAGACGTCGGAGCTAGGATGTTGAAAATTTGGAATGATTCGTTGAAAATCTTTGGCGGAATTTTTTTGCTGGCTGTGACAAGCGCCTTCGGTTTCCATATATCGGTCAAGTCTATGACGACGGCTTCGCAGGTTTTTGTGGGAGACCGTTTTGACTATGAAATCAGCGTGACTGCTCCGGAAAGCGCAATGGTCGATCTGCCGAGCTTTGTGGGAAACCTGGGAAATTTCGAAGTGAAGGACCTGCAGCACGAGGAACGCACTGAAGGCGCTCCGAAGGGACAGAAGAAATTCGTGTGGCGCGCAACGCTCAATACGTTTGTCGCCGGGGATTTTCTGATCGCTCCGCAAGAGGTTCGGGCGGTTCTCGGTGCGGATTCCGTGGAGACGCGGACGGATCCCGTCGCCGTAAAGGTCGTTTCGCGGACGGACGGTTCGGAAGAGGATATCCTCGACGTGGAAGAGCCGCTAGCCGATACGCGCTTGCCGGGTTGGGTTTCTGTCCTGCTCGGAATCGTTGCTGCAGCGCTTCTTGTCTTCTTCGGATGGTTCCTGCACAAGAAATTCCGCCGGGAAAAGGTTGCTCCCAAGCTCCCGCCTTATGAAGAGGCTGTGCTTGCGCTCAAGGAGTTGCGCGAAAAACAGCTGCTTGCGCTGGGAAACCAGGCCGAGTTTTACGCTGCGCTGAGCGTTATCGTGCGCCGCTACGTGGAACGGAGGTTTTTGGGCGAACACCCTGCTGAGGGAATTCTCGATGCGACGCTTACGCAATTAAAGATCCGGGTTCCGCAAATCGCCGAGCTTTCCGAAGAATACCGACAGGCGCTGGTGGAATTCGAAAGGGAAACGTATCCTGTGAAATTCGCCAAGATGAAAATCGGCGATGACCGAGGACTTTTCTGGGACGATTGGGCGGAAAAACTCTTTGAAGAGACAAAGCCCGCTCCGGAATCGGAAAAGAAGGAGGGCGTAAATGGATCTCGGTAACCTGCATTTCCAGAATCCCGAAGCGTTCCTGCTTCTTCTGCTCGTTCCGCTTCTCATTCTCGACTGGTGGTATCGCTCGCGCAAGAGAAAGAGTACGATCAAGTTTCCGGCTCTCGCCATTGCGAAGCGGGCTGCCAAAGGTTCGAAAATCCATGCTCGGTATATTGTGCCGACGTTGCGGGTCGCTGCGCTGTGCGCCTTTGTCGTCGCCCTGGCCCGTCCGCAAAACGCGACCGAGGTGGAATACACTTCGACTGACGGTGTCGATATCATGCTTGCACTAGACGTTTCCGGGTCGATGGGAACGCTCGATATGCTAACGCGAACCGACCAGGCGAAGCTCGGCGTGATGAATGCGGAAAAGGTCTTGAAAAGCGGCAGGTTCTGGAATTATTCGCGCCTAGGCTATGCGAAAAACGTGATGGCGGAATTCATCGGCAAGCGGGAAAGCGACCGAATCGGTCTCTCGGTTTTTGCAGGGCGTTCCTATACGCTTGTGCCTTTAACCCTCGATTACGGAGCGCTTCTCGAAATCCTTGCCGCGGTCGATGATTCTTCCGCGTCGGGGAACGGGACTGCGATAGGCGACGGGCTGATGACTTCCCTTGCACGGCTCGAAAAGTCCGATGCGAAGTCGAAGGTCGTCGTGCTTCTCACGGACGGCATCGACAATGCGAGCCTCGTCCCGCCGCTCCATGCCGCGGAAGTGGCGAAGGCGCTAGGCGTCAAGGTCTATACGGTTGGCGTCGGAAAACGCTCGGGAACCTTCCTGGGATTCCAGCAGAATCCGTGGACTGGCGAAATTTCCTGGGCGGAGCAGCCGATTCCGCCGGAGAACAGCCTCGATGAAAAGACGCTTTCGCAAATCGCTTCGAGTACGGGCGGACGTTTTTACCGGGCCGAAAGCAAGGCGGACCTGGAAAAAATCTACGCGGAAATCGATCAGCTGGAGAAGACGGAAATCCAGACGATTGCCTATGCGCGTTATTCGGAAAAGTTCTACCCGTGGCTTCTTGCCGGAGCGATTCTAATTCTTTTGGAGTTGATTCTTTCGAATACACGGTTTGTGAGGATTCCATGAGATTTGCCGAACCGAATTTTCTTTGGTGCCTTTTTTCGCTCCCGCTTTTTCTGCTGCTGTTTCTTTATGCGTACCGTCGGCGGAAAAAGCTCGCTTCGCGTTTTGCGTCGCTTTCGATGTTTCCGAAAATCGCGACGTCGCTTTCCGTGTGGCGTCGTGCGACGAAGACTTGTCTCTTGCTTTTGGGAATCGTCTTTTTAATTATTGCGCTGGCGCGTCCGCAGTGGGGACGCTCGATGGAGCACATCGAACGCAAAGGTCTCGATATCGTTCTCTTGCAGGATATTTCCCTTTCGATGCTTGCCGAGGATGTAAAGCCGAACCGTCTTATCCGCTCGCGGCATGAAATTTCCGCTTTCCTGGATACGCTTTCCGGCGACCGGGTTGGGCTGGTGGCTTTTTCGGGAGAGGCACAAACGCTTGTACCGCTCACGCTCGATTACGGAACGGTTCAGATGATTTTGCAGAATCTCGAACCGGGCTGGCTTTATCCGGGAACGGATCTCGCCGCGGCGATCGACAAGGGACTCCAGATGTTCCGTCGTTCCAAGGTGCCGCCCAAGTATGCGGTCATGGTGCTGATGAGCGACGGCGAAGAACAGGATGCGAAGGCGGTGGAAAAAGCGAAAGAGGCCGCCGAAGCGGGAATCCGGATTTACACGATAGGCATCGGATCGAAGGAAGGCGTTCCCATTCCAGAACCTTCGAAAACGGGAGAAGTCGCTTACCACAAGGACCGCTTTGGAAACATCGTCACGACGCACTTGGAAGAAAAGACGTTGCAGGATATCGCAAGCGTTACCGGTGCGCGGTACTTCTATGCAAGCCCCGGAGAATTCCAGCTGCAGAAGGTCCTTTCGGAAATCGCTTCGATGGAAAAGCGCGATACGTCTTCGGACCAGATGGAAAGCTACAAGGACCGCTACCAGATTTTCCTTGCGATAGCCGCCTTGCTGTTCCTTGCCGAGGCGTTGCTTTCGGAACGCGGGAAAAGACGCAAACAGGTCGCTGGGCGTTTTAGCTGATGAAAAGGATTGCATACAAATGAATAAAATTTTCATTGTTCCCCTTTTATTGTGCGCGCTTGCGCTTGCCCGTCCGATAAACGACGGCAACGAACTCTTCCGAAAGGGAGACTTTGAAGGTGCGCTCAAGAAATACGAAGAAGCCCGGAAGGACGAACCCGCCAATCCTCTGGTCTTTTACAACATCGGAACTTGCGCCTATAGGCTAGGCGATTACGAAACTGCCCAGAAGGAACTCGAAAGCGCCGTGCGGATGCCGGATTCCTCGCTCGCGTCGAAGGCGGCGTTCAATTTGGCGAATACTTTTTACCGGATAGGCGAAAAGTCCTCGGAACCTTCGGAGCGCATCTCCAAGTGGCGCGAAGCGGTCGGCTATCTGAAAAAGGCTGTGGATTTAAACCCGGACTTTGAAAACGCCAAGCGAAACGTCGAAATTATTCAGCGAAAGCTCAAAGAGGAAATCGACCGGCAGAAGGAACAGAACCAGAACAATCCGAACAATCAACAGCAGCCCGAACTTTCTGACGCGGCGAAACAGGCTCTTGCCCGCGCTCTCCAGATGTGCAAGGACGGCGCCTATTCGTCGGCGAAAAGCCTCCTTGAAAACACGATTGCCTCGGATTCCACCGCGACAAGCCTCGGACCCTATATCCAGCGCATCGAAGACGTTATTGACATCAAGGCCGGACGTGCGCCCAAGAGCAAAATCGACCAGTCGAATGCGGACAACGATTTGGGGGTTATCTGATGAACAAGCTTTCTTTTGGAATCGCCGTTCTCTCGGCGGCGACAGTCTCGTTTGCGGCGAAGGCTCCGAAGTCCGCAGAAAAGTATTACTCGGACGCGGCTTTCCAGTATATTGAAAATCGTTTGCCGACCGCGGAAATCACGTGCAAGGAAGGCTTGCAGTATTATCCGGACGACGCAAAACTCCAGATGCTTGCGGACCGGATCGAAGAATCCAAGAACGAGCAGCAAAAGCAGAACCAGGAAAACAATTCGAATCAGGACAAGCAAAACCAGGACCAGAACCAGGACCAGAATTCGGATAAGAACTCTTCCGAAAATTCGCAAAACGAAAATCAAGATCAGAATCAAAATCAAAATCCGGAAGGGCAAAGTTCCGCTGGCGAAAACTCGGCTGAATCCAGCAGCTCGCAAGGTTCCGAAAATTCCGGCGCAAACGGTTCCGGGGAAAGTTCGAGCGATTCGCGGGGAAGCTCCACGAGCGAACAGAACTCACCCGAAGGAAGCTCCGGTTCAAATGGCGATGGCGAAAACGAAGAAGTGCCGCCCGGTCAGATGAGCCCGCAGGAAGCCTCGCAACTGCTCAAGGATTTCGACGAGGAACACGGCGAACGGAAACCGTGGAAACCGGCAAAGGGAATGGCACGGCCCGAAAAGGACTGGTGATTTCGTCCTTTTGAAAAGTTAAAATTCGTAGAAAATGCGTCCGCCGATTTCAATGTTGTGGTGCCACAGCGTTTCGGAAAGGTCGCTGTAGCCCGCGGCATCGGTGCTCACGCTGCGGATGAACAGCGGACGGTAACGGATGGCGATGTCGATGCCGAATGGGCGGATCTTGTAGCGCATGTTCGCGGAGACGGCAAACGCGTTGGCGGCAAAGACGGCCGCTTCGCGGAATTCCTCGCCGTATTTATCTTCGCCGACCGCTGCGCTGTGCACGGAAAGTCTCGAAAAGGAATACGAAAGCCCCGGCCCGATTTGGAAATCCTCGGGATAGAAAAAGTAGTAGCGGTATTCCGCCGCGAACCGCCAGTAGTTCGCATCGTTTCCCGTGTGATATTCGGAATCTTTTCCGTAGTTCACGTCGATGTTCCACATCCCGAAGGAAACGGCTACCGTGTGCTGGTTAAAGTTCACACCGATTTCCGCAAGCGGCAGCGGAAAGGACCCGATGGAAGGGATGAAAATTTTTTCCTTCTTGTCTCCGTCCGCGTTCATTACGCTTTTGCCGTCTAGATCCCCGCCCAATGAAAGGGAAGCGTCCAGTCCGATCGAGACAAAGTATGTCCGGTGCCAGATGACTCTTTCGTGGTTCTGGGCAAAGAGCGGCACACAGGCTATGGCGAAGATGGCGAGTAACTTTTTCATGGGACTACATCGCCGCGTAGCGGAACATCTCGTCGATGCAATGTTTTGCACGTATCCTTACGATTTCGTCGAGTTCGACCTTTGCCGCATTCTCCGGGTGGCGTAGCGATTCGAGGATGTTTTCGAGCGAGTTGGACTTCATGTATTTGCACATGCTGCAGCTGCCGATGAAGCTCTTGTCCGGAAACTCGTATTGCATCCGAGCGTTCAGCCCGCATTCCGTGAGGAGCAGGAACGGCGTATTTTCGGGCTGTTCCCTGATGTATTTGACCATTTGACCCGTGCTTCCCACATAGTCGCTGAGCAGGGCGACTCCCGGGTGGCATTCCGGATGGCTTACGACGCGAAGCCCCGGATTCTGTTCGCGGAAGAACCGGATGAGGTCCGGGTCGTATTTTTCGTGGACGTAGCAGCAGCCCGAATGCAGGACGATTTTTTTGCGAATGCCCTTCTTGTCGAGAGCTTCCTGCAGGTTTTCGCCCATGAGGCGGTCCGGTACAAAGACGATTTTGTCGTTCGGGAGGCTCGAAACGATTTTAAAAACGTTGGAGCTGGTGACGCAGACGTCGCATTCCGCTTTCACGTCCGCGGTCGTGTTGATGTAGCAGACGAACGTGTGGTCGGGATATTTTGCGCGGAGGCTTTTGACTTCTTCGCCCGTGATGCTGTCGGCAAGGCTGCAACCGGAAAGCGGTCCCGGAATGAGAACCGTCTTGTCCGGGTTCAGGATCTTTGCCGTTTCGCCCATGAAGCGGACCGCCGCGAAGACTATTATGTCGGCGTTCACCTTGGTAGCGTCCTGGCTGAGCTTGAAACTGTCCCCGTCGTAGTCGGCGACGCCTAGAACGATTTCCGGCGCGACATAGCTGTGGGCGAGGATTACCGCGTTCCGCTCCTTTTTGAGCGCGTTGATTTCGTTGATAGTCGGAATCAGCTTTTCGCAGTATTCGAGCGTGTAGCTGCAGAGCACGGCGCCCGGTTGGATTTTTTTCAGTCGGTCGAAAAGTTCTTGCGCAGTCATCATAGTAAAAATGTAGAAATTTTGGATTTTGAAAATGCGTCTCTAGGGATTAGGGATGAGGGAGTAGGGATTAATCCGCGGACGTCTAAGTTTTTAGGGACTAGGGAACAGGGAGTAGGGAATAGTCAGAGCTTAGTTGAGAGAACTGAGTGCTTAGAACCGCGGACGGGTAAGATAATGAGGAATTAGGAATGAGCAATGAGGAATTGGGCGGCGGACGTCTAAGTTTAGGAATGAGGGAACGGGAGTAGGGAATAGTCAGAGCTTAGTTGAGAGAACTGAGAACTTAGGATAGCTGGCGGTTAGATGCGGAACGAGAAATTTAAAGCGAACAGACTGTTATTAACAACGGTCTATTGTTAGCTAAGTTCTCTATACTAAACTCTAAGTTCCGATAACTTGCAACCACCTCCAAGGCCACGCTGTTTCTGGGTTAGAACTGAGGACAGATTGCCGGGTCAAGCCCGATAATGACATTTGTCGGGTCTATGCCCGATATTCAGAGCTTAGTCGAAAAAACCTAGATCTTTGAACAGCGGGATTTAAATTGCTGAAAAATAGAACATAGACGTCTGCAAATCTCAGCTCTAAACTCTCAGCACTAAGCTCTAACCACTGATTCCTGACAACTTACAGTTCGCTAGACTGTCAATTCCTCATTGCCCATTGCTAACTGCTACTTGCTAATTCTTCTCTACTCCCTAATCCCAGAAAAACGGGATTATCAAGCCGAAGCCAATGGGAAATGCCAGCGATTCGTTGTCCAGCGTTCCCGAGTCCCGTTCTAGATTCAGATAGTAGTCGCCGTTTCCCGCATAGAATTCCCAACCGAATTCAGCGTAGGCGCCCAAATGCCGAAAGAACGCCTTTTGGATGCCCGCGCCAAAAACGACTCGCCAGTAATTGCGCGTGATTGTTTTCGTCGTAATCTGCCCTTGCGCATTCAACGGGCCGTCACAATCGAATTTCCCGTGAATCCAGGAAGACGCGTGGAACAGGTAGATATATGGATTGGCCATCGGAAAATACAACAGGGAAATTCCCTGTTCTGTGTAAGAGCGATTAAAATTCTTGAACTGGATTCCCGCGTGCAGCTCGTTTTTCACGATGCCGTATTCGACTCCCAGGATGCCTCTGCTCGGCGAAGCGATGCCGATAGACACGGTGAGATCGGAAGCGAAAGCGGAAACTGCGGAGAAGAAGAGGAAAAGTATCTTTTTCATGGGGCCTACCTGTAATTCATCTCGTATTCTTTTCTTATATATTTTACAACTTCTTTTGAGAGTTTTTTGCTGGTTATTGCTTTAAAGTGGTTGCCGCCATGTCGAACGTAGTGATAGCCTATAACCCCTCCGTCATACGATTCTACGAAGTGGGTTTTTCCGGTTGTCGGTTTATTTGGCGATATACCATTTTCTTCTGAAACAGAAAAGTTAAATTTGATGCCGGTTATCGGAAAGTCTAAAGCACAGCGGACCGTGATATCTTCGGTATCCAACCAATTGTCCATGTCTGTTGCATGATTGTGTTGCTTGCAAGAGAATTTTTTGAAATAGCCATGACTATCTTTTTCTACTTTGCAACCGCTGAAACAATATGTCCTAACGCCATTCCTGTCTGGGTCAAAATCTGCCCAACGCCAAGCCATCCCTTTGAAAGGACCTCGCCAAACGCGTTGCCTTTTTTTAAAGTATGTTTCGGAACCTGCTGAATGGTATAATTTTGAAATGTTTGTGACAAACGATGATGCAATCATTCGGTATGGATAGATTTCAACAGTTGTTTTTGAGTCGTAGGTCTCTGATTTGGTTTCTTTTTTTAGAATTGAGTTCCTTTCTGAACTTAAATAAGGATCCTCTTCTGAAAATTCGTCGCAGTTTTCGTTACAAGGAAACCCGATGTATTCGCATTGGTCAAATAAAATTTTATCGTCAAGTAAGACTTTTCCGTTTTTTAGAGATATAGTCTCGTAAATTTCGCTTAGTGCTAGCAAAGATGTTTTGCAGACATAATCTAAAGGCCTGGCAATTTGCGATCTGAAGGAATCGTCATTTGTAATTTTCTCGGCGATGGACTCTTCTAAAGCAAAGAATTCTTCTAAGGAATCAAGTTGCAGGTTGCTTCTAGAAACGGTTCTTCTTGTTCCGGATGAATAAATCGACTTGTTCCCATCCTCAGAAAATTCAAAATATGGTAATAAACTGTCATTTGATATCCATTCAGTATTAGGAATTTCATTGAAGTTCTTTTCGCTCGATTCTACAATGTTTTTGAACTCGAACGTTTCTGATGAACACGCCGTTATAATAAAATACGACAAAAAAATAGTTTTTTTCATTCCATACCTCATTTGTGTTTACGATAAATAGGAAATTTTATTTCGTTTGTCAAACGATTTGTGTTGATATGCTTGCTTTGAATGGGTATCCGGGGCGGTTGGGGCTTCAAACTTAGAAATCAAAGCGCCCCCCACTTCACGCTAGAACCTAGACGTCCGTAAAACTCCACACCCCATTCTCAACTAAGTTCAGGCTGCTAATTCCTGAGCCCCGTATCCCAAATCACTTTTTTCGGTGAATTTCCCAAAATCTCTTGACAACGTTTTTTTTTCTTATGTTTGAAAGGTAAGCAAGCGGAAAGTCCGTTATCTTTTAAAAAGATTGCCGACCCGCTTGCGAAGGATGAAGATGGAAGAGGTTCGTTCTGTCGCCGAATATATCGAGTGCCTGAAAGGCTACCAGCGAAGCGGCCTGTGCGGTTATCGCCCGGATGTCCGCTACTATTACCGCGGCGAATCCAGGGATTACGGGAGGACGAGCGGCCAGGCGATGATCGGTCGCGGAAACTGGCTGGAGGGGCACAACGAAGCGAAGCTTTTTCGGGAATGCGAGCGACGGCTGACGGACGAATTCCTGGACTGCAAATCGACCTTCGAAAAGTTGGTGATGATGCAGCACTATGGCATCCCGACGCGGATTCTCGACATTTCGCTCGACCCTCTTGTCGCGCTTTTCTTTGCGCTCTACCTGGACCCTCGCGGTAGAAAGGACGATAGCGGCGACGGAATCGTTTTGGTTTATGAAGTTCCGGAAAACAGCATCAAGAACTACCATTCCGATGCGGTGAGCGTCGTGTCAAACTTGGCTGTCTATTCGCACTATGACGATTTGGACGTTGAAAAAATTTGCCGGACACATGGAAAAGAGCGGAAGGAGTTTAACAAGGACGATGCCGTGCAGCACTTGCTTCACGAAATCAAGGCGGAGAAACCGTATTTTCTGGACTGGATCAACGCGGACGACCTGTCGTCTGTCTTTTGCGTGCACCCGCTTCTCACGAATCCGCGGATCAAGGCGCAACAGGGCGCTTTTTTGCTCTTTGGGCTGAAAGGCGACCAGCACCATCTGGCGACGCTCGAAAGCAGCAAGCAGAAAGAAAAAATTCGGATGCGGAAAGTTCGGATTCCGCACTCGGCGAAGGAAAATATCCGCGGTGAGCTGCAGCTGCTCGCCCGGACGGTGGATGTGATTTACCCGGATTGGGGCGGTGTGAGCGACTACTTCGCTCGGTTCTACGGGGAAACGGCAGACAATTTTTACAAATAAGGAGAACGAAGATGGCGGATGTTTACAAGATTGAATGCTATGTGGAAACGATTTCGTCCGCGTCCGATGGAAATGTAACGGTTCGCGGCGTGGACGGATACCGGTTGGAAAAGAAAGAGGGTGAAAAGGAGAAAGCGTATAATGTGTTTTGGAAAGTTGAAGATGCTAAAAAAGGCGGGGCTGGTGAAGTTCCGGTAAAAGTTTTCCCGGCTGAGAAAAGTTTGTCGCTAGGAAATATAGAACTTCAATTTCTTCTGACCGCCAAGGCGAACCATTTGAAGGTTTCATTAGATGTGGCTTTGGGTAATGCCAAAGAAAAAGACAAAGTGTCGATACAAAAGGTTTCTTTAATTTAAGGGAGGAATGAATATGAAGATTATTCTGCTTGCTGGGAACGCCAATATGGGAAAAACATCGACGATGTACAAAAAGCGTTAGAAATTTTCCAAAAAATTTAGAAGAGAGGTTAAAAATGAAAAAAATAATAGAATGCTTGATAATTTCGTTGATGTTTTTTGGGTCGTCCGCTTTTGCGGATTGGGACGGTTCATCCAGCGAGCCTAAAAATACAAGGGAAATCGACGACAAGATTTTTTACGAAATTTCCAACCCCGAAGAACTGGCTTGGTTTGCCGAACAGGTGAATAGTGGAAAATCAACGATCAATGCTGTTCTGGTAAATGATATCAAGTTTATGGATGATACGAACAAGACCAGCTTTATGTACTGGACGCCTATCGGGAAAGATTCTTCGGCGATATTCAATGGAATTTTTGATGGCGCGGGCCGGACAATTTACGGGCTCTATTCGAAACAGGAAAGGTTTGCCGGGATATTCGGAGTGACGGACTCGAATGCCGTCATCCGGAACGTGTCTTCACGAAAGGCGTCGATAAAGGGGGGTAGCTATGCGGGAGGGATCGTTGCCTTGAATGCAGGGACGGTTACGGGCTGCACGAACAGCGGCACGGTCTTCAACTCCTCCTCCTACGGTGGCGGGATAGCGGGCTGGAACGGAGGGACGATCTCGGGTTGCACGAACAGCGGCGCGTTCTCCTCCTTCTCCACCTCCTCCTACTCCTACGGTGGCGGGATAGCGGGCTGGAATGGGGGGACGGTTACGAACTGTAAAAACTTGGGCCGGTTATCTTCAAAGGGTTCTTCGGGAGGACTTGTCGGCCGTAATGCTTCCAAGGAATCGCTATCCAACAGCTTCAGCGTAACAGATAGCGCAAGAGCCGGGATTATCTATTCCGATTCTACTGGCACGGTCACCAACTGCTACTATGATTCCGATGTCTTGCCCGGTAAATCCACCGTCGCCCCGAATTCGGGAATGCACTCGTCCGACATGCAGAGCGACCGCTTCGCCTGGGTCCTCAACACGACGAACGGCATGGCTGCGCACAGTGGCGTCTGGAGTCGAAATAGTGTGGGCTATCCGATTTTTGCGGATTCGCTTCATAAACCCATCTACAAAGTGGTTTTCGATGATAGCGGCGCGACAAGCAATCGCTTTACAAATTATAAGGGCTTGATCTCTTTCCCGGAAAATCCCGAACCTCTTGAAGGGGAAATATTCTTCGGTTGGTACACGGATGATAATGTGAAGGTAAAGGAAACGACCGTCTTCACAAAGGACATGACTGTTTATGCCGTCTATTGTGAGCCGTCTTCCTGTCCCGCCGAACCCTCCGCCGCCCTCATCTCGAACCTCCCTTCCCCCGCATGGAGCATTACCGCCTCGGGCAGGGAGCTACATCATCCGCGTCGGGGAACGTTCCGTCCGGATGAACGCGAAATAGCTTGTCCAAGAATTTAGCGAATCTGTAAAAGGAGAATTTATGTTTGAACAGGAAACGAAAGAACTAATCATTGTGCACGATAAGGATACCGCCGAGTATGCGTCTTATCTGATTCAGCTTATCGGTTTAAAAGACGATAAGCCGAACGGAACCGCCGTGGGAACAAGGGACGGTTCTATTCGGGCTGCCATGTGGAGTGTTAAAGAATATCGCGACACGTTGTCGAAAATTTCTTCTGACACCCACGTTCTTATCTTGGGCGATGCGAAGCTAATCGAAGAGAATAAATCCCATATCAAAACGGAATTTTCCGAATACGGGATGACTTTTGGATGGCTGGGGATGCGGGCTGTCATGTTCGTCGATTCGCGGGCATATGACAAGGAAGAATATGAACAGTTTGTCGAATTTGCCCAAAATGACCAGGAATCATTCAAGAAGGGCGTTTCTGATTTAGGCGTAATAAAAAGTCTCGCCATCGGGCTCCCCTTGTATCTTTTGGGTGGCGTGATTCCGGTCGGCGTTGCGGCTCTAGTCCGGCATTTTAAACTGAAAAACCAGTACTTCAAGGAAAGAAACTATGCGTTAGCCCTGCATACGTATCTATATGGACTGTCGAAATTTATGGAGAGCTGATAAATGCCTTCCCGGTCTTCTTTTCAAGACGGCTATTCTTTTTTTGAAAAAACATCGGCGTGGCGGATGGCGCTTATGGCGCGTCCCGATATGTTTCCGGTGTCGAAGAAGAGATAGATTCTTTCGCTAAAAAGCTGAACGATTTTAGGACGTCTCGTGTGGGTGCAGGTCAGCTCCAGGGAAATGTTGCGGAGTATTGGCATGCCCATACGTTTAACATTGATGCGAAAGCTGCGGAATCTTCGCACCACGCAGATGTTCTCGGAAGTCATAGCTTAGGTTCTGTTGACATCCAGACAAATTTTGGCGAAGAGTATTAAAGTATTATGCGAGTGGCCGACTAAGCGGATTGAAACAGGCAACGACGGTTTATGAACGATTCAAAGAAAGCGGAATGGATTTTCTGGAAGACTTTTTGAATAAAAAGAAGTTAGAAGGCAAGGATCCGAATCTGTCTTTGTATCAGGGGCAGGGACGGATTATTCCGTCCGACCAGCTTTCCGAAGCAGCGGAATATTTAAAAAAGAGATACAACAAGGAGGCTTATAACAGGCCGGAACAGGCGGCGAAATATCAAGAAACCCTTGAACAACTCGATGACCGCATTCGAGACGGAGAAGGAATCGAATCGCATCCGTTGTCGAGACCGGATTCTGAAAAGCTAACCGTAGAGGCTCAAAAAGGAGATATCGATGCGGAATGTTTAAAACAATATGGCGTGTCGTTAGAAGAAATCGTCAAATGCGAATATGTCTTTAAGCAGGCGATGGAGGCCGGGAAGACCGCAGCCGTTATCACGGCGGTGATGAAGCTCGCTCCGGAAGTGTTGAATACCGTTTCCTATTTGGTGAAGACAGGAAGACTGAATCCAGAGCAGTTCCAGAAAATGGGGCTGGCGGCATTAGACGGCGCTTCGCTTGGCTTTATAAGAGGCTCTGTGGCGGCGGGGATTACGACGGCTTGCAAGGCGGGCTTTTTTGGTGCGGCGATGAAAAGTTTAACGCCGAGCGTTATTGCGTCATTGACCGTTCTGACGATGGAGACGAGTGGCGATGCTTTTCATGTGGCGTGCGGTCAAAAGGACCGGCAGGAAATGGCTTTGAACCTGATCAAGAATATGGTCGTTTCTTCGTCGGGCTTGCTTGTCGGCGGCCTAGCATCGTGCGTATTGCCTTGCCTGGGATTTATGCTTGGAAGCTTCATCGGAGCGACATTGGGCTCGTTTGCCTGTAAAGCGGGTGGCGCAGCGATACTCTCCTTGTGTGTGGATACCGGATTTACCATGTTTGGACTTGTCGATCAAAACTATGAATTACCGCAGGAAGTTTTGGACGAATTAGGGGTAAAGTCTTTTCAGGTGGAACCTTTTCGTTTCAACGAATTTAACGGAAAGTCTTTTGATTTCGGAAAATTTCAGACAAAGGAATTTGCTTATGACAGTTTTCGCATAACTGTTTTGCGCAGAGGCGTTGTCTCTGTTTCTAAGATAGGATATGTGTAAAATCAGCCGCGGGACAATCAATGTCCTGCAATTTCCATCCGCCGCATCAAGAATTTGCATTGAAAATCGCTCTTGTCAAGAAGTTATCTGAAATTTACTTGTAAAATCAAGCAAATTTCGGATGATTTTTGAATATTTCTTCGAAAATTATCTTTTTTATCTGAAAACGAGTTGAAATGTCGAGTAAATTTCGGATGGTTTATGGTTTTTGAAAGAAATTTTTACCTGCAGCGTCTTGTTTCAAAAAAATGGAACGGACGCATTAAAATAATTACCGGGCTGCGGCGTTGTGGAAAAAGCTATTTCCTTTTTAAAATTTTCAAGGAACATCTGCGTTCTAATGGAGTCTCTGCAGATTTCATCGTAGAACTTTCGCTGGACAGTATTGAAAACGAACATCTTCGCGATCCCAAAAAGCTTTGGAAATTTTTAGGGAAACGGGTGAGCGACGCAAATAAGAAATATTACCTTTTGCTGGACGAAATACAGTTCGCCATTTCAAAAAAAGAATTGCAAAATCATGATGAACCGGTTCGCTTATATGGAGTATTAAACGGTCTTTTGCAAAAGGGTAACATCGATATTTATGTAACGGGAAGCGATTCCAAAATGCTTTCGCACGATGTGGCGACAGAATTTCGTGGACGCGGAGACATTCTCCCGATATATCCTTTATCGTTTCGAGAATTCTTTGGTGTTTTTGACGGAGACCGGGAGGCGGCTTACGAGACTTAGAATTTATCCCTAAATAATATTGAAAAATTCGCAATGCGTTGCTATATTTTGCGAAAAAAAAAGCGAGGCGCGCCG
>CAKUXP010000020.1 GCA_934700345.1 uncultured Fibrobacter sp. | reverse complement strand
TGTTTGTCGGGGACGCAACGCCAGAAGGCTAAACCGGACCACCGGCCTAGCCGGTGGTTTTGAAGAATCACAAAAAACTCCCGCAGGCAAAACCTGCAGGAGTTTTCGTTTCGAAAAGAAAAAAGGACTAACCGAGAATCACTTCGACCTTGTGCGTCCCCTTCGTAAAGATCGGGGCGACGTTCGAATCGATTTCCTTGCCATCGACGACCATCTTCTCGACGCCCTTGCACACGTGCTTCGGGTTCTTCACGGAGATTTCGTAGGTCGCGCCGCGGAACTTGCGGATAGCGTCGAAACCGTCCCACTTCGAAGGAATGCACGGATCGATCACGAGCCCGCTGTAGCTTGCGCGGATGCCCAGAATGTACTGCGTTGCCGCCTGGTAGGTCCAGGTCGAAGTTCCCGACAGCCAGGCGTTTCGGCCAAGTCCGAACTGCTTGTGCTCGTTGCCGAGTATGTTCTGCGGATAGCAATACGGCTCGGATTCGAAGATGTCGAGGATATCGTTCTTCGCCGCCGGGTTGATCTGGCAATAGTAACTGTAAGCGTTGTCACCGCGTCCGAGAATCGTTTCGGCAATCATCACCCACGGATTCGTGTGGAGGAAGATGCCGCCGTTTTCCTTCGCTCCGGGAGGATACGTGGAAATGCCGCCGACGGTCGGGTCAAAACCGCGATAGCCCGGCGTGGAACTCTTGACGCCATACTGCGTGTTCAAAAGCTTGTTCAGGCTGTCCATTCCCTGCTTCGCGTGATCGCCGCTCGCGATACCGCCGATAATCGGCCAGGACTGCCCGTTGCAGTAGATTTTCCCGTACTTGGCCTTGTTCGTTCCGTAAGCGTTGCCGTCCTTGTCAAACCAGCGGACCCACCACTTGCCGTCCCAGGCGCTCTCGTTGAACGCCTTCTTCACGTCTTCGTACCAGCCCTTGTACATTTCGACAGCGGCCGTATCGCCGAGATGCTCTTCGATGTCCATCATCTCGAGAAGCGCCTTCGCGTAGAGTGCCGTGTTGAACGTGGATTCGGCGCCGAGCGGAAGGTTCATGCAGTCGTTCCAGTCGGCAAATCCGAGGAGCGGGAGACCATGTTTTCCGAGGTGCGTACGCGTAAAGTTCAGGCTGCGCTTCAAGTGTTCGAGAACGGTTCCCTTCTCGCGTTCGGTGCGCTTCTTGCCCTTCTCGTAGAACGGGATTTCCTCGTCGAGAAGTTCCATCTTTCCCGTTTCCTTGAGGTAGCTCGCCACGGTGAGCACGATCCAGAGATGGTCGTCGCCGTACCAGTCCGCATAGAGATGGTTGCCGTCGGCATCGACCGCATTCGCCTTTTCGCGGGAGTCGCCTTCGTTCGCTTCGCTTCCGGTATCCTCGGCAAGGGCGAGAGGCGCATACTGGTGCATCGCATTGCCCTCGGGACGCTGCACGGAAATCAGGTTCTTCGTGAGGACCAACGCTTCTTCCGGCATATGGCTCATTACGCCCATCAGGTCCTGAGTGGAATCTCGGTAACCGATGCCGCGGCTCGTTCCGTAACCGAGCTGGTAAAGCGACAGATAGCGGCTCCAGTTCTTTGTCGTGTGGCACTGGCGCGGATTGTGGACATTCACCATCGTGTTAAAGGATGCATCCGGAGTCTTTACCTGGATGGTTTCGAGATACTTGTCCCAGAACGCGGCGAGTTCCGCGAACGCCTTATCGACATTATTCAGGTCGCGATACTTCCTGATGGACTTCGCGGCAATCTTCAGGCTCTGCTCCTGGCCGAGCTGCGTACAGGTACGGAACGTCTTTTTCGAACCGATCTTTCCCGCGTGGATCATCAACGCCGCGATGTTGTCGCCGCGGTCGCACTCGCTGTTCGAAAGTTCCTTCGCATCGAGGGAAAGCGGATGCGCCCAGGAGCCCATCTCGTTTTCGCCGAGGAACACGCGGCGGTCGCCGTCAAAGCTCGAAACCTTGCAGTCGGCGGTCACGTAGTTCACCGCATAGTCGCGCTTCATGTAGGCGTACTGTTCGAGAACCAGATGTCCGTCCTTTTCCGGGTGCGCCTTGAGCGTCATGGTCTGCGGAACCCAGTCCGCATTCGTCAGCTGCTTTTCGGCTTCGAAATGGCTGAACTCGTACACGGGAACTATATCGACTTCCTTCGATCCTCCAGCGATATTTGTCACCTGGATGTCCTGGAGAAGCGTATTCGACTTCGTCGGGACAAAGATCGTTACCTGGACGCGGAGACCGAAAGCTTCGGCAATCCAACGGCTATAGGAAAGGCCGACATGGCATTCCCACTTATCGAGCTTCACGAGCGTCGGTACATAGAACGGGGAAAAGACCTTGTAGCTCTTGCCGTCCTTGACGCGGATATAGACGGTGCTCGCCTTGAAATCCGAGCAGGGCATCTGCGCGATATACTTCGTGATGCGGTTCAGCGCCGGGTCACCCTTGCAAACGAGAGTTCCGCCCGTCGTATCGACGATACCGCCAAAGTCGAGAGTTCCCACGTAATTGCACCATTTGATGGGCGTTGCGGGACTTGTCAGGACATATTCCTTGTTCGCGTCATCGAAATAGCCGTACTTGTGGGCCTTGGCCTTCACAGCGGACTTTTTCTTCGTGTTTGCTTTCATTTTATCTCCGTGGATGGTTGATGAAATTCACCTGTTCTTGTCGAAATGGCGAGAACCGAAATTGATGTAGAAATAGCCGTCAAGCTTTCCTCTTTTTTGCGGATCGCGCAAAATGGCGATGGCGGCCCGCGTGTATTTCA
Organism: uncultured Fibrobacter sp.; assembly: GCA_934700345.1. GTDB lineage: Bacteria > Fibrobacterota > Fibrobacteria > Fibrobacterales > Fibrobacteraceae > Hallerella. Next base: position 55,821 of record CAKUXP010000020.1, on the reverse strand, counting down.
GTTCGACATAGATGTGGTCGCGGCTCATGCAATTCAGGAAAGGACCTTCGGGATAGAGCGTCGGGCGAGGTTCCTCGTCGATCATTTTCTGCAAGCGGGAAAGTTCCTCCATGAGCTTTTTCTCGTGGACTTCAAGAACCCGGGCGGTATCGATTGGATCGACCGCATACAGGAACGCGTAGCCTAGCGTTCTCGGGTCGTCGTTGAATCCGGTCAGATGCCGCATAACCTCGCGCTTGAGGACTTCTTCGCCCTTGTCGAGAATCCGATAGACGGTCCGCTCCGGTCGGTTGCCGTCCCGTTCGAGATGCCCTTCGATGGAACCGTTCTTTTCAAGGCGAGTCAGGCGGTTGTAGATAGTCGATGTACTGATTTTCGCCCACCGATCCAGCTCGCGGTTCCTGATTTCCGTCATGATGTCATAACCGCTCCGCTCATGTTCCTTGATGAGACCGAGCAAAACAAGATCGTAACGATTCATTCGATGCTTCTCCGATATTCCAATTTAGATTATTATGGATGAAAGAGTGTTGTTTTTTTTGTAAAAAACAAGAAAGCGGGGCTTCGAGATACAAACCGTCCTAAATTTTCATCGTCCGATGCCCGGCGCGCATCTTCCCCATCGGGGCAAACGAAAACATCGGAAACTCCGCAAAGAGGAAAAGGGCAAACGAAATCGGCGGAAAAACGGCAAGCGTCCAGATTTCAGCATCTGCGCGGAAAAGATATCCAAAAACGCAGCCGACGAGCAGGTGCAGGGCAAGAATCGGGAAGAAGGCCCTAGAAAAGCCAACGGTCAAGGATCCCGCGACAGGGAAACCATTCTTGAGAGAAATTCCGGCAGAAATTCCCGCGATAACGATGCCGAGAATATCGGCAAGCAGCAAAGCCTGGTATTCTACATACGGCAAGTTCCCGCCAGCGGACAGGGACGTCCAGAAGAACGCGACGAGGAGTGCCGGAAGAAGGGTTTTCAGTACCGCCACCCGGGCAAACAGAAAGCAGGCGAGAAAAAGGATTACGCATCCCACAGAGACGGGAGCGGCAAACCCCTTCAACGGAGCAAGGGACGCATCCTGCCCAAACAGTTCGAGCAAGTACTCCGCGGAAGCGCCCGCATACGAAAAGCTCGACTGGAAATCGCGGGCAAAAACCACGTAGAGAACGGCAAACATTGCAACAAGAACCAGCCGGAAACGGAGAAGGATTTCTCCTAGGGAACGCAGCGGGGACGTTTTTTTTCTCAAATCCATCATTACCTCGAAATGACAAGTTTCTGTTTTTTGCGAAATGTCTTGGCAGGCATCCCGTCGGATGCAGGAACCTTGGAGACCACGATGTAGTGGTAAAGCCCGTTGGCGAGTTTTCTACCGTAAAAATCCCTGCCGTCCCAGGTCGTCACGCCGGAGACCGCATCCGGAATTCGCTGGACCATCCGACCGTTCTGGTTATAGATGAAGATGGTGACGTTTGCAGAACGCCCCACCGCCAGATCCTTGAAATAGAACGTCGCCCCCTTTCGCTTCATCGGGTTCGGGACGGTAAACACGTCCGAAAGGCCCTCGACAAGACCGTCCGTGATGCGGACCTTGACGGTTCGGGATGCGGCGTTCCCGATGATATCCTGAGCCGACACCTTGAATGTATAAGTTCCCGCCGGATACCTGCTTGCGCTGAACGTCATGCGGGCAACGGCTTTCTTGCTCGACTGTTCCAGATAAGGATACGGATGGAACGGGGACGCGGAAAAAGACTCGCCCGAGACCTCGAAGGAAATCCCCTCGTCCGCCTCTTCGCGGAAGTCTATCGCCGTGGAATCCGAGACGGTCACCTGCAGGCAGGCCGGAGATGCAAGCGTAACCGTTTCTCCTTCCGAAAAGGATGTTCCAGACGACGGGGAAAGGCAACTCTGGATCCGGATGTCCGGAGGCAGCGAATCGTTTCGGATGATGGAATCCGCATAGGGGGATGTCCCGGAAATCGAAATGCCCGAGACCAGGGCGCGTCCCACGGAACCGTTTGAATTTCCGCTTGCCCAGAGGCGTATTTCCGCCGCCGTATCGCCGAACGCGATTTTTCGGGGAGTGATGAACCGGACCGAGAATTTTCCGTCCCGGATTTCCACGTCCTCGCTGAAAATCTGTGCTCCATCATAGAGGACGGCGACCGAATCGTCCCTTGCCGGCGCCTCGCTCAGCTTCTTTTCATAGCTCTGTTCCAAGATCGATAGGTGGAGCGTTCCGTCGGAAATGCCTCCTACAGAACCGGAAAGCGCCATGCTGTCAAGCGCGCGAATCGTATCGACTTTCTGGTCGAGCTTTACGGAAAGCTCCGTTCTCGGCATCTGGACAACAGGTTCCCCGAGCAGGACATAGCGCTCGTTGTTCTGCCGCTGGCTTTTCCCCTGCTTCAGCGTTGCGCTTTTGGAAAGCCGGTAAGCCTCTCCTAGAGTCCTGCCCGAAGGGAACAGGGCGTTCAGGATAAAGGACTTGGCGAAGACACTGTTGTAGGAACCGAACGTTTCGCGGGTAGCCCCTATCGAGGCGATCGCTCCGCGGCGGGAAGCCTGGATGAAAGTTTCAGAAAGCGATGTTTCGTCGCCCTTGTCAAAGCGTCCCACGGTGCACGAAAAGGATCCGAGAACCGTGTAGCGGGATTCGTTGGAAAGGTTCGATACATAGGAAGGCTTCATCAGCCCTTCGAACGCCCAGTCCGAAATCGATCCGTGCCCGAAGTAGATGGTAAAGAGCGCTCCCTGGTTGATGCGGTTGATGAGATCCGTCGCCGCGGGCAGTTTCTGCCCCGAAGCGTCCGCTGTGTAATCTAGCAGGTAAATTTTCTTGATGTCCAGGCGATAGTTTTCGCTTTCCGATTGGCCGAGGATCGTTCGCGCAAGATCTTCCGCTGAAGCCGTGTGCTTGATATGGTCCGGCGCAAACCCCGTCCAGGCGTCATCCGCCGAAACAATCAGGGAATTTCTCCAGGAAGAATTGTCCGCGTTCTTCAAGCCCTCGTGTTCTTCGATTTTCGCATTGTAGGCATTGAAATCGGCAACGCTCGCAAGCGGCAAGCGCCCGACATTCAGATCCAGATCGTATTCGCCGCGCAAGACCTGCTCCCCGGAATCGAGGACCGCGAAGAAGTCTTCCACGACCGCATTTTCCTTTTCGAAAGGCGGCAGCCAATTCGTCTTGTAGCCCGAATGGAAGCCCCGGTAATCAAAGTTCCCGTTCCCGACGAGAACCGCCGCCGTAAGGTTCGGGGAAACGCTTCGGGCATACGCCAGGTAGTTCCGGATAGCGACGGGATCCTTCGAACCGCCCGAATACGCTCGGTAGATGTCTTCGGCAAGAACGACCGCAGTCCGGTAGTTTCTAGAGGCTCTTCCCTCGGAGCGAAAACGCCCAAGCTCTACCGCCGGGACCTGGAAGGCTTCCGGGGCGATGATCAGGTATTCGGTCTTTGACGAAATCCGCGCGATATCTTCCAGAACGCCATCGATCTTCGCCGGGACAGCCTCGATAGCGGCAGGCTTCCGAAAAGCGCCTGTATTGTACACAAGGTAACGCACGTCGTCGGCAGCGGAAACGCTGTCATAAAAAAAACCGCCCTTGACAGAAAGGAGACCGACCGGTCGGAAGTTCCTGAATTTCAGGACCCGGGTACGGGAATCCGCCGAAAGAGGGACCTTGATCCTGCCGTCTTGCTTTCCCGGGAGAATCCACTCCGCCGTATCGTTTTCAAGCGCGGGATTCCAGGCGTATGCAATCGAGAATCCGTCAAAGCGTTCGAAGTGTTTCCCGTTCGGAAGCATCCGAAGAGAAAAGGAGTTTCCCGAAGACTTCAGCGCAGGCGTATCGAATTCAAAATTCCCGCCGGGTAAAAGCCGCCGATAATCCGTATAGGAATCGTTCTTTCCATTGATTCCGAATGCAAAGCGGATATCCTCCATCCGGGCAGCGTATCCCGAATCCGAAAGGCTCGAACTCGCTTGCCTTGAACCGTCCGCAAGCGTCGAAGCATAGACGGAACGGTGCGGAAAATACGAGACGGAAACGAAAGCGTTTCCGCTTGCCTGATGCGGAAGGTTTGCGTTTCGCGAAGAATAGAGGCTTGACGGGGAAATTTCAAGCGTGTCGTCCGGCGAATTCCAATACCAGAACCATTCCTTGCCCGTCGATTCTTCCCATCCGCCATCGTTTCCAAAGTACGTGTCCCGCAAGAAGGCGTCCCTTTCAGTGCGGACGTAGCGAAGGACGGGAATTTCAAGCCCGGCTGCCGATTGCGAAATTTCCGAAAGCCGGAAACCGGAACCGCCAGGAGCCCATCCCAACTGGAAATACTGGTAAAAGCTGTAAGGGGAAGAGGAATAGTAATACTCCATGCCGTCGCCGGAAAGCGTCGGATCCTCCCGGTCAACGCGTTTCCACATCGACGTTCCGTAACCCGCGAAAAAGATCGTGTCGCCCTCGTCGAAAGTTCCGTCCGCATCCAAAGAATTCGGGCCGTGATCCCGGATTTCGATTGGAATTTCAAAGAGCCTGTTCGGCAAGATGTCGGAAGAACTCCAGATGACATCGGTCATCGTATCCTGCGGGGCGCCGTACAGCCGGAGCTTTTCCACCGGAATTCCCTCGCAGTCCGAAGCCCGCGCGACTTCCCGGCATGCCGCATAGATCTGCCGGAACGTCACCGCATAGAGGCCGTCTTCCGCCGTATTCCCGTTTTCCCTATCGCCGACTAGAAAGCGTGCAAGCCAGTTTACGTTCGCCGCGTCCGATCCCGCGCTTTTGCGGAGCGTCCTGGATTTTTGGCTTTTCGTTCCAAAGGAAGCGGCACCCTGGGGATTTCGGACATTCGAAAGCAGACGGTTTCCCGGACGGCGATTTTCCGCCTTGCCCGAAAATGTCACCGAGACCTGAAAGTGTTTCCGGACGAGAACCGAGGAACCCGATCCGCGAACAAGAGGAACAAGAATATCGACCACCCAGGCGCCGTCCCAGAGCTTTGGAGCGGAAACTTCCACCGAAGCATCCCGGAGAGAGTCCGCGGTGCACCACCGCAAGGGAAACCTTGTCGAGACAGAATCCGTCACCAGGACAGACGGTTTTGCGTTAGCCGGAAGGGCGACGCGATAGACGCGATAGGGCGTACCTGAATTGTCCCTGTAAAAGGCGTTTTCCGGGAGAAGGCGAAAGTCACCCTCTTCGCAGGGCACGGGCGAAATACCGGAAACTCCGTCGCGAAAGACAAACCGCGCCTTCGAATCCTCGATGACTTCAAAAGCCGAAAGAAGCGCGACCCAAAGCAAGACACAGACGACGCCTAAACGCACAGGCTATCTCCCTCCGACCAAAATGGAATCCACCTTGATCGTCGGCTGCCCGACGGTCACCGGAACATACCCGGACGAGGCTCCACAAACTCCGGCGGCCAAGGAAAAATCCTCCCCGACCATCGAAATTTCGCGAAGGATCTGGTCGCCCTTTCCGATGAGAGTCGCTCCGCGCACCGGCCTTCCGATTTTTCCGTTTTCGATTTCATAGCCTTCCTCGACAGCGAAGTTGAACTCCCCTGTCGCCGGATTCACGGAACCGCCCGCCATCTTGGACGCATAGAGTCCGTGATCCACGCTGCGAATCATCGAATCAAAGGAATCCTTTCCGGGTGCGATAAACGTATTGCGCATCCGGCTGACCGGAGCGTATTTGTACGATTCTCGCCGTCCGCTACCCGTCCGTTCCACCCCCAGTTCCATCGATCCTATCATGTCCGACAGGTAGCTCTTGAGAACGCCATTTTCGATGAGGACCGTACGCTTCGACGGCATTCCCTCGTCATCGACAGCGACACTACCCCAGGATCCCGGAATCGTTCCGTCGTCGATAGCCGAAAGGCACGGTTTTGCCACGACTTTTCCGAGCTTTCCCGTAAAAGGACTTGCGTTATGGCGAATAGCTTCCGTCTCGAGCGGATGCCCGACCGCCTCGTGAAAGATGACACCGCCAAATCCGGGTCCCATGACAACAGGCATCACGCCGCCCGCAATGTGCCCCGCATCGAGCATCCGAAGCGACCGCTCGGCAGCCGTTTCCGCTAACCCGGACACGTTAAACCTTTCAAGCGATTCGTAGCCGGCTAGCGCTCCGGGGGCTTCCCGAGAAACGATCTTTTCCTTTCCCTCGCCCGCGGTTACGTTGATTCCAAGCCGCGTATGTACGCGAAAATCGCTCACGTTTACGCCGCTAGAGCTGATGATGTTTATATGCGAAAGCGAATCGGAAATGCTGACCGCAACCTGGCAAATCTTTTCGGAAACCCGCCGAGCGCTCCTGTCCGCTTCGTGCAGAAAGTCGAGCTTGTAGGCGTTACCCAAGAGTCCCGGGTCCTTAAAACCCGGATAACGTTCACCAAATCGGCATGTATGCGGATCAAAATCCAGGACCTTCGGCGAGGATGGAATTTTCCTCCCAAAGGCAAGCGTTTTCACCATGTTCAAAAGGGCGTCCTTGCTTTCGTCGCTTGTAAAGGCGTAAAGGACTTCCGACCCGAAAAGGAGACGTACGCCGATACCGAATTCCGTCCCGGCGGAAGCCGTTTCGATTGAACCGTCCTTGAGGGAAAGCGTCGAAGATCGAGTTTCCTCTTCAAAGATTTCCACGTAATTCGCCCCGAAGCCCTTTCCCGCTTCCAAAATGGATTCTGCGACGTCCCGGTTCATAGGCGCTCCGATTTTCTGACGGGAATTTTCGCCATTTCCATCGCCCGCTTGATATCCCCGATCGAACAGGTGCCAAAATGAACCATGCTTGCGACAAGGGCCGCGTCCGCCGCCGTCCTTTGAAAAAGTTCGACGATGTGGGAAGGCTTTCCGGCACCACCCGAAGCGATTACGGGAATCCCGACCGTTTTCGCTATCTTGTCCGTAATTTCAAGTTCGTAACCGTTCTGGACGCCGTCCGTATCCATTGCGTTCAGGCAGATTTCCCCGGCTCCGAGAGACTCGGCCCTCTTCGCCCACTCGACAGCGTCAAGCCCCGTTGCGGCACGGCCGCCCTTGATGTAGATTTCATAGCCCGAAGGGATTTTTTCCGAGACGCCGACACGCTTCGCATCCATTCCGAGAACGATGCACTGGTTTCCGAAAGCCTTTGCGCCGTCCTCGATGATTTCGGGATGCAGGACCGCGAGGCTGTTCACGCTGACCTTTTCCGCGCCAGCCAGAAGGACCCGATGCATGTCGTCAAGGCTGCGGATGCCGCCTCCGACCGAAAACGGGATGAAGACGTTCCTTGCGATGTCCTTCACCATTTCCAGGTCGCACGGACGGTTTTCCGCACTCGCCGTGATATCGTAAAACACGAGTTCATCGACGCCTTCCGCGCTATACTTTGCACCGAGTTCCACGGGATCGCCAACATCGACGTTGCCCTGGAAACGGACTCCCTTGGTTACCTTGCGGTTCCGGACATCCAGGCAGATGATCAGCCGTTTTGTCAGCATACGCCGCTCCACTTGCTAAAGTTTTTCAGGACGCGCAACCCGACATCTCCGCTCTTTTCCAAATGGAACTGCGTTGCGACAAGGTTTTCCCGGCAAAGCGCAGAGACGAAGCTCTGCGAACCGAAAGTCGTCCGGGCCAGCGCATTTTCCGCTGAAACCGAATCGGGATGATAGGAGTGCACAAAGTAAAAGTCGCCGCCGTCCGGGACGCCTTCAAACAGCGGATGCCTTTTCAGAAAGTTCACCTGGTTCCAGCCCATCTGCGGAATCTTGATTCCCGGCTCTTCCCGAAAGCGGACAGCCTTGCCATCGATGAAGCCGAGACATTTAACCCCGCCGTTTTCCTCGCTTGCGTCCAGGATAATCTGGCATCCGATGCAAATCCCGAGGACCGGCCGCTTCCGTTCAACGACCCGGCGAATCGCATTCCCGATTCCCGATCGTTCGAGCGTTTCCATCGCGGAACGGGCAGCACCCACCCCCGGAAAAACGAGACGGTCCGCTTCGGCGATTTCCGACGGGTCGCTGGAAGCCTTGACGGAAATTCCCAGGTGGCAGAATGCGTTCAGGACCGAAGCCAGGTTTCCTGCGTGATAGTCAACAACGATAAAGCGTTCCATATTTTTCTTGGAATTAGATGAGACCTTCGAAAAAGTTGTTTCCCTTGTCATCGACCAGGATGAACGCCGGAAAATCCTTGATAGTGATTTTCCGGATAGCTTCCATGCCTAGTTCCGGGAATGCGACGACATCATTCGAAAGGATGTTCTGCTCCGCGAGAATCGCAGCAGGACCGCCGATCGAGCCTAGGAAGAATCCGCCGAACTTCTTGCAGGCTTCCGTCACCTGCTCGGAGCGATTTCCCTTTGCGACCATGACCATCGAAGCGCCCTTGGACTGGAAGCGCATCACATAGGGGTCCATCCGGTTCGCTGTCGTCGGGCCGAAGCTTCCCGTAGGCATTCCCTCCGGCGTCTTTGCCGGTCCCGCATAGTAGATCGGATGGTCGGAAACAGCCTTGAGGACCGTCTTTTCAATCTCGGAAAGTTCCTCGCCGCGTTCCTGCTTGTCAAAAATTTCGGCGATTTTCGCATGGGCCATGTCGCGCGCGACGATCATCGTTCCACGGAGATTCAACCGCGTTTTCACCGGATACTTCGAAAGCTCGGCGAGAACCTCCTGCATCGGGCGGTCGAGATCGATTTCGACCGGAGGCGCCATCTTTACCACGTTTCCTTCCGGAATGTACTTTTCCGGATGATGTTCCATCTTTTCGAGCCAAAGACCCTTTTCATCGATTTTCGCCTTGATGTTCCTGTCCGCGGAGCAGGAAACACCGATGGAAACCGGGCAGCTCGCCGCATGTCTCGGACAGCGAATCACGCGGACATCGTGTACAAAGTACTTTCCGCCAAACTGCGCACCGATACCCGTCTTCTGGCAGATGTGCAGGACCTTTTCTTCCATTTCAAGATCGCGGAACATCCGGCCGCCTTCGCTTCCCGACGTCGGAAGATCGTCTAGATAGCCGCAACTTGCAAGCTTCACCGTGTGCGTATTCATTTCGGCAGAGGTTCCGCCGATGACAATCGCGAGATGATACGGAGGACACGCCGCCGTGCCGAGCGTCTTGACCTTCTCGGCGATGAACTTTTCGAGGGACTTCGGGTTGAGGAGCGCTTTCGTCATCGGCCAGTAGTAGGTCTTGTTTGCGGAACCGCCGCCCTTCGCCACGAAGAGGAACTTCATTTCCGCGCCTTCCTCGGCATGGATATCGATCTGCGCCGGGAGATTGCAGGCCGTATTCTTCTCTTCATACATGGAAAGCGGAGCTATCTGGCTATAGCGCAGGTTCTTTGTCGTATAAGCGTTATAGATGCCTTCCGAAATCGCGGCAAAGTCATCCGAACCGGTCCAGACCTGCTGCCCCTTGTGGACGACGGCAATCGCCGTTCCCGTATCCTGGCAGAACGGAAGAATCCCCTTTGAAGCGACAACCGCATTTTTTAGGAGCGTGAGCGCGACGAACTTGTCATTGTCGCTCGCTTCGGGATCCTGGAGAATTTTTGCGACCTTCGCCGTGTGGGCGGGACGCAGACGGAAACTGACTTCCTCGAAAGCGGACTGGGCGATTTTCGTCAGGGCCTCCTTGGAAACCTTGAGAATTTTTTTTCCTTCAAATTCCGCAAGGGAAACGCCTTCCGTTCCGAGATTTACGTATTCCGTCTTGTCTTCACCGTGCTGGACCATCGGTTCGTAATGAAAAGCCATAGATGCCTCTTTTTTGAAATGATTCGGCTAGAAAATAGAATTTTCGCGCTTTTCTGAAAATCCTTTCTCCACAATTCGGCAACAAGAGTTATTTTTCTAGTGAAATCGGCAGGTCTCCCTGCCATGACTTTTTAACAAGGACAAAACATGAAACTCACAAAGCCCCTCTTTTCCGCACTTCTGCTCGCCGCGTTTGCGTTTGCAGCCGATGAAACGAAGCCGGTTCCCGCAGCGGCAGACACCGCAAAGACCGAAGCCGTCGAGGAAGCAGCCAAGCCGGATTCCGTAAAAACGGAAGTTCCAAAGGCCGATTCGACAGCGAAGGTGGCGACGACCGATACGACAGCAAAAACCGAGCAGACCGCTGTTCCCGCAGACACGGCAAAGGCAGATACGGCAGTAACAGTCGCCACGGACACGACCGCTGCCGCCAAGGCAGATTCCGCAAAGGCGGATACGGCAAAGGTCGCCGAACAGGTCGCCACCGATTCCGTGGCAACGGCTCAAGCGGATAGCGCAAAGGCGGACACCTCCGAAGTTCTCGAAGCGAAAGCCGCACCCGCGGACACGGCAAAGGCAGATACGGCAGTAACAGTCGCCACGGACACGGCCACTGTAGCCAAGACCGATTCCGCAAAGGCCGCACCCGTAGCGGAAGAAAAGAGCGAAGCGAGAACCGCTGGCCAGACCATCATGGAAAACCCGCTCGAATTCATCATCGTAAGCGCGGCATTCATCGCAAGCGTTCTTGTCATCATCTTCACCGGCAAGGACTGATTTCAAAAACATTTTTGCAAAAGTCTCTCCATGCGGAGAGGCTTTTTTTGTTCCCTTCGTTTCTGCGCATAAAAAAGCCCCGAAAATCTCTTGACTTTCGAGGCTTTAATTTTCAGCAGTTCGAACTAGGCTTGCGGCTGATCGGAAAGCGGAGTTTCCGGCTGTTCCGCTGGCTTATCCTTGTGAAGCAGAGCCTTGATGGAAAGCTTCACCTTGCCCTTCGGATCGACGCCCATGCAGAGCACGGTCACTTCGTCGCCCACATGCACGATGTCTTCGACCTTTTCGACACGGTAGTCGGCAAGTTCGGAGATGTGCACCAATCCGTCGCGTCCCGGGAGAATCTCGACAAATGCGCCAAACGGCTGGATAGTCTTGACCTTTCCCTTGTAGATACGGCCCGGTTCGGGTTCCGCAGTGAGTTCCTCGATCATGCGACGGCAGACTGCACCGGCCTTCGCGTTCGGTGCGGCGATGTCGATCATGCCCGATTCGTCAATGTTGATCTGGCAACCGGTCTGGGCCTGCATCCCCTTGATGACCGATCCACCGGAACCGATAACGTCGCGGATCTTCGTCGTCGGGATGCGCATCTTGAGCATCGTCGGAGCCTTCGGGGAGAGATGCTCGCGCGGAGCGGGAATCGCTTCCTTGATCTTGCCCAGAATATGCAGACGGCCTTCGCGCGCCTGGTCCAGAGCCTTGCGCATCAGTTCCGGTGTAATGCCCTTGATCTTGATGTCCATCTGGAACGCCGTGATACCGTATTCGGTACCCGTGACCTTAAAGTCCATGTCGCCCAGGTGGTCTTCCGTTCCGGTGATATCCGTCAGAATCTTGATCTTTTCGTCATCGGCATGCCCCGTTTCGGAGATAAGTCCCATCGCGACGCCCGCAACCGGAGCCTTGATAGGAACACCGGCATCCATCAGCGACAGCGTACCGCCGCAGACGGACGCCATCGAAGAGGAACCGTTGGATTCAAGAATTTCCGATACAATACGAATCGTGTAGGGGAAGTCTTCCGTCACCGGGAGAACAGCCTTAAGCGAACGTTCGGCGAGATGTCCGTGACCGATTTCGCGGCGGGACATGCCGAGCTTCTTGCATTCGCCGACGCAGAACGGCGGGAAGTTGTAATGGAGCATGTAGCTCTTCGAACCTTCGCCCTGGAGCGTCTCGTAGCGCTGTTCGTCGGCCTTGGTTCCGAGCGTGCAGCTGACAAGCGCCTGGGTTTCCCCGCGCTGGAACACGGCGGAACCGTGAACGCTCGGCAAGACTCCCAGCTGGATTTCGATCGGGCGGACTTCCGTCGTCGCGCGTCCATCGATACGACGGCCCTCGTTGAGGATCATCGTGCGCATCGTCGTCCGTTCGAGGTCCGCAAAGATAGCCTTCGCGTCGGCAAGAAGTGCTGCGTCCTGGGCTTCGCCTTCACCGATAATCGCGAGGATTTTCGGGTCAGCGACGACCTTGGCTTCCAGTTCGGCCATTTTCGGATAGAGCTGCGTCTTCACCATGTTCGCATGGAGTGCCGCGTTGAGTTCGTCGAAGATGACTTCCTTGACCGTCGCGACGAGCTTGTCATGCGCTTCGCCCTTGTTCTTCGGGGTGAGGACCATCTTCGCCTTGGCAAATTTCGCGCAGAGTTCAGCCTGGGCCTTGCAGAGTTCCTTGATCGCGTCATGGCCGGTCGTGATGGCCTTGATCATCGTATCTTCGGAAACTTCGTAGGCGCCGCCTTCGACCATGCAAACGGAATTTTCCGTACCGGCGACCACCAGGTCCAGATCGGCCACAGAAACTTCTTCGTAGGACGGATTCACGATATACCTGTCACCGATTACGGCAACGCGCACCGCCGCCACCTGTTCCTCGAACGGAAGTTCGGAAAGACCGATGGCGAGAGACGCCGCGGAAACGCCAAAGACGTCCGGAGCGAATTTTTTGTCCGCCGAGAGGACGTTCACGATGACCTGGACTTCGCGGGTGAAGTTGTCCGGGAACATCGGACGGATCGGGCGGTCGATGATTCGCGCCGAGAGGATTTCGTCATCGCTCGGGCGGCCCGGTTCGCGCTTGTTGTAGCCGCCCGGCAAGCGACCGGCGGCATAGGCTTTTTCACGATATTCGACGGTCAGCGGGAAAAAGTCCCCGTCCTTTTCCGGTCCAAAGCAGACCGTAGCGAGCAGAAAAGCGTCACCGATCTTGATAACTGCAGAACCCGACGCCTGCTTGGCCAAGCGACCTGTTTCCATCACGACCGAAGTTCCGTCGGGAAGTTTCGCCGTAATTTCCTTGGCCGCGAGCATTTTGTATTCCATAAGCTATCCTTCGAATTAACCGCGGAGACCCAGTTCCTTGATCAGCTGGCGGCAGGCGTTGATGTCCTGCTTTTCGTAGAACTTGAGGAGATTCTTGCGCTTCGCGACCATCATGCTCATGCCGCGGAGGGAGTGAAAGTCCTTCTTGTGGATTTTGGCGTGTTCCGTCAGGTTCTTGATTCTTTCCGTGAGAATCGCAATCTGGACACGGACGTTTCCCGAGTCTTTTTCGTTTGCACCGAACTTGGCAGTGAGTTCCTGAACTTTTTCTTTTGTAATGGTAGCCATATTGCCGTCCATTTCCTTTTGGTTTTATGTGAACGAATTACTTTAAGCCTCTTCTCTGCCTGCACCCAGTGGAATTTGGCGATTCTGGTCTGCAAATCCAAGGCAAAACGCAACTACTTGAGGCCAAATGTAGAAAAAAAAACGACTTTCCGAAATCCAATCCGCTCCCGGGGGCGATTTCCCGGAACTTTCCGTCCAAAAGGCAATTTCCGCATCCTAGGCGCTGTTTCCCCGGGATTTTTCCCAAAAGCTTTCCCAGGTTTCCGGGTCCAGCTTGCCAAGAAGCCGGCCCATCTCGGGCGGAAACATCGAAGAGCTCATCCACACGGCGTCCCGGCCCGGAATCTTAATTTGTGCGGAATAGGCAAAGAGCATCTGCGTATGCGCACCGAGAATTCTGTAATCGTCCTCGGCCAGAAAATGCTCGCTCGCCTGCTTTTTATAAAACCTGCCGTCGAAGGAATAGAGCTTGTCGCCGACAATCGGGAACCCCAGGCAAGCGAGGTGTGCCCGAATCTGGTGTTTCCTTCCGGTAAAGAGTTCTGCGCTGACGATGGACAGCGTCTCCCCTTCCGTTTCTAAGACAGCGATTTTTCGAAAGACGGTTTTGCAAGGCTTGCCGTCTTCCCTCGGGAACATCCGAATCCGGATTTCGCTCGAAGGATCCTCGCGCAACGGTTTTTCGCAGACGACCCTCCCTTCCGGAAATTCCCCGCGGACAACCGCCACATAAATCTTTCGGAGAAGGATGTGTTCCAGGGATTTCTCAAAGCGCCTTGCCGTATCCCTGTCCCGGGCAAAAAGCATGATGCCGCCTGTGTCACGGTCAAGCCTGTGCATCGGCGAAATCTCTTCGCATCGAAAGGCCCGCCGGACAACTCCCGTAAACGTGTTGTAAAAAATCCGCCCGGTGTGGTGCACAGGAATTCCCGCGGGCTTAGAAAGGACCAGGAATTCGTCGTCGGCATAAAGCGTCTCGAAATCGGTGGGGACCTCCGGTTCCGAATAGTTTTCGACACGGTAAACCACACGGTCCCTTGCGGAAATCGCCCGGTCGGGAGCGGCGGGCATTCCATTCAGCGTCACGAATCCGCCAGAAATTCTTTCTTGCCATTCCGACTTCGAATGATACGTAAAGCGTCCGGCAAGCATTTCCAGGAGCGTCTTTCCGCACTCCTCGTTCCGAACGACGCTTTCAAAGAAGAGTGTATTCGGAACATCGCTCATAGGCGGTAGAGGCCTTTTTCCCTGATGTAGGCAAAGACCTTCGGGTCAAGTCCTTCGGGGCATTTTCCCGCGCCGAAGAAAAGCTCCTTGCGGATTTCCCGGCTCGCAAACTTTCCGTCGAAGCCGTTTTCCCTGCCGACCCAGAACATCTGCGCAAATCCCTTTACCCGATGCGCTTCCGTGTCCGGCTTAGAAACGCCCCGACGTTCGAAAACGATTAATTCAAATTCCTTCAGGAGTTTTTCTCCGTTGAACTCGGTCCCGTAAAAATGCAACGGGTCGCGCCAATGCGGAATGCCCTCGTAGCTGTCCGCACCGACAAGCAGGCGGAAGTTCACGCCGGGATGGGCTTCGCGGAGCATCGCCATCGTCACGTAGGAACCCCGGTAGTCTCCCATGTTCAGTTCCATTTCCGAGATGCGGATCCGCGGATCGTCCCCCACGACCAGGCCGAGCATCGCCAGGCGGTCTTCCGCGGATGCAAAAAGCTTCTTGTCCCAGCGGTCCGGGCTTGGAACGAACCAGAGTTCATCACAAAGCTTCAGGTCGAGGCAGAGTTTCGAAAGGTGCACATGGTCGAGATGGACCGGGTCAAAGGCGCCGCCAAAAATGGCAACCGTTTCAATAGACATAGATGATAAAACCGAAGTTGAATTGCAGACGGCTCCCGCGGACGCGTTCGCTCTCGACAGGGTTGTAGTGGGAAAGTACCCAGCGGTATTCGAGTTCCGTGACGAAAGCCGCTGTCGGAAGAAGCTGGAAGGTCGCGCCTCCGCCGACTCCCCATTCGTTCCAGGTGACGTCGCCCACGTTCGAGAGAATTTTCGCCCGCGTAAACGACCCGATGAGATAGGGCCTTTCCGGGGAACCCAGCGAAACGCCGATCGTCCCGTTAAGCGCGCGGGAGCGAACCGAAAGATGTTCTCCGAGATCATCCGTCCGGGAATAGTTGTAAAGCCCGTAACCTATCCGAAAATATCCAATTCCCCGAACCCAGGCTCCGACAAATGGCGTCATCCGGTTAAAGCCCGTACCGTCCGTGCCGTCATCTAGAACGCCATGTGCGGTTTCCACGACACCGCCAACGATAAATGGCAGTTTTTGCGCCCCCGCAATCGAGGCGAAGAACAGGACGGCAAAAAAAATCCGAATCTTCATAGGACCAGGGCGAGCAGCATGAATACGCCAAGAAGCCCGTTCAGCAGGGAATCGATCTTGTGGATGACGTAAAAAGTTCTCGGTATCGAAACTTTCCGGTTTAGGATTAGGCGGTGCATCCAGTCCGAGAGAAGACAGGATGCGGCAAACTTCGCAAGGATCAAGGCGAGAACCCAATAGGCGAAACCGGCAAAATAGGCGACAGCCTCATAGCCTAGAAGCATCAAAGCGTTCTGGATTGCATTTTCCCGGCGTACACCGCCTAGCGAGTCGTTAAATTTCAGAAGCATTTCCCGGTAATTGCCGATTTTCTTTTCGAGCATTCCGAAATTCTCGATAAAGCACGCGAAATTGTAGCCGAAAAGGGCGACCGAAGCAAAAATCAGCAAATAAGAAGAAACCGCAACCATCTTGTTCCAATATAGAAAGTTTCCTCTAGTCCCGGACAGAAAGCAGACGGCGCGCCGTTTCGAACGACCAGCCTTTCCTTTTCGCATATTCCAAAAGCTGGTCCTCTGCGATCTTCCCGACAGAAAAATAGCAGCTCCTCGGGTGGGCGAAATAGTAGCCGCATGTCGAGTTTTCCGGAAGCATCATGTACGAATCCGAAAGCTCGATTCCGGTATTTTCCCTTACATGCATCGCATCCCAGATAACGAGCTTTTCCGTGTGGTCGGGACACGCCGGATACCCGGGTGCCGGGCGGATTCCAAAAGGAGGGGAACCTTCCGGCAAGTATCCCCAGGCATTCTTCATCATGTCAAAAAAAAGCTTTTCGGAGAAGGCTTCCGTCAAGCGCCCGCCAAGCGAGCCCAGCAGGATAGCCGAATAGTCGTCCCCCGATTTCTTAAATATCTCCGCCTGTTCCCGAATCTTAAAACCTGCCGAGACAGCGAACAGCCCCATGTAATCTTCCGTATGCGGAGAAAGAAAGTCCGAAAGCGACCGGTGCCTGCAAACCCCGCCGCGAACCTCCTGTTCACGCAGGAATTCAAAGCGGAACTTTCCGTATTCGGACGCAAGCGTTACGCTGTCGCCTTTGCGACTTACGGGAAAGATGCCAAATACGCCGCGCGCCTCGATCCATCGGTTCGCAATCGCCCGTTCCAAGAGCCTCTGCGCATCGGAATAGAGCTTTCGCGCCTCTTCCGCCTTCGGGGAATCACCGTCCAGGAGTTCGGGAAATTTTCCGGGGATGCGCCACGCATAGAAGAGATAGAACCAGTCGATAAACGGCACGAGTTCTTCGAGCGGCTGGTTCGAAATGACATGGATGCCCGGTTCTTTCGGCGCCGGGGAATGCGGCCAAGGCATGTTTACTTCCGGCATTTCTGCTCCCGCAAGGAATTCCTCTCCCAGAAGACGCCGTCGGAAAACCCCTGGATGGAAGTATCGCTTCCGGCGCGTTCAAGCCTCTTTTCGCAAAGGCAGGCGTATTCCGGACTCTGCTCGATTCCCACGTAATGGCGTCCGAGCTTTTTCGCGACAACGCTCGTCGTGCCGCTTCCGACAAACGGATCGAACACGAGATCGCCCTTTTCCGAAGAAGCGAGAACGAGTTTCGCGATGAGCTTTTCGGGCTTTTGCGTGGGATGCTCCGTGTTCTCTGGCATGCTCCAGAACGGAATGCTGATATCGTCCCAAAAATTCGAAGGCGCCGTGTCGCGGAAATTTCCACCTTCCGATTCGTTCCAGTCCTTTGGCGAACCGTTTGCCCGGTAGGGCGCAAGAACCCGGCGACGCATCCGGACCGCGTCCAGATTGAAAAAGTAGTCCCGGGGATTCCTGACGGCGAACCAGATGTCCTCCATGGAATTCTTCCAGTTTGCTGACGCCCCGCGGCCCTTTTCACGTCCCCAGGTGATGCGGTTCATGACGGTCAATTTCCTTGACATGGAACGTCCAATGGCTCCGGAGGATTTCCAGTCGCCGCAGACGTAGATCGAACCGTCCTTCTTTAAAATCCGGACAAGCTCTCCCATCCAGGAATCCAGGTAGGCTTCGTAATCCAGATCGGACATCGACGAAAAGCGAAGTCCGTCAAAACTCTTGAAGAGATTATACGGAGGATCGACGATAACCAGGTCCGCCATTCCCGACGGAAGCTTCGAAAGGACTCCGTGCGTGTCCCCGAGGATTGTCCTGTCTCTGATAGCTCCAAGCGAAAAGTCCCTTTCGACAGATGCGTCCAAAAGTCTCGCGGAGAAGAGCTCCCGCTCCGAAGCCGAGAGGGTGAGAGTCCTGTTTCGCGGAGATTTCCGCTTTTCGCTTTCTACCGTGGCCATCTGTCGTAAAGCGCCTGTTCATCGCACACGAGCATCACCCGAGGCTTTGAACCGTTTTTCGGCCCGCAGATGTTCAGCCGTTCAAGCTGGTCCACAATC
This sequence comes from uncultured Fibrobacter sp., assembly GCA_934700345.1. Lineage (GTDB taxonomy): Bacteria > Fibrobacterota > Fibrobacteria > Fibrobacterales > Fibrobacteraceae > Hallerella. The sequence continues at coordinate 37,889 of CAKUXP010000020.1, read as the reverse complement.
TTTCCGGCCCGAGAGAACCCCACCGAGAAATGCCGCTGCACTTCCGATGTCGAGAGCGATCCGCGTTCAATCCCGTAACGCGCGACATCCAGGGCGAGCTTATCGATCTTTCCCCCGAAAGCTTCCCCGCTTTCCCCGTCTTCGCCCATCTCCGACGGATCGTCGATGTCGAACGTTTCAAGGCGTTCGTAGTGGACATTCTGGTTCGCACAGGCCTCCGCAAGCTTTTCCACCTCCTCGTCGGTCAAGAATCCGCCGTGGACTCGAGAGGGTTCCGGGTCTTCGCCCGAGCGGTAAAGCATATCGCCCCTGCCGAGAAGCTTTTCCGCCCCGGCACGGTCCATCACGGTACGCGAATCCACCTGCGATGCGACCTTGAAACTGATGCGCGCGGGAAGATTCGCCTTGATAAGTCCCGTGATGACATTTACCGACGGACGCTGCGTAGCAATCACCAGATGGATTCCGACAGCGCGCGCCTTTTGCGCAATCCGCGCGATATACTTTTCCACTTCCTTCCCTGCGACCATCATCAAGTCGGCAAGTTCATCGACCACGATGACGATGTACGGCATATTTTCCATCTTTTCCGCCGAAAGTTCCGGAATTTCCTGCTGTTCCCTTTTTTTCTGGTTGTAGCCCACCAGGTTTCGAACTTTCCACTTGGCGAGTTCCTCGTAGCGGCGGTCCATCTCGACGCATGCCCATTTGAGTGCGCTCACCGCCTGGTCAGGCTGCGTGACCACGGGAGCAAGCAAATGCGGGATGTTCTCGTACAGTTTCAGTTCGACTACCTTCGGATCGACAAGAATCATGCGGAGCTCGTCGGGAGTCTTGCTGAAAAGAAGGCTCGCCATGATCGTGTTGATGCAGACGGATTTTCCGGAACCGGTCTGGCCCGCGATAAGGACGTGCGGAGCGCGACAGAGGTCCATCGTGTAAGGGTTTCCCGTGATGTCCTTTCCCAATGCGATAACCAGCTTGTCCGGCTTGGGCTGGAAGGCGGGACTTTCAAATATGTCGCGGCAATAGACCGTCAGGAGTTTTCGGTTGGGAACTTCCACGCCCACGAGCGACTTCCCGGGTATCGGTGCGAGAATCCGGATGGATTTCGCCTTGAGCGCAAGCGCAAGATCCTCATGCAGGGAGGCAAACTTGGACACTTTGACGCCCGGCCCGGGTTCCACTTCAAAGCGGGTGATCATCGGTCCCGTCGAAATGTCGAGCACCTTTCCCTTCACCTTGAAGTTTTCAAGCTGCTTTTCAAGCTGGTGACCGATTTCTTCCAGCTCCTCCGCCGTATAGTCGGGCTTCTGTTCAGGTGGCGCGGCAAGAATTTCTGAAACCTGCGGGACGACATAGTCGTCGTATTGCGTGGCCGGCGCATCGGAAAGTTCCTCTTCCGCAGGCTGCGTCTCCTCCATATTCCCCTGGATTGTCCCTTCCGGAATGCTGTAGGCCTCATCTGGCGACGTCACCCCGTCCGAAACTTCCCCGACAGCCTCTGCCATATCCCGATTTTCACAAGACTCTGTTTTCGAAGCGTCGCTTTCGGCAGGAAGCGACTCGGAACGTTCAACGATTCCCTGAATCGAAGGACGCGTGCAGCGTTCGTTTTCCCAGTCATTCATCTGCTGGACCTGGCGCAGATGCGCAATCTCGTCGCGAAGCGCCCGAACTTCCAGAGCGCCCATGCGCTTTTCATTTTCCCGCAGGTAACGTTCCTTCTCCTCGATTTCGTGCAAGGCGACATTTGAACAGTCCTGGACGTCAGACTTCGGCGGAGAGGCGGTCTTAACCTCCTCTTCGTGCAAAACGGGAAGCGTTCCGTCAAAAGCGCCGACCGGTCCGCAGAACGGCTTTGCCTTGCCTTCATAAATCGTATAGTCGCTCTTCCAATCCGAATCCTTTGCCCGGCGCGCCTTGGCTTTCGCCTTTTCCAAGGACTTGTCCACCCCGGATTTGTCGGGTTCGGGAATTTTCTCCGGCACGGCTTTTCTTTTCTCCCTTTCCGCCTCGTACTCGCGCAAAAATTTCGCCCAAAGAGAAAAAGGAGTTTTCAGGAACGAAAAATGCGACAGCCGGAGCCCAAAAAGGAGGACGAGAACGCCCAAAAGGATCGCGCAGAGAAAAACGAACGGGAAAAGCGCATTTTCCTTTCCAAATACCGGCCACACGAGACTCTGGACCATAAAGAACCCAAGCCTTCCGCCTGCCCCATAGAGAGCGTCCCTTCCGAGGGAAAGCGGAGCGGAAAACGTCGAAGCGAGAGCAAACAGGACAGGACAGAGAACGGACAGGGACGAAAAGCCGATGCAGACGCGGGTGAACCGGGGAAAATCGCCGGAAAGCAGAAGCCGCACACCCCAGGAAGCCGACGCAACCGAAAGAACCGTAGCCGAAAACTTCCCGAAGACATAGAGAATCGCCCCGGGAAACGCCCTTCCGAAAATCGGGCCAAGCCAATTCCGTTCGCTGCCGATAAAGGAGACGAGCGAAATAAGCAAGAGAGCACCAAAAGCCAAGAGCAGGATACCGGCAAGACGGCAAACCGATCTTGCGTCCAGCGTTTCGTCCTTTTTCGCCCTTTTCGCTTTTCTTGAAACTTCCTTCATAGCGCCCAATATAGTTTTTTCGTTTCGAGCCCGGACTTCTTTTCTATGTTTTTCCCGTGAATCTCAAGCATCCCAAAAAAGTCAAGAGAATGCTCGCGGGGCTTTTCGTCGGTGTTTTCCTAACGCTACTCATCCTGCTCATCCCGGAATCCATCGCGCTCCGTTCCGAGTATATTTTCTACGATGCCTTTTCCAGACATTCCGCGCAGGAGACGACGGACCGCGCAGAAGACATCGTCATTGTCGATATCGACGAAAACGCGCTTTCCAAGTATGGACCTTACAACGAATGGACGCGGGATATGCACGCCCGGATTGTCCAGAGACTCGAAGACGGAGGAGCGGCGGCTGTCGCCTTCGACATACTCTTCAAGAACGCCGATTTCGGAAACCGCCACGCAAGGCGCGTGGAAAGCGTTCTCGAAAAACTCTACCCCGAAAAAAAATGGTTTTCCGATTACGACCGGATCCGCAGAGCCTACGATTCCGACTCCATCCTCGTCCGGGCAATCGCGGACAACCCGAACATCATCGTATGCGGAACGTTCAACTCCCGGACAGACTACAAGCATCAATCGCAATGGATGCCGCTCAGTACGGAAGCCCGCGCAAGAGAAGTCGATGCAAGCCCCACCTTTTCCCTGAAACAGGTTTCATCCGCCGAGGAGATAGAATCCAAGGATCTTCTCGACAACATTTTCCCCGAGCTTTCCCATGCAGCCAAAAACTTCGGCGTGGTCAACGCGAACCCCGACGATGACGGCGTCCTGCGGAAAATGCGGATGTTCTACCGCTTTCCGAACGAAAACATCTGGCCAGGCGTTTCCTCCCGAATCTATCCGGCGCTTTCCCTCGCCACGCTTATGCATCTTTTTGGCACAAATCCCGATTCCGTAAAGATTGTAACGGGAAAATCCATCGACCTAGGAAAGCCTTTCGGCATCTACCGTGATTCCTCGGGAATCCTGCGCACGACATATCCGCAGTTTTCCTACCCGATGGTTCGGGAAATCCTTCGCCACAGGAAAACGCTTTCGAGCCGCAATATCCTGGATTCGCTCGCGGGGAATTTCCTTGAAATCTCCGCGCAAATCCGCATCGTGAAAGATTCCTCGGGTCGCTTGACCGTACAGACGGACGACGGGGATTTCTCCCCCGGCGACCCCGGCCTGGGAAAGTTTGACAAGGAAGTTCTCGCCCACTTCGAAAAGGACATCGGAGACCTTGAAAAAGGATGTTCGAAATGGCTCTCGGCGGAACTGGATTTTCATTTCAACGAGAGGAACGGCCGCTGGATTCCCAACTACACGATTCTCTCGCCGGATGTTCTCGACGATCTCTATCAAACGGACACAGCAAGCATCGAGGCGCTAAGGCCAGGCGAGGAAATGCGTTTCGGAAAAAGCAAGCTCGTTCCTATCGACGAACAGGGAAACTTCATCATCCATTTCAAAAGCCCGTACAACATTCCGCCGGAAAAGCGGACATTCCAGCACATTTCCTATTACGATGTCGCCGAAGGGAGAATCGACCCGGCAATGTACCAAGGGAAAGTTTTCATTTTAGGAAGCGCCGCCCCCGCCATGTTCGACTTCTACGCGACACCGCACGACGACCATTTTCCCGCGGTTCTTGTCCATGCGACGATCCTCCAAAACGTCCTGACCGACGACTACATCCGCTCTAGGTTTCCGAACCCGGCAGTTTACGTCGCCACGGCCATCTTCGCGATTCTCATCGGACTTTTCGCTTCGCAGTACCTCGCCATCCTTTTCCTTATCCTGCTTTTCATGGCAAGCACAGTCGTCTCGTACCTCTTCTTTACAAACGGTCTCTACATCGGCTGCACGACCTATCTCCTCGAAGGCATTCTCGCCTTTCTGGGATCCTTCCTCGTGCGCTTCTACTTCGAAAACCGCGACAAGACCTTTCTCGACAAATCGTTCAAGCAATACATTTCCGATAAGCTAATCGACGAAATGCTTTCGAGCGAAAAGGAACCGGAACTCGGCGGCGAAAAAAAGTACCTGACCGCGTTTTTTACGGATATCCAGGGATTTTCTTCCATCTCCGAACAGATCGGCGACCCGAAAAAACTGGTCGATCTGCTGAACGACTACCTGACCGCCATGACGGACATCATCAAGGACGATAACCAGGGAACGCTCGACAAGTACGAAGGGGACGCGATCATCGCCTTCTTCGGCGCTCCTTCCCCGCTCGAATACCAGAGAAAAAACGCCATGCAGAGCGCCATTGCGATGCAGAAAGCGCAAAAAAAACTGCGCACGAACTGGAAGTGCGGGAAAAACCACAACGGGAAAAACTTTGCGGAAGAAATCGACTACCCGGAATCCGTCTATTGGATGCACACGCGAATCGGTATCAATTCGGGAGAAATCCTCGTCGGGAATATGGGTTCCGAAACCCGGAAAAATTACACGATCATGGGCGATGCAGTCAATCTGGCGTCAAGGCTCGAAAGCGTCGGCAAGCAATACGGCACATACATTCTAGTCAGCGAGGAAACACTTGTCGGCAAGGCGGATCCGCTCGACCGGACCGATTACAGGAATGTTTTCATTACACGGCCAATCGACCGCCTAAAAGTCGTCGGCAAGAATGAAGCCGTGCAGGTTTACGAACTGCTCGGGATGCGGGAAGATGCGGACGCGGGAAGTCTCAATATCCTCTGCACCCTCTGGGAAAAAGCGCAGGCGCTTTACTATGCGCAAAAATGGGACGAAGCTATCGCCATTTTCCAGGAAACCAAACTGCTCGAACCGCACTTGCAGGCCAAAGATCCCGGAGCAAGACCTACGCCGTCCGAGGTTTTCATCGAACGCGCGATTGCATACAAAGTAAAACCGCCGACTAGCCACGGCGAATCCTGGGACGGAATTTACACGGCGACTTCCAAGTAAATCCGATCCACGGCATCGGCTAGGACTTTCGGATTCTGGAGAAGACTCAGGACAATCCAGCCGTCTTCGTCAAAGTCAAAAAAGAAGCCGGGCTGGACGAGAACCTTCGCCTTCCGAAGCAATCGAAGCGTCACCTCTTCGTCGTCTCCGTCAAAATGCAACGCCGCATACCAGCCGCCCTGCACATCGGGCATCAACGCTTTCGACGGGAACCGCTTCCGCAAGGTTTCCAGGTTTTCCCGGACTCGAGCCTCGATTCGTCTTTCATAGGAAAGCGATCTTTCTAGCATCGGAGCGGCCAGCGAAAAGGCCGGGGACGATACGCTCAGATAGGCATCCGCGACATATTCGATGGCGGATTTCAGCGAATTTCCGAGCCTTCCCGTCCGGTAAGCCATCCAACCAAGCTTAAGCTGCGGCGAACCTACCGACTTGGAAAATCCGCCAAGAAAGAAAACGGGAACATCCCGGGAATCCCAGTTCCATGGGCGTTCCGAACCGTCATGGATGAAATCCCCGAAGACCTCATCGACGACGATTGAAAGTTCTTCGCGCGAAGCGAAATTCATCAAGGCGTCCCATTCCGGTCTCGAAAGTACATGACCAGTCGGGTTGTTCGGCGAAACGACAAGCAGAATTTTCGTCCGCGGCGGAAAGGCATAGAGCGAATCCGCATCCAGTTTCCACTTGCCGTTTGCCTGTCTTAAAAAATACGGAGCCGTCTTCAAGAATTCGAGGGCCGCAAGAGAATCCAGAAGCGGATAACCCGGCATCGGCGTGAGAATCGCATCGCCCGTGTCACAGAGAGTCTTGAAAAGGACGGAATAGGCTTCGCTCGTACTCGAAAAAAGCTGAATGTCCTCGGGGGGAAAATTCCCGCCGCGCGCCGCAAAATAAGCCGAAACAGCCTTCCGCGCCTCTAGCCAGCCATTCGCGTCGGGATTCCAGACGGAAAAGCCCGGAATCGCTTCGGAAAGGACATCTTCCAAGGGAAACGCTTGCCCGGTTTTCAGCGGGCTTGAAACCGTCAGGTCCAGATAATCGGGGATTTCCCGTCTAGCTCTCGAAAGTTCCGAAAAAAAAGGAGAATCGGAAAGATCCTCCGGGAGTCTTCGCGACAGGCGCATCATCCTTTCCGCCGACGGTTCCACGCGACAAGAAGGACCGAAGCGAGAGCGATTCCCGCCGGAACCGCGACGACCAGAACCAGAATTACCAATTTCTGCCACTTAGAAAGATTCCGGACCCTAGAATGAAAATCCCGAATCTTTTGCCGTGCCGCCTTGATCTTTTCCAAGATGCGCCTCGAAATGTTACTTCAGATGGGCAAAGATCCAGTTTTCCAGGTCCTCGATTTTCACGTGTTCCTGCTTCATGGAATCGCGCTCGCGAACCGTGACCATCCCCTTGTATTCAGGGTTCACGTCGTCGCCTTCGCCAATCGTATCGAAATCGACAGTGATGCAGAAAGGCGTTCCGAGTTCGTCCTGGCGGCGGTAGCGCTTGCCAATCGACTGGGTTTCGTCGTATTCCACGTTGAAATGCTGGATGAGATCCTTGTAAAGTTTTTCCGCGACTTCCTTGACCTTGCCTTTCTTCACCAGCGGAAGGATAGCCGCCTTGACCGGGGCGACCTTCGGACTGAAGTGCATGACCACGCGTTCTTCGCCGTTTTCGAGCTTTTCGACATCGTAGGCGTCGCAAAGCAGAACAAGCAGCAGACGATCGACCCCGAGCGACGGCTCCACGACATACGGAATGTAGCGCTTATTGTTCACCGCGTCAAAATATTCCATTTTGACCTTGGATTCCTTCTGGTGTTGCGTCAGGTCGAAATCGGTGCGGCTCGCGATACCCCAGAGTTCTCCCCAGCCAAACGGGAAGTTGTATTCGATGTCGGACGTTCCGTTCGAATAGTGCGAGAGTTCTTCCTTCGCATGCTCGCGGAGGCGGAGCCTTTCCTTGTTCACGCCTAGCCCTTCGACGAAGGCGACGCAGAACTTTCTCCAATAGTCATACCATTCCTTTTCCGTTCCCGGTTCGCAGAAAAATTCAAGTTCCATCTGCTCGAATTCGCGAGTGCGGAAGATGAAGTTCCCCGGCGTGATCTCGTTGCGGAAAGATTTTCCGATCTGACCCACTCCAAACGGGATTTTCGGACGGACATTGTCCATGATGTTCTTAAAGTTGATGAAGATGCCCTGGGCGGTTTCCGGACGGAGATAGACCTTGTTGCCCGTGCCTTCGAGGACGCCGAGCTGCGTCTGGAACATCAGGTTGAACGCGCGGGGTTCCGTGAAATCCTTCTTGCCGCACTTGGGGCATTCGATTTCGTTATCGATCATCATCTGGTGGATTTCCGGAAAGGTCTTGCCGGCGCAGCAACCCTCGCCGAGCTTCTCTTCGAGCAGTTGGTCAGCGCGGAAACGCTCGTGGCACGCCTTGCAATCGACGAGAGGGTCCGAGAAGTTCGAAACATGCCCCGAAGCTTGCCAGACGCGCGGGTTCAAAAGGATGGACGAATCGAGACCGACGACATCCGGGCGGGAAGCGACAAAGGTCTTCCACCAGAGATTCTTGATGTTGCGCTTGAGTTCGACACCGTAAGGACCGTAATCCCACGTATTCGCGAGACCGTCATAGATTTCGGATCCCGGAAAAATAAAGCCGCGTCTCTTGCAAAGGGAAATCAGGTCCTTGAGCGCATTCTGTACAGTCTTTGCCATATTCAGTCCTTTTGAAAGTTTTACCTTTCAAATATAGAAAGAAAAAGCGCTTCCAAAAGTCCGGGGGCCTAATCGATCGGACCGGGCTTTAAAACTTTCGGATTTTTTTATCTTGCGTTCATCCATGCAGAAGATTCTTCCTCTCTTAACCGGTCTTTTTCTCGTTAGCGCCTCCGCCGCGAACTATCCGAGCGAAAAGCTATTCCTCGCCAAAAATGCGTTCCACACAATCGCATTCCGCAAGGAGGCATCCGACAAAGCAGCGAACGACAGCATCCGCATCCCTTTTCAGCCCGGAACGGAAAGCTTTCCCGAAGACAGCGAACCGGACGACTTTCTCGACGAAGCTTCCGCTATCGACGAAATGGGATCAGATTCCACAATGCTTGCCGAAGAAAGCCTCGACACGATCCTTGTCGATATGAGAAAGGCGGCGATACCGCTTGAAAGCAGACGGATAACCTCCCCCTACGGATTCCGACATTATCGAATCCACAAAGGGATCGACATCGGATTGAAAACAGGCGATACGATCCGTGCAGCCTTTCCCGGAAAAGTGACTAGGGTTCGTTACGAACGCCGGGGCTACGGAAAATACATTGTTCTAGAACATCGCGATTGCGGCATTACGCGGACCGTCTATGCACACCTTTCGAAACAACTCGTCAAGGTCGGCGATACCGTAGATGCGGGAAGCGCCATCGGGCTAGGCGGGAACACGGGGCGTTCTACAGGGCCGCATCTCCATTTCGAAACACGCATCGGAGACATGCCGCTCGATCCTGCCATTTTCTTCGATTTTGGAAACCATGCGTTTTTAAGCGAGGAAGTTCGCCTGCCGCGAAAAAGAGCCGAGGAGGAATACGCCGCGCTCCAGAAAGAAGCGAGCAAGTACCGCTACCATCGCATCCGTCCAGGCGACACCCTCGGAAAAATCGCAAGAAAGTACCATACGAGTATCGGAAGGCTTTGCGCGCTCAACGGCATCAAGCGGAATTCCGTTCTCCGCATCGGAAGAATTCTCCGCTGTTCGTAATGCGCATTGGCGACAGACATTAGGGATTAGGGATGGAGTCCATCAAAAATAGCTTGGCGCATTGGCCCGCGCGTTTTCAAGGGAGACGGAAACCGTCGAAGCCTTTTGCCTTGCGCTCTCTGCGCGGAACGCTTCCTGCGACGCGGCAAGTTTCCTCAAGAATTCCGGACGTTTTTTCGGGTTCATCCAGCGTTCCAAAAGGCTAGCGCTAGAACCGGCATCTCTTGAATAGATAACAGGGGCGTCCGACTCGGGAGCGATCTTTACCGCCGTATGAATCGCCGACGCGGCAGCACCTCCGACCATAATCGGAGTCCGAAGCCCTTCCGCCTTGAACGTCTTCGCCACATGGACCATTTCATCTAGGCTCGGAGTGATAAGTCCCGAAAGCCCGACCATATCGGGATGGTACTTTCGGACCGCTTCGACGATCTTTTCGCACGGAACCATCACGCCCAGATCGATGACTTCGTAATTGTTGCAAGCGAGCACCACTCCGACGATATTCTTTCCGATGTCATGGACATCGCCTTTAACCGTTGCCAGTACGATCTTCCCGGAGCTCGCACTTTCCCCTGCCTTCTTTTTCGCTTGGATGTAAGGCATCAGCACGGCGACTGCCCGTTTCATAACGCGGGCGCTCTTGACCACTTGCGGAAGGAACATCTTGCCTTCGCCGAAAAGCGTCCCGACCTCGTTCATGCCGTCCATCAGCGGTCCTTCGATGATCTGCACCGGTTCATCGATTTTCGCGCGCAACTCCTCCACGTCCGCTTCGATAAATTCATCGACGCCCTTGACCATCGCATGGACAATGCGCCTTTCCACAGGGAGCTCCCGCCAGGCCAAAAGATCTTTCGATGACGCACCGGACAGTTTCCGGTTCCTGACCGTTTCCGCATAGGCTAGCAGCCTGTCCGTCGCATCGACCCGCCTATTGAAAATCAGGTCTTCGATAAGTTCCCGTTCCTCCCCGGGAATATCCTCGTAAACAGGGAGAACGCCCGCGTTTACGATGCCAAAATCCATTCCGGCAATCCCCGCATGGTAGAGGAAGCAGGAATGCATGCTTTCCCGGATGGAATTGTTTCCCTTGAAAGCGAAGCTCAGGTTGCTTACGCCGCCGACGATATGCGCAAACGGCAAATTTTGCTTGACATAGCGGCACGTCTCGATAAAGGCTTTCGCGTAATCCGCATGTTCCGCCATTCCCGTCCCGATGGTAAGGATGTTCGGGTCGAACAGGATGTCCTCCGGAGGAAAATCGAGCCTATCGACAAGCAGCCGATACATCCGGGAGCATACGTCCCGCTTACGTTCGAACGACGTCGCCTGGCCTTGCTCGTCAAACGCCATGCAGACAACCGCAAAGCCATGCCGCCGAATTTCTTCCGCCCGATACAGGAACTTTTCCTCGCCTTCTTTCAAGCTGATGGAGTTCACGATTCCCTTTCCCTGGACGCATTCCATCCCGGCGACAAGCACGTTCCAGCGCGAACTGTCGATCATCACGGGACATCTCGCGACATTCGGTTCCGACATCAGGAGATTCAAAAAATGAACCATCGTCTTTTCGGAATCGATCATGCCGTCGTCTAGGTTCACATCGATCACCTGGGCGCCGTTTTCCGCCTGGAGAGCCCCGATGTTCACCGCTTCTCCAAAATTTCCCGCATGGATCAGGTTCGCAAACTTCCGGGACCCCGCGATATTCAGACGTTCGCCAATATTGACAAAACGGCTGTCCGGTCCGACTTCGAGGCTTTCTAGGCCCGAAAGCAAGATGCGCCCGCTCTTCCCGGGGACCTTGCGCGGAGCGCGCCCGCGGAGAATTTCCGCAAAATGCCGGATGTGCGCGGGGGTCGTTCCGCAACAGCCGCCCACGATGTTTACGAGATTTTCGTCCGCATAGCGAGAAACCCACTCGCCCATCATCTCCGGCGTATCGTCATAGCCGCCGAACTGGTTCGGAAGGCCGGCATTCGGGTGTACGGAAACGCGGAACGGAGCGCTTTGGATATCGCGCAGATGTGGAATCATGTCCTTTGCGCCAAGCGCGCAGTTGAACCCGATACTGAACAGGGGAAAGCTCGAAAGCGAATGGAAAAAGGCCTTCGCCGTCTGGCCCGAAAGGATGCGCCCCGAAGCGTCCGTAATCGTCCCCGAAACCATGACGGGAAACATTTTCCCGCGTTCGTCGCAGATTTCCCGGATAGCGTACAGGGCGGCTTTCGCGTTCAGCGTATCGAAAACCGTTTCGACAAGAAGGATGTCCGCCCCGCCGTCGAGAAGCCCGTTCACCGAGACTCGATACGATTCGACTAGTTCCCGGAACGTAACCGCCCGGGCAGCCGGATCCGAAACGTCCGGGCTGATGCTCGCCGTCTTGGAAGTAGGTCCGATGGAACCCGCCACGAAACGCCGAACAGGAATGGCGCCCGATTCGCGATCTTCCCGCGCTTTCGATTCAACCGCCCGGCACGCTATCTGAGCGCTCGCCTTCGCCATCTCGTAGGCAAATTCCGAAAGGCCGTATTCCCTCTGCCCGATAGGCGATGCGCCGAAGGAATCCGTTTCGATGATATCCGCGCCCGCAGAAAGATACTCGTGATGAATCCATTCGATCCGGTCCGGGCATGTGAGCGGCAAGACATCGTTGTTTCCCAGCAACTCCTTCGGGAAATCGAGAAAGCGTTCCCCGCGAAAGTCCCTCTCGGTGAGCTTTAGGCGCTGCACCATCGTTCCGAAACCACCGTCAAGGATGAGGATTCGGTTCGAGGATTCTTCGAGCAAATCTCGGTATGATTCGGAAAGGGGCAGTTTCATAAGTCCTCGCATTTGATATGCGTATTTTTAGATATTTGCATAAATAATAGCAATTCCCCAGAAAAAAAAAAAGAATTATTTTAAATTTCGCAACCGAAACCGCCCACCGGGCATCAAAAGTTCGAAATGTCCGAAAACGAAATCATACAGCGCCTCCGGACCGGAGATCTCGCCGCCCTAAAGGAACTATGGAAGGAAAAAAGCTCGCACGTGCTGAACCTCGCCTTCCGCATTTTGCTTGACCGCGACAAGGCGGAAGACGTTCTCATGGACGTGTTTGTGGAAATCCCGGACGCTATCCGCAGCTTTCGGGGAAACTCCAAACTCTCCACGTGGATCTATACGCTCACGAAAAACGCATGCCTGATGAAGCTCCGAAAGGAAAAGCTCCACCTAAAGCTCGAAACGACCCGCAGCGCCGAAATCGAGGAATCCGCATTCGGCAAGGCGGAAAGCGCAGAAGCCTCTCTCGACCGCGAAGCGCTTTCTTACGGGCTTTCCATCCTCACCCCGGAAATCCGCAGCCTTCTCTGGCTGAAGGACGCCGAAGGCCTCGACATCCCAACGCTTTCCGAAATCTTTAACGCCCCGGAAGGAACGCTCAAGGCAAGACTCGCACGCGCACGGGCGCAAGTCCGAAACATCCTCGAAAAGGAGATTCACTATGCTTGACGAAATCGATTTTTCCAACTCGGTAAAGATCGAACCGAAAATCGGTTCCTGGGAAAAAGTCGTCCTGCGGATTGCCGAGAAACAGGCAAAAAGGGAACGCATACGGGTCTTCGGATTTTCCGCGTTTTCCATCGCTGCGAGCCTTCTTCTAATCGCCGGAGCACTTGCGATAAGCATCACGGCAAGGACGCCCACGTTTTCCGCAGCGTCCGACGGGAACACCCTCGAAACCATCTCCTGGTTCAATTCGCTGGGTTCCGGAGATGCCATCAGCACATTTTCCACCCCGATAGACAACTATTACGCAACAAGGGAATGACGATGAAGAATAAAAATACGTTTTTCTGGATCTGCGGGCTTTTCCTCGCCGCCGCCGCGGGCGTCTTTGTAAGTTCCGCACTGCTGTGCCACGAGCCTCCCCCGCCGCCTGGGCTTTCCGAATGGCAAAAGTCCGATAGGCCTCCCGAAAAGAAGGACTGGAATTTCAAGCGCCGGATGGACAGCGCGCTAGGGCTTTCGGCCAGGCAGATCGCCCTGCTGGATTCGAACGGTCGCGCCTGTGATTCTATCCGAAGGGAGATAAAGGCAAAAATCCACGCAAAGGAAAGACGCCTCAAGGATATTCTCGAAGCGGATTCCGTAAACGATGCGGACCTCCAGCTTGTCCGGATGGAGCTTCTCATCCTGAACGAAAAACGGCTCGATTCGCGCATCGCGGATATCCGGTTCTTCAAGAGCGTACTGACAGCGGAACAGAAAAATAAACTTAAGGAAATGCCACGCGAACGGAGCGGTCAGGCCCGTTTTCCGGCAAAGCAATAATAAATCTTTTTGTAAGCAAAATAAAGAACCGTTCCCCCTTTTCATCCGCCGAAAAAAGATTTATATTGAGAGTGATTTCCTCCATACCCCAAACAAGCGTAGGCCTCTTCGGAGACCTACGTTTGTTTTTAAAACCTTTTCGCCAGGCAACGATTTCATGAACAAGCAAGAGACCTACGATTTCCTGGATAGTCGAAAAATTCCCTATGAAGCGACCGAACACCGGGCGGTTTTCACGATGGGCGAAATTCCGGACATGCGACTTCCCCACCCCGAATGCGAAGCGAAAAACCTGTTCCTCCGCGACGACAGGAAACGAAACTACTACCTGATTACGGTCAAAGGCGAAAAGAGAATAGACCTCAAGACGTTCCGGAAGGATCGGGGGATGCGTCCGCTGACATTCGCGTCGGAAGAAGATCTCATGCAAATTCTCGAACTTAGGCCAGGATCGGTGACGCCGCTCGGTCTTCTGAGCGACAGCGAAAGAAAAGTGAAATTTTTCCTGGACAGCGATTTTTTCAAATCCCCGAACCTCATCGGAATCCACCCGAACGAAAACACGGCGACCGTCTGGCTCAAGACCGAGGACCTGCTAGAAATCATCCGGTCGCACGGGAACGAAACCGAGATTTTCAATCCGCGCTTCTAGCGCAATCGACCGCCTCCATCGCCCGCCGGATAGTTTCCACGCCGGCTCCTTTTCGCGACGATTCCTCGGACAGGATCTGCCGGAACCTCTTTCCGCCGGGAAACCCGGCGAACAGCCCGTAGAGATGTTTCGCGAGAATCGACAGGGGAACGCCTTCCCGGAGCGCTTCTTCCACATAGGGAAGGAATTCTTGCAAAAGCTCCTTTCGGTCGCGAGGAGAACAATCCTTCCTGCCAAAAATTTCGGAATCCGCATGGGCTAGAATCCAGGGATTCGCATAGACGGCCCGCCCCATCATCACGCCATCGACATGTTCTAGATGCGCTTTCGCCTGTTCAAGCGTCCTGACATCTCCATTGACGGAAATATCCAGATCGGGAAATTTTTCCTTGAGCCGGTAAACCGTTTCGTATTGAATGGTCGGCTTTTCCCGATTCTCCTTGGGAGAATAGCCGCGAAGCCTTGCCGTCCGCGCGTGGATGATGAACGCATCGCAATTCGCATCGGCAACCGTCTTGACGAAATCCTCGAAAAAATCCCAGCCGGCAAAGTCATCGACGCCTATCCGGGTCTTGACCGTTACGGGGATTTTCACGGCGTTCTTCATCGCGGCAACGCATTCCGCAACAAGGTCTTTGCGCTTCATGAGAATTGCGCCAAACGAACCGCACTGGACTCGTTCGGATGGACAGCCGCAATTCAGGTTTACTTCGTCAAAGCCCGCGTCCTCGATAATCTTCGCACATTCCGCAAGCATTTTCGGATCGGAACCTCCAAGCTGCATCGCGACAGGATTCTCTACCGGTTGATGCTTCAGAAATTTCGGCCCCGCGTGCAAGAGGGCGTTCGCCACGACCATCTCCGTATAGAGCAGGACATTCTTCGAAAGAAGCCTCAGGAAAAATCTTTCGTGCCTATCCGTAAAATCGAGCATCGGCGCGACGGAAAGGCGTCTGTGAAAATGCAGTTTGGCGGAATCCATGCGGAAAAGCTAAAAATTTCGAACGGGACTTGGGATGATGATTGCGAAATTTAAGTTTTGGAAAGCGATATGGATGGCATTGAAGCAAATTCGCCCTAACGCCCTCACTCCTCTCACCGTGTCTCGCGTACCCCATTTTTAAACCTGGAACAAAAATAATTCTTACACACCTACAACACGCTTTCTTTTTATTCATTAGCGTAAAGCGATTCAAGTTTAACTTTTTCCATATATTTTTTACACACCTAGTGAAATCATTCACAAGGAAAACAGGGATTGTCTTGATATGAACCAAAAAGCTCTTTTCTATACCCTTTTTTCCGGAGCGCTCGCCCTAGGCTTTGCCGCACCCGGCGACGCCTATACATGGCCAGGCTACCGTACCGATCTGGATTACGACACCAAGTCACATATCGGAATAATCAATCCGCCGACGCAGTTCAACGACAACTGCTCCGGGGTAACCGGACGAAAGTCTGGAAAATGGTGGGCGTTCTACTGGGGAAACGACCGGGATCCCCGCATAACCGACGTGACTATCGACAGCATTCTGAAAAAATACGATACGGATTTTGAATATCTCTACAACACGCTCGGCTGGGCTCCCGACGCACAGGCCCAAGACGGCAAGTATAGCGCCATCTACTATTACGGTTCAGGAACGTGCGCAGGCGGCGCCAAGACGGATACGACCGGAGGCTGGCAAAGCTATGCGGCAGGATACACGGCAGTCGTCGCATCGTTCTATCCGCTTTACAGTTTCAACACATCCTGCCCCTATAACGATCGCGTAGCCCAGATGGACGCCATGATTCACGAAGGCATCCACTCCATGACAAACGGCTATCCGGGCGCCAAGCAAGCGCACTGGTTCCAGGAAGCGGGCAACACATGGATCCAGCAGGACATGTTCTCGCACAGGAACGGGATTTATTCCGGGATGGGATTTCTCAACGCGGCGACGCTGATAGCGCCATTCATGCCAATCGAATGCTACTCGGGCTGGCTTATCGACGGATCGTTTGGCGGGCCGGGCGCCCAAGGTGTAAACGCAAACCAGCGGTATCTCCTGGGCGGATCCCAATATTCGAATATATTCCCCACGTTCCTTGGGACATGGCTTGGAACAGGCGCCGTCCGATGGATTTACGGCAATGCGACAGGAAACAACAGTAATACCTACCTTCTCGAAACCTACGGAAAGGATTACGGCCTAGGCGATGCGGGCGTGCGCAGGCTCATCACGGAATTTCGCGCAAAGCTAGCGCTCCTCGACATGAAGGAATGGTCCGGGGAAATGCGCAACCTCCTGAACCAGAACTTCGGCGGGACAAGCTACTGGGAACAGGACTACTGGGACAACAGGAACTACTCCTACACCTGGAAAATGACTCCCTACCAGAGCGTGACGGCAAGCGGCGGCTATCTGGTTCCGAACGCCGACATCACGCCGGGCTGGTCCGGAGCGAACTATATTCCGCTCAAGGTTAATTCGGGAGCAAAATCCGTTTCCGTATCCTTTTACCTCGACGGCAACAACTCCAACAGCACCAACATGAACTTTCTCCTTTGCTACCGCGCGACGGACGGAACGCCCATCTACAGCGAACCTATCACGGGCGAAGGCTCGGTTACGCTCCGGCTAGACAAAGCGCCCTCTTCGACAAACGGTTCACAGATGATTTTCGCCGTTGCCGTAAACACCGAATACAACTACTCCGGGAACGAGAATATCCGCAAGAATCACTACGGATACAAGATTAAGCTTGAATCGGGAATCAGCGGAGCCGGCGATGCCAATACGGCATATTACAGGGATTTCAATCTCAACTACGACTGGCCGAAGCTTTCAAGTGGCAGCGAATCTAGCTCTTCAAGTTCCCCAGCTTCCTGGCAATCCTCTTCTAGCCGGTCTTCAAGTTCTTCGGAACTATCCAGTTCAAGCGCCCAAACGGAAACCGTGCGCAATTACAATGTGAAGGTAACGCTCCCTATCGACGACAACTACGCAAGCGTTTCTTTCGACCTGCAACTTTCCGATGTGGCAAGCGCCCTCGGCATCTCCCAGACCGATCTTTCCTCCGCGACCTACTTTGCGCTTGACAAGAACGGTGACGAGGACAGCACACCGACAGCTATCGGCAACGGACACTGGTTCGACAAGAACGGCAACCCGGAAAGCTACGGCGCAAATTCCTACATCTATTCCGAAATGAATCTCGCCCTCGGAACGGCAGTGGTCGGGCATTACCCAAACCGCGTATCCAACGGAGAAATGTACTCGTTTAAACAGGGCTTGCGTTACGGTTCAAAGCGCGTACTCTACAATGTCCAGGTAAGCATCACAAACGAAAAAGGCAGCGATACCTCCGCAACGACAACCGCGCTAATGTACGGTTTAAATGGTCCCGCAAGGCATATCAAGCTTTCCTACGTCCACAGAATTCTGAACATCGACTACACGCTGAAACGCCGCGACAATGCGAAAGTCAGCATCTTTAGCCCATACGGCGCACTCCTCCACACGGAAATCACCGGGATGCAAAACGCGGGAACACACCGCCATTCTTTTGACTTTAAGAAATCGGGCCTTCCAAATGCGACATATATCATAAAAATCACCACGGGCGATTACCGCGAAGCGAAATCCATCACCATCACCCGCTAGACGCTAGGCGAAAAAAGATTCCAAAAGGTTCCGGACGTTTCGGAGCCTTTTGTATTTAGTGAGTCCGCCGTCCTAAGTGAAACCTTCTACTCATTCATTCCTAGTTTCTATTTTATATCTTTAACCCATGAATCCCGAATTTCTAAAGCGTTCGATCGAAATCGCCGAAAAAAGCGTCCAACACGGCGGCGGTCCATTCGGGGCCGTCATCGTCAAGGAGGGGCGCATTGTCGCAGAAGCGGAAAATACGGTTACAAAAGACATGGATCCGTCTGCCCACGCCGAAATAAACGCGATTCGCAAAGCTTGCAAAAAGCTCGAGACCCACGAACTATCCCGAACGGAAATCTACTGTTCCTGCGAACCGTGCCCCATGTGCCTTTCCGCCATCTACTGGGCGCGCATTCCAAAGGTTTACTTTGCCGCAAGCCGGTCAGACGCGACAAGTGCAGGCTTTAGCGACAGCTTCATCTATTCCGAATTCGAAAAGTCCGAGAACACCCGAAGCATTTCGGCTATCCACGTCAAGATTTCCGGCTATCAAAAACCTTTCATAGCCTGGAACGGGAAAAAAGACAGGGAGGAATACTGATGCGCATTTCCGAAAAAGAAGCCCTGGAATTATTTCATGCGCCATTCGAAGAACTCTGCAAGAAGGCAAACGCCGAAAAGGAACGCCGCCACGGAAAAAACATCTACTGGGTAAACAACCGCCAGATCAACTACACGAACGTATGCATCTTGCACTGTTCCTTCTGCGCCTTTTCCAAGATCCGCAAAACCGATGCGAATGCCTACGACTGGACACTGGACGACATTCTGGAAAAAGCGGCAGAGGCAGTGGAAAGCGGCGCCAAGGAATTGCATATCGTCGGAGGGCTTCATCCGGATCATCCCTTTGGATATTACATCGACATGCTTTCACGCCTTCGGGAAAGATTTCCGAAAGTCAATCTCAAGGCATTCACCGCCGTCGAAATCTGCCACTTTGCGAAGCTTTCGGGAAGACCGGTCCGGGACGTTCTCGGCGATCTGAAATCCGCAGGCCTAGACGCACTTCCGGGAGGCGGGGCAGAACTTCTCGGAGAAGATATCCGCAAAAGGATTTGCGGCAAAAAGGAATCCGGCGCGGAATGGCTCGACGTCCACCGCGAAGCGCACAGGATGGGTATTCCCACCAATGCGACAATGCTATTCGGGCATCTCGAACGCTTCGAAGACCGCATCGAGCACCTCTCGCTACTCCGCCGCTTGCAGGACGAAGCTCCCGGATTTTTCGCCTTTATTCCGCTCGTCTATCACCCTGAAAATACACCGCTCGGGCGCAAAGTCAAGAAGAAAACATCCGAAGAGGACGTTCTCCGCACAATCGCTGTCGCAAGGCTCTTCCTCGATAACTTTCCGCACATCAAGGCGTATTGGATCCAGACGGGCGTTCCGACCGCGCTCAAGGCTCTCCACGCCGGAGCCTCGGATATGGACGGAACCATCATGGAAGAAAAGATCACCCATGCGGCAGGCGCAGAAACCTCTACCGGGATGAGTCCCGGAAGGATGCGCGAGCTGATTCTCGACGAAGGACTGGTTCCTGTCGAACGGGACGCCCTTTACGATGTAGTCGGTGCTCCGGAAACCAGAGCTTAGAACCGAGGGCTTAGTTAATCGTCAATCGTCGATGGTTGAGAGCCGTAAGAAATCAGAAAACAGTTCGCTCCGCAGCCCAATTCCTCATTCCTCATTGCTAATTGCTAATTGCTAAGAGCCATAGCGAGCCGAAGAATAACACCATCCCGTATCTTATTTTTCCTACCCCAGAAATCTAAAAGTCCACCGTTCATACACTCGTTTTTTTTCAATCAAAGCGGCAAAACAAAAAAAACGCCCGGAACTGAAACAATTCCGGGCGTTTACGTGAACTAAGAAGGGCTCGAACCTTCGACCCACGCCTTAAAAGGGCGTTGCTCTACCAACTGAGCTATTAGTCCGACAGTCCAAATCTAATAAACTTTCCCATTTTTGTAAATTGTAATCATGTTTTTTTTGAAAAAAATTTTGTTTTCGACTTTTCCCGTTCTTTTCTTGGCGGTTTCCGTACCCGCCTATTTCAAAAAAAACGATTCCGGAGAAGAAGTCTTTTCCTTCCTCTCCACATTTTCTAGCGCGCGAAGCGCCGCCCTTGAAAACGCAAACTCCGCAAAGCCGTCTTCCAATCCCGGAACAAGCCTGCAAAATCCAGCAATCCTAGACCTTGGCAATCGAAAGAACGCGATAGCCTTTTCCTGGCAAACGGGCGAACTGGCGAACAACCAGGGGTATCTCGCTTACGCAAGACAGTTAAACTCGATGACGCTTCAAGTCAGCTACGGCTGGATTCGCTACGGAGAAGTCGATGGCTATGACGAACAGGGCAATGCGACAGGAAAGAGTTACAAACCGCAAAGTTCCGTTTCTGCGCTGACACTCGCCATGCCGCTCCCCCACCTCCAGTTCGGTTCGACGATCAAGTTCGCCACCGACCTTTTAACCGGAGAAGAAAACGACCAGACGGCAATGGCGATAGCCTTCGACTGGGGAATCCTCTGGCAGGCGACCTCCCGAAAATTCGGCTTTGCCCTCACCGCAAGAAACTTCGGTAAAATGGTTCGGGCTTACGTCAAGGACGGTGACACGGATTACGGCCTAGAAGAAACTTTTGCCCTTTCCGGATTTTACATTCCCGGAGCGCTACCTCGCCTTTCCCTCTATGCGGAAAGCGCCTTTCCTCGCTATGCGGAGCCGGCGGTTTCGCTCGGCGGGGAATACGCCATCGGCTCAAGCCTTTTTGTGCGAGCGGGATTTTCCCGTACATGGCTCGACATTTCCCGGGATGTCAAGGAAGTTTTTTCCTCGAATGATCGCCCTGACGAAACGCACAACGCCCGTTTTTTCAGCGCGGGCCTCGGATATTCCGGAGAAAGGTTTTCCATCGATTACGCCTTTTCCTATCTCGCGCAAGGCCTCGGAACGGAACACCGCATCGGCCTAGGGCTTCGATTCTGATGAGAAAGCAGTTTGACATTTTGGTACTTTCCGGACAAAAGGCAAAGCCGCAAATCGAAGACGCTGCGCTTGGCTGGTTTTTCGAAAATGACTTTTCAAACATTCTCCCGGAACTTGACGCCGAATGGACCATTCTCCTCCACCCGGACGCTCTCCTGACCAGGGATTTTCTCAACGCGACGGCAAACCTCGTCACCGACTTTCCTTACGCGGACGCCTTTGCGCCGCGCATCGTTTCCGACGGAAAAACAGTCTCGTCCGGATATTTGCTCGATACGAAAAAAGGTTTCGTCGAAGAATTTTGCACCAACAAAAAGAACGAGATGCGTCATGTCGCAAGCCTCTCGCCGTTCTGCGGAATCTATTCCACGCGACTTCTCAAATCCCTAGGGTCCTTCGACAGCGATTTCAAGACCGATGTCCGCTTTTTCGATCTGGGCCTCCGCGCGCTTCACCTCGGAGCGAGCCTCTTCGCCGTCCCCTTTCTGCAAATCGAAACGAAAAAAATTTCCGAAACGCCCGTTCCGCTTTCCAAAAAAGAAATCGCCCGCACCTATTACAAGGATCTGGATTTTTCCAGCTTCCTGAAGTTCGCCATCCGGCATCCCGCTTTCGCCATGTCCATATTCGACGAGAAAAAGTCGCTTGACGAAAAATCGCTCCGAGCGACGGAGCTTTCACGGCTCACGCCCGAAATGCTCGAAAAGGTTACGGTGAAATAGACAGGACAATCTACCCGTTACAAAGCCCTATCCAGAAAGGCCTTCAAAGAATCTGGTCAACTTGCTAGAAATCGATTCAATGCTATAACGGGAAAGCAGATTGTTGGCTTTTTCCTTGTCATAGGAAAACTTTCCATCCAAAACGTCTTGCAGGACATCCAGATAAGCGTTCACATCTGTAGCCGGAAAAACCAACGGACAGACTCCACCGAAAATTTCTGCGAGAGCGGTTGTTTTCGCGCAAACAACAGGCGTACCGCAGGCTATCGCCTCTAGAGGCGGAAGCCCAAAGCCTTCATAGAAAGAAGGTGCCACATACAGGCAGGCGTTTCGATAGAATTCGATAATTTCTTCCATGGAAAGATCTGCAAAATGAAAAACGTTTCGAAGATTCCGCATTTCCAGCATTTTCCGAACCAGGCGGTTAACCTTCCCGATGCGGACAAATGCTATCTCGGGACGCCTTTCCGCCATGTCAAAAAACGTGCCTATGTTTTTTCGGCTTTCGGGAAGGCTGACATTTAGCACCATCCGGGAAAATTTTCCGAGTCCATGTTTTTTCAAAAAAGCCTGCGATTCTATCCCATCGACATCTTTTCGCGGCTTGCGATATTCGGGATTCAAGGGAAGCCCGGCGACAACATTCGGACGTTCCTTTATTCCATAAAACTTTTCCGCTTCAATCTTGGAATAGTCCGAATTATAGACGAATCCGTCCGCCTTGGCAGCCGGTCGCGCATAAAGCTCGGCAATCAATTTGAATTTTAGGCTAAACGGATGAAGGGTTTCGGCAAATGTGTCATGAACAAGTACAACGGTTTTTGCAGCCGGAATCGCTTTCTTGACGACAGGAACCAAAAAGCCTATTTCCGGGCGAATAAAAAAGACTATCCTGGGATGCCGCTTCCGGAGATACCCGTTCAGCGGTTTTCGAAAGCGGAAGAAACCCGCATAAAGCGAAGAAGCCCAAATTTCCGAATCGCCTTTTGCGCATTCTTCATCCGGGAAAAAGTACCGCGAGGTCTTGAGCCAAAGGATCGAAACGTCGTCATTCTTGCCCATCGCCTCTTTCAGATCAAGAGCCAAACGTCCAAAACTCGTCCGAGAGTTCTTGTCGCAGAGAATGACTATTCCGGAATCAAGATTCATCGGGCAGAAATATATATATTTTTAGCAATGTCTCAAATCAAGGAACCGATTTGCTTTTACAGCGATGCTGCGGAATGGGGCGGCCAGGAAATCCTATCCGCCCGAATAGCGAACACGCTAAGCGACGCTGCCGACATTCTCTTTTTCCATTTCTGCCGGAAATTCCAAAAAGCCCTAAATCCTAGAATTCAAACCGTTTGTCTCCCCTTTTCCGCAAGCACGCCCTTTCCCATTATCCGAGACCGTTCCCGAAAAAAACAGAAAATCGTCGAAAAACTGTTTCTGGATCACCATGTCAAAAATCTCGTTGTCTGCCCGGGAAACATCGAACGGTGCCTTCCGGCTATCTTGGCGGCTCATCACTTAGGAATCCGGGTGGTTTCTTACTACCCGATGGCATTCACCCAGGGTGAATCCGGAGCCCCTCTCGGAAAAATCCGGGATTTTTTGGCTAAATCCATCTATCCCATGATTTCGGAATGGATTGTCATTTCAAAAACGCAGGAGAGGCTCCTCCGGAGATTCATCGAAAAAAAAATCCCGGTCCACCTGCTGCCGAACCCTCTTAGCTGGGAATCCATCGACAGTCCACGAATTCCTGAAATGCCGCTGAGAATCGCAACCATCGGTCGTATCTATTTTACCCAAAAAGGACAAGAGGCCATCCCGGCCATCGCGCAAAAGCTCAAGCAACAGCAAGTGCCTTTTTCCTTTCGCATCATCGGCGACGGTCCCCACCGCAAAACCTTGAAATCCTTAATTGAACGGTATCATGTAAAGGAAACGGTACAGATTTCAGACTGGATTTCCACGGACGCCTTGCGAACGATGATGAAAGATCAATTCGATCTCATATTCATCCCGTCCCATTTCGAAGGCGAACCCTTGATTCTCTTTGAATCCATGCAAAGCGGTCTCCCAGTCCTTGTTGCAGACCGTGAATATGTCAAGGAATATAAATTACCCGTCTGGATGACCTATCGCCCTTACGACCTGTCGGATGCCGTATCCAAAATTCGGGACCTGCCCAAGAACTACAATCGGGAAGACTTCATCAAGACACGGGAACGTCTTTTTACAAACCGATTCCATGCCGAATTTTCGAGGACCGTCCATAAAATTTTTGCAGAAATCTTCCAGAATACCTCCGATGAATAAAATTTACATCGCACTCTGTACTTACAACGGTGAACGGTTTCTTCCCCGATTTCTCGAATCGCTCCAACGGCAGACAAGGCCAGCCGATACCATCATCGCCTACGATGACGGTTCAACCGACAGGACCGTTTCCATTCTGGAAGCATTCACGGCTAAGATGCCGCTGCAGATTTTTGCAGGCAATAAAAACCATGGACACCGCGCCGCATTCAACCAAGCCCTATCCCTAGTCCAAAAAAACGCAAACCCCGAAGACGAAATCGCCCTTGCCGACCAGGATGACGAATGGCTTCCAGACAAACTGGAAATTCTGGAAAACGCATTGAAACATCAATCCCTGGTATTTGGAGACGCTCGGGTCATTGACGCTTGGGGCAATGAAATAGGCCATTCCTGGCGAAAGTTTGCCTCACTCCCCCAGCATGTCTCGTTAAAATCCCAGATTGCAGGCGTAAACAACGTCACCGGTTGCCTATCCCTTTTTCGAGCCTCCCTTCTCGAAAGCATCCTGCCGATACCCGAAGGCGTTACCGTACATGACCGCTGGATTGCAATGATCGCCGAAAGGCACGGAGGGATTCACCCCATTCCAAATCCCGTCATCAAGTACCGTTTGCACGATTCAAACGCAATCGGCGGAAAGCCCATTCCCAAAATGAGCGAAACGTTAAAGCTCCAGAAACAATGGGTGAAAACCATTTTGCAAAACGCGCACAGGATAGCATTGGAAAAAGAAGAAATCCAATTCGCCGAGACCTTGCTGCAACTTCATCGGGCAAGAGAAACAGAAGCCATCTCTCTACGCTTTCTACCCTGGATTTACCGACAGCGCCACCAGCTTTTTCCTTCCGGAAGTTTCAAAAAACGCCTTCAGCAAATCCTGTTTTCCTGTATCGGATTACCGCTAGCAAAAAAAGTCTGGGGCAAATCATGAACGAAATTCAAAAAACGGCGATTATTCTCGTCACTTACGGGCAATGGGAAAAGACAAGAAACTGTCTCGACGATTTATTCAAGCAGCCTCTAGAACGCTTCCAGGTTTTTGTTGTCGACAACGGAAGTCCCGATGAAACGCCTCGCAATATCGCCCAGGAATTCCCAAGCGTGAAACTTTTCTGTCCCGGAAAGAATCTCGGCTTCGGCGCCGCCAATAATCTAGGGATCGCATACGCAGAAAAAAGCGGAATTCCATTCGACTCCATCCTTGTCTTGAACAACGATGTACGCGTCCCTCCCGGAACCCTAGAAGCATTGCAACAGGATCTGTCTCAATTTTCGGGACACATTATCTCCCCGCAACTACGAAACGCGGACGGTTCCATTCAAAAGAGCTGGTTTTCAAATATCCCCCCCTGGCAATTTTTCCTGAACGCCTTTCGCACAAAGGAATCCGCAGCTCGTTATGTACACGGAAAAATATCTCCCGTTAAGGATTCTCCGATTTTAGAAGCGCAGTGGACAAATGCCGCCGCCTGGCTGATGACTTTCAAAACATGGAAACAGGTCGGCAGGTTCGACGAAAATTTTTTCATGTATTATGAAGATGTCGATTGGGCCTATCGGGCAAGAATTTCCGGAATTCGTTTTTTTATCGATCCGAGAATTTCAATCATCCACCTCGACGGAGGTTCCGCCCAAAACATTCTTTCGAGAAGCCTGCAACACGATTCGTCCCAACTCTATTTCTATCGAAAGCACCTCGGCTTCAAGGGTGCGCTTCTCTCGCGAATTTTCCGTATGTCCCGCAGCCTTGTCCGAATCATATTGCTTCTGCCAAAAGTTTTCTTTTCAAAAGAAGCACGGAAAAATGCGCAAATTCATCTTGTCCTCTTTCTTTTTTCCCTAGGACTTTTTAAATTCAAGCGATGATGAAGCGCTTCTTTCTTTCCCTTCTCCTCTCCGCGCTATCCCTTTTCGCAGCGGTCCCCGGACATATCGGGTTCGGTGATTCGGCGACTTTTTTCCGCATCCGGGGAACCCTGGGAGATTCGCTCAGCGTATCCCGATTCTCAAATACCGCCAGGGATGACAAGCATTTCGAAAACAGCCTTTTCGTTAATTTATACGTAAACGGTTCCATTCTCAAGAATTTTACCTTTCGCGCATCCGCAAGCGTCATGACGGACAGGACAAACCGCATCTACACGGATCCCGGATACAATCCTTATAACGGCATCCCGGTAAACGTACAGAGCGAAAAGAATCGCACGTGGGACTATTTTACAGCGACGAGCGAATACCGAATTCTAGACGTCGCAAGGATCATGGGCGGCATCGACTATCTCGAATTCGGACCGGCGAGAAGAAACAAGCTCATACTTCGAGGAAACGACAATCCCTATCGCCCGTGGATGGATTCAACCGACCGGATTTCCATGCCCGCGCCGACTCCCTATTTCGGCTACGAACTGAAAGTCGGCCCCGTCAGCTATACCCAGTATTCAGGAAAGCTTTACCACGACAAGCACAAGGACAAGTTCTTCCATGCGCATCGCTTAAATTTTGCGCTTCCCTTCGACATTGAATTCGGGATTTCGGAAACACTCATCTACGGTTCGACAATCGAAAACGCGAAGAGCAATCCCAATCTGGATGCAGACAGCACGGATAGGGATTTCCAGTGGCTTTACGCAGCACCGTTCGTTCCCTACATTTTTGCACAGCATTACACGGGCGACCTGGAAAATACAGGGCTAGGATTTGACATCCGGGTGAAAACCATTCCGAACTGGGAGCTTTACGGAGAAATGTTCTGGGACGACATGAAGAAAGTCACCAGCATGTTCGACGATTCCTGGTGGGGAAACAAGTGGTCGGCAAGCATCGGAGTAGCGACGGACAAGCGGAAAATCGGCCCCGTTCTCTTCTCGTACAATTCGGAGTTTACCTGGATTGAACCTTGGGTCTATACGCATCACAAAGGGAAGGCCTATGCCTATACGCACTACGGACAAAGCCTCGGTTCCAATCTCGGCCCGAACGCCCGCGAGTTTTACACACAAATTAAAGCAGAATACAAGGCCGTTGAAGTCAAGGTTTTTGCGTCAAGCGTTGCCAAGGATTCCGGCTTCGGCGGAAACATCTACGATATCCATACGCCATACGACCGGACCGATCGAACCTTTCTCGATTCGAAAACGACAAAGCGGTACGGAGAATTTGGCTTCGGTTTTCACGTAACGCCTTTTGAATGGCTTTTCGCCGACTACGGACAGAGCTTCTATACCGGGGATTACCGTGGCTATCGGGCTAGCGGAAAAATAGGCGTCACCTGGTAATTACCCCGAAATTTCTAGATTAACGGCATGACTTCCAAAGACATTCAAGACTACGCACTGAACCTTGCCCAAAACGCGCGCACGGCATCCTCGAATATCCGAACGGTTTCGGCGGACATTCGAAACCAAATCCTGCACCGTGTCGCGGAATCGCTCCGCCTCCATGAAGCGGAAATTCTCGAAGGAAACGGGAAGGATGTCGAAGAAAACCGGGCAACGCTTTCCCCGGCAAAGCTCGATCGCCTCACTCTCGATCACGGACGCATTGAACTTATGGCAAAAGGCGCCGAGCAGATAGCGTCTTTTCCCGATCCTCTAGGAAAAATACTCGAACAGCGCACACTCGAAAACGGTGCGGAAATTTCCCGAGTAAGCGTTCCGCTCGGAAGCGTTTTCTTCATCTATGAAAGTCGCCCGAACGTAACCATCGATGGAGCGGCTCTCTGCTTCAAGGCCGGGAATGCCGTCATCCTACGCAGCGGAAAGGAATCGCTCCGCTCTTCGCAAATCCTCGCCAGAATTTTCCAGGACTCCCTGTCGGAATTCGGCATTGATTCCCATGCGGTACAGCTAGTAGAATTGTCGGACCATGCCGTTGTCGGTGCCCTGCTCAAGATGCGGGACTACCTGGACCTGGTAATCCCCCGCGGCGGCGAAAACCTGATTCGCGCAGTCACGGAACAGAGCTCCATTCCGGTCATCAAGCATTTCAACGGAATATGCCACATCTATGTCGATAAGTCGGCGGACATCGGAATGGCGTCCCAAATCGTCGAAAACGCAAAGACGCAACGTCCGGGAACCTGCAATTCCATGGAGACGCTTCTCCTTGACAAGGATCTTTCCGACGAAGCGGTCCAGAAAATTCTCGCACCCCTGCGCAGAAAAAAGGTGGAACTGTTTGGCGACAGTCTCGCCTTGACCCGCATTCCCGATGCGAAATTCATCGGAGACGATTCCAACTACCGCCACGAATACCTTGCGTACAAACTAAGCGTCCGATTTGTCGAAGGCGTGAAGGAAGCCTGCAAACATATCGAAAAATATTCGAGCCGCCATACGGAATCCATCATTGCAAAGGACAAAGCAGCAATCGATTACTTTGTCAGCAATGTCGATTCTTCGAGCGTCATGGTGAATGCAAGTACGCGTCTCGCCGACGGAGGTGTTTACGGGCTTGGCGCAGAAGTCGGCATCTCGACAGACAAGATTCACGCCCGAGGTCCGATGGGAGTTGAAAGCCTGTGCAGTTACAAGTGGGTTGTCGTCGGAAACGGCCAGGTGCGAACCTAAAAAATCCAAACCAAGAGGTTTTTCGATGAACCGGGAAGAAATTTTCGCAAGCGTCAAGTTCGAAGTTCCATGCGGAGAAAAGATGCTTTCGCCTGCAATCGTCCAGGATGCGGACAAAAACGACGTCCTGATGCTCGCCTGGATGGACAGGGAAGCGCTGCGACGAACACTTGAGTGCGGAGAGATGGTCTTCTGGAGCCGAAGCCGGAATGAGTATTGGCACAAGGGTGATACCAGCGGAAACGTGATGACCCTACTCGAATGGTCTGCGGACTGCGACAGCGACGCCCTTCTCTTCAAAGTGCGGATGCGCGGCAAGCAGGTCGCCTGCCACACAGGCGCCCGTTCCTGCTTTTTCAAGACTTGCAAACTCCGATAGTTTTCCGTTGAACGAATTTCACGTCGCCCCCGAAAAGTTCAATGGTAAGCGAATTCTTCTCGCCGTATCGGGCGGTCTGGATTCGGTATGCCTTGCGGATTATTTTGTACGCAACCAACAAAACTTACATTTTTCGTGGCTCGGTATTGCGCATATTCACCATGGTCTTCGGAAAAACGCAGACCTCGATGCGAGATTTGTCCAGGATTTTGCAACCAGGTTAAACCGCCCATTCTTTATCCGGCATCTCGACGGAAACCGACTGAAGATACAGGGTTCCATCGAAGAAAACGCGCGAATCGCCCGCTACCGGGCCTTGCATGAAATCGCAACAAGCCAGGAAGTCCGTGCCGACTATATTCTCACCGCGCACCATGCAAACGACCAGGCCGAAACGGTCCTCATGCGCATTTTACGCGGAACGACACTGAAAGGGCTTCAAGGAATACAGCAAAGCCGGATGGATGGAATCGAAAGGCCTTTCCTGTCCGTTAAAAAAGAAAGGATCGAAGCCTACGCAAAGGCTTTTCGCCTAGACTTTCGCGAAGACGAGAGTAATGCGGACGAGACCTTCGATCGGAATTCCATTCGCAGGCGTCTTTTGCCGGAAATGGTCATCCAGGATTCCCTGGCAATCGATAGGCTTTGCCAAATAGCCGACATTTCCCAAAGCGCCTACCCCAAGATTCTCGCGAGCATTCGCGAAAGCGTCTCGCCATATCTTGTCACGCCAAGCCTCTGGCCCTTTCCTGCGGAAACATCCCCCTATCGCAAGGTCCTCGCCCTGCACGATTGCGCCTGGGAAAATCTCGCCAGAAAATCCACTCGCGGAGCGGCGACTCTTTTGCGCATCTGGCTCGACTCCCTTGGTTTTTCGTATCCTTCGAAAACGCGATTTCTTTCGAACTTCGCCAACCGGGAAAAGACACTCCTGTTTGAAAAAAAACGCCATATCCTCTGGTTTTGCCAGGAATTGCGGTCAGACATTCCACACAATTTGTATCTTTTCGGACAAGAAGAATCCATTTCCGGCAAGTGGCGGTTTCGAAAGGACGGAGACCTTTACGTTCCTTCCCACGGACAGCCGAAAACGCTCAAAAAATGGTTCGAAGAAAACGGCATTCCGCTTTTCGCAAGAGATTCGATACCCCTCTTTTCGCAAGGTCACCGAATTCTCCGCATCGGCGGGATTCCTCCCCTCGATAAAGGAAAGTTATGAGTAATAAACCTAAAGCGCCTTCGGCATTTCACAACAGGAACTTTTTCCTGATAGCGACAATGCTCCTGATGGTGCTTTTCTTTATGCGCCTTTACAATGACGACACTTCGCTGGACCTGACGCGCACCGACTTCTTCGCGATGATGAACGATTCGACGACGGAGATCAAGAGCCTGAAGCTACAGCGTACGCTTGACGGCATCATGATCGAAGGCACCCGTGCGATGACACCCGAGGAAATCGGAAAAAGCGAAAAGCAATCGAGCTTTCTGTCGAAACTTGCCCGTAACAATCCGAATTCCAGCCACACGATAGCCTTTTCGAGCCATGTACTGAACCTGACCGGCGAACAGATCGACAACTGGGAAAAGACGAAGCACATCAAAGTGCGCGTGGAACATGAAACGACTAGCTGGTTCGACCGAATCTTCGCATTCCTGCCAGCCATTCTTCTCATCGCGTTCTTCTGGTATATGATGGCACGACAGGCCGGAGGCGGAAAGGGTGGCATGGGAATGTTCTCGTTCGGCAAGAGCAAGGCGCGACAACTGAACGAAAACGGAAAGACCAAGACGACTTTCAAGGACGTGGCGGGCTGCGACGAAGCCAAGGCGGATCTCGAAGAGATCGTCCAGTTCCTGAAAGACCCGAAAAAATACGACTCTCTCGGCGGGCGCATTCCCAAAGGCGCCCTGCTGGTCGGACCTCCGGGGACGGGAAAGACTCTCCTGGCGAGGGCAGTCGCCGGCGAAGCGGGAGTGCCCTTTTTCAGCATGTCCGGTTCGGATTTTGTCGAAATGTTTGTCGGCGTCGGCGCGGCGCGCGTTCGAGACCTGTTCGACATGGGAAAGAAAAACGCACCCTGCATCCTCTTCATCGACGAAATCGATGCGGTAGGACGCCAGCGCGGAGCGGGACTCGGTGGCGGGCACGATGAGCGCGAGCAGACCCTGAACCAGCTCCTCGTTGAGATGGACGGTTTTAACGCAAACGAAGGCGTCATCCTGATAGCAGCGACAAACCGCCCGGACGTCCTCGACAAGGCTCTTCTCCGCCCGGGACGTTTTGACCGGCAAATCACGGTCGGATTGCCGGATCTGGTCGGTCGCGAGGAAATCCTGAAAGTCCACCTGAAAAAGCGCAAGGTCCCTCTGGCAGACGATGTGGATATAAAGGATATCGCGCGCGGAACACCCGGACTTGCCGGCGCGGAACTTGAAAACCTCATTAACGAAGCGGCGCTCCTCGCGGCACGCTTTGACAACAAGAAGGTGACAAAGCAGGATTTCGAAGAAGCGCGCGACAAGCTCGCCATGGGCGCAGAACACAGGACGCTTCTGATGTCGGACGAGGAAAAACGGCACACGGCATTCCACGAAGCGGGACACGCCCTGATGACACTCCTCTGCAAGCACGCCGACCCGCTGCACAAGATAACGATCATCCCCCGAGGACGCGCGCTAGGCGTTACAATGTCGCTTCCCGAAAGCGACCGGGTTTCCATGTCGAAGGAAAGCGCCGAAGAAAACATCATGATTCTCATGTCGGGAAGGCTAGCCGAACTCATCATATTCAACCACCAGAGCACGGGCGCTTCCAACGATATAGCCCGCGCTACGGAACTCGCCCGCAAGATGGTCACCGAATGGGGTTTTGACGAGAGTATCGGACCTCTTTGCTACAGCCGAAACGACGGAGAAATATTTCTCGGACGCGAAATCAGCAAGCCCAAGGAAATGTCCGAAAAGATGGCGGAGGCGATTGACGGGGCAATCAACAGCCTAGTCAAGCGTCTCGCGGAAAAGGCTCGCCAGCATCTTGTCGAAAACAGGGAAAAGCTCGACCTTCTCGGAAACGCCCTCTTTGAATACGAAGTGCTCGACCGGGACGAAATCGATCGGGTCGTCGCCGGCGAAAAACTAGACCATACCAAAAAAAGCCGCACCTACCTTTTCCAGGAACAGATGGCAAAAAAACGCGAAAAAGAACGCAAAGAAGAGGAACCGCCTCCCGATCCGGGTCGTCCCGAAAGCATCCCGACCCAAGTCGTTCCGACGACGCCAGCACCCGGAGCCGAAGGAGAAAAAGCCTGAAATGTTTTGCGATTATCTGAAAAAAGCTCGCGCCAACCCGTGGAAAATCGGAAGCTCGCTTATCTCCGGGGAACCGGTCTCCTGTGTCATGGGCATCGTCAATGTCACACCGGACAGTTTCTTTGACGGCGGAAAGCACAACACGCTCGATGCGGCCTACGAACACGCCCTGAAGCTGCTTGACGAAGGCGCTCAGATTCTCGACATCGGAGGCGAAAGTTCCCGTCCGGGAGCGAAATCCGTGTCCGCAAGGGAAGAAATCGAAAGGGTCGTTCCGCTGGTTCAAAAGCTCGTGCCGCTTCTCTCCCGAAAGACATTCTGGATTTCCGTCGATACGATCAAGTCAGAAGTCGCCCGGGAAAGCATGAAGGCAGGCGCCCACATCATCAACGACATCAGTGCCCTGAAATTCGACCCGGACATGGCAAGGACCATCGCGGAAACACACGCTTCGAGCGTTCTCAATCACATGCGGGGAAATTTTGGCACGATGCAACGGGACTTCACGCCATACAGCGACGTCGTCCGCGAAGTGCGCGATTCGCTCCTCAATGCCGCACACAAGTTGACCGAGCTCGGTGTCGAAGCGGAAACGATCTGCCTCGATCCGGGCATCGGCTTCGGCAAGGACCTGCAAAACAATCTGGACCTGATAGCCAACGTCGAAACTTTCGTCGAAACCGGCTATCCTGTCCTTTACGGAATGTCTAGAAAGTCCTATATCGGGAAAATTCCGGGACTAGAGGCAAGCGACCGCCTGGTTCCCACGGTGGTTTCCGGCGTACTGACAGCAATTTCCGGCGCAACCGTCATCCGGGTACACGATGTGCGCGAAGCGGTCGAGTCGCTAAAGCTCATCAAGGCGTTCCGCCATGAATCTGTTTAAGCTGTTCGACGTCATCGATGTTCGCTTTGCCGACCTGCTCGACATATTCCTGGTCTCGATAGTCGCCTACTATGTCTTCCTGCTTTTCCGGGGAACGCGCGCAGTGCAGATGTTTATCGGAGGCGGTCTCCTTCTGATTGCCTGGTTTCTCGCGCAATGGTGGGAACTGCATACCGTCGTCTGGATTCTCAGCAACCTGGCAACTCTGGGAATCATCGCAATAGTCATCCTCTTCCAGCCGGAAATTCGCGGTGCGCTCACGCGAATCGGGCAGTCTGCGGCCCGCATGAACCTAAAGACGCTCTTTTTCCACCAGAGCGGTCTCGACAAGGTCGCCAGCGAGATCAGCACGGCGGTGCAGGATCTGGCAAAAAACCAGTTTGGAGCGCTCATCGTTCTCGAAAACCGCGTCGGGCTTCGCAATTACGCAGACACGGGCGAACTTCTGAACGCAAGAATCAGTTCGAGGCTCCTGCGCGCCCTGTTCTTCCCCAATTCCGCCTTGCACGACGGCGCCGTCATCCTCAACAGCCGTTCGATCGTCGCCGCCGGCTGCATCCTGCCGCTTCCGACGATTTCCTCCGAAAAGGACTCGGCATACGGAATGCGTCACCGCGCAGCGATCGCTCTCGCTGCCGAAAGCGACGCTCTAGTCATCGTCGTCTCGGAAGAAACAGGCTACATTTCCATCGCCTACCGCACAACCCTCCGGCGCAAGCTCAGCCCCAAGGAAGTCGAAGAGGAAATCAAGCGCCATTGGCACGACCTTTTCGAAAGCTCTTCTGCAAATAAAAAATAAAGCCGTTTTACGAAGGAATTCCCATGGAAAAGAACGACAAGGATTTTCGCGAAAATCGCAAGAAAAGACGGAACCGCCTGACCATACTGATCCTGATGATCCTACTTCTCGCCGCGCTATTCATCGTCCAGTGCGAGCTTTCGAAGATTAAGAGCGAAATGCAGGAAAGACCGGAAACCAAAACATCCGTTACGTTGGCAATAAATTCCGAAAATCAGGATACAGCCATTCAGGACACCCTCGCCAAAATCCAGGAACCGGCAATTGACACTATCCCGAGGCAACCTAGAAAGGATTCCGCCAAGCCAAGGAGCCAGCCCAAGGTAAACCAGGACAGCATTGACCAAATCAAAAAAGCCTTGCAAGACAGTATCCAGAAAGCGGACAGTATCCGCATAGCGGACAGCCTTGCCTACGCAAACCGGGACTCCATCCCACCCGAGGCGACCATCGTCCCCCCGACCGGTCGCTACTACGAGCCAATCCAGCTAAAAGTCAAATGTGACGAAATCAAGTGCAAAACCTTTTACTCTGTCGGCGATACAGCCCACGTCGAAGAGCTGACAGACCCCGTCACATACAACAAGACTGGCGATGTCTTTTACCTAGCCGAGGATTCCGCCGGCAACCGTTCCGCATGGCAAAGCGTCCATTACGATATGGCGAGCGATAACGTGTGCGGCAAGAACGCCTATCCGGTACCTGTCGGCGGAAAGACGGTCTGCGTTGACGCCTATGAATACCCGAACGAGCCGGAAGCGGTCGTCAAAGACATGGTTTCCCACGACGAAGCGGTGAAGCTCTGCGAACAGGCGGGAAAGCGCCTTTGCCGATTTGACGAATGGTCCACCGCCTGCAAAGGCAAGGATGGATTCCGCTATTCCTACGGTTCCTCCTACAAACCATTCAAGTGCAATACCAACACAAAGTCTGCCCGACGAGCCGGGCGTAAGGAAGAATGTCGAAGCTGGTATGGCATGTACGACATGAACGGTAATCTATGGGAATGGACGGACACCCCTGCCAAGGAAATGCCGAGCCGTTACCTGGTCGCCGGCGGCTCTTGGGATACGCAAAACGAAAGCAAGTGCACCGATACGAAATACAGCTTCTACCCGCAGAACCAGTATAATTTCGTAGGCTTCCGTTGCTGCGCTGACGCAAATCCATAGAATATTTTCACACTCCGTCAATATCGTAAAATCGGATTTTCCAAAATCCGATTTTGATTAAGATTTCGTCCATCCTAAAAAAAAAGACCCGCCAGGAAGCGAGTCTTTTTGAAATTCGAAAAGAAGGATTACTTCTTCGCATCCGCAGCCGGAGCTGCAGCCGCTGCAGGGGCGGCAGGGGCGGCAGCATCCGTCGAAGCGGCAGCCGGAGCAGCCGTGGCGGTACTTGCCAGGAGAGCTTCTTCCGCGGCTTCGATCTTCGCGGCGCGCGCCTTTGTCGAAATCGTGAAGATAACCGTACGCGACGGAGAGGCCAGTTCGACACCTTCGAGCTTGAGTTCCTTCGCATAATACGTGACACCGGCGTGGAAAGCGGAAATATCGAGCTTGATATTCGCAGGAATCTTTTCCGGAACCGCTTTCAGCTTAACGAAACGCGTAATCTGGGAGAAGAGACCGCCTTCGTTCTTGACACCGACCGGAAGACCTTCAAGGACGACCGGAACGCGAACCGTCACCGGCGTCGCCTCGTCGATCTTCAGGAAATCGATATGTTCGATGCGCATGGAAATGGAATCCTTCTGGTAGGAATAGACGACAGCAGGATTGCCCGCCTTGCCATCGATTTCAAGATCCAGAAGGGTATAACGCTTGCCCGGCGCGAGAATCTTCGCGATATCCTGGGCGTTCACGCTGATACTTACCGCCTCTTGACCCTTACCATAATAGACCGCCGGAATCTGGCCCGCCTTGCGAAGACGGACAGTCGCGCGCGACGATCCCGCTACTCTCGAGGTTGCTTTGAGTGTTGTAAGCTGCATTTTATCTCCAAGAAAAATTAAAACCTATTGGGGTAGCTGGACTCGAACCAACGAATAACAGAATCAAAATCTGTTGTCTTACCAACTTGACGATACCCCAAAGGGGATTACAAAGATAGCAAAACTTTGAAAACTCCGCAAGACGTCGTCAAAAAAATCCGGGAAAAAATTGCGTGACGGCGACAAAGCGGGCCTCGGAATTTACGGCCCCGGCAGCCTTTTCTGCCTGGGATTTCTTTTCAAACACCCCGAAGACGGAAGCGCCGGACCCCGACATCAGCGCAAACTCTGCCCCGGCGTCTTCTAGCAGGCGCTTCATCCGGGAAACCATCGGGAACTGCGGAAAGACCGTTTCTTCAAACTTGTTGAAAGCGAAGATGCGATAATTTCTAAAATCCGACTTTCTGTAAGCCTCCCAGCGGGAATTTCCAGAAGGTTCGCAACCTGCATACGCCGCCTTTGTCGGAACGGAGCATTTCGGAGTAGCGATCAGCAGAGCGGCCTCATCCGGGAGTTCCAAAGGTTCCAAATGCGTCAAGACATCCCCGATTCCCTCGGCAAGCGCGCTTCCTCCACGGACAAGGAACGGTACATCCGCCCCGAGCCTCGCCCCGAGCTTTTCTAGGTCCTCCGGCAAAAGCTCCAGCTTCCACAAGCGGTTTAAAATCCGAAGCGCAGCGGCCGCATCGGCGCTTCCACCGCCAAGTCCCGCTCCGAGCGGCATCTTCTTTTCCAGGTAAAAGCTTACCCCACGTTTCACGTCAAAGGTTTCCTGCAGAAGTTTCGCCGCCCGATAGACCAGATCTTCTTTCAAGGAATAGGCTTGCGGAACATTGTAGCGAACCGTTATCCGGGGTGTTTTTTCCTCTTCGGCGGAAAGCTCATCGCCAACCGAGACGGTCTGGAAAAGCGTCCCCAAATCATGATAGCCATCGGGACGTTTCGAAAGGATATCCAGGAAAAGATTGATTTTGGCCGGGGCGAATTCTTTGATCATAAGTACCTGTCTAAATTAATCGATTGGAAAATCTGCGAAAAATCAATTTGTTCCGGCAGTGGGCGTCTGACACGCGGAATCTTTCAAGAAAAGCGTATCGCGGAGAAAGACCGTGTCCCGCACAAAAACCGTATCGTGGACAAAACGCGTAACGGTCGTGGAAACGACAACCGAATCGATGCGGTTCCCCGGTTTCGCCTTTGAAAGACTGGAACTGGAAACGAAGAGAACGCTAGAACTGGACGGCGAGGACGATTCCCCTCTTTCGATTACCTCGGCCAAGGAATCCCGCGAAGCTCGGAGTTTCAGCAGATAGGATTTATAGCGGGATTTTTTTTGCGGGCGGTTTTCCCGGGAATATTTCCATTCCGTTTCATGGATTTCCCTGTCCAAGCCGGATAGCTCCCGGTAAAGTTCCCCGTCGCCTTCCGGAGCCTTGCTCGGGCTGAAAAAATCGGAAAACGATTCCCAGAAGGATTTTTTGTGCGCCGAGGAATCCGAGGAAGAACACGCTCCCATGGCAAGAACAGCCACGAGGAAAGCCAAGATAGAGCCGAAACGAAAAACCATGCATCAACGATAAAAAAATTTCAATTTTCCGCTAACGGCATTTTACAAGAACGGGAAGATTTACTATATTTGGATCATCGCGGGAATAGCTCAGTTGGTAGAGCGTCAGCTTCCCAAGCTGAACGTCGAGGGTTCGAGTCCCTTTTCCCGCTGAAAGAAGCATCCGCAAGGATGCTTTTCTGTTTGTTGCGGAAAGGGACCGAAACCGAAAAGAGGGTTCGACCGACGGAGCTTATGCACGGGCAACGCGAGTGCGAAAAGCGACGGAGGGACTTGACCGCGAAGCTGGCGAGCCCGAAGGGCGAACGAGCCGCCGCAAAGCGGAGACGGCGAGCGAATCAGTCCCTTTTCCCGCTGAAAAGAAGCATCCGAAAGGATGCTTTTCTGTTTG
>CAKUXP010000019.1 GCA_934700345.1 uncultured Fibrobacter sp. | reverse complement strand
GGCTCCCGTTCTGCGGGGGCCTTTTTTGCGGCCTTCAGATTCCGCTCAAATTATGCATTAGCAATTTGAATCCGGGATAATCTATTTTGTCAGAAAAAAAATGCAGTTTTTGTACGCTTTCAATGGGCTGCTTTGAACGATTCAATTTCTTATCCATCAACGCCTTACGATGTCCCTCACTTGTATTGCCTCGTAATCCTGTTTACCATCCCGCCATACTTTTGGCAAGGCTGGGGGCTGGGATTGGCGTGCAAAATGTTATGGATTTTGCAGAAAAGCAACCCGAATTATTCTTAAAAAACAGTAGAGCTGCAAAAGATTGCGAAGAAAAGGCCTCTGTTAGAGTACAATCGATGTTTTCTGCTCAACCAGGTGAAACTTTTTCAGGAGAAGATATTTATCAAGCGATGGCACTGCTGTCCACTAAAAAAAGAGCTTAATCGTCTGGATTCTGCATAAATAAAGGGCTAGAGACGATTTTGAAAGCGAACGGACTTGAAATTTTCCGACTAAAAACATATCTATAAGGGCATGTTTAGAGAACAATACGTCTTCTCCCAGCTAGTTTCCTTCCTAGACAGGAGCAAATTTAACCGAATCGTGCAAAAATACGGTGGTGACCGCTATGTCAAGCATTTTACCTGCTGGAACCAGCTACTGGCATTGATGTTCGGGCAACTTTCCAACCGCGATGGACTGCGCTCCCTCATTGTCGCATTCGATGCGCACCGCTCAAAATGCTACCATCTCGGAGTCGGTCGTCATGTAACCAGGAGCAACCTGGCGAAGGCTAACGAAAACAGGGATTTCCGTATTTTCGAGGATTTCGCCTACCACATGATCGAACTCGCCCGTAAAAAGCGGACGAAGAAAATCTTCGGGTTCAAGGGCCATGTCTATGCATTCGACTCGACGACGATAGATCTCTGTCTGGAATTTTTCGAATGGGCGAAGTTTCGCTCGACAAAGGGCGGCGTCAAAGTCCATACGCTTCTCGATGTCGAGACGCAGGTCCCTTCATTCATGTTGATTACGGAAGCCAGGATGAACGACGTGAAGGCCATGGATTCCATCCCTTACGAAACCCGCTCCTACTACGTATTTGACAGAGCCTATAATGATTTCGGGCGTCTTGCGCTGATTGATTCCTTGGGCTGTTTCTTTGTCATCAGGGCCAAGACGAACATACAGTACGAAGTCATCGAGACAAAGGAAAAAATTGCGGACAACATCCTGAAGGACTGCAGGATAACCCTGACCGGATACAGAACGAAGGAACTCTACGGTAAGCCGCTCCGCATGATGGAATACTACGATGCGGAAGAAAAGCGGATATTCACTTACTTGACGAACTCGAACAGGATATCGGCAGGCCGTGTGGCCGAACTCTACAAGAACCGCGGGCTGGTGAAGCTGTTCTTCAAGTGGCTAAAGCAGCACCTGAAAATCAAGAAGTTCTGGGGGACGTCGGAGAACGCCGTGAAGATTCAGATCCATGTCGCCATAATCACCTATTGCCTCGTCGCGATTGTCCACCACGACATGAAATTGAACCGCTCCCTGTACGAAATTCTCCAAATTCTGGGAATTTCGCTGACCGACAAGACCACGCTTCAGGAACTTCTGACTGCAAAAGGACCCGAAAAACAGGAAAATGCCGAGGAAAACACTTTCGACCTTTTCAACGACCTGTTTTTATGTTAAATTTTTAGTGGACACTAGTGAAGCGATGGAAATGTCAAACAAGACTGGCCAACCGATTTCCGTATGTTTGCAAGAAATTTTTGGAGATAAATGTTCAGCATCTTTTGTAGTAAGTCCGTCTGATGACGTGCCTGAAATTGCAAAAAGAGGAAAAAGGAAAAAAAGATTATGATAACCGCATATGAATGTGGAAATGGAGATTGTTTCCTTATAGAAGACTCTGCCTTTAATCTTCAAATTGATTTAGGTAAAACCACAAATCCGCATCTCAAAATAAACAATGGTAAAATTGTTTTTGATTTAATGATATCCC
This sequence comes from uncultured Fibrobacter sp., assembly GCA_934700345.1. GTDB lineage: Bacteria > Fibrobacterota > Fibrobacteria > Fibrobacterales > Fibrobacteraceae > Hallerella. The sequence goes on along the minus strand of CAKUXP010000019.1, from coordinate 57,980 downwards.
ATTCCCATGACGATCATATAATTGGAAATGCCGGAAATTTAAAAAAGGCCCCTAATGAAATTTTTGTTCCTGCTTATTATCCAGAATATCTTTGCATAAAGAATAAGCTAAAAATTGGAAATACCTCTTTGTTAAAAGGAATGAAATTCAGCCTTCTTTATGAAGGAAAAAAGCTTTACAATAAATATGAAATATTAAATCCATCGTTGACACCTTGGGTTGACTGGAAAGTAGGTAATATAAAAAATCTTGATGAATCTAGGTTGAATGAGTATTTAAAAGAAAAAAATACTTCTTATAAAGAAATAATAGATGAAATTGATTCTATTGGTAGTTGCTACGAAAAACCAAGGGATGAAAACTTTAATCCAAGAAAGTTTGTTGATTCGTATTTTAAGTTGCTGATAAAAAATAAATACTTAAATTTGGACGATGAGGACCTTGAGTCTGACACAATGGCAAATTTGTCATTCCACCAAACGCCTGCAGGACGGTTGAATTTTTTTATGAAGTATTTTGACAGGTATCAAGCCAATGATATGTCAATTGTATTTCTGTATGAGAATAGTGACGGGAAAAAGGTGTTGTTTACAGGGGACGCTGGGAAAAAGGTATGGATGCGATTGATTGATAAAGGAAAAAACCTAAAATGTGATGTATTGAAAGTTCCTCATCACGGAAGTAAAGATAATCTAAACCTTGAAATTTTAAGTAAAATGAAGCCTAACATTGCGTTAATCTCGCATAATAATCAACATGGAAACATTGATCATCATCCGAATATTGAGGTTTTAGGTTATTTAAAATTTTTTAAAGTAGAAATTCATAGTACAAATGATATCATAAAAAATAAAGTTGTTTGGAAAAATAAGACAACTGGTTCCATACCTGCTTATAATGTAATGTTTATGTAAAAAAAGGAATTGCTCTATTATGCCTAATTACTTCGGATATCGAATAAATACATCGAAAAGAGAGTTCTTCAAAAAGGAGTTGCTAGAACATAAACAACTCCGACAGGGATGGGGGTATGACCCTGGACAAGATTTAAGAAATATGACGGTGAACGAAGGGGCTTCTCGAAATAGGAGCATGTTCAAAGTTAAACAGGGAGATATCCTTCTCGTTCCTGGACTATGCTCCTCTGATACGGTTACGATTGTTCGCGCTATACAAGATTTTGCTACGGGGTACCGATTTGAAATAGACCCTGAATTGGGGGATTTTGGACATATTTTTCCTGCTGAGTATGTAACTGAATTTCGTCGTCACAATTCCCTCGTTGGTAAACTCAAGGCTTCGTTGCGAACGCCTATGCGTTTTTGGGGACTTAATGATTATGCTGACATAATAGAGGCTTTAATTGCCGTCCCAAAAGAATCATTGTTGGAAGTCAAAGATTATGATGACCGATATGAAGAAGTCGAAGAATCTGTATTTGATTTGTTTGCAGAGCAGTTTAAGGCAGAACTTTATGGTAAAATGTATTCCCAATTTTCAGAATCAGAGTGGGAATTCGCATTAGTACATGGCTTGAAAAAGTTGTACCCCCATTACAAAGTTGAGCGAGTTGGTGGCAAAACTGAAAAGGAACATGGTGCAGATATCATTATTAAGATTCCTTCGCCACTTACATATGATGAATCCTATTACATTATCGCCATTCAAGTCAAAGACTGGAGCGATTCTGTTGGGCAGGGACCAGTTGATCAGATTTTAAAGGCTGATTCATATCCTGAATGGAACAATGGTCAAAATAAGATGCTTGAAAAATGGGTGATTCTTACTAATGGCGAGAAACAGTTAAACCCAGATTTTGAAAAATATGCGACAAGTAAAGATGTGAAAGTTATTTGGGGTGATGACTTGAAGGAATTATTGTATAACATTGCTATAAAGGCGAATGGATAAACTTGTTAAGAAAACGTCTCTTTGCATTCGGGGCGTTGCGGGGTGTCCCCGCTAGAAAGGGTCGCGAGCAACGTAGTGCGAGCGAGGGGACAACAGTACAAGGCGAGAGTCGCAGCAAACGAAGTTTGGTATGACCGAGCCGCACTGTTGGGACGATAGTCCAACGCTTGCCCCTCCAAAATAAAACTTTGAAATGTCAATTTATGTCTTGGCAAGAATGTATATTTAATGGGATGACGGATTAACTTTAGGGACAAGAGGAAAAAACGAATGTCTTTACAGCAAGAAATCCTGAATGGCGAGAGCCGCACCCTGGAATACAAGGTGGAATTGCCCGAAGATTCCGAAAAATGGGTCAAGTCTATCGTTGCCTTTGCTAATGGGGCGGGTGGCAAATTTGTTGTTGGCGTGAATAATCGTCGCGAGTTTATTGGCATCCCCAAAAAAGCCGACTTGTTCGAACTCAAGGATAGTATTGCCGATAAACGATGGACTCCCGTATCGTTCGCTCAAGGTGACCGATGCCGATATAGCATTTCTTTGCAAGGACTTTTCAAAAAGGGCCAAGCGTAAAATTACAAAAGCGGATTTAGAAAACTTGCATCTTCTGACAGGTCGTTCGCATGACAAGGCGACGAATGCTCTGGCGATTCTTTTGGGTAAGCATGAATATACCTCGCGAATTCAGTGTGCTCGATTCCGTGGAACTATGCGAGCCGACTTTCTGGATAAGAAGGATTACGAAGGCCCGCTCTGCAAGCAAATTGACGATGCTTACAAGTTCGTTCTCAACCACCTGAATATGGCCATCGAAATAAACGGGGTCGTTCATGATGAAAAGTACGAACTCCCGCCGAAAGCTATTCGAGAGCTAATAATCAATGCTGCAATCCATAGGAATTATCAAATGAATTCCAGTGTGCAGGTGGCGGTATATGATGACCGCGTGGAAATCTCTTCGCCGGGGAGTCTTTATGGAACGCTAACTCTTGAAGAGGCCTTGAGCGGTCGCTCGTCTATCCGTAACAAGACTCTTGCCCGCACTTTGGAAAAGGTTCATGTTCTAGAAGGATGGGGTTCCGGTTTCCAGCGAATTAATACGATGTGTCAGGAATATGGCGTGGCTCGCCCCGAATTCACCGAAATCGGGGACATGTTCCGAGTGAATTTTTATCGCCACTCTAATAACGAAAAAACGGCGATAAATTTAAAAAGTGGCGATAAAACGGCGATAAATGCAGAAAATGGCGATAAAAGTGGCGATAAATTGCCCGCAATTCCCGAAAATGGCGATAAAAAGACGAAAAAATTTAAGAACCGGATCGTCAAATACTTGACAGAACATGATGAAGCACGTTCTCAGGAAATATCCGCTTATATTGGCTTGAAAATATCTCGCACGAAGGTTTACCTTTCCGAACTTGTGGACGAAGGCAAAATTACTCCCAACGGAGCAAATAAGAATAGGACGTATTCGTTGAAAAAATGATGTCTGATGTTTTACTTTTTCATCGAAATCTTGAAAAAGTGAATTACGGGCTCCTTTGTCAAAATTGGTTTTAAAATTCCGGTTTGTACGGTCTTGACCAAGGAAATGTCCAAGAAAAAAACGGACATCCGTGATAAAACTTATAAAATGGAATCGGGAGCCTTTCCCTGCTTTACCGCAGCGAAATCGGCAGTGACTGCTGACTGTTGCCGCTGCGAATCTGCACCACGTAGCTTCCGCGGGAAAGCTTTTCGAGGTTCAGAGCGCCGCTCGTCGCCGAGACCTGTTCGCTCAGCACACGGTTGCCTTGCAAATCGAAAATAGCGACGTTAGAAGTACGGTTGCAATTCACATAAAGTAGATTGCCCTGCAAGAGCAAAGAAGCGCTCAACGGCTTGGCGGAGGCCTTCTGGATTCCTGCCTCGTACTTGTCCCAGCCTGGCATATCTTCGAGCGTAATCGTGTACTCGTTGTTCATCACTTCTTTCCAACTAGCATCCGTGTTATCGTTTGCCCAGCTCGGCATTGCGTAATCTCCATACCAAGGCATAAACCAGCTCCAGTTCGCTCCGTCATTCTTCATGCTGTCGGGCATTGGCACGGATCCGTTTTCGCTCAGGGCGATAATCTTTTTTGCCCCGTAAATGTCCTTGACCGTTTCAAAACTGCTCACGAGACTCGAATGGTTTGCTTCACGCGGATAGTAGTAATAGTCACGCCCGACAACGTCCACATATTCATCGCCCGGATACCAGTCGAGAGCGTCGCCCGCTTCGTCGGTTGTCCAGACCCAAATCAAGTTGTGAAGGTTTTTTTGGTTGGTGAAAATATCGAACATGAGCTTGTACAAGGCAACGCATGCCTTGGCTCCGTCGGTACCCCACCAGAACCATTTGCCCGAAGCTTCGTGCAGCGGGCGCCAAAGAATCGCGACACCTGCTTCTTGCAAAGTCAAGAGCGAATCCGCAATCGTTTCAATATCGGAAACAATCGCCTTGTAATCATCGCTGTCGGAGAGCCAGGTCCCTGTTGTGGTATCGTAGGCGCGACCGATGTGGAAAATGGTGAACGGAGTGTTGCCGCTAGATTCGGTGTAGAACGCTTCGACGGAATCTGCCGGATCTTTCCAGTGCCAGTTGAAAGCTGGAATGCCGCCTGCGTTCCAAACGGTCTTTGCCATTTCGAGGGCGGCATGGGTGTAACCCTTGTGCCAATCGCCTGTGGAATTTACGCCTGTCGCATGAAAAAAGTCAAAACCGACGAGGGCCACGTTCTTGCCGGAAACGCTATCGATGTAAGCGAGTTCCGTTTGGTTCGTGTAATCGCAGGTGGTGTATTTCCCGTCGTTCAAAAAGACGCCGTTGGTCATGACACCGCTAATGACGTGATTGCCAAAATTCTGGTAGAGGAAGCTGTAAAGCTTTTGAGCGCTTTCCGTTGCCTTTGGGTCAACAGGCGCGTTATTGATGGTAAAAGGAGTCTCTTCGTATTCGGTAAGTTCAATGTAGTCCAGGTTCACCCAGCCCCAGGATTTTACGATGCCGATTGTATTCGTTCCGGCGGAAAGCTTGATTTTGCCGGCGCCTTTGATGGTGGTAAAAGCGTCCGATGTCCCAAAGGAAATTTGCCCGGCGGAGCTTCCGTTCACCGTCAGATTTTGAATCTTGCTGCCGGATTTTGTAGGCAGTTGATAATTTGTCCAAAGCGTGTAAAAACCGGCTGCCGGTACCGTGACCGTAAACAAAAGGTTCCCTTCTTTCATCGACACATAGCTTCCACCAGAAGCATTGGCGTCAGAAACGATTTCTACACTGTGATCGTCTGCAGGGATGGCGTCTTCCGCTTCATAGCGGAGCGTTTCAGCAGAAGCGAGGACTGCAAAAGTGAGTGTGGCTGCGGTAAAAATTTTGAGCATCGGGATCATGGGAACTCCTTGATGTGCTTAAAATAAATTTTGAGCCGTATGAATGCAAACTTCAAAGAAAGTTATAAGATAAAGTTTTGCTCACCGCGAGCCGAGAGGAGAGGCGGATGCCGGTCGCGTCTTGTGCAGTAAGAGTTTCGTTTCGAACAAGAACCTTTTATGCAAAAAAGAGCCTCTCCGTTTGGAGAAGCTCTTTTCGAAAGTCTTGCAATCAAACTTACTTGATGCGAATCGACTTAGCCGAAGAGAAGCCTACGCCCTTCACCTGAAGAATGTAGTTGCCCTGCGGAATACCGGAAAGGTTGAACTGATGTTCGCCAGCAGAGAGAGAGCCCTGGTTGAAGCTCTTCACCTGATGACCCGTCACGTCGAAGAGAGCGATGTTTGCCTTGCCAGCCTTCGGAACGGAAATCGAAAGCGTACGGTTCTGGACGTTCATCTTCACTGCGTTAGCGACGGATGCAACCTTTTCAATTGCCAAACCTTTGCCTAAACCGATGATTTGTACAGACAGATTCTGTGCCTTTTCTGCTTCGATCTTTTCTGCCGTATTGTCAAAGGTATTGATGACAACGCCTGTATTCGTCTTCACTGCGTCATAGTACACATCACCATTGAAGCCTACTGCGAAGATTTCAATGTAGACCTTGGAAATGTTGCTCATGAAGCTCGTGTAATCCGTGCCGGTCAAGACAACCTGATCCTTGGCGGTCGTCGAAAGATCGATCGTGCAAGTCGTCGAGTCGCCCGCATTGATCCAGCAACCGTCCGGCTGTGCCCATGCCCAGCTGGTGCTGGCATTGCCGAGGAATGCGATGGTGAACCAAATGCCGGAAAGTTTGTTCGTGTTGTAAACGTTGAAGGTAATCGTGCTGGCAGTCGAAAGATCGATAGCGCTTGCGCTCTGGATAATCACGTTACCCTTGGCGGTATCGCTTGTGGCAGAAGTCGAAATCGAAGCGCGGAGCCAGCCGTTCGTTGCGGTATCGCCCGGAACGACGACTTCAACAGCGCGAGCGGTATCAAGATCGCCGAGAGCATAACCGGCTTCGCAGGCAGCCACTTTAGAAGTGCTGAGCGTATAGCTATTCCAACCCGGCATGTTTTCGAGGTTGATCGTGCAAGCGCTTTCGAGGTTTGCCTTCCAAACGGCGTCCACCGTCTGGTCGAGGAATTTACCGTCCCAGGTCTGGTACCACGGCATCCACCAAGACCATGCGATGTTGTTGGACTTCATCACGGAAATATCCGGGATAGAACCGTTTTCGGAAACGGCAAGGATCTTGTCCGAACCGAAATTCGTCGAGAGTTCCGAATAGGCCTTGGTGTACTTGGTCGAATAGTCCCAAGCTTCATAGATGTCAAGGCTAATGACGTCGTACTTCGAAGCTCCTGGATTCCAACCGATATCGTTCGAATATTCCGGGTTCCAAACCCAGACCAGGTTGTTCACGCCCTTGACGGTGACCATTTCGTCATAGACGAGATTGTAAAGAGCTTGGAAAGCGGCTCCGCCTTTGGAGCCCCACCAGAACCACTTGCCGCTTGCTTCGTGGAGCGGACGGAAAATGGCGGCAACGCCAGCATCTTGCAAGCCGAGGAACATATCGGCGATTTCGTCGATGTCGCTCACGAGCTGCTGATAAGTTTCAGAGCTTGTATTCCAAGTGCAATTTGCGGTGCAGGAAGGATCGGTAAAGCCTTGGGTGAAATCAAATTCGGTGTATTCCTTGTCGTTGCCCGACTTGGTGTAGAACGCGTCAATTTGATCGCTCGGGTCTTTCCAGTGCCAAGTAAAGGCCGGAATACCGCCTTGGTTCCACAGGTCCTTGGCGGCTTCGAGAGCCATCTGCGTGTAGCTCTGGTACCAGGCATCGCTTGCCTTCACGCCGGTAGCGAACAGGAAGTCGAATCCCACGAGAGCCGGATATTTGCCGGTCTTTTCGTAGAATGCGGTCACATCGGGAAGTTCTTTCAGCGTCGAGCTGGTAACGTCGCCAGTCATCATACCGGAAACGGTTTTGACTCCGTAGTTTGTGGCGAGGAAGTTGTAAAGCTTCTGGGCACCTTCGGTCGCGTTGGCGTTGACTGGGGTGTAGCTCACGTCAGCCTGTGCAGTCAAGGCGCAGAAGCCGGCTGCCAGGAGGGATTTTTTCAAAAGGTTCATTTCACACTCCTAAAGAATTATTTTGAAAGAAAAATAAACTTTTATTCTTATTGCCGTATGTAAAAAAAATCTTGCTTTGAATGTTTTCTGCCAGTGTGTAACTAAAATTTTTCGAACGGTAAATTTCGACGAAAAAAGCCCCGCTGATGCGGAGCTTTTTAATTTGGTTAGGCAAAATTTTACACGTTAAAGAGGTAGTACATGATGTCTCCGTCCTGGACGATGTATTCCTTGCCTTCGGTGCGGACGACGCCAGCTTCCTTTGCTGCGTTCCAGGAACCGTATTTGCGGAAATCTTCGAAACTGAGGGTCTCCGCGCGGATGAATCCCTTTTCGAAATCCGAGTGGATGACGCCTGCGCACTGCGGAGCCTTGGAACCTTTTTCGAATGTCCATGCGCGGCATTCCTTTTCGCCTGCGGTAAAGAACGTCTGCAGGCCGAGAATGCGGTAACCTTCGCGTACAACGGAATCGAGACCCGATTCCTTCATGCCGAGTTCCTTGAGAAACTCTTCCTTGTCCGCAGGTTCCATCTTGGAAAGTTCCTCTTCGATCTTTCCGCTGATGATGACGACGGAAGCGCCTTGCTTTTTCGCAAATTCTTCGAGCTGCGAAACGTATTCGTTGCCTTTTCCCAAATCCTCTTCGCGGATGTTCGCGCAATAGAAAAGCGGCTTTGCGGTGAGAAGGGCTAGGTCCTGGACAATCGCGTCAAGCGCGTCGCCGTTCTTTCCGATGAATTCCCTTGCGCTCTTTCCTGCTTCGAGACCTTTTTTCAGGATTTCGCAGGCTTCGACGTTTTCCTTCGCCTTGGCGTTTCCCGTCCGGGCGGCCTTGTTTTCGTTGGCGAAACGTTTTTCAACCGAATCGAGATCTTTCAGGATCAGCTCCGTTTCGATGATGTCAATGTCGCGTACCGGATCGACGGTTCCGAGGACATGCGTGATGTCGTCATCGTCAAAGCAGCGGATTACTTCCATAATGGCGTTGCATTCGCGGATGTGGGTGAGAAACTGGTTTCCGAGACCTTCGCCCTTGCTTGCGCCTTTGACAAGTCCTGCGATATCGACAAATTCCGTGACGGCGGGGACGATGGATTTGGGATGATAGACCTTGACTAGCTCGTTCAGACGGTCATCGGGGACGTTCACCATGCCGACATTCGGTTCGATCGTACAGAACGGATAGTTGGCGGCTTCTGCGCCCGCGTTGGTGATGGCGTTGAAAATCGTACTTTTGCCGACATTCGGAAGGCCGACGATTCCGCACTTAAGACTCATGCTGAACTCCTTGCTAATCGGTCGCAAATTTAGCATTTTTGGAGCATGAAGATTCTAAAAGTCTTGAACGGTTGCGGTTTGCCTTTGATCTTTGCGCTTGTTTCCTGTGCAGGGAACCGGTCCGCGGAAAATTCAGCGGGGGATTCCGCATGTACGGAATGCGGTGAGCGCGGCGAGATGGAACTGGAAATCCTGGACGAGAGGGGCTTTGTCGAATTGAATCCGAAAATCCGGGAACTGGAAAAAAGCTCGGCGACGATCGGAAGTTTTCCCGCCTTGCAGATCGTTGCGGAATGTCCCGATGGAGACCGGATTTGCCATAGTTTCAGTGAAGACGCCGTGGACTTTGACTTGGCGCATTTTGAAGATTCTCTCGTTGAAATCCATTTTCCGGCAATGCGCCACGAGCAGATGCTGGAAGGTTTGCGGATTCCCGAAGCGGATTCCGCTTGGATAAGAGGCGCGCTGGAGAAGATGCTCGGGCTGGAATTTGCGGACGGGAAAAAGTTTTCGGAACTCTCGCCTTGGGCGGCTCGGACGGATTCTATCGCAGTCTATTCCGTTTTCGATCGCGAGGTTCCTAAACCGCTTCGCGAAGAACTTCTTAAAATTTCCCGTCGGTACAATGTCCGCTATGTGACTTTGCCTGTGAGCATCCAGGTAAAAATTTTGCCGAAACTCGGAAAAAGCGGAGGCTTCGCATGGAAATCCCTGTGGACTCTGTGGGATGCGCGTCTCGGAAAGCCGATGCTTTTAAGCTATCACGAGTTTACTGCGAAAACAAGAAGCCGTGTTGCGCCGGAACGCGGCTGGGCGAAACCTTTTGCGGAACGCCTTGCAAGGGAACTTCGCCAGGATCCCGAAACCGTGGAAAATCACTGATGAAAGACTTTTTCGAGATTGGGACTGCCGCTAAGCGCGATGAGGGAAAGCATGTAGAGCATCCCGTCGTAATACCGCCATTTCCCGGTGGGAACCGGAGTGTTCCAGAAGGTCGCTAAAAACGGGCGGGCGAGTTCGATATCTTTTGAATCGGTCAAGTCGAGCGCGCTGGTTGCTGCCGCATTCATCGCGATGAGTCCCGGTGTGATAGGTCGCGCTTCTGTCGGGCAGGCGGAACCGTCGATGCGGTAATCGGCAAGGCTTGGACGATGCGAGCTAAAAAAGCGGAGCAGCTTGCGAATGGAATTTTGTTCGAAAGTCCGGGCCTTTTGGCGTTCGTTTTCGCAGACACTCGGAATTTCCCAGTTGAAATCCATTGCAAGGTTCATGGCAACTCGCCAGGCGTCTCCGCTGAAGCATTCGCTTGTCGGGGAAAACTCGGTGAGCTTCGGTGCACTGTCAAATTCCGCATAGTCGGGAAAGAGCCCTGTCTCGGGATGGCCCGCGCGCATGAGAAAGGCTAGACTTTTGCAATAGGCGCTTTCCCAGAAAGGGTCGTTGGTTTCTTGAGCGAATAACCGGTAGAAGGCGAGCGTGTGGTAGCTAGGGTCGGTAAATTCGTTCCCTTTGACGGGCGAAAACCGGACCAGGAAATTTTCCGGGTGAAACATTGCCAGGAGCTTTTCTGACGGTTTTCTGTGAGCCATCTGCCTGAGTAGGGAAGAGGCTTCGCGTCTGTATTCCGGGCGCTTGAATCTCTGTGCGGCGATAAGAAGCGATGCGGCAAAGTATTCTTCACCGTCGGGAGCGGCTCCGGGATCCTTCTTGTAGAATCTTGTCGGGGATTGGCGGATTCCTACTTGCCAGGCGAAGTACGGTGCAAAGTCTCCTCGCTTGTTTTTCAGAAATTTTTTTGAAAATTCCCAGAGAGCTTGGAACAGAGGCTCGAGTCCGAGTTCCGCCGCAATGAACATTCCGTAACTCATCCCTTCGCTGCGGATGTCCGAATGCCCGATATCGACGATGTATTGGAGTTGCCCGAAATGAAAGCAAATCCGTTCGCTTTCCGGGATTCCACAAAAAAGGCTGTGAAAACATTCCCGGATTTTCTTTTGGATGTCCGCATCGCCTTTGCCGATAATCCGGAAAGGGCTTTTGAATGCTTTCGGAAAGTTCATCTGATGTCCTTTTCTAGCGTTTTTAGCAGGGAGGCCCCGTTTTGGAAAAGTCGCGTTCGTATTCCGACCGCAGCCGCCCCGCGGATATCGCATTCGGGATCGTCTCCTACGAAGAGCGTTTCTTCGGGTTTTGTGCCGAGCTTTTCCAGGGCGATTTCAAAGATTCGAGGCTCGGGTTTCTTGGCGTGGACTTCGCCCGAAATAACCACCGCATCGAGTATTTTTAAGATCCCGTTTCTCTGCAGGACTTTTCGCACGTGGGGAGCATGCTGGAAATTTGAAATGATGCCTACCTTGATGCCTTTCTTTTTCAAGGATTGTAGCAAGAACTTCGCTTCCGGGTGAATCGGGACAAATCCTTGCCAGCGGTTCATGGATGTGGAAGCCGTGCGCCTGATCCAGTTTTCGTCCGGACGAACCCCGTAGCGCTCTACGAGATGCTTCAAGCGGGCTTCATATTCAGTGTAGCGGCTCTCTTTTGGAACTTGTTCCGAAAAAAAATGTTTGCAAAGCCTAGCGACCTGTGTCGCGGTCGTGGAAACGCCGATGCCTCTCAGCGCATGCGATAGGTCTTGGTGCCAGATTGAAAACGCCTTGGACATGTTGCCGTATGTGAACAGGGTTCCGTATAGGTCGAAAAGAATGCCGGCGATTTCCATTGGAATGTCTAGACTTCGTAATCGATGACGGCGCGATCCGTCGAAACCTTTCCGATGAACTGCTTGATTGCGACATGGGCGGGAAAGTCCTGGTAGAAGTCGAGGTCTTCCTTGGAGGTGAAGGCGGTAACGAGGCCGATGTCCCAGGCCGCTGCGCTGCGGTTGAAGTCGACGCCGGATTCTATCGATACCAGTCCCGGGACATTGCCTTCGAGAGTCTTGAAAAGTTTGACGATTTTCTTTCCGTTTTCGGCAGCGGATGCGCCTTCGGCTTCTTCTTTGAGTTTCCAGAGAACGATGTGTTTAATCATTGGAGGATCCTTTTAATAATTCATGATACAGCGAAAGCTGCCGTTCGAAACAGCTTTGCCAGCTGAATTTCTTTGCGTATTCTACAGCGTGCCTCTTGAGGTTGGCCATATTCATTTTTGAAATCTGGATGATGGACTCGGCGAGAGCTTGCGGAGTACGCTCTTTGAGTAGCACTCCGGCGCCCGATGCGCGGAGATGTTCGGCGGCGGCGCCGGTCGATGCGGCGATAAGCGCATCGCCGCAAGCGAGACTTTCCAAGATGGAAAGCCCGAATGTTTCCCAGCCGGAGAGCGCGAGCGACAGATCCGTGCTTGCGTAACGTTTCGCCATCTCGCCCGTGCCGTCGATAAATCCTTCGTAGCGGATATGCCTGTATTTTTTCGCGGCTTCCCGGACTTTCGGAAGGTCTGGGCCGGTGCCCGCAAAGAGAACCGCCGGTTCGCTATTGAGTTCCTTGCAGAGAATCGGGTAGGCGAGAAGGAAGAGCCTAAGGCCTTTTTCGTCGCAGAACCGATGCGGAAAAAAAATCGTGAGGCGGTTCGGGTCGCCGTCTTTCATTTCTTGCACAAGGCTTTCGTCGCGGGCTTCCGGTCGGAATGTCTGCAAATCGACGCCTAGCGGAATCCATTCCAACCGGTCTTTTGCAAAACCGTTTCTTTCTATGCGGTCAAGTACTTCGTGGGAACTGGCCTCGAGTTTTCGGTAGTTTCGAAAGCTCGCTTTTGCATAGGAAAATGCGACGGATTCCGCAAAACGCGCCGTTTTGTAAAGGCTCCATTTTTCAAAGAAGCGGCGGACGTAGGTTACCGGAAAATCAGCATGCCAGAAAGCGGTGAGAATCGAATTCCTGGAAACGTTTTCCGCGGCTTTTGCCACCGCCTTGGGCAAGATATATGGGGATCCGACTTCAATAATATCCGGTCGGTATTTTTCCAGATAAGGCCGAATGTCCTTCTGCTTCCACAAAAAGCGGTATTCCCAGTTTCCCGGAAAGCGAAATGCCTTTCGATGTTCGATGACCAGCGATTCGGAAACGTTCTCGGTAAAAGTCCTGGAATCGTTTTGGACAAAGACCAGAGTGGCGTCGTCCCTTTTCCCGTAGAATTTCATGCGTTCTAAATGGTAACGCCGGACGCCTCCGCCCGAAGGACTCCAGAAGTTGTTGAAATCGACAATGACGGGGCGTTTCATTTTTCTTTTTCTTTCATCCGGTAGGACTTGTCCGAGAAGAGGAGGTTCGCTTCGTAAAGGGTCGATCCGGAGCCTTTCAGATTGACCGTGAGCCAGAGTGCTCCGTCTTCCTTGCGTTCAAGCCAGAATGTCGCATCCGCGTCGCGCAGATAAGGTCCCGGCCCGATGATTCTATCGCCATCCTTGGCGCATGATCCGCTGATGAAAACGGGAATGTCCAGATCCTTGTAGAGATCGAGCGCCGCCGAGGAACGTCGTTCATTCAGGTCCGGTATGTCGGCCCGGTCCGAAATGCGGAGATGGTCAATGCCATCGATGATGAGGATCAGTTGCTGCTTTTCGGAAAGCTCGTTCTGCAGTTCCTTGAGGAATGTGTTGAAGTTGAATGTTTCCGTGTCTTCCCAGATTTCGAGCCGTTCTGTCTTGACATAGGAAAGGAGTTCCTGGGTCGCGGAGTGAACGCTTTGGTTGAGAGCGTCGTCCTTGTTTTGCTTGCGGACGTTCGCTTCGGAAATCCCGGCTAGCATGGCGACGAAACGGTCGAAAACCTGTCGGCGCGGGCTGTCTAGTGCGACATAGATCACTTTTGCATCCGGATTTCCCTCGATAAGGTCTAGCGCGAAGGAAGATAGCGCATAGCTTTTGAACCCGAAGGGCTCCGAGGATAGGAAATAGTAGCCAGGCAAGATGCCGTCGAGCGCATGGGAAAGCGTCGGAAAATTGAAAAGGCGGTAACCGACATCGGAGTCTGCTTCGCGAGTCATCGCCGTGGCAAAGTTTTCGCGGATGTCCTGGAGAAGTACGGACTTGCGGTGCGTGCGCATGGTGTCTTCCTCGGTATCCCGGATCTTTTCAAGGAGCGTATCCGCCCCGTTTCTGCGGACAAGCGTATCGACCGTTTCGCCTAGTGGCAAGATGATGGACTTGAAACGCATTCCTTCGGATTCCGCGAGTTCGAGACTCTTGCGGACATGAAGTTCCTTGTTCCGGCGGTTCGTTTCCTTGCGGAGGATCAGAGTGATGCTTTTTGCGCCGCATGCTTTGAGTTTATACAGGTGGCTTCGGCTAAAAGGCTGGTACATCGTCGAGACGACGCCAGGAATCCCGGCGAGATCTGCGGTCAGCGCATCGAAAAGCCCTTCGACGACAATCGGATTTTCCACGTCCTGCTGGATGTTGAAGGGAATGTCCATTGGTCCGGAAGCGTAGGAGATATAGGTGTCCTCTCCCGAGTTTGGCGTTCCCGCATTGTCGAGAATCCGCCCATAGACGGAATGGATGACTCCCTTGGAATTTCTCGCTGGAATCGTGAGGCGCGGTTCGTGGGAAACGTCTAGGTTGTCGAGATAAAAACTGACTTCGTGGCGTTCTAGCCCGGAGAGCAGACAATAGCTGTAAAAAGGTTCCGGGTCGCCGCTGTAGTATCCGATGCCGTAGAGCTTTGCCTGTCCGAGACTCCAGCCCCTTTCTTTGAGAAATTCCGCCGTGGATTCGCTCTTGGTCGCTGCCCAGTGGCAATAGCGGACAAAACTTTCCAGGACGCGGACCTTTTCGCCACCGATTTCCTTGTGCCTGTGCGGTTCCGGGTCACCGTTTTCAAATTCCCCGGAAACACCCCAGAAGTCTAAGGCTTCCTTGCGCGCCGTATTTTCGTCGAGACCGTTGAAGCGGGTTCGTATGAGAAATTCGATCAGGTCACCGTCGCTATCGCATTGCAGGCAGCGGTAACGCCAGTAGCCTAGCGTATCGTAAAAGAAGAGGGACGATTCTTCCGGAGCGTGAAATGGGCATTGGGACATCAGATTGCGTCCCCAGCGTCTCAGGGGGATGCCCAGACGTCGTGGATGTGTCTTGACGCGGGAAAGGTCGATTTTCTCTTCTTCGACGAGCATAGGTCACCTCTTTGGTAACAATAGAAATTTTTTGGAAAGCAAAAGGTAGAAGTTGGAGACTTAGCGAGGATCTGAGGTGCGTACTTTCTAAGGCTCTCTAAGTTCTGGCGTTTCACGTTCCGTTTTGACAACCACCGATTTCAGATTCTTTTTAATTTTATGCTATGATTATTCTTGGGATTGATCCGGGCTCTTATACGACGGGCTACGCTTTTTTGGAAAGGAATGGAAAAGGTTCGATTCGCGTCCTCGAATATGGAACGGTTTCCGCTTCGAGAAAAGATACCTTTGAAGACCGCTTGGTGAAAATCGTTTGCGATTTAGAAAATCTAGTAGAGCTTTACAGGCCGACCGTTTTCAGCATGGAGAGCGCTTTTTTTGCGAAGAATGTTCACAGCGCGATGATCTTGGGGCATGTCCGCGGAGCGATCCTTGTCATGTGCCATCGCCGTGGCATGGCGTTTTTTGAATACAGTCCGCGTTCGGTCAAGCAGGTTGTCACGGGAGATGGCGCTGCTTCAAAGGAAAAAGTCGCCTATATGGTAACGGCACGGCTCGAAATCGAAAAAGGCAATGTGAAACTCGATGCGACGGATGCCTTGGCTGTCGCCTGTACGCATCTGTTCTCTCAAAGTGAATTTGTACGCAAAAAAGAATCCTGCGCCTCGCGAACTTCGAAAAATTCGGCTTGGCGGGCGCTTGTCTTGAAAATGGGAGGTTCGCTTCCGGAATGAAATCTCTTTTCCCATATGGCCTTGAAAGGAAAGGTCTGGTCAAAATACCCGGTACGGATTATCTTGTACGAAATTCCGTTCTGGAACCTTTCCTCGAGCTTTCCAAAAGCGCAAGACAGGCGGGTTTCGATATCCGCGTAGAAAGCGCCTTTCGCCCTTTTGAACGGCAGCTTTCCATCTGGAACCGCAAGGCGACCGGGAAGCTGAAACTGCTCGATGCGAACGGCATTCCTTTTCGGGAATTCCCGAAAGATCCTTTAGAACGGATGCGTGCGATTCTTTTCTGGTCGGCGCTTCCCGGAGCGTCTAGACACCATTTTGGAACGGAACTTGACGTGGTCGATGGATGTTGCGTACCGAAAGGTTATGAAGTTGAACTGACCGAAAAAGAATGCGACGGGATGTTCGCCCCTTTTCACCGTTGGCTTTCCGAACGGATCCAGGCGGGAAAATCCTTTGGCTTTGAACGTGTCTTTGTGCCGGGTCGCGGAAAAATCCGACCGGAGCGCTGGCATATTTCCCACCGGGAATCGGCTGCCGAGTTGGAAGCCCTCTTTAATTCCGAAGAACTGCGACTCATCTACGAGCGTTCCGATCTGGAACTGAAAGACGTTATCCTGGAGCATTTTGACGAACTGATGCGCGATTATGTCTTCCCTTATTTTCTGGAAGCCCGATAATGGAACCGGAATTCCGGAATACCGCTTTCCAGGGAATCTTCCCTTTTGAACTGGAAATGTTTGGACGCTCCGTGGAAGGTGTTCCGCTGCGCTATCTGCCGTCCCGCAAGTCAACAGGTCTTTTGCTCTTTGCTGCGATTCACGGCGAGGAACCCGAAACGACCGTTCTGCTTTCTCGCGCGCTTCGGATGCTCTGGGCGCCGCCCGATCATGTCGCCTGTATCTTGGCGTTGAATCCGGACGGAATCTTGCGGGGCACTCGAGGAAATTTCCATGGAGTCGATTTGAATCGAAATTTTCCGACTGCGGATTGGAAACCCGGGAAGACTTTTTCGCGTCCTGTTCTCGAAGCGCCTCGGACAACGGAGCTTTCGACCGGAAAATCTCCGGCGAGCGAACCGGAGACCTGCGCGCTGATCGATCTGATCCAAAGGCTTGGTGTGCGAAAGGCGGTGGCCCTGCATTCTCCCTTGGGCTGGATAGATTCCGATACGCGGACAACGCTGTGCAGGGACTTGGAACGCGCCTTTGATCTTTCGTGGAATTGCGGTGCAGGCTATGCGACGCCGGGAAGCTTTGGAACCTTTGCCGCCGAGCGAAACATGGAATGCGTGACGGTCGAACTTCCTCGGGAATCGCCCGAGATCCTGGCTGCTCGGTATGCAGAACCGCTTGCTCGCTTTCTGCGGGACTTTGGCTAGTTTTCGCTTTCCCTGGCGCTTGTCGCTTCGGCGAGAATCTGGCTGCGGTTGGCAAACCCCATGGCGAATCCTCCGATGATATAGAGTGCGCAGAGAATTAACAGGAATCCCGGGATAAAGGAAAATTTCGGCGAGATGAAGAGGAATCCGCATAGATACACGATAAGGACAAGCACTATCTGGATGCCGTTGATGATTTTATTCTGCCTTGGCTGAAGCTTCGGCAGAAAACAGGGGCTGACCATCATCAGGCCGGTGAGCAGCATGACGACGACCGGGATGAACAAAAGATTCGTATTGTTGGCGGTAAAAATTTCGCGCTGCGTCACATAGGTGAGCAGAATGACGTTGATGGCTCCGGCAAATGTGCTGGGAAGTCCCGAAAAATAATGCTTGTAGGCGTCGCTGTCCATCGCGTTGTATTTGGCAAGGCGCATCGCGGCACAAAGAACGTAGATAGCGAATGCGACGATGACGAGGGCGAGATTCTGCCCGAGCCAATCGGGAACGTTTGCCTTGTAGCTGAAAAAAAGGCAGAACGCGGGAGCGAGCCCGAAGCCCACAAGATCGCCTAGGCTGTCGAACTGGGCGCCAAATTCGGAACTTGCGTTCACGAGGCGCGCCGCGAATCCGTCGAGCTTATCGCAAAGGACCGAAAGAATGACAAAGTAGGCGGCCATACGGAATGGATCCAGGGAGGAGTAGCCGTTAAACATGCCGGCAGACCAGCAGACGGAAAATACGCCGAGCAGAAAGTTCATGCTGGTAAATGCGTTTGGCAAGATAAAGCGCGCTCTTTTCATAACGAGGTCTCCATTTCAGTGGCTACAATCTAAATAAAAAAATCCGTCTTGGAACGGACTTTTTCTGCACATCACGGAGCTTTGGTCGGCTTGATTTCCCAGATAGCCTTGATGCCTGCGCCGATGATCAGGTTTTGTGGCGGAGCGTAGGGATTTTCTTCGGTGGGAAAGTTTGTCCAGTGCTTTGTCGAGAACTGGTAGTATTGGGTTGGACGGTACATCAGCGGGAGCACGGGAACCTTTTCCATAAAAATCCGGTTGAGGGCTCGGTAGGCTTTTTGCAATTCTGCGGAATCGGTCAGGGAAGGGATCTGCTCGAGCAAGCTGTCTGCCTGCGGGTCGCTGAATCGTCCCTGGTTCGAGAATGCCTCCTCGCCGACAGGCTTTGCGCTCTTGCTGTTCATCACCTGGTCAAAGCGTGTCCAGGGAGTGGCCGCGGAAAGGTCGGCTGTCTGCGTTTTCATCGCCAGGTCGAACTTTCCATAGCGCAAGTCCTTTTCCCATTCGCCGTAATCGACGAACCGTTGGTTGGTAGCGATTCCTATCTGCTTGAATGATTCGGCGACAACCTTGATGACATCTTCCCAGTCCGTCCATCCTTGTGGACATTCCAGGCTCAACGGGCGAACGGGCCTGCCATCCTTGTTCAGAAGAAGCCCTTGCGTGTCCCATGAATAGCCTGCATCTTCCAGGATTTTCCTTGCGCGGTCGAGATCGTAGGAATAGCCGTAGGTCTTGGCATCTTCTTCGTTGAAATAGCGCGCCTCCTGCCCGAAGGGAAGGATGAATCCCGGTTTGACAGATGCCGTGTAGTTGGAAACGGCGACTGCCTTGATCTTTTCAAAGTTGATCGCATGGGCGAGTGCTCGGCGGAATGCGACATCGGTAAACGGTGTCGTTGTCGTCGCGATGAAAAGCGTCGGGATGGAGCCCGGATAATGATAGGGTTCCTTGAGACTCCAGGCGCGGATATCGTCCCGCTTTTTTTCCCAGATCCTTGGCATGAAGATGGAGGAAACGTCGAGTTCTCCCTTGGTCATTGCATTATTGAAAAGGTTGTTGCTCGTGTAGAGGGAATGGATGACGTAAAGCGGCGCCGGCTTCTTTCCGCCGTGCTTGGCGTTTCCCCAGTAGTCTTCGACTCGCTTAAGGACAATCTTGTCCGGATAGTAAGCTTCGAGGTTATAGGGACCGGAGACGACGGGTGAAGAATCGTTCTTGAACGCAAGGACGTTTGCGTAGTTGTAACGCCCGTTTTTCTTGGAGGCTTCGACTAGCGGCTGGAAAATCTTCTTGGGGAGAATCGATGTTTCGGAAAGGAGGTTGAGCAGAACCAGCGGATTTCGGTTCGTCTTGTTCATGACGAACTCGATACGGTTGCCTTCGACGGAAAGTCGCTCGATGTATTGCCTGCCGGCGTGGCGCGGGGTCGGGAAAAGCGAATCGAGATAGAACGTGTAGAGGACATCGTCCGCGGTCACCTTGTCTCCCGTGTTCCAGCGCGCCCGGGAATCCAGCTCCACGATGATGGACGAATCCGTCTGACGGTAGGAACTTGCAAGCATCGGCTCTGTCTTTCCGTCGAGGATGTTGTAGGCGAAAAGCGTTTCATACATCAGGCGCATGTTGCCGTCGATGGGGAAGTTCGGGTCGGCGTCTAACGGGTTAAACGTCGTTCCGGGAGGCGCCCAGTCGAATCCGCCGATATAAAGGGTCTGGGAACGCGGGTAGAGGGAATTTCCCATCGAGACGGAATCATCCTTGTCGTTGCAGCCGGCAAGCGCCAGGAGGAAGAATCCGGACAGCGCGATGTCCAGAAGCAGATGATGTTGTACAAGTCTTTGACGCAAACAGCTATCCACCCTTTTTGGTTATTTACATTTAGAATCTTTACGCATCTTCCTATAAATTTATAGAAACATTGGCTGAAAAAATATTTTTGTTTGTAAAAAAAAAAGTTATTGAAGTAGTTTCGTAAGCGGAAACGCATATAGAAGCCGTTTCGGCGATGTACAGAACAGCGTATTGTCGAGGATAAACGGGGTCCCGGCGCCTCCGGGGGTGGAAAAGCGTCTTTCGACAGTGCCCTTGGAGAGGGATATCTGCGCGATGTGCGACTGCTGGTCGATGTAAAGATGGTTCCCGTTTACGACGGGGGTAGCATAGATGGAGTTTTTCCCGGCAAAGGTCCAGATCGGTATGCTGGTTTTCGGGCCGTATAGGCTGATTCTCTGGTCGGCGAAGCCTACGAGGAGATACTTGGCGCTTCCGATGGGGACCCAGCGGAGCGAAAGGACTGCGGAACTTGTCGGGAAGACCTGCTTCGGTTCCTCGGATTCCGGCGTGTATATCCGGATTTCGTTCTGGTCGGTAGCGATGGCGATTGTCGAATCGGAGAGGTCCATGACGGAAGTGTTTGCCCTGGATGCTATCATGGGCCTTGAATTTTGCCCGGTCGCCTCGCTGACGAATCCGAGCATCCCTTCGAGGCTCGAAACGGCGATGTTCTCTTTGGAAATGTCGAAGAGGAACGGGAGCGCAAAAAGTTTCCTTGTCCACGCGATGTCGTAGTTCGGAGCGAGCAGCTTGATGAAGTAGCCGTTCCATGTGGAAACGTAGATGGCATTTTCATGGAATTTTATCTGGAATGGCTTTCCCGGCAGTTCGCTGTAGCGAAGCTTTCCATTCGGGGTGAGATCGTGTATCTGCAGCTGAAATCCGTTTGCGATGGCGAGCTTCGCGTTGTCGCTCGCGAGGACGGGGCTCGTTTCGAGAAGTCCTAGGTTCTTGCTCCAGCGAACGCTTCCCGAAGACGGTTCGATGGCGATGAGCTTCTGGGCTGCCGGGTCGATGGTGAACAGGGTATGGCCGGTGCTAAAAAGGTTCGGGTAGAGGGTCCGCGGGGAAAGCGGGAGAAAGTGGACGTAGGACGCTCCGATAATCTTTGCATAGTGGGAAAGGATCGAGGAGCTTGCCTGCTTGTCGCCAAGCGAATAGCGGACCGCATCGGACCAGGCCAGGGCGCGTTTCGTTTCGCTTTCTCCGATGCGCTCGAGATCTATCGCATGCAGGAAGCTTGCCGTCGGGTTTCCCGGCTCGAGCTTCTGGGCGGAATCGATAAGCGCTTCCATCTGCTTCCAGTCTCCCGCTTCTTTCGCCTTGGCGGCTTTTTCCGCATAGAGCTGGGAAAGGACGGGTCTTCCGCCGTAGTGGAGTGCGTCGAGCGTTAGAAGTTCGCCTTTTTCGAAGGGGAGAAACAGGAGACCTTGGCTTTGGAGCGGGTTTGCGGCGAGGGGTTTTCCGAAGTGGTAATGCCAGAGATGCCTTAGTGCGGTATCGACGACGGAAAGCGCACCTTCCTTGGAAAAGACTCCGAGGGTTCCTCGGGCTATCTGGAAAAGTTTTTCCCCGTCAATGGATGATCGGGAAAGCTCCACTCCCGATTCGGGATCAAGGAGCTTTAGCTTTCCGTCGCTTTCGAGAACGGCGAGCTTGCCTTCGAAAAATACGGCGTCTTCGATTGGGTTCCCGGAGCTTTTCCAGAGATAGGCGCTGCTCGTTTGCGGGCGGAAAAACCAGAGCGTATTGGAGGACGAGACGAAAATTCCGTTGTCGGAAAGAAGAGTCTTCTGGATGGGATCGATCAGGGACAAGGTCTGCTTTTCTGCGCCGGATTCCGCATCGAAAAGGTGAAGCGCATTGTCCGGGCAATTGACGACGAATGCGTTTTGCGGTTGGTAGAATCCGACGGGCGAACATCCGCGGTAACGATTTTCGACGGAGAAGCGAATTCCTTCGTTTGCGGCGAACGCAATTGTTTTTTCGGTGATGACGAGTGCGCCGATGCTCGATAGGGGCAAGACGCTTGAAATGGCGGAGTCAAAGCGGTAGGTGTGGACCGGCTGCCTGGAATCCTTGGGCTGGAAGTGAAGCGTTGGAGTTTCGTCCGAGAACCAGATGCCGCCCGGCGTAACCGCGAGGATCTTTGCGCTCTCCGAAATGAACGTGGGGACCGAGACAAATTTTTCGTTGTGCAGGCGGTAAAGCTGGTTGTTCGAAAGCAGGATGGACGGTTGCTTGCCCCCGAATGTCTCCCGGATGGATGCGGCGAGGTTTGACTTGTCGATGACCAGGCGCTCGGGAGTCGTGTCTAGGCTTTCTATCCGGCTCGCGAGGAAATAGGCGTCTCTCGCGTTTGCGGGATTGGCGAGCGCTTGTCTGTAGTAGAACGTCGCGTTTAGCGGGCTTTCGGAAAGCTCCTGGATTTTTCCAAGGAGAAAAAATGCCTTGCTCCTGTCCTCGTCATCGCCTTCGATGGAAATGCGGGAAAGCATGTCTTGCGCTTCAGCGAAGTTTCCCTTGATTTCGAATTGATAGACCGCTTCGTAGAGTTCCTTGTCCATGCGCGAGGAAAAGGCCTCGGAGAAAAGGATGCCTGTAAAAAGCGCAAAACGGAAAATTCGGGAATGGAACATCAGACGTCGAACTTGTAGCCGGCTCCGCGGATGGAAAGGATGATTTTCGGGTTCGCCTGGTCGTCTTCGAGCTTCTTGCGGAGATTGACGATATGGTTGTCTATTGTGCGGGTGGAAGGCATGTTGTCTGCCGTATATCCCCAGATGTCTTGCAGGAGATCTTCGCGTAGGATGACCTCGCCGCGTTTTCCCCAGAAATACTTGAGAATCTGAAACTCCCTGGCGGAAAGATCGATGGAAACTCCGTTCTTGCTCGCTTCGTATTTCTTGAAGTCGAGATGGATGTTGTTGAAATCGACGGTATCCTGTCCGACCTGGGATTCCGAGGAACCCTTTTGCGAACCGGTACGCGGGCCGCGTCGCAGAAACGCCTTGACGCGGGCGAGAAGTTCGAGGATGGAAAACGGCTTTGTCACATAGTCGTCCGCTCCCATTTCGAGACCTGTCACCTTGGATGTCTCTTCTGTCTTGGCGGTGAGCATGATGATGAACGTGTCGGGATGCTTCTTGCGAATATAACGGCAGACCTCGAAGCCGCTTTTCTTGGGAATCATCAGGTCTAGGATAATCAGGTCCGGGAGAAACGAGTCCGCCTTTTCGATGGCTTCTTCACCGTCTCCCGCGGTTTCCACCGTATAGTTTTCAAGCTCAAAGTTGTCTTTGAGACCTAGCCGGATGATTTCTTCGTCTTCAACGATGAGGATCTTTCTGTTTTCCATTATTCCGCCTTTTTGAACTTGACCGTAAAAGTCGAACCCTTACCGGGATGGCTTTGCACGGAGACGCTAGCCTTGTGGGCTTCCGCAACGCGCTTGACGATGGCGAGCCCGAGACCGGAGCCTTTGGTGCTGCGGGTCATTTCGTCACCAACGCGGTAGAAGTCGTTAAAGATATTTTTTTGTTCGGCAGAAGCGATGCCTATGCCGGTGTCCGCTACAGAAAATACGATTTTTTCGCTTTCTTCGAAAACCCGGATGGTCACTTTTCCCGGTGGATTCGTGTATTTGATGGCGTTTTCGATTAATCCCTGGGCGAGGCTGTAAAGTGCGGCGAAGTCCCCCATGACGAAGCTTCCCGGGGCGAGTTCCCGCGTCATTGCGAGACCGCGATTATCCGCCTGGTCGAGAATCGCTTCGTAAACTTTCGACACGCATTCCGAGAGGTCGAGACGTTCCCACCGGAATGTCTGCTTGCCCGTTTCCATCCGGGTATAGCTGAGGATGGCGCCGATCAGGTTTTCAAGCCGCGAGGATTCCTTGCCGATGAGCGTAGCGTATTCCGCGCATTTCTCGATTTTTTGGACGCGTCCGCCCGAAATCATCTCGGCAAACATCTTGATGGAGGTGAGCGGAGTCTTGAGTTCGTGGGAAATCGAGGAGAGGAAATTCGTCTTCATCGAAATGAGTTTTCGTTCCTGAGAAATGGTCTTGAAGATGAAAAGGGATCCGAGGATGACGGTGAGCAGGGAAAACGCGACAAGGCCTGAAAGCTGGAACATCTTGTGCCTCGCTTCGCTGTAAAGTTCCTGGGAGGAGCGCTTGTACAGGGTGAGCGTCCAGCCGAGGCTTTCGCCGAGGTCTAGCTGCTTTGAAATCAGGGCGTCGGAATTTTGCCGCTTTCCCAGGATGACGGAATCGTATTCATCGGAAACGGCGTAGGCGACGTCTTTCCATTCACGGGCTGTTTCGGCGAGTTTCTTGCGGATGCGCTCCCTGTAAGCGTCCCTATCGACAAGGCCGATGACTACCTGGTCCCCGGAAAGCCAAGGGTAGGCCATGCGGAAGAAGAGACTCTGCCCGTCCTGCTTGTAAAAAACTCCGCCTTTTGTCGGGAGTGGATCTTCTGCGAGGCGCTTGAGGAAATTCCGGTGCGAAGCGAAGACTTCCGCATGTTCAAGCTGCCGATTCAGGTTCTCGCGCAGGTTCCAGAACGCGTCCCGTTTCTCCTTGGTGAGTTCTTCGAAAGAAAGGATCTGGCTGATGGCATTTTCGAAAAAGAATTTGGCACTCCCGATGTCCTGCAGGGCTTCGCCTTCCAGGAATTCGGAAAAGAGAAAGAGACAGTAGTTTTCGGCGGCAGAGTGCTTTTTCTGTTCCACGAAGATTTCGAACTTGAGCAGGTATAGCGATTTCGAAAGGTCGTTCTGCAGGTATCCTCGGGCTTCGGGATGCCGTTCGAGAATGTCGATGATGTGGAGCGCTTCCTCGTAGTTTTTTTGGCGGTAGCGCAACCGGAGAATTCCCAGTAGGTTCAGGAAATTGTCGCTTTTGGACAGGTAGTGTGTCCGCAGGAGAAGCGCCGATCGCGCAAAGTCGATCTTGTCGGGATTTAATCCGGCAACTTCGCCGCGGAGAAGCTTCTGCTCGATTTCGCCGGGAACCGTTGTCGGCGGAGTGGGCCATGCCGGATGGCTCGAAATGGAGATGCTCGGATAGACGAGCTTGTTCTCGTTGAAGAGGAAAATCGCGGCGATGCCTTGCACTTTCTTGAAGGAAACAGCGTTTCCGAATTCAAGGAGCTTTTGCGGTTGCTCGTAAAGAAATTGCGAAGCGTTCTTTGTTTCCTTGAGAATGTCCTGTTGTTCTTTCTGGACAGTCTGGACGGCCTGCTTCGAAAAGGACGACTGGGAATCTTCGAAGTTCTTTTCAGCGAGAAGACGCTCGTTCTGGACGTTCCGGAAACTGAGGATGGCGAGTATCGCTGTCGGAATGATGATTCCGCCGAAAAAAAGCGCAATGAAAATGCGGTTGTTCTTCGGAAGCTTCACGGATATTCCCGAATCAGTAGAGATGTCGGACCAGGAAGGAAAGTTTTTCCTGCCCGAGGAATTCCGCAGCCTGGTCCGCTACCGAAGGACTTGCGACAAAGACGGCACCTACAGCGAGGAGAAGCGCGATGAGCATCGCAAACAGGTGAAGTCCGCCGATCACCAGACGCGGTTTCATGGGGCGAGTCTTGCCTTGTGCGTAACCGATACCAGATTGCCGTATTGGATGCGCCTGTCGCCGTAATAGGCTTCGCGGATAAGGATGACGGAGTGGGCCTCGTTCAGGCTGGTGACGATTCCCCGGGCGAGAAGGCGCGGAGGAATCAGGGAATCCGAAATGTCCTTTTCCCAGATGGCGACACCGTCGCCTAGGCTGTAACGGTCGTTCTGCCCGCGGTCTATCATGACGTAGCCGTACGGGCCGATGGCGAGATTCTTTTCAAGCGCATAGCGTACGATTGCCATACTGTCTAGCGATGCGGATTTGACTTCGCTGTAGCCTTCGACATTGATTGGCTTGAACGGTTTCTGCAGGCGGGCTTTCGCATATTCGATCTTGATTTCCCGCATACTCTGGAGAAGCACCGCACGGGAGAGCGTATCGCCTACATCGGTGATTTTCGCAAGTCCCGTGTAGCGGAGGACGGCGGTCTTTTCCTTGGCGCGGGTCTTCGTCTCGGGGAGCATGGCGGGGCGCGCGTCCCAGATTTCCACGATGGCTCCGACGGTCGCCTTCGGCGAGGTGTTCATCCCGATTCCGATGACCATTTCCGTTTCGGGAATGTGCACAAGAGGCTCCCGCTTTTCGCCAGACTTGACCGTGAACCAGGAACTGTCCGACTTGAGGCTGTCCGGGGAGAGAAGCATCGGTGAAAGAACCTGGTAGTAGCCGTTGAAGACCTTGGGTTCGGAGCGCTGCGCATAGTAATAGGAGACGCCTTTTTGCTTTGCGGGTTTCTCCTTCTTGGCTGCGTCGGCGGAAAGGCTTCCGAGCATCTTGGCGAAGTGATCGTTCTGGTCTTTTGCCGCACACCCGCTCGGAACGGAAACGCCTTTTGGGAGCGAGGAGTCCCGCGCCGCTTCGGCGCAGGGAAGAGGCTTCGGCTTTTCTTTCTTGGCTGCGTCGGGAGCTTCGCCGAGATAGATGGAATCGCCCGGGTAGATCCAGTGCGGATCCTGGATGTGCCTGTTGTTTTCCCACAGGTCCGGCCAGGCGAATGGATTGTTCAGGTATTCGTCGGAAATATCCCAAAGGGTATCTCCCTGCTTGACGAAATAGGCGCTTGCCACAATCGTGGCAAGTCCGAGAGCGATGGAAATGCTTTGAATATGCCTCATACTTATCAATTTAATCTTTTTTTTGACATGAAATTTCTAGCGCCTGCGTTTTTGGCTAAAGAGAATCGTTCCCGTCTGCGGCCTGTTTCCCGCTTCCTGGTTTTCTCTCGTGCGGATGACTTTGCCCTTGCGTTCTTCGCGGCGGCCTAAAAGCCCGGCGCGATCCGGGACGAAGAGAAGAAGCAGCTGGATGCTCGGATTTCCCGGTTCGAAGTCCATCGGCACGATCTTTCGGAGCATGTAGCCTTCGCGGCGGAACCGTTTGATTTCCTGTGCGGCGACTGCCAGGTTCGAAGAGTTCAGCAGAATGCGCTCGGGGTGGCATTCGGCGATTTCCGGGATGACGCTTCCGGAAAGGGCTTTTCCGTCGGGAGGGTCAAGGTAGATGGTCCACTTGCCTTCCCTGGATTTTCCCCGGAAAAATTTTGGGAAAAAATCCTTGTCGATTGCCGCATGGATATAGCGGACGTTCGGGGTCTGTCGATCGATTGTGCGGATATCGGCGGCAAAGCAATCTTCGAAATCTTTTGAAAGGGCTTCGGCGATATAAGCGGGACCCGCAAAGCATTCGAGTAAACGGTCGCCTTTTGCCGGGTGAATCATTTCGCGGATGCGTTTCGGGAGCCCGATCCAGGGAGCCTTGCAGGTCGGGGTCCAGTCGATGATATTGAATTTCTGGTCCGTGCCTGCGATGGGAATGTATCGGTTTCCGAAGCCCTTGCGAAACTCGATGAGGGAGCCTGGAATCGGATGCGCCGGGTCGAATGTTTGCACCGGAGTTACCCGGATCTGGTGACAGCAGAGAACGTCACCGGAATGTTCGCGTTCGAGGTAATCGAGGAATGTCTTGAATTCGCGGGTTGCTTCGGCGGAATGCAGGATATTCTGCACGGCGATGCCGAAGCGTCCGTCGCCTGTTGCACGAAACCAGATCTGCAGTATCGAACCGCGGAACTTGGAAAGGTGTGGCTTTCGGATTTGGCTATTGACATCGAGGACTAGCTTGGGAGGCTTTGCCCCCTTGAAAGGACCTTCGATGGAAAGAATGCGGTTGCCCTTGGACATGTGTTGCGAAAGGATGCGCCAATCGCAAGAGTCCATCTTGACGGGAGCCGTAAACCAGCTCTGGATTTTTCCCGGAATACGGCTTTCCGAAGCCCAGCTTTCGAGATAGGCGCGCTTGCCTTCCAGGTCGGTCGGAATCGGCCCGGACGTTTTGGAAAGCGTATCGTTCTTCGGTTTGGAGTCTGCCGGTTTGCGGTTCCATGAGCCGCGATTTTTGAGATTTCTTCTTTGCATAGTTTTTGTCTAGACGATAAAGCGCGGATGGCGCCAGGTGCAGTCCGTAGCGGATCGAGGGGGAAAATTCCTGAATTCCCCGCGAAGGCTGAACATATCGGGTGATCCGCTTATCGGTGAAAGGATGATTCGGGAGTCCGCCTGGGCTTCGAGTTCCGGATATTCGCCGGGATTTGTCGCGGCGATGACCGCGGATCCGGTGAGGGAAATCAGCATATCGATCATCTGGAGAAGGGCTTTTTCCGGCGGAATGTTGTTGCGGACCGCTTTCGGGTTGTGAAGGACTGCGGAAATCGGATCGATGACGATTGCCGCATAGTCGTGGTCTTCCAGTTTCTTGGCGCCTTTGACCCGCTTTGCGATATATTGCGCCATTTCGAGGGGGGAAAGGGCGATGCCGCGCAAGTTCAAAAAACCGAATTCGGGAATCGAGGCGGAGAGTCCGCGGGATGCGGCGACGGCGAAGAGCCTGTTGAGAAAGGCGGATCGGGTGCTTTCGAAGTTTACGAAAAGAACGTCGGACCTGTGTGTCGAAGTGGAGAGCCAGTCCTCCCCGTGGGAAAGCGAAAGGGCGATGTCTATCAGGGCGAAGGATTTTCCTGCTTTGGGCGGTGCGGAGAGAAGCAGGAATTCACCCGTTTCGAGCGTATCGTCGATTAGGAGCCTGTCTTTTTTCGGGGCGTTTTCGCTGTCGCTCGCAAGTTCGATGAGCGGCTTTCCGTCGAGGCAGAATTCCACCCATGTCTGCCAATCTTCGAAAGTCTTTGCGCCCTGTTCGAGGCCTATCAGGTATTGCTGTTTTCCATTGCGGAGAACTCCCGGCATTCGAACCATCTGGCTGGGATTCGTGTTTGCCGAATTGACCTTGAAACCTTGGGAGTCCAATGTCTTGAACAGGTATTCGACGCGGGAATCGTACTCTTCGCGGTTTTTGGCGTGAATCTTTATCCATGCCTGGACGGAATTCGCCCCGGTGCTTACGAGTGCCGCGCACGGGAGATTCAGAGCCTTGTAGTAGGCGAGCTGCTTTGCCAAGCTGAAGTTTGGATTGTCGACGACCGCATAACGGAAACGGAACGATTCGTCGGTCTCGTCTGCCCCCTTGACCGGATTGATTCCGACGAGTGCGCCGTCCGGACCGTCTAGGGACTTCATCGTTTTCTTGATGCTGTCCGCCTGTTTCAGGATTTCGTCAACCGATTTGACCGTTGTTTCGGATGTATTGGACTTTTTGAATTCGACGGATTCTGCCGGACTGAATAGCGCTCTGAGAAGCTTTGCGAAATCCAGGCGCCAGTCCGGAGTCGGCCACGGAATGTTGAGCGCTTCCGGGTCTATCCTGTGGTTCTGCAAAAGTTCGAGCGCCTGTGCGTCAAGTCCCATTGTGAGAACCTGTTCTAGCGATATGGCGCTTGAAAGAATCGGCTGTACCGGACCTCTGTATGCGTTTGTCGGTTGCGCGACCTGCGGATCTGCCTGGGATTCCTTTGGTTGAGGTTCTTCCCGTTTGCGCTCGCGCTTTTCCGCTGCGTAAGCCCTTCGGATGATCGTGTCGGAGTCTTCCTCGGAAAGACCTTCGTCCTTGGCGTGTTCTCCGAGCTGGAAGGTCGCTTCCATGTATGTCATACCGCTTTTTTCGGCGGCTTCGGCTGCACGGAAAAGCTCGCCCTTGAGTTCTTCGGGCTTGTGCTTGCTGCTTAGAAACAGGTTGATGATTTGGCGCGGACTATCCATATAGGGAGAAATATAATTTTATTCGGATTCAGCGGAATTTCCGGGTTGGGTTTAGCGCGTTACATTGCGTATCCAGCGTTTCCGTTCGATTCGCCATACAAGGACGGGGAGCTTGACGATTTCGTCGGAGCGGAGCATCAGGAAGATGAGCGGGAAGGATAGTCCCCATGTGAAGCCTGCCAGGTAGCCGAGCGGGATTGAAAAAAGCCAAAGGCTTCCGATATCGAGGATGGATGTGAAAACGGTATCGCCTCCGGCCCGGAGAATACCGACAATCGCCGGGGACGTGTAGGATTGCAGTATTATCATAACGCATTGGATGCCGATGAATGTTCTCGCGAGCTGGACAGTTTCTTCCGGGATTGCGTACAAGGTAAGGATCGGATCCTTGAAGGCGAAAAGAAGGGTCGCAGCGACGATTCCGACGAAAAATCCGGCGAGGAGGAGAGAGTTCGCGTAACGCTTGGCGTCGCCTAGGTTTCCGCCGCCGAGCCTGTTTCCGATGATCGGCGCGGAAGCGCCTGCAACCCCGAAGATGAAGACCAGCGCGACCTGCTGGAGAGTCCCCACGATGCTCGAAGCGGCGACGATTGTCGCGTTCAGGTGCCCGAGAACTACCGATTGGGCGGCTACCCCGACGGACCAGCCCGTTTCGTTTACGACGACCGGGACGCTGTAGCGGAGAAAATCCTTGAACAGCGGAATATCAAATCGGAAAAGGCGCTTAAACCGAAAGTTCAGATGCCGCTCCATAAAACGCACATAGATGACCATGGCTAGGCATTCGAGCGCTCTCGCGGCGAGCGTGGCGATGGCCGCTCCGCGGACACCCAGTGCAGGGAATCCGCAGTGGCCAAAAATCAGGAGCCAGTTGAGAAAAAGATTCAGGACGAACGCTCCGGATGTGACGAACAGGCCGGCCTTGACTTCGCGCGTGCTGCGCATGAGCATAATGAGAGTGTTGCTGAACCCGAAGAAAAAATAGGCGAAGCCTTGGATTTTCAGGTATTCCGCTCCGATTTCGACAAGCTCAGGAACGTTCGTGAAAATTCGCATAACCTCATGCGGGAAAAGCGTCGTGAAAAAACCGAAAAGGAACGAGACTAGGGTTCCCATGCAGATCGTAATCGATACGATTTTCTGGATGCTCTCCGAATCGTGTTTCCCGTAATACTGGGCTACAAGTACCCCGCCGCCGCTCGCCGTTCCGAACGAGATCAAGGAAAAGATGAAAAAAGGCTGGCTGGCGAGCGTCACCGCACCGAGAGCCGTTTCGGAAATGCTGCCGACCATGATGTTGTCGGCAAGCGAAAGGGAAAACTTGATCAGGTCCTGCAGGGCTATTGGAAGCGCCAACCCGCCGAGGACCTTAAAAAAATGCGGTTCCAGAATGAACTTTTGGGAAAGCTTCATCACACTCCTGCGGGAACGATCTCTCCGCCGGAATAGTTGAGAATCTTGTAGGCGTATCCCTGTTCTGTGAGGAACAGCTGGCGGTTCATCGCAAATTCCTGCTCCTTGGAATCCTTTGTCACCAAGGAGAAAAAGTGCGCCGGGCGACCGTCTTCCTTGGGACGCAGGACGCGTCCTAGTCTTTGGGCCTCTTCCTGGCGGCTTCCGAATGTTCCCGAAATCTGGACGAGGATGCTTGCGTCGGGCAGGTCGATGGCGAAGTTTCCCACCTTGGAAATCATGAGGTTGCGGAGCGTTCCCTTGCGGAAGTCTCCGTAAAGCCTGTCGCGTTCCTTGTTCGGCGTCTTTCCCGTGATTAGCGGGATTTCGAGCTTTTCCGACAGTTTCTGCAACTGGTCGATATACTGCCCGATAATCAGGATGCGGTCTTCCGGCTCGTTGTAAGTTTCGATGAGCTTCTTTACTACATCGTCCTTTTGAGGATTGGTGCTTGCTAGCGTGATCTTGTCGCGCGTCTGGGCGAGCGCATACTGCATCTTCTGTTCGGCGGTCATTACGACGCGGATTTCGCTGCAGTCCGCAGTTGCTATCCATCCCTGCGATTCGAGAATTTTCCAGGGAAGGTCGAATTTTTTCGGTCCGATAAGAGAGAAAACCTCGGTTTCCTTGCCGTCTTCGCGGACAAGAGTCGCGGTGAGCCCAAGCCGGCGCGTCGCCTGCATTTCCGCACTGAACCGGAAAACCGGAGCGGGCAAGAGATGGACTTCGTCGTAAATCATCAGTCCCCACTTGTGTTCGCTGAAAAGAGGGAAGTTTACGAGTGGCTTGTCGTCCGCATCGTTCTTCTTTTCTTCGTCTTCCTCGCCTTTCTTGACGCGCTTTCTCTGGGTAAGGATCTGGTAGGTTGCCACGGTGACGGGGCCTATCTCCTTGACGTCGCCCGAGTATTCCTTCACCTGGTCTGCGGTGAGGGTGGTCTTGTCGAGAAGCTCGCGGATCCATTGTCTTGCCGCGGAAATGTTCGGGGTGAGGATAAGCGTGCGGGTTTTCATCAGGGCCATTGTCGCCATGCCGATAAGCGTCTTGCCCGAGCCGCACGGGAGAACGATGACGCCCGAGCCGCCCTTTTCGGAGCCGGATGCGTAGAATATCTGGGAGGCGTCTTTCTGGTAACTTCTGAGTTCGAGCTTCTTACCGCCGAGCGTTACCTTGCGAAGTTCGATCGGGAGCGGGTCACCGGCGACGTAGCCCGCGATATCCTCGACGGGAAATCCGTTCAGCGTGAGCGTCATCTTGAGAATGCCGCGCTTGTTCGGATCGACAATCGCTTTCGTGTCGCCGTCGAACTTTACGAGGCAGCTGGCGACATTCGGCAGTTTGCAGACTTCCTTGAAAAGCGCCGCATCGGTCGATTCTAGGCAGAGCCCCTGTTCGCCTTTGATAAGCTTGAGCATTCCGTAGCGGCCCATATATTCATGGATTTCCGTTGCGACGGTTTCCGGTACGGGATATTTTCCCTGGTCTTCGAGGCATTGGACGACGTCGTCGGCGGTGAGGCCGGTCGATGCTGCGTTCCACAGGGAAAGGTGCGAAATGCGGTAGGTGTGCAAGTGCTCCGGGCTCTTGACCAGTTCGGTAAACGGGGCGATTGCGTCTCGGGCCTCGATGTAGTGCCTGTTGTGCACTTCGACGAGGATTTCCATATTGCTTTGAACGATGATTGCGCCTTCGGGATTCATAGGCGCCATATTTAAAAAATTATGGGGAACTTGGCGTGGATTATTGAAATAAAAAAACCGGATTCGAAAGAATCCGGTTGAAGAGCCACCCAACAGATTTGAACTGTCGACCTGCTGATTACGAATCAGCTGCTCTACCAGCTGAGCTAGAGTGGCATCGCAGGACCAAATGTAACAAATATTTTGAAAAATTTCTATATTAGGGCTAAATTTTTTTTCAAGGACCCAAAAATATGGCTTCTAACATGCCGAATAACATGCCGAAAGGCGGAATTTCCTCCGGAAATTCGGAAATGAAGGAATTTTTTATCCAGCACGGAATGGTGATTGGCATCATTCTCCTGGTGGTTATCGTCGCGGTGATTGCGATTGTGCGATTTAACGGGGCGAAGGTCCAGGCGAATGCGGAGCAGGCGGAACTATTGGGTCCGGCTCTCGCCTATGAATATACAGGCAAGAAGGACAGCGCGCTTGCGGAATACGATCGTCTGTTGGCCGGAAACGAGCTGAGCGGGGAAACCCTGGCGAAGGCGGCGCTTCTTGCCGGAAACGTTCGCTTCCAGAATGGGGAATTCGATGCCGCCGCGATTCTTTACCAAAAAGCCCTCGACAACGCGGGCAACTTGCCGCTCGTCCGCGGAGGCGCCATGCACGGTCAGGCTGCGGTCGCAATAGAAACGAGGGACTATGCCGCTGCGGTGAATCTCCTTGAAAAGTTCATCGCCGAGTTTGGCAAACGGACCGGCGACCTGGAAGACCGTTACGAAAAGGTCGAACCCGCGGATCCCGTTCCAACGGTTGCCGATGCGCTCTGGAAGCTTTCGCTCGTCTATAACCAGATGGGATATCCGGACAAGGCCAAGGCGACCGCTGAAAAGCTGCTCAAAAAATACGGTGATAATCCGGTTTATGTGGATCGCGCGAAGAAGCTGATTGCGACACTCTAGTTCTCTTTTTTGAATTTCAGGAAAAGTCCGCCCTCGCCGGCGGGCTTTTTTGTGTGAAAATTTGAAAAAGGAAAAGTCTTCTTTAAAACTTGACAAATATGTTGTAAAATGTTTTCCCATGGCTTGAACCGGCGGGCGAAGTCGAAAAAACTTCTGGCGTTTTCCGCATGAAATTTCGATTCACATTTTAAATTTTCCTAGAAAACCAACATCGGAGAATTCTATGGAAGACTACATCCAGAACCTGTTTGCGGAACGCATCGGTGGAAGTTCCTTTGGAAAGGGGACCGTCCTCTACAAGTTCGAAAAAATCAAGCGGGCGCGGCGCGAAGCGGAAAGGGCGCATCCTGAAACGCCGATTATCGATATGGGGGTCGGGGAACCGGACTGGATGGCGGATGTTTCCGTTGTGGAAAGGCTTTATTCGGAAGCGAAAAAGTGGGAAAATCGAGGCTATGCGGACAACGGAATCTTGCCGTTCCAGGAAGCGGCGGCGAAGTACATGGAAACCGTTTTCGGCGTCCACGGTCTCGATCCGCAAAACGAAATCTGTCACAGCATCGGTTCAAAGCCCGCTCTCGCGATGATTCCGCAGGCTTTTATCAATCCTGGCGATGTATCGATACTAACCGTTCCCGGATACGGGGTCCTTGGAACGATGACCCGTTTTCTAGGCGGGGAAGTCTATCCGCTTCCGCTTCTTCCCGAAAACGATTTTCTGCCGAACCTGGACAGTATTCCGGCTGATATTGCGAAGCGCGCCAAGCTTCTCTACATCAACTACCCGAACAATCCGACTGGTGCGGTCGCTTCTTTCGAGTTTTTTGAGCGTGTCATCGAGTTTGCGAAGAGAAATCACGTCATCGTCATTTCCGATGCGGCGTATGCTGCTCTCACTTTTGACGGCTACGCACCGCTCAGCTTTCTCTCCGTTCCCGGGGCGAAGGAGGTTGGTGTAGAAATCCAGTCTCTTTCGAAAGCTTTCAACATGACGGGCTGGCGCCTGGGGTTTGTCGCGGGGAACGAAAAGGTCGTGAAAGGTTTTGCCTGCGTCAAGGATAATAATGATTCGGGACAGTTCAAGGCTATCCAATATGCGGGTGTCGAAGCCCTATCGACGCCTTCGATTACGGAAAGGACTGTTGCCAAGTATTCCCGTCGGCACGATCTGCTGGTCAAGGCTCTTTCCGATGTCGGGTTCCGCGTGAAAAAGCCGAAGGGTAGTTTTTACCTGTATGCAAAAGCGCCAAAGGGTATCGAAGGTGGGGAATCCTTTGCTACGGCGGAAGATTTTTCGCAGTGGCTGATTCGCGAAAAGCAGATTTCGACGGTTCCTTGGGACGATGCGGGCCATTTTGTCCGTTTCAGCGTCACGTTTACCGCGGATTCCGAAGAATCGGAAGTTTCCCTGATGGATGAAATCCGGCGCAGGCTCTCGGACGTAAAATTTGCCTGGTAACGAAAGCCCGTTTTAAAGCGAAAATCGCGCGGCTTGAAAGCCGCGCGATTTCTGTAAGGAGAAAAAATTACGGGAACATCTTGTTCAAGAGCGAGTCGATTTGTTCAAAGCTCTTCTTAGACAGGTCTCCGAAACGGTAGAACGTACCGTCCTTGTTCACGATGAAGACCACAGGAACATAGCCCGTTCCGTAGGCGGGACCGAACTTGGCGTTCACGTCCTGGAAAATGGGAAATGTCGCATTGAACTGGTCGATGAAAAGACGCACGTCATTCTTCTTGATACCGCCTCCGATGGAAATCCCTACACCAGTCAGTCCTTTTGGTTCGTATTTCTTGATGAGCGTCTGCATTTCGGGAAAGCTCGCCTGGCAGTGCGGGCATTTGGGGCTGAAATAGTAGATGACGAGAGGCTTGCCGCTGAAATGGGCGAAAAGCATTCCCGGATCGTTTACGCCGGCGAGGGTCTGCATAAAGTCAATTTTCATCGGGGTCCCGGAGGAATCCTTTAACAGGGCTGGGGCTTCCTGTTTGGAAACATCCGTCTGCCCGAAGGCGAACATGGAAAAAAGTGCAACCAGCGCAATCGCTTTTACCGAAAAACGCATTCAAAACTCCTATTCAGAACGGATTGTAAAATATAAAATGGCACTCTGAAAGTCAATCAGGGTTTTAGACGGTGGGGAAGCCTCGGGAAAGCGCCTGTTTCCCGGACATGGGGAAGGTTGCAGATCCAGGCGACTGTCCGTTCAAGGCCTAGCCCGAATCCGGCGTGGGGAACGGAACCGTAACGGCGAATGTCCAGATACCAGGAGTAGGTTTCAGGCGAAAGTCCTTGCTTCCGGATGGAGGCTTCTAGCGTTGCGAGGTCCTCTTCGCGTTGGCCGCCACCGATGATTTCCCCGAAGCCTTCCGGGGCGAGAATGTCCATGTTACGGACGACCTTCGGGTTTTCCGCATTGCGCTTCATGTAGAAGGGCTTGATTTCCGCCGGATAGTCATAGACGACGACAGGTCTTTCGAAATGCTTTCCGACGATGGTTTCGTCCGCTCCGCCGAAATCGTCCCCCCATTTGAATGTTGTTCCCGAATCCTGGATGATTTTGACCGCATCCGTATAGCTGATGCGCGCGAACGGTTCGCTCGCCGTGATTTCGAGCGCCTTGGTATCGCGACCGAGAGTCTTTAGTTCCTGCGCGTTTTCTGCGAGCACCTTTTTGGCTATCGCCTGGACCAGGCCTTCGGCGAGTTCGATGTCTCCTTCGAGATCCATGTAGGCGACTTCGGGCTCGACCATCCAGAATTCCGTTAGATGTCGTCGTGTGTTCGAGTTCTCGGCGCGGAATGTCGGTCCGAAGCAGTACGCCCTGCCGAATGCCGCACAGGCCGCTTCCATATAGAGCTGACCGCTTTGCGAAAGGTAGGCCGTGTCGTTGAAATAGGGCGTGCTGAAGAGCGTGCTCGAACCTTCGCACTCGTTGGGTGTAAAGATTGGCGCATCGATGAGCGTGAAATCCCGAGAATCGAAGTATTCGCGGATTGCCTGGACGATATGATGCCGGATGGTGAGGATGGCGTGTTCGCGCGGACTTCTAATCCACAGATGACGCAGATCCATCAAGAAGTCCGTGCCGTGTTCCTTGGGGGAGATCGGGTAGTTTTCTGTCCGGGACACAAGCTCTACGTGAGAGGCGATTATCTCGATTCCCGACGGGGATTTGGGTTGCGAAACGACCTTTCCCCGGATGCGGACCGAGCTTTCCTGCGAAAGGTGCTTGATGAGATTGAATTCTTCTTCGGGAATATCGCTTACGCTCGCGACAACCTGGATAAATCCCGTGCCGTCCCGAAGCTGGATGAAGCAGACTTTTCCGGAACTTCGGACCCGTGTGACCCAGCCCGAGAGATCGACGTCCTTGCCGATGAAATCATCTAGGTGGCGAATGTAAATCGTTTGGAGCATAGGTTTAAAATAGCAAAAGGAACGGCAGGATAACGCTGGGATGCTTTGGGAATTTTTGAAGAGGCTTAAAAAAAAGCTCCACTTATGTGGAGCTTCAATAGAGCGGGAAAAGGGACTCGGACCCTCGACCCCGACCTTGGCAAGGTCGTGCTCTACCAACTGAGCTATTCCCGCGAGGACAGCCCAATTATAGATAAAAAAAACGAGCCTGTCAAGGGAAAAGAAAAAGAAATTTGAGTTTTTTTTGAAAATCGTTAAAAGCGTGAGTATATTGTGGGCGAAAAAATGGAAAAGCGAGGCTTTTATGGATGCAAAGGAATATCTCAAGGTCTATCTGGTGACGGATCGCGGGCTTTCACTCGGTCGCCCGATCGAAGATGTCGTGGAATGCGCCCTTCACGGCGGAGCGAGCATCGTGCAGCTTCGGGAAAAGGACTGCTCTTCCCTGGAATTTTATGAACTTGCGCTGAAGCTGAAAGAGGTTCTGCGAGGAACGGGCGTTCCGCTGATCATCAATGACAGGCTCGATATTGCGCTCGCTGTCGATGCGGACGGGCTTCATATCGGGCAGAGCGACTTGCCGTATCCGGTTGCGCGCCGCCTGCTCGGAAAGGATAAAATCATCGGGCTTTCGACGGACAATTACGAGGAACTCCTTGCAGCGAACGATTTCGATGTGGACTATGTCGCTTTCCAGGCGTTTTCGACGACTACAAAGCTTGATGCCGCAGAGGGGCTAGGCACGGAGGGGCTTCGGAAGGCTGTCTCTCTTTCGCATCATCCGCTGGTCGCTATCGGGGGAATCCACCTGTCAAATGCCGAAGATGTCGCCGCTTCCGGTGTCGATGGGCTTGCCGTGGTTTCGGAAATCATGTCGGCCGAAAATCCGGAGCTCGCGACGGAAAATCTTCGGCGGGCCTTTGAATCGGGACATGCGAAGTTTAAAAGGGAAGGTTGAAAGTTTTGCATTCAACCTTCCGGAACGCTTGAAACCGCAGGGGAAAATTACAGCGCGTCGTTGATTCTCAGGACTTTACGCTCGAAATCTTCGAGGGATGTCCCGACGACTAGAATCAGCTTTTCGAGATTGATCCGGTCCGGAATGGTGATGATGTCCGGGAGATCTTTCGCCTTGGCGATGACGCCTTCCAAATCCCTATCGTAATCGTTTTCGCGTTGCCAGTAGTCCTTGGGCGTGGGCATCTCGGCGATTCGGAATTTCGCTTTCTTGCATGCGGAAAGGATTTTTGGATTGCTTCGAAAATCGGCGACGCATTTCGCCTCGGGAAATTTCTTTCGGATGGAAAGTAGCGTGTCCGCCATATAGACGCTTATTCCCATTTTGGGATCGCATACGGAATAGGTTTCGTTTTCGACACGGAAAATGCGCCCGGGAACTGCGCTCACGTCCTGTCTAGACGTTCCCGTTTCCGTGTAGCCGATGTTCATCCCTATCTCCGGGAGCATCCTGTAGATGTTCGCCGCTTTCAAACGTTCGACGCAGGCCTTGAGGTCGCGACAGAGCCTGTCGCTTTCGGAAAGCGTACCGTTGATATTTCCCTGCGAAAGGATGTTTGCCGCGTTGAAGAATACGTCCCAGAAGAAATCCTTGGCCGGAGGCAGGAAAACTTCGGCTTTTCCACCCCGGATCATTGTCCGACCGGACTTTCTGTCGGTGAATTTTCCGATGATTGCGCTCTGGATTCCTTCGGCGGCTAACGCCTTTTGGAGAGGTTCTGTATCCTTTGGGGAAACGGCGATGACAAGAGTTCCCTCGCTGATGATTTCCCACGGATCGAGCCCGAAAATCTTGCAGATGTTTTCGATGTCCTTGGGGATTGTGTACGAATCCGCATCGAGCAGGACGCCTTTCCCGGAAGCCTCGGCGACTTCCCAGACACCGCGCTTGGTTCCGCCCTCCGTCGCATCGTGCATTGCGTGGACGCCCCGGAAGCGCGCGGCGATTTCCGCATCCTTGACGACGGAGATTTCCTTCATCCTTTTTGCTGCGCGCCGGATGTCCTTGCTTTCGAGCTTTCCCTTGAGCGCTTCGCCCAGTTCAAATCCTAGAAGGGCGGCTGCTTCGATGGCGATTCCCTTGGTGATCACCAGATTGTCGCCTGCCTTGGCGCCTTTCGGGGAAACATATTTCTTGCCGTAGCCCCAGACAGAGATTCCTCCGATGGTCGGACAGGTGACCGCTCCGTAGTAGCCCGTGTGACCGCCGACGATAGCGATGCCTAGACGTTTCGCTTCGGCGCTGATTTCACCGATGAGCCTTGCGATGTAGTCCTGTTTCGTGTCCGGCGGGAGCAGGAGAGAGTAGGTCATGAATTCCGGCTTGATGCCCATGACGGCGACATCGCTAGCCCCGATGTGGACAGTGACGTAGGCGAAATCCTTCGGGCTCATTCGGATGGATGGAAAAATCGGGTCTTCGGCTATTGCCATGAAGCCGCCGGGAACCTTTAGGATTGCGGAATCCACGCCCATCGACGGTCCGATAACGACCTTGG
Organism: uncultured Fibrobacter sp.; assembly: GCA_934700345.1. Lineage (GTDB taxonomy): Bacteria > Fibrobacterota > Fibrobacteria > Fibrobacterales > Fibrobacteraceae > Hallerella. The sequence goes on along the minus strand of CAKUXP010000019.1, from coordinate 18,528 downwards.
CGTTTGCGCTTCCCGTTTTGGCGAGAATCGCCTTGGTGAAGAAATCATCGTTGACCTTTCCAATCATCGTCATCTCCTTTGTTTGAAATTTCTGTCGGCGAATCTTCCCCGTCGTTAAAGTGCAGCGCATAGACAAAAGTTTCGCTGCTCTTTCCCTTGAGTTCGAAGGGTCCCTTGGGGAGCGGGCTGTATTTTCCGATGTTCGGGAGTTCCTGTAGAAGTTCTCTCGAAATCAGGAATTCTTCTCCCAATCGGCTGCAGAGATCCTGCAGACGGGAAGTCGTATTGATGGCGTCTCCGTGGTAGGCTATTTCGCTCCGGAAGTTTCCGACCTCGGTCATGATAACCTTTCCCCAGTGCGCCGCGGCCTTGAATGTCGGATAGTGTCCGAATTCCGAAAGGAACCTTTTGCGGGTGCGGAAAAAGCAGCGCTTGAGATCTTCGAAGCACAGAATTGGTTTTGCCTCCTTGCGAGATGCGGAAAGCTTCCATGTGAGAAAGGCGCCGTCCCCGGCTATCTGGTAGATGTCCCCGTCGTTTTCCGCGCAACAGTTGGAAAGCAGCCTGTAGTATTCCTTCATGAAACGGCTGTATTTGACGTGTCCCATTTCTTCGGCGAGCCGCGTGGAATTTCGCAAATCAACGAACATAAAGACGAGACCGACTTCCCTTGGTTCCTGCGTCTTTCCGAGAAGCGTATTGAGGAAGACGTTCGCCCCGAACTTCTTGTTTACGGATCGGATGAACGTAATGAAGAATCCCGAGAGGATTCCGTAGATGGCAAATGCCTGGATTGCCGGTTCGTGAAGAGCGAACAACAAACTTTCAAGGCCACGCTCGTCGATGAAGGCGCCGTCTTCGTACCAGCTGAAGACGAGTACGCAAATCGCTATGTCGATGAAAACGGTCGCCGTAAAGTAGCTTAGGCGGATAAGCATCGCCGCGGGGGTCGGTCGCGAATCGCGGTCGTCGCGCAAGATAATCACATCGTAGATGCCGTGGGAAAGCCCGGTCAGGATGGCGAACTGGATAGCGGTCAGATAGAGAATCGGGTCGGCGGCTTTCGGGGAACCGTAGAAGTGGAAAAAGCAAAACAGAAGGCTGAAGAGGATCCAGCTTGCGACATAGAACGCAATAGACTTTATCTTTCTCTTCTGGAGTCTGGAGCTAAAGAGCGACATTGGGCGTCAATGTAAAAAAAGGGGGAGGCTCCACAGCATCAGTGCAAGGAAAATGTCCATATAGGACGGTCCGAAGAGAAGGACGGAGGCTAGGATGAGGACTGTTCCCGCAAGGACGAAAAACAGGACGGAAGGCATCCTTTTCTTGAAAAGCGACTTGATGTGAAAGCGTTTTCCCACGCGCATAATATATATTCGGTTTTGATGAAAGGACTTTATATTCACGTTCCATTTTGTAAAAAAATCTGCGGTTATTGCGACTTTGCAACGCTTCCAGGAAGTATGCGACTCTTTGCTGAATATGCCGATCTGATTCTTCGCGAAGCAAAACTGCGGCTTCCCGGGTGGAATTTTGGCGTCTCGGAATTTTCGACCGCCTATTTCGGCGGCGGGACACCGAGCGAACTTCCGAATATTGAACTCGCAAGGATTTTCCGTGGACTGGAATCCCTGGGGGTGGATTTTTCGACACTTTTGGAGGTGAACATCGAATGCAACCCGGATTCGGCGGATTCGGAATTTCTCGAAAACGCGCATTCCCTCGGCGTAAACCGCTTCAGTCTCGGGTTGCAGACCTTTGACGATTCCCTGCTGCTGGCGATCGGTCGCCGCGGATCTTCGCGGGAAAACCGCGAAGCCCTTGCGAGGCTTTTCGAGTTTACGCGGAAAACGGGAACGCGCGCATCGGCGGACCTTATGTTCTGGCTTCCGGGCCAGAGCCTCGAACGCTTTCGGTCGGATGTTCTGGAAGTGGCACGCTCTGGAATCGGGCATGTCAGCTTTTACGGGCTGACTATCGGGGCGAACACGGTTCTCGGAAGTCGGATGCGGAAGGGGCTTTTCGCCCTGGACGAGGCGCTCTATTCCGAAATGTACGAAGCGGGTGTATCCATCCTCGGAAAATTCGGCATTGAACGCTATGAAGTGTCAAATTTTGCAAGGCCCGGCGAGGAAGGTTTGCACAACCGGAATTACTGGCGGTCGGGGGTATATCTCGGGCTTGGTCCGGGGGCTCACAGTTTTGACGGAACTGTCCGGTCGGCTGCGCCTGCCCGCTATGTCGCATGGAAAAACTGGGTCGAGGAAGGCTGTCCGGATTCCGGGCTTGAAAAGGATGTAATCGGAAAGAAGGAACGAGTCGATGAGCGCATCTGGCTTTCGCTGCGGACACGGGATGGACTGGACTTGCAGATTCTGGAAGCGGAAGAATCGGTAAGAATCCCCGAGGAAAAACTGGATCGCTGGATGAAACTCGGCTATCTGGAACGGGAAGGAAAGCGGGTGCGCCTTTTCGGGCGAGGCTGGCTGATGATGGATTCTATCGTCGAGGATCTGATGCCGGATTAGTTATTCCAGGTTGCTCTATTGCAAAAATCTTACATTGTCAAAATCCGAGCGTTTTTGTCATTATTAAGTTAATTTTCAAGACAGGAATGTCATTGTTCTATCCTCCTTCCGTGAGATCTTGGTATGTTCTATCGGACGCTGAAATGGTTGCCTGCACAGGTTCTCGGTATCGCTCTGCTTCTGGCGGCGATGGCCTTTGGGAATATATGCCCTGAGGCGGGCAAGTGCGGCTACTATTCAATCTATACGTCGCCTATCGCTTACCTGTGGACAGTTCCCGAAGCCGAAAATATCTCGGACACTTCGAAGGCGATTCGTTCTGCGGATTTCCTGGTCTATGCGGCGAATGATTCCTTGACCTTGAATCCATGCGAAAAGGATTACGCTTCGGGGAAAACGACTTGTTTTTCGACGGAGCTTTCGCATCCGACGGCAAAGGTCACTTCGGATTCAGTCCGGGGGTTTTTCTACGTTAAGGTTTCCTCGCGCTTCCCGGTCAAGAACCTTCCGCTCGGGATGCAGGTGAACGAAAATGCGAAACCTGTCGTGTTCCGCTACTATACGTTCTATGTCCCGCGCCTGGAATACTCCTACGTGAATGCCCAGGGCGATACGGTTGTCATCGATTCGACGACAAGTATCTCGCTTCCGGTGGATTCGTCGATGACGGTAACCGTCCGTGCGGTAATTCCCGTGGGACCCTCTGCCGGAAAGACGGATTCGACGATTAACAAGCGGGCTTTCTATCTGGAACCGATTCGCGGGGCGGAAAATTTGAAGTTTACGACTCTTGCCGGCGATTCGACGGATAGGGTAATCTTGGAAAAAGGCGTGGGGCATTTTTCGGTCCGATCTGCGGGTGCGGTTTCCGGAGCTAGCTTTGTTTCGAAGGGGCTGGTCAATCCTTCGGATTCGACTTTCTTTGTGGAAGAGTTGTTTCCTGGAAAGTTCGCGTTTGAAAACCCGCATCTGCCAAATCTCGACAGCGCCTTTATCTATGATGCGGACGGAGACGGCAAGGGCGACAGCGTTATCGCGTATTTTTCGGGCAAGACGGATTCCGTTTCGTGGGACAGCATTTTTTACATCTTCCCGAATGGGGCATCCCGAAAGGAGTTCTCGGGCGAATACAGGCGCAGTCTGAACGGTGGCGTGATGGAACTTCTGGATGTGAAGACTTCGCTTTCCGAAACGCTCGGTAATGGCGAACTGGAAGTTTTCGTGAAGTCGAAGCTGAGCGGAACGTCGGCAGGGCTTTCGACCGTCCTGGAAGACAGGATTGGGCCCGTCATCCTCAAGGCAACGCTTATCGAAGGCGTTTCCGGGGCGCGCGATACGCTGGTTCTCGATTTCAACAAGAACCTGGATACCGCGTTCTCGGCGGGTTCCGTGCTTCGGCTTTCGAATGGCGACAAGGTTCGGATCGAAGCCGTTTCCAAGAACGGCAAGCGGTGGACGGTGACGACTGTTCCGGGAACGGTGAAAGTCGGGGATTCTCTCTCCGTTGTTTCTGGGCTTGGCGATCTCGGACTTGTGACCGCCGATGGGAACTTTGCGACATTCAACTTGCCTGCGAAGGTTACAAATGCGGGACGCGTCTATCTTTCGAACGAGAACAACGGATTTTTCGATTCCGATGCGGATGGGCGGATGGATTCCGTGACCGTGGGATTTGAAAATCCGATAACCGAGGAAGACCTTGAAAATATGCGGCTCCAGTTTTTCTGGAAGGATTCCGCCGGGAACGAGCTTATCATTTCGCCTGCGTCCAGGGAACTGGTGATTTCCAAGGATGGCAAGCTGGTTTCCTATAAGCTTTCGGAATCGGAACAGGACAAGGTCCAGAAAGGCCTTACGTCTATCGATGAATCCAGAACCTATGGGTATGCGGCGCTTGAAAACGTTTCCGTCGTAAACGGGGATACCGTTTCTACTTTCCAGTATCTCGACATGAACGATCGGATTCCTCCTGTAATCCGTTCCACGTTCCTCTCTCCCGAATCGCGGAGCAGTCGCAAGGCGGACCGATTGACCGTGAAGTTTTCCGAACCGATCGATGTGAGCGAAATTTCCAATGCGAATTTCCTCGGGTTCGTCGTTGCTGGCGATACCGTTTTCTTTGACTTTTCCCATGCGGACTGGAATGAAGACCGGACGGAAGTGCGCCTTTCTGTCGCATCGGGGGAAAAGCTCCTTTCCCGCGCCAATCCGAATGATTCGCTTTTCACTGTTCCCTCTGCCGTTTCGGATATTCGGGGAAATTCCGTCCAGAAGAATTCCCGCCTGGTGGGGCTCGAAGGCGATCCGCGCGTGGTGATGGAAACCGCTTCGATAGCCGCTGTCGATCGGGCCGGGCTAGACGTGGGTGGGCCGGCATTCACCGAGCGTCTGCTTCCTAAGGGAACTCCTACAGGTGCGGAAATGGAGGGCTCGCTGGGCGTGATGCTCGACGTTGCCTTTGCGACGATTTTTGACGATTCGACGGGCGAAAGCCTGGACTTTGAAAAGGTCGGGCTGAAGTGGTCGATGGAGGTTTATACGAATCTGGGGAGTTTTGTCGCAGCGGGCCATGGGAAGATCCGGTGCGACGATCCTGATTTTGCCGGAAACTGCTTTGAAAACGCTAAAAGGCTTTACCTGCGCTGGAATATGCGTTCCGCTTCGGGACGGAAGGTCGGGGTTGGCGCCTATCTTGTACAATTTCACCTGAAAGTGTATGGGCAGAAACATTCCTATACTTATGACAAAATCTTCAAATGGGGCGTTCACGGCGGCAAGGCGAGCCTTGCGCTTGACGACTAACCGGAGGAGGATACCGCTATGAAAAAGTTCGAACAAGTGATTTTCGCCTTGGGACTTGTCCCTCTTCTTTCCGTATTTGCCCATGCGGGAGAACCTCCCATCAATAAGCCATACAACCCTGCGACAGGCGTCTGGATCCAGCAGGTTGGCGATCTGTATCCTTCGGCGAGTACCAAGGAGACCGTCTATTACACGCGCTATTCCGCGCAGCAGAGCGCCAAGGCGCTCGACTATTATTACGACGGCAACGGTTACCTCAAACTTTCCAACAAGAGGCTTCTCTGCAGGACCCGCGGAGCGGACGGGATAGTTCACCATCCGGACGGGGACCTTCTTGTCGCCGGGCAGGACTATAACGAGATTTACAAGGTCAAGATGAACGCGAAGGATACGCTTTCGTCAAAGTGTATTGCGAAAACCGTTTCTTCGGGAGTCGGCGCTTCTACATTTCACCTGATGATGAATCCGGACAATACAGTTCTCTGGTCAGCGGGCATTCCCGGCAATCTGATTCTGTTTGAAACGGATTCGACAACGTCGGATCGCTTGAGCAAGATTCGCCAGGTGCGAGTCTATGGCTCCGTGTCGAACATCACGACGCTTCTCTGGGACAATTCCGGTCAGGCTTTCTATACGCGTTCGAGTAATTTAGGGACGATTTCCCGTAATTCGAACAGCAACGCTCAGTTTGGAATCATCACGGATACGCTTTGCAATGTCAGTACGAAACCGTGTCCGGCAAAGAACATCACCGGTTTAAGGACCAAGACACTGATCGATTCGCTGAAAGGTGCCCACGGGGCGAGCTTCGACGAGTATTCGAATACGATTCTCCTGTTCGGTGATTCCCACATCGTGCAGATAGACCCGAAAACGCGCAAGGTGGTAGCCGATGTCGATTTGCGCAAGTACCTGTTCCCCGATGCGATGATGACGGGAAATTTCTCGGCAAACTGGGCAGAAGAAAAAGGCTATGCGATTAGCGGGACTCAGGAAATCCGCTGGCTCTTGGACCAGGGAACGGCCGACCACAAGGGGCATATTTTTGTCGCTTCGAACTCCGGACACTTAATATTCCTTGACTACACGTCGAATCCGAACAAGCTGATCGATAACAACATCCTCTTGCATGTCCAGTGGATTGACAACTACCTAGACGATCTTGCGCCTATCGCGGGGGCGGGTTCAAACCGTAACTCGGCGACGACGAATCCGGGAACGTTGATTTCTTCGAATTCCAGAAGTTCGTCCAGTGCAAACATTTTCCATGAGTCTTCAAGTTCTATTAAGTCTTCGAGTTCTACCAAGTCTTCGAGTTCGGGAAATCCGAACTTGAGCTCTTCTAGCAATGACGGCGAGAATTTGAGTTCTTCAAATGGTGGCGGAAATTCTTCGAGTTCTTCGGACGGCGAAAATCCGGGTTCCTCGAGCGGTACCGGCAACATTTCCTCCGGTTCGGAAGGTTCCAATTCGAGTTCTTCAAATGGTGGCGGCGGCGGAAATTCTTCGAGTTCTTCGGACGGCGAAAATCCGGGCTCTTCGAGCGGTACCGGCAGCAATTCGTCTAGCTCGGTAAAAGGCAGCGGCGATGAATGGATTCCTCCCTGGGTCACGGACTCTACGGTCTATGAAGGCTTTGGCGAAGAAGGTTCGGAAGATCAGGACGGTTCGGACCTCTATCCGACAAACGACAAGCGCGACAAGGGTGACACCCTTATCATCGGCGGATCCAAGCTTATCCCGATTCCTGCGGACTCTTCTGTTCCTGGAACGGTTATCGTCAATGGGAATACCTATGTGACCGGCGGCGGTTCCCAATCGACGGAACTGCCGAGTTACGGCTCCGACTCGATTCCGGCTAGCGGACGGGAATCGGTCAGTGTCGGCGACGTTATCGAAATCACGCTCGATGCGGATAAGATTCGCGATTACTTCGGCGATGCGGATTCGCTCTACATCTCCGGTTCCGCAGGGCTGATTTTCAAGGATCCGTCAAATACGGAAGCGCCAGCGACGAACATTTCCATCGGCGTTACCGGAAAGGACCAGTCTTTCTGGGTGACTGCGGATACGACGGTTCTCGTGGGAAGTATCTACATTACCGATAAGGATGGTCACCTGGTCATCTTTGACGGTATCAATTTCTACGACCCGATTCCCAAGGCGGAAATCGCCTATATCCAGGATGCGGATGATGACGGCCTTCTGGATTCCCTGGAAGTGATCCTTTCCGACACGATTCCCCCAGGGCTTTCTGCAACGGGACTTGCCTTGGTCGTAAACGGTGATACGCTTCTTCTTTCCGGTGCCCTTACCGTATCCGGATCGAGGATCTATGCGAGCGCGGCGGAACTCGGACTTCCCGGAGACCGTTTTCCGGACAATGCGCAGATAATCGTAACCTATACGAGCGAAGAGACTGGTGCAAATTACAACCGCAGCACGAACCTTCTCCTCCTCGGATCCCACGTCATCAAGCAGGCTTATGCGATTCGCAACAAGACGGGTCGGGATTCGCTCTTTGTCGAATTCAATATCGATATCATTCCTGCCGACCTGAACAGTCCCGAGATGGTCGTATGGCTGAATGCAATGGGCTTTGATCTGGATGCGGTCAAAATCTACCTGCCGACGAAGAGCCTCATCATTTTGGTGGGTGATTCGCTTGGGCTGAACGGACGAACGGACTTTGTGACGCTCGCTCCTGGCGCTTCGTTCCACAGCCTTTCCTATATCGCGACTTCGGAATACGAACGCCAGGTCCCGGTAACCGTTGTGGACCGTTATCCGGCAGCGGAAATGGTGGAGTATTACGACACGGATGGAGACGGTATGCTCGATTCCATTGCGGTCCGGTTCCATGCTAAGGTGGTGGCGGAAGACGTTGAAAATTTCTACTTCTCGTTCCCGTGGTACAGCTCTCGTGGGTTGCTAATCGAGCTTCAGGCGCAACCGCGCGACCTGATCTTGAGTGCGGACGGCAAAAGTGTCGGCTGGGTGGTTCGAAGCAATGTAAATGTCGCTTCGGGGTTGACGAGCATCGGCTTGAATGTCCCGGCGGCAACGCTCTATACCTACTATGATATTTTCGGCAATACCTTTGTCGCCCAGCAGACTGTTGCGATTGCGGACAAGATGGCTCCGGTTGTCACGGCGGCTTCGCTCCGTTATGGCGATTCCCGCGACACGCTCACGGTTGTGTTTTCTGAACCGGTCGATTATTCTTCGCTTGTCGGAAACGATTTCTTCGCCTATATCCATGGAAACGATACGATTGACATTCGGCCTTCCCGGATGCTCTGGGCAGCGGACGGCAAGTCGGTGCGCCTCGTGCTCCGCGAATCCACGGACGGCATTGTACCCGGGGATTCCCTCCTGGTCGTTCACGGCGCAAAATCGTCCATTGCGGACATCTATGGCAACAAGACTGTTAAGAACGCTTCTCCCGTGGTTATCGGCGGGCTTCTCGGAAAACTGGTGGAATCCGTCAATATGGGATCCTATGATCCGGAAAAGTACCTTATGAGTACGCTGAATTCGGTGTCCATTTCCTATGTGCCGAACCAGACGCGGACTTCGGATCTTCGCGACGAAGGGACTCTTGGTCATCTGATTTCTCTCGGAGAACGCTTTGTTCCCCAGCTCATCGATGGCGCAAAGCTCGACGCGGACGGAAATTACGATTCGGCGGTTCTCGACAGTATCGATCCGGGCGATGTCTTTGTGAATTTCAGCGTGAGCTACTTCGACAATCTCGGGCAGTATGTGACGGATACGACGTTCAACATCCCGTGCAACAGTCCTGCGTTTGGAGCGGGAAGAAACTGCCTCACGACGGACAAGAAGGTGTTCGTCAATTGGAACTACAAGGACCATTCGGGTCGCCTGGTCGGTTCCGGCGTGTATATCGTCGAGTTCAAACTGGTCGTGCGCTACAAGCAGAAGAAGGTACAGGAAGAAATGCGCGACAAATGGGGCGTTCGCCGTAAAAAGAGCAAGTAGCGGTGCAAGTATTTCCTATATTTTCGCTATGCTTAAAATAGGTAAGACCGAAACCGCATTGAACGAGGCTGTCGAAAGGCGCGGCGCATTGTTTGCCGTGCTGCTCGATCCCGATACATCGGACGAAATGTCCCTCATCAAAGCGGGAACGCTTGCCGCCGAAAACGGAGCTGACGTGCTTCTTGTCGGCGGGTCGTTCATGGGAAACTTCAAGCTTCCTTCCCAGGTTACCGCATTGAAGAGGGAAGTCCCGCTTCCGGTAATCCTCTTTCCGGGCGGAGCTTCCCAGGTTGTTCCCGGGTTTGACGCAATTCTTTTTACGACGCTTGTAACGGGGCGCAACCCGAACTATCTAATCGATGAGCAGGTTCGTGGAGGTGTCCTGGTGAGGTCTCTTGGCATCGAAGCGATTCCGACGGCCTACGAACTGATTAGCAGCGGAAAACGCACGGCCGTGGAATATATCAGCAACACGACACCCGTTCCCTCAAACAAGCCGAAGCTCTCGATGGTGCATTCCATCGCTGCGGAACTGATGGGAATGCGCTATGTTTACCTCGAAGCGGGCTCCGGTGCCGAAACGCCGGTTCCTGTCGAGCATATCGCCTATACGCGAAAGGCTACGCAGATGACGATCATTACCGGAGGCGGAATTCGGGAACCCGAAGCAGCATCTGTGCGCGTTTCCGCCGGTGCGCAGATCATCGTGACGGGAACGCTTTGGGAAAAGGTGAAGGATCCGGCGCTTCTCCGCGAATTTGCGGACGCAATCCATGTCAGAGCTTAGTTAGGAGAGCTTAGAGCTTTGAACACTCGCCAATTTCGGGCGAATTTTTCAAGTGTCCTAACGCTTGTCTTTTTTTATGTGTATTTTTTCTCCGAAAGGTTTCTTATTGGAGAATTTTTATGGACAAGAAAGTTGGAATGACGTATGCGCTTCGGATTCTGGGCGTCCTTCTCGTTTTGATGTACTTTTTTGGGCATCCGCTGCTCAACCGGATTTTTCCGGGATTTCCCGTTTCCTCCCTCAACTATTTCTTCTATGCGGGCCTGCTCGTCTATTTGATTGGAGCCGTACTCTATTATGTTTTCAACCGCAAGACGCTGAAAAAGATTGCGAAGGGCGAAGAGGACGAAAAATGATCCAGGTCGAAGATCTCCAGAAAACGTACCGGTCGGGTTTTCTCCTGCGACCGAAAAAGGCGCTTTCCGGTGTGTCGTTCCATGTTCCGAAAGGCGTCATCTACGGCTTTATCGGCCCGAACGGTGCGGGAAAATCGACGACGATTAAGCTTTTGACCGGACTTCTCCGCAAGGATTCGGGAAAGATCCTGGTCGGCGGGCGGGATCCTTCGGATGTGGAAAGCCGCCGCCATCTGGGATATTCACCGGAACAGCCTTACTTTTACGATTATTTGACTGGGCGCGAATTGATGCGCTTTTACGGCAGACTTTGCGGACTTTCCGGAAGCCTTCTGGAAGAGCGTGTGGATTGGGCGCTTTCCCTTCTGAACGCGGACAAGGATTGGATCAACCGGCGGCTTCGCACTTATTCGAAGGGAATGATGCAGCGCGTCGGCATCGCCCAGGCGATTCTTTCGAAACCGGATCTTTTGATTTTGGATGAACCGATGAGCGGGCTTGATCCCGTGGGCAGAAGAGATGTCCGTGAAGCAATTCTTTCGCTCAACCGGGAAGGCGTTACTGTCTTTTATTCGAGTCACCTGCTTTCGGATGTCGAAACGATCAGCCACCGTGTCGCGATGATTGTCGGCGGGAGGATCGTCCGCGAGGGAACGGTCGATGACTTTACGTCGAACGCTTCTGCGGAGTACCATGTCCATGTTGCGACGGACATTCCCGAATCGGATGTTCCCGAAGGAGTCAAGTCCCAGGGAACGACACCGCGGGAATGGGTCTGCAGGGATTCGCTTGCGCGCGACAGGTTCCTGGATTTTTGCCTGCGCTCGGGGCTTCCCGTAGAACGCGTCGAACACCAGCGTCCGAGCCTTGAAGATGTCTTGACGGAGGAAATCGCTCGTGCAGAACATTAAGAACATAGGAGTCATCGCGCTGAATACCTTCCGCGAATCGGTGCGAAACAAGATTCTCTACAACATCGTTTTCTTGGCGATAGCTCTTGCTTTCTTCAGCATCCTGCTCGGGGAATGGTCCGTGTTTGACCGCGCCTACGTGATCAAATCGACGACGCTTAGCATTATGTCCCTTTCGGGTCTCCTGATTTCGGTTTTTGTCGGAATCGGCCTTGTGCAAAAGGAAATCCAGGGGCGGACTGTCCTAACACTCCTTTCGAAGCCTATCAGTCGCACGGCTTTCATTGTCGGAAAGTACCTGGGGCTGCTTGCGGTTGTCGCTGTCCATCTCGTTCTTCTCACGTCTGTCTATTACGCGATTCTTGCATGGACAGATTCAAATCCGACGCTCTCGCTCCTCTGGGCGGTCTTCCTGATTTTCTGGGAGATGGCGCTGGTTGTCGCAGTAGCGCTCCTGTTTTCGACATTTTCGACGCCAGTCCTTTCGGCTCTCTTTACGATAGGCGTCTATATCGCCGGGAGGCTTTCGAACGAATTGATGGAACAGGTGCGCTTTGTCCGTCGGATGGGAGAAGTCAAGGGAACGGAAAGCGTTGTGATGGAAAAGGCTGCGGAAATCGTCCACGCCGTTTTCCCCGGCCTGTACCGCTTTGACATTTCTGCCTATGTCGTACATGGAATCGCTCTTCCCTCGCATTACATCCTGTGGAACAGTTTGTACGCAATTGGCTATATCGGGGTTTTCCTCGCCGTTTCTAGCTGGTGGTTTAGCCACAGGGATTTTGTATGATGACTAGAAATCAGATCATGGCGAAAGTTCTTTTTTCGAACAATCTGGTCACGAAAGCGCAGATTCAGGAATTCTGGGACAAAATTGACGATACGCATGACCTAGGAACGCTTTTGCTTGAAAACGGCGTTCTCGACCGGACTACATTCGATGCGGTGGATGCCTACGTCCGGGACCTGGAAATCAAGTTGAATGCGGAGGAAAAGTCCAAGGCCCCTTCCGGTTCTTCGTTTGAGCGCCCGGTGCCGAAATCTCCGACGCCCGTTCCGAGCATAGCGCCTCTTCCCGAATCCGCACCGCAGACCGGAGCTGCCGAAACTCCTATAGCCCTGGAGGGCAACAATCCTTATGGACAGGCGAACGCGACAAGCGTCCAGATAGAAAAGGTGTCGGGACTCGAACAGACGAGCATCGCACCGGTTGCCGTTCTCAGAGAGGAAGAGACGGACGGACGTTCCGAAACGGAAAAGGCCTTGCCGGATCGCTTTGAAATCGAAAGCGGGGAAGGATCGCTCGAAATTCCGGAACGCCTTTCGGCGGAAAATTCGCTGGCGCAGATTCTCGCCTTTGCCCGCAAGCACGAGGCGACTGACGTCTATCTTTCCGAAAATTCCCGGGTAGCGTTCCGCGTTTTTGGAAAGATTGTCTATGCTGGCGACTTTCCTTGCGAGGCATCTCGGCTTTCCGGTTTTCTTTCCGAGGCGAAAAGCGGTTTTGCGGATGGCTACGAACCGGCGGTAGGGGTGGATTTTAGCAAGTCCTTTGCCCTTTCTGGCGCTGGACGGAACCGCTTGACGGTGACGTGGAACGAAACGGTTCCCGCGCTTTCGGTTCGCCTGGTTTCTGCTTTGCCGATTTCTTTAGACAAGCTGTATCTGCCGGCATTCTGTACGGATTTTCTCAAGCTTTCTAGCGGGCTTGTGCTTATAGCGGGAACTGCGGAAAGCGGTCGCTCGACGACGCTTTGCGCCTTTGGCAAGGCGATTTCAGACAGCCGGGAAGTCCTTCTGGAAACGGTCGAAAAGCCGATAGAACGGGTGCTTCATAGCGAACGCGGGCTAATCCTACAAAAGGAAGTAGGGTTGCATGTACGCTCCGGGGACGAAGCGGTTCGGGATGCTGTCCGCACCGGGGCAAATGTCGTCCTGTTCGATCATTTGGAATCTCTCGATGAGCTTTGGTCGTTACTGCGCGCCGCTTCTTCGGGGGTATTGGTCTTTGCCGTGACGACGGGGAGCGATATCTATGGGCTGCTTTCCCGCCTGCTTTCCGAAGCCGGAGACAGGGAAGAGGAGCTGGCTTATGCCTTATCGGGCGGACTGAAGGGGGTCTTGGTGCAGCATCTGCTTCCTGTCATCGAGGGGCAGGGTTGGGTCCTTGCGGTGGAAGCCTTGAATGTAACCGCTTCGGTGGCGGATCTTATCCGTCGCAGGGATCTTGCGCGCTTACCCCAGGCGATTGCGATGTCCCGGGACCAGGGACTTTCCCTTGACGATTCCCTGCAGAACTTGGTGGATGCGGGATTTATCCGCGGAGAAGACGCTTGGCGGTGTTCCCTGAACCGTCGTCGCTTTGCCGCCTACCGACCGGGTAAATAGGAAATTCAATATGGCAAATTCTTTGGACAGCATTTTGGAATACGCTTTGCAGGTCGGAGCGGTGGACTTGATCTTGGCGGAGGGCTTTTCGCCTGCCGTTCGCCTTGCGGGACGTGTTCGGTGTATTCCGAATGCGGAAAAGATCGCTTTTGGCGAACTGGAAAGCTTTTTAGGTCCCCTAGATGGTGAGAACGGCGCGTTTCGCGGGGGACCTTGGGCGAAAACGGAATGGCGTGTGCGTTATTTTCGGGAAGCGTTTGGCAAGACGGCTGTTTTGCGGCCTATCGGAATGGACGCTCCGGAACTCTCCGCTCTGTCGATTCCCGATTCGGCGGTAAGCTTGCTTGGAGCGGATTCCGGACTTATCCTGTTTGCCGGTCCGATGCTTTCGGGGAAGACGACTACCGCATCCGCCTTTGTTTCGGAACTTTGTTATCGGCGGACGCTCCGGGTAAGCTTTCTGGATTCGCTTCCCGAATATCGGCTTCGGACAGGGGACTGCCTTGTCCAGCGAAGACGCTCTAGGGTTTCCCTGGAAAGCGAAATCCTGCAAGGCGTCCGCTCGGGAACGGATCTGTTCTGGCTCGGGGATTTGGATTGCGAATCCTTGCTTTCTGCGCTTCGGGCGGCATCTTCCGGGGCGTTGGTCGTTGCGACTTTTACCGCAGGCTCGGTGCGTGATGTCTTGAATTGCCTGGCTTCCGCGGACACGTCCGAAAACAGAATGTTCCTCCGGGCGATTCTTGCTGCGAATCTCCGGGCGATTGTGGCGCAAAGGCTTGTTCCTTCCGGTGACGGAAAATCCCTGGTTTCGGCATGGGACGTATTCGGTGTCGATTCGAATGTCGCCCCGTTAATCGCTTCGGGTAAATCGGAAAAGATTTTTGAATCGTGATGGGTTCGATTCGGGATAGCGATGCGTTTTTTCAGGAATGTATGGATTTTTCTTTTCGTGTTCCTGTCGCTTTCCTTTGCGGAAGGCGGTTCGCAGTCGTTTACCCGGACGTCGCAACCGGATTTTGAAAAAGCGGTTCTTTATTTAGGAGGCGGTCGCCGTTCGCCGTGGTATTCGCTCGGTGTTCTGTATGCTGTGCGGGATTACCGCGTTCCGGTGGATTCCGTTGTCGGGACTTCGTGGGGCGCTTTTATCGGGTCGCTCTGGGCTTCGGGCTTTGAACTAGACGAAATCCAGCGGATTGTGACCGATTCGCTTTTTGTCTCGCAGGTCTTGCCGCAAACGCCAGAACGGCGATGGCTTGATTTGCCTGTCGCCTTTACGGGGGCGCCTGCGCTTGCCCTTCGCCTTGCCGTTTCCGGGGATTCGTCGGGGTATGCCCGCCTGCATCCTAAGTCCCTAGAACCGGATTATGCTTTTTTGGACAAGTCGCTTTTTCTTCTCCGATTGCAAGAGGCGTTGACCCGGACGGATTCCACGATTGTCCCTTTTACCGCCCTTGCTTGCAAAACGGGTCGCTTGAAGGTTTCGACGGTGATGGAATCGCTCCCGTTTTCGGAGTCTTCGGGCGAAAAATGCCCTTTCCTTTTCCCGGATGATTTCTCCGGCATCTCGATCGATGTTATGGCCTATCCGATTCGAGACGACGGCTTCGAGGAAGATCCGCTTGCTGTAGCCGGATTCCAGAAAGGCTTGGAATTTATCCGCACACAGGAAAACCCGGGACGGAAAATGGTTGTAGTCCGTCCCCATTCGTTTACAGAGAACTCTCCGCTTGGATGGATGCAGGCGGGATATTCGGATTTGGAAAAAAAACTGGGTGAACTTTCTCCGCTTGCTTCGCGAACCTATAAACCGCCTGCGCCTCTGGATTCCATTCTTCCGCGGTTTCAGATCGAGCCTTCCTTTGAACGGATTTCTTCGCTCTACTATTCCGACATTTCGTCCCGCTGGAATTCTTCCGATACGGGAATCGACGCTCCGAGCAATTTCTTGAAACGCATCTCCGTTTCGCCGTTCTACGATTCCGTATTTATCCGGATGGATTCCGCAGGGGTTGCGAAAGTTTCCGCTTCGGCGACCTCGATTCTCGAATTTCGTGTCGGCGGTTTCGGTTCCAATTTGACGGGACCCTTGGCGTATGCGGGGTTGGATTTTCGTTTTGTAAACCAGTTTGAATACGCTCTTTCCGTTGACGGCTATGTCGGGGAGTATTCGTACGCTGTCCGCCCCGGATTTCTGATGCGCGGCTTTTTCGGCTATCGCGGAGAGTTTTCCGCTAGGGGGAATATTTCTAGACGCCGTCCGCTTCTCGGCTATTTTTCGGAAGCTTCGAAAGGTTTGCGCATTCGGGATGTTCGGGAAAACGATGCGGAATTGCGTTTCGCCTGGAAGGATTCCCTGGCGGATTTTTCGCTGGACGTTCTTCTCGGAAAATCTGAACTCAAAACTTTTCACGAAGCGGAAACGTTCTTTGTCAACACCCTGCATCCTAAAATTTCGTTTGTACGTAGTCGCGGCGGATTTGAAGAGTGGTTCGGGGACCGGGGCTACCGGATTTCTGGCAGTCTGGGATTTCGTTCGGTGAACCTGACGGATGGAACGGGCGATGCTCCGCTTTACCTCGCTTCAACGCTGGATGCCCAGAAATTCTTCGTCCCGACCCGCTTTTTTGCCCTGGGAGTCGGAGCTTTGGCTGGAATTCACATTCGCCGGGAATCGGGCGAGGGATACGTCTATCCCGATCCGCTTGCTACGTGGAGCGACGGAACGGTTCGGGCTGTCGATCTCTGGTATCGGATGCATCCTGAGCTTTCCCCCTGGAGCGCTTCCTTTAATTTTTTGGAAACGGCGACCCACCACTATGCGGCTGCCCGCGTAAGTCTTGGCGCGCACGGGCGCTTTTTCGGGGCATGGGTCTTTGCATCCTATATGCGCGATTTCGAGGAAAATCCTTTTGTCGATTTGGAGGCGAACCGCTTGCTCTTCGAACCGATGGTGCGCTTTGCCTACCGGACACTCGACATTCGCCTAGGTTTGCATCGAATCGTTTCCCTGGGCGATTTTCCAAAACTGAAAAACATAAGCGATTCCGATCTCTTTTTCCAGGTCGGAGCGAACTGGTAGTCATTCACCTCGGTTCTTGGCCGCTTGCGATTTGTAGCGGTTGTGTTCCGAGAGGCTCTTTGCGAAAAAATGCGTCCCCGAACCGTCGTCCTTTGCGACAAAGTAAAGCGCGTCGGTCTTTTGCGGATAGAGGACCGCTTCGACGGCCTTGCGTCCCGGATTGGAAATCGGCCCGGGCATCAGTCCCGGAAAACGCCGCGTATTGTAGGGGCTTTCGCTCTGGAGCTGGCTTTTGTAGATAGGGCCTGTCAGGTTCCGGAAAACGAATCGGACCGTGGGGTCCGCTCCGAGGGGAATCCCTTGCCGCAGCCGGTTGATGAAGACTCCTGCGATGAGCTGTCGTTCGTCTGTCTTGCCGGTTTCCTCTTCGACGACGCTTGCTAGCGTAAGCACCTTATGCCAACCACCGAGTTCTTTCCAGAGCGGGCTCCCTTTCGCTTCCATTTCGTCGCGGAGCTTTTTATTCGCGCGGACCATTTGCCTTGCGACATCCTTTTCCGTCGCCCCGATTCCAATCGGGTAAGTGTCCGGGAGCAGGTAGCCTTCGAGGCTTTCCGCTTCGATGCCGAGTTCCCGCGCAAAAGCCGGGTCGTGGACGATCGATTCCCATTTGGTCGAGTCGAATTCGGGAAGAGCCTTGCGGAAATAGGCTGGCATTTCCCAGGAAGCGCGTCCTTCGGGAATCGTCACCTTGCGGACGGCGGTCTTTCCCGCAGAGAGAATCTCGACGATACCGGCAATGCTGGTCTTTTCTGGAACATCGTACCATCCCGCCTTGAGCGAGGCTTTCTTGTAACGGCACCACCACGAAAAGAGCTTTCCGTTCGAAACGAGTCCGCGGGCTTCGAGCGCTTTTCCGATTTTTGCGGCGGAGGCTCCGCTTTCAACTTGGAATGTTGCCGGGCTGTTGTCTGAGGGGGAGAAAATCTTCTCCCTTGCGAAATAGAGAAGGCCTAGGGCGAGAAAAACCAGGAGAAAGAGCGTGAAAACAATTTTTTTCATATAAAAGCGAATATAAAAAGAAAAAAATCTTGTCGTTCGGGCAAAATAAAGGATATATTTGGGATAGACTGTAAAAAGATTTCTTCCCTATTCGAGGATGTGAAATGACTAAAAAAATTTTGTTTTGCCTTCTTGCGCTGATGGTTGTCGTTGCGACGGCTGCTCCGAAAAACGTGAAGTCCAAGCAGGGCGATATCGATTTGACAAAAACGAAAGGCGGTACGGATGTCGTCTGCACGGTCGGCTTTAACGAAGAACTCCGCATTGTGAAAGACGAAGGCGATGCCGTCTTGGTCAAGGGAGCCTGCGGGCAGGGTTGGGTCGGCAAGAGCGCTGTCGAATATGTGGCGAAAGCTGCGGGCGACAAGTCCATGACTCTCGAAGGCGTTGACGTTGTCGGCTGGCTCGACAACCCGAGCGCGGTCTTCGTTCTCGATGCCGATGCCGCTGAGTTTGACGGGGTGAACATCGACCGCGACTTCAAGGAATACCTGCAGCACACGATGGACCGCGAAACGATGGAAATGCAGAACAACGAAAACTAAATCTTTCGTTCTTAATTTTCTCCTTTGGCCTCTGCGAAAGCGGAGGTCTTTTTTTGTGATTCTTCAAAACCACCGGCTAGGCCGGTGGTCCGGTTTAGCCTTCTGGCGTTGCGTCCCCGACAAAC
>CAKUXP010000018.1 GCA_934700345.1 uncultured Fibrobacter sp. | reverse complement strand
CTTTGCAAACTGTTCGCGCGTGAGTTCCATGAGGAAATTGTAGAACATTTATCGCGTTGCGTCAACAGGCTCTAGATGATTATATAAGAGTTGCAATTCGTTCCACGTCTTCATCACTGCCAACAAATCTCGACAATCGCTTTATAAATTTTGCGGCAACAAGAATATTATAAGTTGGATTCGAGAGTTCACTCATATAACCAAATGCATCGCCCCAATAACGGTGGTTGATATTCATTGTATCTAAGGGCATATCATCCTCCTATTCCAAATACTTTATTGCGCAAACGGATTATCGCCGCTTGGCGAGAAACTTAGAGAGTCCCAAAACTTTTCTATGACGACTTAAATTTGCCAAGTAAAACGAGAATCCATTCGCATCAATTCACAAGAGAAAGCTTATCTTTCCTTCCTTTTCAAAAACTCTGTCTTTTTTTTCAACCACTCATCCATCAAGGAACGAAGTTCACGAGTATTGACCGTGCAAGTCGTCAGCACCCCTTCATCTTCCGGATAGAGACTTTCAACAACAGTTTTATTCTTGTCTATCTTAAATGAACAACAATTCCCATATGCAGCATCTTTTTCCTCTTTGCCAGAAAGGACATTATCAAAAATTTTTAGGTACTCCTCGGAAAAAGAATCAACATCATCCAAAAACTCACTCAGAATGCAATAATCCCCATCGAAAGAAAAAATCATATCCTCAATTTTTCCTTGATGTTCGATATATTTTATCTTGTAATTCATGTTGATTTACTCCTTCGGAAAAGCTGAAATGATTTTTCCTTCACGATTGATAAACATTTCGATTTTGATTCCATTGGCAAAACCATAATATCTATTGCCTGATAAATATCTTCTAGTTTCATAAGCTTGATTAATTGAATTTATCACTTGTTGAGGCGTCCATTCCCGAGGAAAGAAGGAACTGAAACCATGTTTTAACACGCCGTTCACTTTCACGTTTCCATAATACACACCTTTTGTATTAGGTTTCGTCCTTGTTCCCAAAACAATTTTTCCTTTCGAATTTTTAATCCATTCATAATGAAAACCTTTTGCCTCACCTCTATGGTTTACGTCCCCTTCAAATATATGTTTTATCGCCCCTTCTGTAAAGTGCTCCGTATCGGTCAAACGGGAAAGATCCTCTCTGGTATATTCAGAAGGACCAAAGTTCTTTCTGAGATTTCCTTCTATTTCCCGAACCTTGGCGCCGTATTCCAAAGACTCCAAGCTCTCCTGCGGCGAGCCGGAAGTTCCATGGCAAAGCCCCGTATCACTACACCGCATGTTTTTCTCCTCCAGATTTTTGCTTGCCCAACCTATTTCGAATTTTCAAGACATTGTCCGGCACGACAACTTCTATGCCTTTTTCTATAGCATATTCAAATATCGCCAAAGCTTTTCCATCTGTTCCGCAGACATCGTAAACAAGTATTTTTTTTAGGCGCAATGTATTGACTGTTTGCCTTATCGCTTCTACAAGAATCCTCCTTTCTTTCTTGTCATTGATATAGCCCTTGGTACTGAAGGCAACAACACTGCATTCCCGAAGACCTTCCAGAACAAAAGGCAAAAAATCCAAGCGAGGAAAAGTTATCAACGGTATCACGCAAATACCCAATTCCATCGTAAGCCATAACGAAATTACACGAGAACGCTTCAACCGATACAGATTCTCCAGTAAATCGACATCGCCACATTCCGAGCAATCCGGAGCAATAGCAAACCGGAGTCCCTTAAATCGTTTCTTGAAGTTTTTCAAATCATCACGGTTATTGTAATAGATTGCATTATAAAGCCCGAACTGTCCATCAAACAAGTTATCAAACAGGAAAAAGGCGACGGCAGTTTTTGACGTATGCCGGTAGTCGCCAACTTGCGAGAATAGTGCGATATAATCAGGCAGTACTTCTGTATTGCATTGAACGCTAGGCAACTCCAATTTGCCGGATTTTTGGGTCTTGTTGGTGTAATCTAAATGATGGAGCAACAGACGTTTTTTCTTGAGGCTTTCGCCCATTTTTTTCATAGAAATACCTCTTGGCTAAAAGTTCGACCTGCGAGCTTGCGTTTGCAAACTCGTAGAGTGCGCAATTCTTGCTCTTATGGTTAAAATCATTTCATGCCAGTTGAATTTTGACAAAAGATTTCTCGGGCGAAAATCGTATAAGAATTTCGCCTGCCAAGGAGCAGTCAAAACGCCAGGATATTTCTATTTTCTAAAAATCAAGCCTTCTGATAGAAATATCATGGCAAGCCTTGAAACTATTAGCAGTAGTTTCAAGGCTTTTTTGACGGGCAACCTATCTTGCATCCCTTACATATCATCCTCCTATTCCAAATACTTTAACTTGCGCAAACGGATTATCGCCGCTTGGCGAGAAACTTGGTATATGTCCTGGAAACTCTCCACTATTTCGTTTCGCTGAAACTCGGAGAATCTGCTTAAAGGAAAATTTTCTGGGGCACAGGAAAAAAGCATTTTCTGTTCCGGAAAATATCGTCCCATAAAGACGCCTACAGAATCACGAGGCATCAACAAGCAAGAGGCAAAGTAGTCCGCCTGCCATTCAACCCAGTCAAACTTCGTACTCAAGGGACGCCCAAAATACTCGCCGATTACCGAACGTTTGCAGGAAGAAGCTTTCAAACCACAAGAGAATTCCGCGCCCAAATCCAACTCGTAGTTGTCGGAATGTGGATTAAAGTAGTCTTCGTGATAAAAGGAATGTCCAAACTCGTGAGCCAAGGTAAAATTCAGCCTTCCTACGGGAGACGTTTCTTCGAGTTCTCCAGAAACAAGGATCGTCCCTGCCTCGTAAACTTCATCGATATATTTTCCATCGACTACAATTTTAACACGTCCTCTTCCAAACAGATTCATTCCCAGAATCCGTCTGTCCGCAAAGTTCGCAAACTGAATTGTCAAGCCCAGACCTTCTATAATCCTGTCAATAGGTGTCGCCTGCGGAACCCCAAAGTCATATCCATATTCCGAAACATTGTTCTTCAAAAATTCGACCGTATGAAATTCAATATCTTCGCAAGATAAAACCAGCGTCCCATCTTCCTTGATAGGAACCTGGATATTCGGCAAGAACTTGAGAGGCACCGTTTTTATCATCCCTATTTCCCTTCCAGCAGCCGCCGGAAATGTTCCCAGTCGGCAGCAGAGGCCTTTTCCTTCGCCATGCGCAAGGCTGCCTTGGCCTCCGGCACTTCGTTGATGTAGTCGGCGATGTCCTTCGGGGCTTCCCCCTTGCTCGGATCCGCCACCAAGTCAAAAAGCAGCGCCCTTTCGTCCCCATCTAGTTCAAGGGCTGCAGCCATTTGTTCGTAAAAATTGTTATCGCTCGGCTTGCGATTGCCTTTTTCGATATCGCAAATATACGTTGCGGATTTTCCCATCCGTTTCGCCAAGTCGCGAATCGTCATTCGCCTGCTTTTGCGGATTGTTTCGATAAAATCGCCGAATTTACTCATCTTTCTCCTTTGTTCGCCTGTTCGCAAATCTGCGAACAACAAAAAAAAATATACACAATTCCGCCGCAGAATTCAATACCTCCTAGTTTTTAAAATTCAGTGCAACCTTTCCAGGAAACACCTCCCAATTGCCCCTAAAAAATAAACCCGGTATTGCACCGGGCCTATCCATCCAAGTTCTATCCGAACTTTAGACAATCCGACTTTTTCAATTTTCAGGTTCTTCCGGAGTAGATTCCCCGGCGGTTTCCGCTGCGGCTTGCTGGGCGGCGAGCGCCTTCTTGAACTCGTCAACCGTTGCGATGTACTCATCGATTTTATCGTCACGGGAATCCAGGTGGGTCAAGATTTCCTTCGTATGCTCCTCGTTGAAAACCGTCTTGAGCTGACGGCCCACATGACCCTTGTAGCCCCATTCCTTCAAGCGGTCATCGGTTAGCACATAGGAATCCTGCAGAGAGACAAAATGCATCGGTCCGTGGACGGCGATGTCCTCTTCGAGAAGCATGCATTCCGGTTCCACGGCTCCCTGTGTCGCCATATAGGACTGGATATGGCGCGAGCGAACATCCTTCGTCTGTTCGATTTTCATGTATCCCATAATTAGATACTTGTCCTTGTAATCCGCATCCCCGCCTTCGTAGCGCGTTCCAAATAAGATGTAGCGGCTCTTGTTCGTCTTGACAATTTTATTGATGGCCTTGACATTGCAGCAGGAAACAAATCCGTATGTGGATGTTTCGTAGTTCGGTTCCGAAAAGGAACCTTTTTCGTTTTCGTTCAGCTGGTCACGGACCGGGACAACGGACATTCGGCTGGTCTCGACATAGAGAAGGCTACCCGTGTTCTTGCCACGGAAGCCTTGCCAACCGGTTAAATTAATCTGTATTTGCGGCATAATACGTCCTTTTCCTCAGAGTAAAAGAATCAAAAGCGGACCAGAGATGGTTCGTTTTCCTCCTGCAAGATATAAAATTATACCTTAAAAAGTCAAACTTTTTGCAGAAACCTTATCCACGCCGAAAAAACTTGCCCCTTTGCGGAAAAATTCAGGGGTGTCGGTCGTCAAAAAGGACAAACTTCCCCCGCGAGTCAGCCTTTTTTCCATTTCGGGATGCCGCTTCAGGTAGTCCACTGTCTTTTGAGCGACGATCGATCCTTGCGAAACAACCCGGATCTGCGGCGGAACGACCTGTTCGATGACCGGCAAAAGCAGCGGATAGTGCGTACACGCCAAAAGAATCGCATCGATCTGCGGATCCTTCGCAAGCAGCCGATCGATATCCCTTTTCACAAAAAAACGCGTTCCCTCGCTGTCGATTTCACCGTTTTCAACAAGAGTCGCCCACAGCGGACAAGCCTCCTGCGTCACCTTGAGTTTCGGGAAGAAATGCCCGATTTCGATGGGATAGCTGTTCGACTCCACCGTTCCGACCGTTCCCAAAATCCCGAGATGCCCGCTCTTCGAGAAGTTCCCCGCTTCCTCCGCCGTGGGACGGATAATGCCCAAAACGCGGTTCTGCGGAGCGAGGGTCGGCAGGTCGCGCTGTTGGATAGTGCGGAGCGCCCGGGCACTGGCCGTGTTGCAGGCGAGAATGACGAGCGGGCACCCCCTGTCAAAAAGAGCGCGGACCGCTTCGAGAGTGTAGCGGTAAATCGTGTCGAATGTGCGGGAACCGTAGGGAGCGCGAGCATTGTCCCCGAGATAGAGAAAATCGTAACCGGGAAGCGCACGCCGCAATTCGCGCAAAATCGAAAGGCCGCCAAACCCGGAATCAAAGACGCCTATCACGGTTACCTCTGCATCGCCTTGCGAACGGAATCCTTTACGAATTCTCCCGGGAGCAGATGTCCCGGAGAAGTCCTCTCGTCGTTTGCCGTGCGAAATCTCGCCCGGGAAACCGCCTTAGCCTCCGCCGTTTCCTTCTGGAGTTCGGAAAGGTAACGTTCCCAGTCCTGGAGCGACTCGTCGAGTTCCGAGCGGGCCTGGAGCATCAGGGAACGAAGCTGTTCGAGTTCCTTCATCTGGTCGCGCTTCATTATCCAGAGTTCTTCTTCTTCGGGCATCCGTTCGATATTGAAGAGCAGGTTCAGGTAGCGTTCCTCGGCCTTGATATAGGCGCTGTAAGCCTCCCTGTACATATAGTCTCGGTCTTCCGCCATTGTCTGCTGCGCGGATTTTGTTCCGCCACAGGCGACAAGCGACACATATAAAAGCGCAAACGAAATCCAACCGAAGCGCATCATTTCGCGTCCGACGAATCCCGGACGACCGTGTAGAGGCGTTCGAGCGTCGTGTTGCTCTTGAACGTCGCCGTATCGCCCGTCTTGGCGTTTACCATCGTATGCGTTCCGACCTTGACTTCGCGCTCCTGGCACGGGATTCCCGTTTCGGGGTCGAGCGTTACCCAGTAGGCAGTCTCATATTCCGCCTTGAGTCCCGTCCGATAGGCCTGGAATTTTTCCGTGCCGATTTTGCTGTTTACGTGCTGTTCCCAGATGTAATACGGGAAGCTCTCCTTCTCCTTCAGATAGACCGTGTAGGCTAGGCACTTGCGGCGGTCGAGATTGCGGAAACCTTCCGTGACGACGGAATCCACCTGGATGAGAGCGAACCGGAGACGTCCGCGGTCCTTTAGGAGCTGCGTGATGTTTCCTTTTTCGGGGACCTTGCCCACAAGCAGATGGTCCATTTCATAGCGATGCTTTTCCTGCCTCTCGAGATGCTTGATGTAATCGGGATTGAGAAGCTGGTCGCGCCAGCGCTTGGGCATCGGGATGCTGTAAAGCAGCGTGTCATAACCTTCGACAAAGCCAGACGTTTCGACAGCCCTTTCCGCAATTCCCTTGGTCAGGACTTCGGGTAAGCGCCACTGGAGTTCCGCCGGATGGGAATTTTTTAGGTAACCTCGCGATTTGTCGATTTCAAAATTCCGGAGAATCATCAGGGTGTCGCCCTTTTGCGAATATTCCAGACGGACGTAATCCGCATTGATAGTCCCGACGCGTTCTACATCCTCCAAGTCGATGGTAGCGTAGGTGCTTTCCGTATAAAGCTCTACGGAGACAGGTTCCGAAAGCCTGTAGTTTATCTCCACATCCGAAGAACAGGCAAACAAGCAGATTGCGGTTAGAGGTAATCCTAAATACTTCATTTTGCTCCATCGATTTTTTCACTGTTTCGAACCACGCGAATCTGCTTTTGCATGAGAAGCGAATCCGAATCCGCATCGAAGAACCGGATGGAAAATTCGCCTTCCTTCGCCTTGAAGAATTCCGTCGCGCTAGAAAATCCCCCGCGAATGGAAGAAACCAGAACCGTGTAGGAGCCTTCCTTTGCATTGACAGGGCTTGTCTTGGATGCGATAATCTTTCCCGATGCATTTACGACTTCCCATTTGAGCTTTGAAAAGTCAAAGTTCTTGCCATAACGAAATTGCATGACAAAAGGTTCCGAGCTGTGAAAGACGCTCGATGTATCGACAACGGCAGCGCGGCTTTGTATGAAATCCTTTCCGCAGATGACCTGCATCGGTTCCGAAGAACACGCCGAAAAGATCATCGGCAGGAACAGGGCGGACAAAAAAATTCTTTTTCTCATCATATCCTCTCGCCCGAAGATTCGAGCGTTTGCATTTTTCTTCAAACCGAAAAATAAATTATAAAATTTGGCGGGTAAAGTTGAGTGGGTAAAAAGGGAATCGTCCGCAGACGTTTAAATTTTAGGGATTAGGGATTAGGGATTAGGGAGTAGTCTGCGGACGGGTAAGGAAAATGCGGAATGAGGAATTGATTTTGCGGAGCGAGCCGTTTTCTGTCCCACGTTCCTCTTACCGCATTCCAAAAACTTAGACATCCGCAGTTCTAAGCTCTAAGTTCTCCCAACTAAGCTCTGAACACCGGGTACGCGCTCATAAAATCCCTAGTCCCTTCTCCCTCGTCCCTGATGCAGTTCGCTAGACTGTCAATTTCTCATTCCTAACTAACTTCCCTGATTCCTGTTTCCTGATTTTTTTCAACTTTTAACATTCAACAGCCGAGTTCCAAGAACATTTCGAAATGCGGTGTCTGCGGATAAAAGGCGAATCCTTCCGCCTTTTGGATTTTGTAACCATGAAGGGAAAGCCTTTGGAAGTCCCGGGCAAGCGTCGCCGGGTCGCAAGAAACATAAAGCAGTTTTTTCGGATGCGCCTTGGCAACAGCTTCTAGCGCAGACGGAAGAAGCCCGGTCCGCGGCGGATCGACAATCAGGATGTCCGCACCGGATGCGTCGTTTTGGGCAAGCCATTCTTCGGCGGGAGCGGATACGTTGCAAGCCTTGGAAACGTTACGCTTTGCATAGTAGAGGGCATTCGGTTCGCGTTCCACCGTCACGATTCGTTCAAAATTTTCCTGCAGCAGGGAAGCAAAAAATCCGACACCGCTGTATAAATCGATGAGATAGCGTCCCGAACCGGCGGAATCCGAAACGGTTTTGACCAGTTCCGGGAGCAGTCCCAGATTTGACTGGAAAAAACAGGCGGCATCCATCGACAGGGTACGTCCGCAGAGCGCGACAGTATTTGTCGCATACTTTTTAAACTCCGAAAACGTCATTCCGCGATGGAAGTAGGAAATTTTACCGTTTCCATTGTCAAAGACGGAAAGTTCCGAAACCTTTGGGAACGCATTCTTCGCAATTGCCTCGTTTAACGCATCCGACAGGACGGCACACCGGGAAACGGGAATCAGACGATGACTTTTCGATTCCCGAAACCCCCAGCCATTTCCGATGCGGACAAGACGCGCCCGATTTCTGTAGCCGTAGGATTTTCCCGCGTGGATTTTCCAACCTTCGGGTAGTTCCGTTTTCGCAAAGCGCCGAAACAGTTCCTCGACCGACGCGCGATACATCGACAGCTGGCATTCAAAACTCGCATGTTGCAGCGAACAGCCGCCGCATTTTTCGTAAAGCGGGCATCGGGACTCCACACGAAACGCAGACCGTTCCAAAATTCTCCGGACAAATCCTTTCGCATAATCCTTTTTGTCCTGTACGATGGAAACCTCCGCGATTTCCCCCGCCAAGGCGCCTGCGACAAAGCAAACACGGCCATCGTCAAGGCGGGCAAGAGCTTCGCCGCCCTGCGCCATTTTTTCCATGCGAAGTTTCACTGTTTTCATTTTTCAATCAGCGTACAAATCATTCGAAAAATCGGTCGGCACGATCGGTGGTTTGTCGAAGTCGAGCGTGGGAACACTCGCCATCAGCGATTTCGTGTAAGGATGCTTCGGATTTTCCAAAACGGATTCCACAGGCCCGGATTCTTTTTCCCTTCCCTTGTAAAGGACGATTACTTTGTTTGCAAACGACCGAACGGTCAAAATATCGTGCGAAATAAAGAGGATGGCGATACCCAGATTTTGCCGCAAATTTTCAAGAAGCTTAAGCACCTTCGCCTGGACAGAGACGTCGAGCGCGCTTGTCACTTCGTCTGCGATCAGCACTTTCGGTTCGAGCATCAGCGCCCGCGCAATGCCGATTCTCTGGCGCTGCCCGCCCGAAAATTCATGCGGATAGCGTTCGAGCGAATTTTGCGGAAGTCCGACGAGTTGCAATTTTTCCTTCGCCCTGTCCAATGCTTCGCCCTTGGAAATTCCGTTAGCCACAGCCGGGTAAATCAAAATTTGCGAAACGGTCTGCCGCGGATTCAGGCTCGAATAGGGATCCTGAAAAACCATCTGCACCGACTTGCGGACATCGGCAAAAGCCTTCGCCAAAGAGACATCGACGCTTTTCCCGAATACGGTATATGTTCCCGACTTCCACGGCAGAAGCCCGACCAGCGCTTGTGCGAGCGTACTCTTTCCGCATCCCGATTCCCCGATGACCGCAAGGATTTCCCCTTCGTCGAGCCGGAACGAAACGTCATCGACCGCTTTCAGGTAATGCGAAACCCGCGAAAGGATTCCGCTCCGCATCGGGTAGTAAACAGAAATATGTTCGACGCGAAGCGCTTCGCTCATGCCTTTTCTTCCGAACCTTTTTCGGTTTCCTCGTTCAAACCGGACAACGCGTTCTGGACATTCTTTTCCGTCTCGGAAAGAATTGTCTTGCATTCGCGGAGAAGTTCCGTCGCCTCTTCCACTTGGGAAGCGAGTTCATCGACGCTCACGTCGCTGCGATCGATTTTTGAAAGGATTTCTTCCAACCGGTTCATCGCCTTTTGGTAGCGGTTATTCTGTTCGCTCATTTTTCAAGCTCCTTCGCAACTGTCTTGGCAAAATCCGAAAGGCTCGGGTCGCGAGCTCCCATAATCAGAATCGTATCACCCGATGTTGAGAAGCGGACCATTTCCCTTCCGCATTCGGCGCGGTTAGAAACAAAGTAAGCGGTCGCGTTTTTCCGTTTCAGGTCTTCGACCAGATCCGCAGAGGAAATGTCCCGCGAAACCGTCCCGCCGGCGTAATAAATTTCGCTCAAAAATATCGCATCCTGGGAGCGGAGCGTTCTTGAAATCGCATCGACCAGGTCGTTCCGCAAAAAACGGGTCGGGCCGAATCCGTGCGGCTGGAAATAAGCGATGACGCGTCCCTGCGTGAAATCCTGTGCGGCACGAATACTCGCCGCAATCTTTGCCGGATTATGCGCAAAGTCATCGACCACGGTAACGCCGTGAAATGTTCCGAGAATCTGGTGGCGACGGTGGATGCCTTCAAAAGATTCCAGCGCCTCGTCGCACTTGCAGAGCGAGACTCCGACCTTGAGCGAAACCGCGACAGCGGCAAGCGCGTTCATCATGTTGTGAAAACCGGGAAGCGGCACCTTGAACCGAACAAGTTCTCCCAGATGGCGCACGCGGAATGTAATCGAATAGCCTTCGGGACTAAAATCCATTCCCTGGACACCGGCCTTGGCCTCTAACCCGAAATCATCCAGATGGTTCACGCTAAAGGCGTTCGCGAGTTCATCCGCTTCGTTCACGATCAGCGTCTTGCCTTTACCCGTAATGTTTTCCGAAAATTTCGCAAAGATTTTTTGCAGCTCGGAAATTTCCTTGTGATCTTTTCCGATGTTCAAGATGACACCGATTTCCGGCGAATAGCGGACAAGCGTCCCGTCGCTTTCGTCGGATTCCGCGACAAGCCATTCACCCTTTCCGGCGATTCCGTTTCCGAGCATTCCGCGCCTTTCGAGCGAAACAAGCCCCGCCCCGGAAAGCAGCGAAGGCGAAAGATTCGCCTCGTTCAGAATATGCCAAATCATCCCGGTCACCGTGCTCTTGCCGCTTGTTCCGCTGACGCAAATCGTCTTGACGCTTTCCGAAATTTTAGCGAGCATCTCGCTCCGATGCATCCGGGGAACGCCCAATTCCAGAGCGCGTTTCAAATCCGGATTCGACTCTTCGATGGCTGTGCTCACGACAATTGCCGAAAGGCCCGGACAAACGCCCGAACCATCCTGCGGAAAAGTCCGAACGCCCGCCGCTTCGAGCTTCGCCCGAATGTCGTTGCCGTCCGCGCCCGAAAACTTTCGGTCCGAACCGGAAACGGCAAAGCCCCTGCCCGCTAGGTACACGGCAATCGCGCTCATGCCGGAACCCGCAACGCCGACAAAAAAGAAAGACTGGTCTTGAGATAGCATAGCGATATTATAGAAAAGGCGCGGAAAAGAAAAAGTAGGAGTCAAAAATTTGCGTCAAAATTCAAACAGCCTATCCGGAAAATCCCTGGAGTGGCGAAGTTTCAAAATTTCCGTTACAATAGTGGTTTCGATGCCTTGCACAGAAACTCGGATGGTCATCGTCTTCAAGTTGTTTTCCGCGTCGTAGGAAAATTCCGTCGATGTCGATTTTTCCAAGTCTTCCGCTTCCATTTTATCAATGCGTTTCTTTTTTGAATCATAGTAAAGCGTTCCTTTCGCCCCTTTGATCGAATAGAGAGTTCCCGAAACAAGTCTCGGTTCGGACCATTCTCCCGAATCCAGCGGGTTAAAGTTCGCATAGGACATCACCGGAAAGGGCGCCCCGTTATAGGGGAGAACCTGATATTTCCGAGAATCCAAATCGATGGATTTCATTCGGTTCCCGTTGATTATCGTCCGCTGGTTCATCATGGGCATTTTGACTTCCGCATAGATTTTCGCGAGACCTTTCCGCACAAGATACATGGTCATTCCCTGGGAACTCGACATCGCCGCAGAAGAAACCGTTGTTCTGATTCCGATTTCAACGGAATCGGACGCCATCATGCTTTTCCGTAAATCCGCCCGCACATTTTCCAAAGTTAACGCTTGAACAATCGAAATAGACAAAGCGATCGACCATAAAATTTTTCGCATCTTCAATCCTTTATGCAGCGGATGGGAAAATAGGCCGATGCAGTTTCTAACACACATGCATCGCGAAGTCCAAAATTCAAATAATAAACCGTCGGTGAACCCATTATAGTGAGCGAAGACCCTACGGTCTGCGTCCACCAAATTTGACCTCCATTAGAATATGCAATATTGCGACTAGATCCCTCGTTATACGCAACACCTCCTTGAGAATAGGGCGAAACAAGCAAGCATTTGTCCTCTTGTACATTCTCACGTCCTCCTGTTTTCTTTATAAGAATCTCCCATTCAGAAAGAGTTGGAATATGCCAATTTTCAGGGCAAGCTCCATTGACTACAGAATCATTTAAAAAACCATAAGTACTGTCAGATACACCTTTCTCGTTCACTCCATATTGTATGGCATATAACCTACCAAATTTTTCACAGTTTTCTTCCAATCCTTCAAAACATACACTTTTTTCCATCTGAAATTTAAGATTATCATTCATCCAAACTTGTTCGCCTACTGTAATATAGGCATACTCTCGTCCATCGCGTTCATCGATAAATGTTCCGCGGTTAGGCATCCCGTAAATGTTTGTTCCCTCCGCAGGACAAACCGTCGCCGCATCAAAGCTGTCGGCATCGGTAGTGCAAGCGTTTAACGCAAGCAATAAAAAGCCGATTCCAACGATAGCGCCTACCGCCTTACAATCCCGGAATAACTTAAGCTCTGTTGTTTTCATGGTGAACTCCTTATCTGAAAAGTTTCCAAGAAAGTATCTCGCTTCCTCGACGAAGAACAAGATAACTCCCCGGCGTGAATGTGTAGTTTGCTAGAGAAACGGAATGTTCGCCTTCGCCCCATACCCCGCTAAACAGGAGAACAAGAGGCATTCCGACGGCATTCACCGTTTCAAGCGTATAAGTCCCCTTTTGGGAAACATTTACATAGACGACATCACCTTCGACATCGATCAAATCTTCATAAACATCTCGCGTCTGAAAATCATCGCTAAATCTAGGCTGGGGAACTTTCCCCCATAACAAGTTGCCTTTCAAATCGAGTACAAGCGCCGAATCAGCCACAGACAAATCATTGTTTCCAAGACCGTAATGTGACGGATCGTCAGACGCATCAAATTCAGCGGCCCATCCGGGATAGTGAATTTCAAAACTTACGCCATTTCCAAAATCGGATTTTTCGCCAGGATTGAGAATCGTATTTGAATAAAGGAATGACACATAATAAAGGTTACCACCGGCAGCAATCCTACGCCCTTCAGCAAACGGGCTGCTATAAACATCTAATTCTTGTTCCCCAGAATCATCCCGATAGTAGTAACGAATTTCAAAGCCATCTATGGGCGCCTTTCCTGTATTTTCGACGAGCATCGTTACAAGACTGGACTGATTAGACCCCAATTTTGAATCCTTTGCAAGAACTCGAGCGCTTTTTCGTTTTTGATCCATCGGACCGTTCGCATCATAACAACTCCAATCGTTTAAAAGGAAACCGTCCGCGTCAAGCAATGCAACGCCTTTTGCCTCCGCATAAGTATTTTTCGCTTCTTCCGCATAGCTCGGATCATCGTCCGTATTCCACGGGAAATAATAATCAACTCGGTGCAAGCCTATTTGAGGGCCATTTCCAAAATAAGGCGTTCCATAAGCCGGTATTGACTCAGTCAATTCCAGTTCTCCATAAAAAGAACCTCCAGCATCGGGAACAACAGACATCGGTGCACTCGGATAGAAAGAAGTCGCCTGTACATTCGCCCCCTCACCATGGTAATAATACCGAATCCGAGTACCGGAGAAAGCGGAATCAGTTAGATTTTTCAATTGAAATTTTGGTCTAATCCAGGAAACATCGCCTTGATTTTCATAATGCATCTGCACCAAAACACGCGCATCAGGATTTTTCCATTCCTGCTCCCCATAGTTTATTATCTCAGCCGAAAGATTTTTTGTTTCATCAACAAGAGCAAGGGCTGCAATTCCAAGGTTCCCTATCGGACGAATGGCGATACGATTCTCTCCGGCAACAAGTCCCAAAGTTAAATCATCCACACGAACACTCTTCCAAAGCCCGGTCGATTCAACCGTATAGATTCCCCGAGAAACTCCATTTACAAAAACTTCTACTTCAGATACTTCCGAAGCATAATTCAAGGACAATAAGTAGAGTTTATAACGTCCAGCCTTGGCTCTAACATTCCATGTCATTTTATCCACATCAATAGCAGTCCTTTGACGAAGATAAGCCATTCCCGCCACGCCACAGGACTGATCGACCGCAAGATTTCCTCGTTCTAATGTTACAGCACGAACAGCAAGAACATCTCCCGAAGCCAAATCCAAGCCATCTCGATATAAATCGGAGACTTGCGAAGAAGTAAGTACAGACCGATAGATTCTTACATCGGACACCTCTCCGACAATTGACTTGGAATTTCCAATTCTACCTAGCAATGGTTTCCCACCATCTCCAAAAACTAAATGCGATGACAAAACCTGATTTTCTACAAAAGAACCATTCTTGTAAAAACAAACCCGATTTTGATCAATAGTCAAAACAATGTGGTTTCTTATGTTTCGTTCCGCTTTTGTATGGAAAGTTATTCTTTCCGATGTAGTTTCCAAGTAATAATGCCCAACAGAATCTACACCTATCCTCCACGCATCATCACCCTGCCAACCCAATACGGTTCCTGCAGAATGTCCCACAGTCAGTTCAAGTTCAATGCTGAATGAAACCAAGGAATCTAAAATTTGCATATTACCTTTGCCGACAGCCTTATCTCCAGCAAACAATCTGAGATTTTTTCCATTCTGCCAGGGTAACTTCATTCCAGAAAGATCGATATTCGGACCGTTTCCAGTAGCCTCGAAAGCTGTTATTCCCGCTCCTTCAGAAAGTGGATACCACAAAACAAGCGACAGAGGGTAAGGATAAAGCCTTTCCGATTGTAATGTCGCTTTGGCATAGTTATGACCGTAATCTTCCACAAAGACATTCACAGTTGCCTTGCAACCAATACAACCATACAGGACGTTTCTGTTCAGCACAAAATTTTCCGCCAAATGTTCCTTTCCAAAAACGGTCCGACTTTCAAGAAGATTGCCACCGAAATAAACATCCAAACGAGTTTTAGAAATTCCAGAACCCAAATCGGTCGCAGAAACATCCACCTGCAAAATCCGGTCTTCATGACTTTCCACGACAGAAATTTCCACATCGCTTATCACCGGAGCAATGGAATCCATACGAACCATCGGTCCACGGAATTGGGCTGTTTTGCCATCTACCCCATAAATGGTCATCCGAGAATCATAAAAATTCTCCATCGAAACGATATCCGATTGGCGAACATTCCACACAATTGGACTTGTAGAAGCAGCTTGATGTTCCGCAACGACAGCGGTTCCCGAACGCAGCTGCAGCAAGTAATTACTCTTGCCTGAGCACGGATAAGGGTACTCCAGCCAACCATTAGCAGTCCCCATCCAAAGGCTATCCATCGGCATCTCGCCACACTGAATGTCATATTTTTCCGTTAAACTTGTATCCGTCAATTCTATATTTTTCACAGATTCGCTATCTAAAACAACAAATGTAGAAAAAGATTTCGTCTTAGCCGCTATTTCAATAGCCCCACACTTGGCGTCAAAACTAGGATCATCCCAAGCAAGTATATTGTTATTTTTATCAAAGGCAATCACATTTTGACTTTCTAACGGCATCATTTTCATCGTGGCAAAATCAGGTTTAAATATCTGAAGCTCCACCGGATTCACCTCATTCACAACATGACACTGTAATCTTACATGAATCAATGGCCAAAGAGAGTCAGGCAATTTCGAAAAGTCATGGGACGGCAAAATCTCGATAACAGGACCAACAACATCTAAATTTTTAAATGCTTCAAAATTATACTCGCCAGCCTTCGGAATCGTTCGAACCGTAACATCCACATCATTTTCACCCCAAGTTCCAGGTTCAAAATCGACAGAAATTTCTCCATACATAGATTGAGCGACGCCACCTTCTCCCGATTTCAAAAGACTCCCGACATGCATATCGAGCTGGCGAAAATACGTTTGCCCTTTTGTTCCGCCATAGGTAAGGAAAAAGGATGTATTTCCCTGAAGACGATTCATTTCAGAATAATCTAAGATGGGATAAGGCTCTTCAACAGGGATCGTATCCTGTATCCCAGATTTTAAAAAGTGCTGAATTCCATTTTGGACATAAAATAGATTCCATTTTTGATCTTTTCCGGGAACACGCCCTCTAAGCGTAAGCTTTTCTGGCTCGCGAACATTGTAATTTACAGGATGTCTTCGACTCACGGAGAATTGTTTTCCATTGTCATCGTATTCTGCAGTATAATACGAGTGTAATTTTCTTTCTCCACTTGATTCGCGTTCTCCCTCCGAGCCTCGCACATATATATAAGGCTTTCCTATTTCCACTTTTTTCATCCAAGGCTTGTCAAGAATTTCATCGCTAGAATCCTGTTTTTCTACATCATCAAGAGAAATTTTATGGTCCAAATCACTTCGGTTATAATTCCAAGGCTTTTGCCAAGACCAAATGAATGAAGCGGTTGATTTGCAAGTTTCCCCTTCATTTTTTGCACTCCATACGCCTTCATTTTCTTCAGGGTTCCAACCAGGTGTTGTAATTTGCAAACGAAAATCTCCGCTAGGAACATTTCCATTATCAATTACCGACCTGTCTTTATTAGGCTTTGTCTCTAAAAATATGCTTTCGGGAACTTTCCAATAGTCTAGCTCTTTCGAATCTTCTTCTTTCACCCGGTAAGTATAACTACTGTTCAGTACATTCCTTTCCGGATAATAGGAATCCAAATTATCTAACGATGCAAACAATCTGGGAGAAGCCTCCGTCGCCGTCAAAGGATTCTTGATCAAGCCCTCGCTCTCAAAATTATCACTCCAATTTTCCACACTCCAATCCCCAACCCTAAAATGCAATCCCGAAGCGAGACCGCGATAAAACTTACAATCACCACATTTTACTTGTATCGAATTTTCAATACTGGAAAAATCGCCACTCAAAAACGGATAGTCCGTCACAATATCTTTAGATGATTTTGCGGCATTCAAAACGGACATTTTCGGCGCCACATAAAAAGAAAGCGACAACGGATCTTTTATTTTCGGGGTTACAATAGAATCTTCGCCAACATCATCGCTATCCAAGTCAAGCCGGTTAAATTTCTCGTTTTCATTCCATGTTATAGCCGCTTTAAATGGAACCGGAGCGTTTTTCGCATTGTAAAATTTTACAGAATAGATAGATTCCGATAATTCATCATTTAACCCATATTCGTCGGAAAACAGTAAAGGGTTTTCCGCCTTTCGGACCATAGACAATTCTTCCGCTTCAAAAGCGGTCAACTTTCCCTCTTTTTTATCAACAATCCATTTTTTTCCATCAAAAACCTTGCAAGGGCTATCTTGCAAACTACAGTATCCTTCATTGTCGAATAAAGCGATATTTTCCGCATCAAATCGTGTAAAAGTATTCGCCAAATTGTTGTAGCCGTATTGAGGATTCCAATATATCTCATTGACTCGCAAAGTTAGATTTACACCAACATTCTCTTTACTACCATGATGAGCATTATCGCAAAAAACATACTCATCTTTACAACTATAATTCCCATATGCAAAAGCAGTTTTACCCTGCAAAGGTTTAGCTTCTACCGTCAACATATTTTTATGCGCATCATAATCATCAACAGAACAAGTAAATTTTTCATTTCCTTTTTTCTCATAGTTTTGGGATACGGTACAACCAACATTCTTCAATTTTTCATTTATCAACCTGAAATAATTGTCATAGTCATAAAATTCCCTATTAGAAGCCTCCCAATACACAGGTGTTTTTCCACAATTACCTTTCCAGATTTTTAAATCGTTTACTTTTTCATCATTCCAAAAATCAGTCCAACCAGTATAGCTCACATGCCCAGCAAGATCATCAAAACGATTATTATAATTTTGGACAAATTGAATTTCATCAAAAATTTTTATTTCCATTCCTATTGGTAAATGGTTATCACTTTCGTAAGAATCCCACGCAACAACCTCGTGCCACGGATCTAAAACTATTTGTAGAGAAGCGTTATTATTGTTCTGATCAAACGTCAAAGGGAAAAATTTAATTCTATACGAGATTCCATTATTTCCACTACTATAGCGATAAATGTCCCTACCACGGCTAGCAATTAAAACACCGACAACAACACTAAATTTCTCTCTATGCCTATGTATTCCCAAGCTATATCGATTTTTCTCAAAAAATACCGGATGCTGCACACCATCCATTGTCCAATGGTATTCAATTTCTCGCTGAGAGGAAGGAAGCGTTACCGCAGTTACATCAGCTTCCAGCAAGTAATCGGGATTCCCATAATAGCGCAAATTTCCCATTTTATCCAAGACAGCTTCATCAGCCATCAGTTCCGCGGGGTATTCCCCTTCCTTTACCACTTCAGTCGGAGCAGGAATCAGTTTGTTGGCAAGAACCAGTTCAAATTCATGTGAAAGCGTTTTTTCTTTATCGCCTCTTTTCGCTGTAATTTTAAGCTCATAATCGCCTTCTTCCATCATCGCAAAACCCGTTTCACTCATGCCGTCCCAACTAACGGAATAAGCTGTTTTCGATGTTCCAGCCAAAAGGAAACGATTATCCATTAATTTTCTCACAACCTTTCCATTAGGACCTATAATTTCCGCACTCACGTAAGCCGGCTGTCCCGCTATCCCAAATTCAAAACTAAATTTCGACAAGGCAAATGCATTTTCGCTATTCGTCTCATCAGAAGAGAGACCTACATAGAACTCTTTCATCGCACGCTCATCCGTGATTATACTGAAGTCTTCCACCAACTGGTTCCACGAACTTTCGCAAAAAATCAATTTAGTCTTATCATTCTTTTGATAGGCATAAGCATGTAAACGAACCTCGCTTCCGCCCGGATATAAATTTTCCTGCGTAAGTCCATTCCAGACAATATTCGAAGTATATTGTTGAGGATAGACATACAGCACAGGAGATTCCTTGGACATGCTTATCACATTTCCTGCGATAACAGAATTCTTTCCACAGTAAATTTTATTTTTGCCATCCTTGACACTGGAAATGTCAACAATAAATGCAGAATCCGATTCAAACTGTATAAGAATTTCCCTGCCCTCGATTATCCAATTTCTTGAAGCGTTATAGGCAGGAATTTCAATATTCTCGCCTCCGATTACAGGCATTGCCACCGAAACATCTTCCTGGGGAAGGCTTGATTCAGAACCCGCAAAACGTACCGTCTCCTTTTGATATTTCAGAGAAAGTTGGGGCACAATTGCTTCTGCTGAAGATTCCGCCATTCCTTTCCAAAACACATTCCAAGTCTTGCCGGTTTGCCAAACAGAAAGCCCATCTTTCTTAACAGGCGGTTCTCCATTAAAGGGCGAAGTCATGACCGTTCCAAAAAAGACATTCTTCGCAGGAACAAATACAGAAGAGTCTTTTGGAGATTGGACTTCAATGCCCACATTCATAGACCATTTAGAAGTATCGAAACCATCAAGTTTCAACCTAATACTAGCATCCGAGGCAGGCACTTGCTCTTTTGGCAAATCCTCCAAGACCAATTTAGGCAACGCCTCTTTATTAATTTCTTCCCCTGTTATACCATCAGCAAAAGATACAATCCTTTCGGTAATCGCCGAATCGCAATTTTCTTCACTATAATCACAGCCTCTAACTTTCAACCGAATCACATAACTTCCCTTTAAACCATTCGTATTCCATATAGCCAAGGCTTTTGGCTGTTCAGAAACCGTTCTCGTCAGGTAAGAA
The DNA here is from genome assembly GCA_934700345.1 of uncultured Fibrobacter sp. Classification (GTDB taxonomy): domain Bacteria; phylum Fibrobacterota; class Fibrobacteria; order Fibrobacterales; family Fibrobacteraceae; genus Hallerella. Next base: position 41,723 of record CAKUXP010000018.1, on the reverse strand, counting down.
ACATTTTCAGAACTGCATTCCGACAAATCAATCTTACACCATTCCATACTGAAAGAAGCATTCTTGTCATCTCTGTTTTTTACTATAGGATTAGGCGTCGTCCCTTCAATTAAGACTTGTTCTCCGAAATAATCTCCCATCCCCTCTTCCGGAAAAGTTATCCGTGGATAGCGACGGCCCATTCCAAAGAAATCAACTGCTTCGCCGTAATTGCCGACATCATCGAAACACCCAAAACGAACGGTCCACAATCCATTGGGCAAATCGGAAATTTTATCTTGTAAGGAAAATTCAAAAGGAATATTCGAATTCCCATTTTGGCTAGACAGTTCCTTTCCAACAAAGAACCATCCCGTGTTTTTTTCTTCTACAGAAACTTTAGCATAGCAGGAAAGCTCCGTTCTGTTAAACTCCTCATCAGCAATCTGTGAAACATAAGCCTTGCTTTTGCGTAATTCCGAAATGTCCGAAAAAGAAACATTTCCATTCATCAATTCAGTTACCACCGGAGCAATCCTATCAACAACAAGACCTTTATAAACGGTTGTATCAAAAGTATTGCCCACATTATCCGTCAATTTAATTGAAACATCATAAATGCCATCTTGAAGACGATTTGCTTTAGGTTCAATAAAACGAAAACTTTTATTTGTTGCACTCAACGCAATATTGCGATTATATACCTTGTGAATATCATGATTTTCATCATTAAACAACAATTGTACCGAAATGGTTGTACTGTCCCTACCGAGCAGCTCTTCTTTTATATCAAAAGAAAACTTTAATGTATCATTAATACCTAACCGCATTTTATCATTCTGAAAAATAAAAACCGGATAATCGCCATGAAGATCTCCATGTAAAATCGTTGCGACCAATGAATTATCAGAAATCATTGGAGCGGTCGTATCAATTACAATCTCCGTTTCTAGGAGAACTCCATTAAAGCCATCAGCAAAAACATAATTTCCGCTCTCGTTTTTTCTTGCTAATTTATCCCATAATAAAAATTCATCGCCTTTGATGGAATCCGCCAATAAATTTTCAAACTCTTCCGATGGATAAGCATAATCTATAGCTTGTACAATTAATTTAGCCTTTCCTTCAAATTCGGGAATTCCTTTTTGCCAACCAAAACTTATGACTTGTTCGCTGTTATCCTTTATGCTTTTCACAGGAATCGTTGAACCGTCTCTCTTCTCCACAAATATGCGCAAAGCCCTTAGAAATCTATCGGATTCCGGTCCATTATTAATCACAGCGCCCCAACTGTCAGCAATATTCTTTCCAGAAATATCTTTCTGCTTCAGGGATAGTTCAATATCGGGAACATCCCTATCGATGTACACCATCGTTCGCAATTTTGCAGAGGTTCTTTTGTTTTGGTCATCCAAAATTCCAACGTTCCATTCAAGAATATAATTACCGCTCCTTAAACTGTCCGAAGACCACAAGCTTTCTATATCAGCGGAAATTTTATATGTACCACGAGTCTCATCGATCAATTCGTATTTTGCATTGACGTTTCCAACAGATTCATTTCCTGTATCGAAACAAATCAAGGAAACACTCATATCGCTAAAATTAGGAACCCCATCTTGTTTATTAAAATAAATATACGGATTATCAATTCTAGACAATGTAGCAAAAGCTCGGGGCCATCCTTGTTCCAACAGAGGAGGCGTCGATTCAAACAGATAGGTGAACTCGGCGGTCCCCGTCATCCCCAACTTGTTCACCACATACAGATTGACCATATTGGGACCTTCTTTCTGTATCGAGGACAACAGATGTTCTTCGTCATCAAAATCTAAATCAAAAAACTCTTTTGGACGAAATACAAAAAGTCCATCACTCCGAACAGGATTTGAAACCGCTACAGCTTTACTCCATTCTCCGCCGCCAACACGCAAGCGCGCAACCCAAGCGTCTCCTTTGCGTTCATAAGCCATCCGAACGCCCGCATTAAAATCCAACATGATTTGTCGAAGGCTGTCCGGTTGCAAATCATCCACCACAAAACGATACTCGTAAATATATTTTCTAACCGTAGGAGCTTTCCATTTCCAATAATTCAAAACCTCTAAAGGAGTAGATTGTTTTACATCAGCATTAAATCGAATATCCTTGACAGAAAGCAACTTATCCCCGACTGCTGCAGACACAGCCGTTTCTTCCGCAAAACTAGACGCATAAAGCGACACATTTTGCGAATCCTGAGAGATTTTTTCCCCGTTATCGATTACTTGGCAGTTATTTTCCAACGAGGCGATATCGTAAATATCGGATTCACAAGTTCCAAAAAGCATCAAAGGAATAATTGAATCCAGCGCGTTATCTTCATTTCCTCTTTTGAAAATAGAAGCCATGGAAATTTTTGGAGAATCAAAAAGTAATTTCTCTAAATCAGGATAGTCAAAAGAAATTTTTTCATCTAAGCCCTCATAGCTAAAACTATCTGTTTTTTTTACCGCTGCGCTGAGCGACAAATGTTTATTATCCTTAAGCGTTTCTATATTCTGGGCTAGCTTAGCGGTCTTGCCCGACATATCCGCAATCAAGACCACATTGGCGGCAAAGGCGGCAGCTTTGCAAATTTCGTCATAAGGCGACATCAAAAGATTACAACCGGCTCTCAATCCAACATCAAGTTTATTCCGCACCGTTTCAAGTCTCCCCACATTAGAAAGAAGTTCCTTGTACTCCTTTAAACGGCTGTTGTTTTCGATGTAATTACCCAAGTCATAACCAACTCGAGACACTGATGCGTTTTTAAATGAAGAAACATTTAAACCATAAGCACTATAGACAGGGACATCAAAAATTCCTTCATCAAAAAAATTCAAGCCATAATTGGAAAGATTTTTTGCACTGACCGAAAGTCCAGCCAAGACACAATTCCTCAACGATCCTTTCGAAACAGCACAATTTGCCGCATTTCCCAATACATCCGCAATTTCAGGAGAAAAATTTTCGATAAACACAGAGTATAACTCCGATTTATAAGTCTCAGGAATAAATTTTTCCAAAACTCTGAGAATTTTCAAGGCCGAACCCGGCAAGTCATCCATATTGATTTTTAAAGACCTTAATTCCGAAAGTCCTTGAATATAGCCTAACAATTTAGAATCATCTAGGACATTACCCAAAGATTGATATTTTTCAACAAATTCCCCTACAATTTTTCTTCCTTCGCTAGAAAGTTCCCCCTTTAACAGCTCGTCCGCCAAGTTAGAAACGCTTTCCCGAACATCACTTTCATCAATACCTGCACTCAATAAAACATTTTTTAAGGAATCCACGAAGACCTGTTTTAGTTTTTCCTTCGGGATATGGTTCTTTACCTGTTCGCCAAAATCATTATATGTCCGACGTCCATTTCCCACTGTTGGAAATCCATAAGAATACACAATACTATAAGACGGACTGCCAAACCCAGTTTTCATTCCGGTCGAATTAAGCCACTGAATTTCGCCGATATTAGCCTTTACTTCAGCCTTTGATGCAGCAATAATATCTGCATATTTTTTATCATCAAAGCTAGCGTCTTGGGCCAAATACCAAAGCGCATCGGAATTTTCCGCGTATTCACCAAACAGAGCAGACTCCGAAAAAGCTGTCGAAATATTGCCTGCATTCTGAGCCATTCCGAGAACAACGCTCTGGACCACAGATATTACAGCATCCTGCAAAGCATCCAGTCCTCCAAAGACATAAGCGGAAAGGGTTAGCGGAATAAGCGCGGAAAGATTTTTGATATCCGGTTTTTTGAGAGAATAGCCTCCCAAACCTTGAAAAAGAGCCTGATCGGCAAACCCTGTTCCCTCATGAGGCGTATCAAAGAACAGCACCTTGGAAATATCCCCGGCATAATCACTTCCTTGAATATATTCACGAGCAACCAAGCCACAAACTCCCTCCGAAATAATGATGTAGCGAAGAGGCAAAATATCCGGACGTATTTTTTTCAAATCAGTTAGTGCGCACTTATTTCCGCACCTTTTTTTCCAATTCAACAATAAACTATCCGAGCTGTTTTCAAACCAATATTCCAAAGCCTTTGCAAACACGGAATTCGATTCATGATTTGAAAAAATTGACGATAAATCGCTTGCGCTCCGTGACGACACGTCGATGGAATAAGGATAGAGATTCCCTATATCGCCGGTAATTCTCGTAGAAACATAATCATAGACTCCAGATTTGGCATAAGGATTCGAACTTCCGTCTTTGTCCGAAAGGAAAATAAAAAGACTGTTCCGGTACGACTCAACGCTTCCAAAAGAATGGGAAAAGAAAAAGTACAAAAAAATGAAGGCGAAAATTCCACCCTTATGCATTATCAAGTTCTCAATTTTTTACACAGCGAAGAGAGTATTTTTCAAAAAATTGTGACATTTTATCTACACCATTTGAATTAGATTGGAATCTTACAATATAAGCTGTATATCCTCCATCCGTTCTTAAAGTACCTGTCCAAATATCAGAAAAAAGACCTTCTGCATTTTGAGAAGAATGTTTAGCCGGAATTAAATCAAACGCGCATTCATCAGATCCTCCCGATTCTTTACCGATCTCAAGCACCCTCCATCCTTCTGTTGATTTTAACCGATATCCCGCAATATCAATTCCGCCCATCATTTGAAAAAGAATTTCCCACTCATCCGCATTTGGCAAGTGCCAACCTTCTGGACAGGCATGATTCGCAGCAACCCAGTTATAGAGCCTTCCCTTTTCCATGCAATTATCATCCGGATAAAGGCAAGAAATGCTAACATATTTTAGCTCCCCTGTTAAAGGATCGGGCAGGGTTTCATCTGTTACGGCATAGTTTAAATTCTGCGCCATCCAAACTTGGCTGCCGATTGTCGTGTACCTGTATTCCTGCCCATCGCGCTCATCGACAAACGTTCCGCGAGCGCTTTCCGGGCAAACTTTTGCCGCATTAAAAGCCTCCACGCTAGAACCATTATCGGAACAGGCGGCAAAATAAAATACCGTGATAAGTCCAACCAAAGTCGGAAGTATTTTCATAAGATCTCCAGTTTTTCAGTTAAAGATAAAATTTTATTCCAGATACGAAGGGTCGATGGTCGGTTCATGCCCGGTGACGATTTCCGACCGATAGATTTCGCCGCGCTTTTCCGCTTCACGCTTCGCCTTTTTTTCGCGCTTCTCCGCCTCGATAGCCTTGCGCTTTTTAATCCGCTCCTTTTTCATCGCCAAGCGTTCCGCCCGCGTCAAGCGTTCCTTCACGGGCTCTTCTTCGTAAGGGTATTCCTCTTCGGTTTCCAGCGGTTCGTCCAGATAGGGATTTTCAATCAAAGTCTCGCCAAAATTTCTAAAGCTCGTATCCTCGTCAAAAGTCGGAGCGGATTCCGGGCATTCCTTTTCCAAAAGCTTGACGGCAGCTTCAAACGGCTTTTCGAGCGGAACGGAGAAAGACATCTTCTTTCGGGTCCGCGGATGGGCAAAGCAGATTTCAACCGCTTCCAGAAGCTGTGCAGGCGCAAGTTTCAAAAGCTCTTCTGCGACTTCGCGGTAAAGGGGCGGCACTCGGGAAAGCGAAGCCTCGCGTCCCTCGTAAATCGGGTCGCCGACAATCGGATGTCCCGTGTAGCGGGAATGCACACGAATCTGGTGCGTGCGTCCCGTATCCAGCTCATACTCCATCAGCGTTGCGATGGAAAAGAACTTTTTCGCCTTGTAGCGCGTGCGCGCAAACTTCCCGTTCTTCACGACAGCCATGCGGATGCGGGATTTCGGATCGCGCCCAAGAGGCAATTCGATTTCCCCGGAAAGGTCGCGCGGATGCCCCCAGATCAAGGCTTCATACTTGCGGTGAAGCGTGCGCGTTTCGAGCTGGTGCGCGAGACTCCGATGCGCCTTGTCGTTTTTCGCCACGATCATCAGGCCCGGCGTATCCTTGTCGAGACGGTGCACGATTCCTGGCCGGAGCGGTCCGTTCACCGCCGAAAGTTTTTCCTTGAAGTGGTAGAGAAGCCCCGCAGCAAGCGTCCCTTTCGAAACACCGTTTCCCGGATGCACCACGACTCCGCGCGGTTTAAAAATCACGGCGACGTCGTCATCTTCATAGACGATGTGCAAATCCATCTTTTCCGGTTCGAGCGACGAGGATTCCTTTTGAGGAAGCGCAGCGACCTGGACAAGCATCCCTTCCGAAAGGCGCAGATTTTTCTTGGCGGGTGTCCCGGCGACCGTCACCTGGTTTTCCGCAATCAGCTTTTGGATGTCCGTGCGAGAATAATCCGAAAGTTTCTTTTGCAAAAAACGATCCAGGCGTTCGTTCGCCTCCTTCTCGGAAACGATAAAGCTCGGCGATTCGGAATTAGTCGGTTGGGGATTCTTCTTTTGCATGCGAACCTGCCGGTGAATAGTGAATGAACTTGTAAACCACGGGCGAAAGCAAGACGAGCGCAACGCCTATCGTCACGCAGCAATCCGCGAAATTGAAAGTCGGCCAACGTTCCATGATAAAATCCGGGAAATCGCAATCGATAAAATCCACGACCTTGCCGATGCGCATCCGGTCCGCAAAGTTCCCGATCGCTCCCGAAAGAATCATCGCAATGCCAAAGCGCACCAGAAAATCGTCCCGCTTTACGGACCTGTAAAAATAAATCAACACAAAAGTCGCGATAAGGGAAACGAGCAAAAAGAAAACCGTCGGCGGAAGAAAGGGCAAGATATCCTGCGGACGGCTGCTGAACGCGGCTCCCGTGTTATACGCCAAACGGAACTGCAGCAGATTCCCGACGACATGCACGATGCGACCCAGCGGATTTTCAAAAGTCGGCTTCAGGTAAGCGACAGCCCAAATCTTTGTCGCCTGGTCGATAAAAATCGAAGCGAAAATAAAAACCAGGTGGAATTTCCACGATTTCAGCAGGCGAAAACGTTCCTTCATGTCCCGTCCCTCAACATTTCAAAGTTTCTCCGAATCCAGGAATTCGAGTAAAAATGCAGCGTTGTCTTTCGGATGATTCCTTTCACATCCGAACGCGTAATTTTTACCTTGCTCTCTCTGTCGAAAAGGTGCGAGCAGTCCCCCATCAGCGAAAGGTTTTTCGCCGCCATGAAAAGCGGCCACAGGCAAAATAGGCGAATTTGTGGATTTCTTCGCGGAACGAGAACCGTGTATTCGATTGCATCCGCCAGATGTTTCCACGCTTCGCAGACAAGTTCCTTCATCACCGAAGCCCGGGCCTTTTTATCCGCCAGCGGGCCGAACATCGCCGGGGAACTTTCAAAACCGTGGGCCTGGCAAATCGTTTCCGGGACAAAGCAGACTTTCCGCTCGGAATCCTCCCGGACGTCCTTGATGATGTTCACCAACTGGAGCGCAAGCCCAAAGCTTACGTCGAGCTTTTTCATTTTCGAAAGCCTCTCGCCATCGATTGCCGGATTCTTCGCAGCGAAAAGCCGCGTTAGAAGCTTGCCCACAATCCCTGCGACATAGTAGCAGTAGCGCGAAAGCTCGGGCATCGTTTTGAGCGTGAACCAGCCTTTTTCAAGAGACGCTTCCATCGACTCTAGCGAAGACGCCATCCCTTCGCACATTTCAACGACCGTTTCGCACACGGGCTTCACGTAATCCGCGCCAAAAGTCCAAAGCAGCGGAACGACGGTCAAGGCGTTTTCACAAAGCGCATCATTCGGATTTTCCGAAGAGCGGAAATACTCCGGCAAGTCGGAAACAAAAGCCTCGGTCGATTTTTCCACATCGGAACCGTCCCGAAAAATATCAGCGAACATTTTCAAGAGCCGAAGCTTTTCATCGACAGAAAGCTGGGAATCGTCCTCGACCGTATCCGCAATCCGCAAATAGAGATAGGCAAGCAGCACCGTTTTCCGGAGGTCTCCCGAAAGGCGGTTGATATTCAGCGCAAACGTGCGCGATACGAGGAGAAGCATCTTGTCCGCATAGAGAAAGCGGTTTTGGATATCCGTCTGGCTAAGCGTTTTCATAGGCGGAGATTTCCTTTTCCAGGGCGAGTTCCTGTTTTGCCATTTCCTTCAGCAACTTGAAAAGCCTTTTCTCGGAATCGGCCGTCACGAGCGCTTTGCGAAAGGCCCAGGCAGAACGACCGGCCAGATCGTCTTCCGAAAGCATTTGCCCGGACTTGCGGTAAAGCGCATCCTGCTTTTTGTATTCCCAAAAATACGCATTGACTTCCAGCCGATACACGCGATTCATTGCGAAATTTACGAACGGCTTCGCGGCGATTAAGCAAAGCAAAAACGGGAAAATCAGCAGATAGACGGGAAAGAGAAGTGCCCAGTAAAGAGTCGCCGTCACGGAAAAAGCGGAAGCCACATAGAGAATTCCGAAAATTCCGCACACGCACAGACGGGAAAACGGCTTTTTAACCCACCATTCGGGAACATAGCACCAGGTCTTTCCCAGACGGATCTTGCGCTTCAACGCAATCGGGTAGGCAAAAAAACGCGCCCAGAGAAAGAGCGCCGACCATAAGACAAGGGGCAGCCAAAATAGCGCCCCGACCGAAAGAATCCAATCCATCATAAAGCCAATAATAGTTAAATTATGCCTTATGAACCCGCAATTCGAGAAATGTTTGGAACTTTTGCACGGCAAGATTTCGGATGCCGTTTTTAACGACCTGTTTGCCAAGCTGGACCTGCTAAACGTCACCGACCGCCGATGCTCCGTCCTGCTTCCGCCGAATAAGGACGTCAAGTCCTACCTGCCCTACAAGGTTCTTCTCGAAATCAGCTGGCAAGAGGCGACCGGGCAGCACCTGGATTTTGACTTTCAGCACGCCGAAACCAATCCGAGCGTATCGGCGCCGTCGCACGATTTCTGCCAGCCGATAAAGCTTTCCGAGGAACTCAGTTTCGAAAACTTTGTCGTCGGGGACAAGTCAAAGCTCGCTTTCAGCGCGGCATTTGCCGTCGCCGAAAACCCGGACCACAGCAAGTACAACCCGCTCTTCATCTACGGAGCGTCCGGGCTTGGAAAGACTCATCTTCTGCAAGCAATCGGCAACTATATCCTGGGAAACGCGACGGGAAAGGTCGTCCGCTATATTCCCGCAAACGATTTCCAGCGGGAATACACGGAAAGCATCCGAAACGGAAACACGAACGAATGGTCCTCATTCTACCGCGAAGATGTTGACGTGCTTCTCATCGACGACATCAAAAACTGGAGCGGTTCGACGGAAACCCAGAACGAATTTTTCCATATTTTCAATACGCTGCACCAGGCGGGAAAGCAAATCGTCCTCACGTCCGACGCGCCGGCAGCCGAAGTCAAGAGCCTTTCCGATCGCCTGGTGAGCCGATTTTCTTCGGGCCTTACCGTCGATATCCAGCCGCCAGCCTTTGAAACCCGCGAAGCTATCCTCCGGAAAAAGGCGAACAACAGCCACCTAGACATTTCCGACGACGTGTTCGCCTACCTCGCCGAGAACATCGAAGGGAGCGTCCGTCCGCTCGAAGCGGCCATCGTTCGGCTAGCGATGCAGTCGAGCCTTCTCAAGCAGGACATTAGCATTTCGCTCGCACGGCAAGTCGTCGCCGACATCATCCCGAACATCAAGCGCCGCGTCGGAATCGAAGCGGTCATCCACGCTGTCTCCCAGGAATTCGACGTTCCCGAGGACAAGCTTCTCGAAGCGGGCCGCGGCACGAAGGAAGTCGCCCACGCGCGCCAGGTCGCCATGTTCCTCATGAAAAAGCTCACGACACTCAGCCTCAAGAGTATCGGGATGCGGTTCGGAAACCGCGACCATTCCACGGTCATGCATGCGATAAAGACCATCGAAAAGGAAATGCAGGAAGACGCGACATTCGCACGGGCCGTCGAAACGATTAAGTCGAATATCCACTAGCCCGCCGGACAAATTTCAAGCGATTCTATCTGCCACTTCGGACGAAATCCTATGAATCCTTTTATTCTGATTACCCTGTTTGCCATTTTCCTGCAAAGCGCAATGCTCGTCCTATTCTATGCGCTTCCCGACCCGCTCGGGCTTTCCCTGTCGGAGATGTTCGCCGGAAAAACCGTTTGGCAGATTTCCATGGCATACGGGGCGATTCTCGTTCTCGCCTCCCTCTTCGCTTTTTTTAAAAAGCCCCGGCTCCTTGCCGGATTTTTCCTATTTTACTTCATCCTCGCCGCGGTCGATTACGAAGTTTTCCGGTTTTCCCACCAACGGCTCTCCTACTCGTTTTTGCGCACCTACTTTCACCTGTCGAACATCACCGATTCGACAACCGTTTCCACGCTCGGCGGAGACTTCAAGGGAACCGTCGGCTGGCTTTCGCTTCTCTTTATCGACATCGCCGGATGGACCGCCATCATCCTTTACCTATCCCGAAAGAAAAAGGCCTCGATTCAAGCCAGAAGTTTCAGGATTCCGGTAACGCTTTTTACCGTGGGCATGGTCCTTTCCGTCATCCCGCTTGCGCTGTTTCTCGCCGGAACGCGCGGAATCAAGACGATTCCCGTCCTAGGAACACAGGTCGATATGCGATTCACGCTCGGAAAGCACACGCTGACCGCTCCGATTTTGCACATCGCCGCCGAAGAGACCTTTGAATTTGTACGCGACAATTACACGATTACGGACGAACTCGTCGCCGACCTCGACGCCTTCCTGCCCGAAAATTTCGACAAGGAAAGAATCGATCAAGAATTTCCCGCCTACCGCAAGGATCCCGAAAAGGAATACCGGGCAAAACATCCCTACAACATCGTCTTCATCTTCGGGGAATCCTTCAAGGGGCGCATCCTCAACCAGATGCTTTCCGGCGACACGACTCTCGCCCCGAACCTTTGGGCGCTTTCCCAAGGAAAATATTTTTCAAACGGCGGAGGCGGTCTCTGGTTTGAAAACGCTTTCAGCGGCGGCTACCCGACAGTCCGTGGGACCATGGCGACCTATTTCGGTTTTCCGTCCCACCCGAACCGCGACGTTCCGAGTTTTTACGCTTCCAATCACTTCGTTGGATTTCCCGAGCTGATGACGGATTATGTCAGACAATATATGACAATTTCAAATCCGATTTTTGACCACACGCTCCCATTTATCGAGAAATTTTACGGAAACGATTGGAAAATGCCCGAACCCGGCAAGCCCGGAACGACAGACAGCCTGGGAATGGACATCGTCCTGCAAATGCTGGACAGCTTGCCGACCGATTCTTCCTGGCTCCTCACTTTCAACACGATTTCGACGCATATTCCCTTTTACGGCTACCCGGACGATTTTGCTCCAAAGCCCGACAATGCGATGGACCGTTACCGAAACGCCCTGCGCTACACGGATTCACAGCTCGGGAAGCTTTTCAAGGCTCTTGCCGAACGGCCGGATTTTGACCGAACGGCGATCGTCATTTTAGGCGATCATGACACGCCTGTCGATTCCATCGATTACACGGTTCCCCAACCCCTAGGCGTTGCCGCGGCACAGATTTTCATCGGTATTTTTTCCGCGGATTCGAATCTTTTTTCTGGGCTTGAAATCCGAAAAGATGTCGCATCGCAGCTCGACATCGGCCCGACCGTTCTCGACCTTGCACAGGTAAAGGCTCCTAGCCATTTCTGGGGCTACGATTTGCTCACGGAAAAGCGTCCCGCCGAACAGCCCGCCCTCTTCTTTTCCCAGAACGCCTACTTTTTAGGTTTCAGGGATTTTGTCCTGACAGGCGGTCTCGAAAGCGAGGAAATCTACCGTGGCGCAAACGGGACATACTCCCAAGTTAACGATTCGCTCTCTAGCAGCTGGCGAAATCATGCCGTCGGTGCGAGCAAGGTTTTGCGCTCCCTGCTCCGAAACGACAAGATGCTGCCGGTGAGCGGGGATTAGTTGTCGGTTGTCAGAGATTCGTTATTAGTTGCTGGCATTGCAGACCGGGCCTCAAATGTTCGCGGCTCCAAGTTCTAAACTCTAATTCCTGAACACCGACCGCTGACCACTAATTCCTAATCACGCGCCCGGACGACCGCGGGAACATTCGGAATTTCCAAAAGGCCGCCGTCGAAATTTTTGCGCAATAGCACCTTTCCATTCAAATCGAAGACGGAAACTTCCGCACCGAGCGTGACGCCCCAAAGCCTAAACTTTCCCGCCGAGACTTTCTCCGCGCGAATGTCCCGTGAGATTTTCGAAACGCGGGGAATCGCCGTGGAAGACTCCACGAGGGAGCAGCAGCCGGGGCCGATTGGAGAGTCTCCCGCTCCGCTGGTTTCCCCGTAAACGCCCCAATCCAAATCCGGGCATTTCTTGTTTTTTGCTTTCACCTGCAGAATGGCGGACAACAGGAGCGTTTCGAGCGAATCCCGCCGCATCTCGATGATTCCGCATTCCTGCAACCGCAAAAGCTCGAACAACATCACTTCGCTGAACTGGTGTGTCCCCGGCGTTCCCGCCGTACTGTCTTCCGGATACGGACCGACGCAATCTTGCGAAGTTCGCATCATCTCCAAAGCTTGTTCTATTTCGTTGCCTGTAAAATAAACGCGAACCGTGGAATCCAATAGGGAATTGAAACCGATGCCGTTCCCGTCCGCACAATCGTAAAAGAATTTCTCTTTTTGTGACGAATCCACAAAATATTGGGCATAGATTTCGCAAGCCGATTTCATCGCGGAGGAATCGATTTTTAGCGAAGCGAAACCCCAATTGTCGACGAGAGGCTGGCCCGAAGAAAACGAAAAAAAAGTCGATACGAAAAAGAACAATAAAAACATTTTTTTCATCTTCCCCTCCCCGCGATGACGGTTTTCATTTCCGGATTGAACGGAACGCTATAAACTTGTGCATATTGGTGGACCGTTACATTTTTCCCGAGAAAGCGTCCGTAGAGTTTTTTGCTCGATTGGCCCAAAACCAAATCCGCATTCGGAGCGAAAATCGTCCCGGCCCACATCCCTTCCACAATCATCGTTTCGTCTCTGTGCTGGACAAGTAAAAATCCTTTCGCCACGCGTTCCAAGTCGTCGTTCAACGTTCTTGCCCGCCAAATAACGCCGCCGTTTAAATGCAAAATCGTCTGCATTCCCGGAGTCACAAACTCACCTCATCCAAAACCAATTCCCATGCACCCGGGCGACCGCAGGAACGTTCGGGATTTCCAAAAAGCCGCCGTCGAAATTTTTGCGCAGGAGCAACTTCCCGTTCAAATCGAAAACGGAAACTTCCATACCGAGAGGGACTCCCGACAAACGAAATTTTCCCGCCGAAACCTTCTCCGCGCGGACGCCCTGCGAAACTTTCGAAATGCGGGAACTCGCTGTGGAAGAATCCACAAGCGAGCAGCAGCTATAATTTGGTAGCATTGTGTAAATTCCGTAAGCCTTATCGATATCGTCACAATAGCCTTTATTTCCCACTTTCAACGAATCTATCACGCTTAAAACAAACGCTTCGGCGGAATCTTTTTCCATGTCGACCACACCCAATTCCTGAAGCCGCAAAAACTCCGCTAGAAAAACTTCACTGAATTGCAGCGTCCCGCTTTGGCCTACCGCAACATGCCCAAAGGCGTCTCCTTCACAAACTTGCGTATTACGATTTATCCAAATAGAATTTTCATAAAACATAAATCCGAACGACACCGTGGAATCCAACGGCGATCTATAATAAATGGAAAAGTCGTTGTCGCAGTTTGCCCCGTCGTCAAAAGTAGGCAGCTGCATTATCGTTTCGCAGGCTTTCGGAATATTTTCGTAATTGACGAATTCAAAATTCGAAAAATACTTCGTTTCCGGGGGAGTTGCTAAAGCCAAATCGATCAATAGAATTCCCAAAAACAATATCTTTTTCATCACTTCCTCCTAGCGATTGCGGTGTTCATTTCCGGAGCAAACGGAATGCCGTAAACTTGTGTATATTGGTGAACAGTTACGTTCTTGCCGAGGAAACGCCCGTAGAGCTTTTTACTCGACTGGCCCAAAACCAAATCGGCGTTCGGGGCAAAAATCGTACCCGCCCACATCCCTTCTACCGTCATCGTTTCGCTTCCGTACTGAATGAGCTTGAAGCCTCTGGCGACTTTTTCCAAGTCGTCATTCAACGTTCTTGCCCGCCAAATGACGCCGCCGTGTAAATGCAAAATTGTCTGCATTCCCGGAGTCACAAACTCACCTCATCCAAAACCAATTCCCATGCACCCGGGCGACCGCAGGAACGTTCGGGATTTCCAAAAAGCCGCCGTCGAAATTTTTGCGCAGGAGCAACTTCCCGTTCAAATCGAAAACGGAAACTTCCATACCGAGAGGGACTCCAGACAAACGAAATTTTCCCGCCGAAACCTTCTCCGCGCGGACGCCCTGCGAAACTTTCGAAATGTGGGAACTCGCTGTGGAAGAATCCACAAGCGAGCAGCAGCCGGGGCCGATTGTCCATTCGGCGCCGTTTTCTTCAAAAAAAGAAACACCGTCAATGTCTTCACACTTTCCCACAGCCTTCATCAATTCTATTTTTTCTTGTAAAAAATTCTCAAGAGAGTCCTGCTGCATTTTTATAATTCCAAAAGACTGCATTCTCAACAATTCTATTTTCAGAACTTCGCTAAATTGCAGTTTCCCAGAATTTCCCGAAACTTCGGATGGCGAAAGAAAAGGATCAATACAGATTTGGTATTCCCGGTACAGTCGAATGGTCAGCAACGAATCGCTTCTTTCCATTTCCAGATAAACGGATTCGTCCGCGGGAGCGTTGTACGCTATCGAGTTGGTTGACGATTCACACAATTTTCCCATTTTTTTGACCCAGAGCGATTCAATCGAGTCGCAAAAAGATTCCGTAATTTGATTTTCATCCATTTTTAACGAATGGAAAACCAAATCCAATGTCTCCGGACTAAAGTCTAAAGCATAAGAAAAATACGTTCCAACAGAGATTAAAAGACTCCAAACTTTTTTCATCATTTCCTCCTTGCGATTGCGCTGTTCATTTCCGGAGCAAACGGAATGCCGTAAACTTGTGTATATTGGTGAACAGTTACGTTCTTGCCGAGGAAACGCCCGTAGAGCTTTTTACTCGACTGGCCCAAAACCAAATCGGCGTTCGGGGCAAAAATCGTACCCGCCCACATCCCTTCTACCGTCATCGTTTCGCTTCCGTACTGAATGAGCTTGAAGCCTCTGGCGACTTTTTCCAAGTCGTCATTCAACGTTCTTGCCCGCCAAATGACGCCGCCGTGTAAATGCAAAATTGTCTGCATTCCCGGATTGATGAATAGCACTTTGCTGCCGGATTCCAATTGGATGTTCCCGATGTACATTTCACCAGGTTCCACAAAAAGTGTTCCGCCGGGGTGCACTTTTAATGTCTGAAAACGGTCGCCGTCTTTCAAGGTGTAACTTTCATTGTAGGCAATTTCTTTGGCGACTTGCCCTGCATTTGGAGTTGTCGGAAGTTCTGCGACGCGGTACGGCCACAGTGTTTCTAATTGAAGAATAAAGGCTTTGTCGAATATTACATTATTTTGTTTTTCCAAGTTCAACACTTTTTCCGGCAAAGAGTAAACCCGAACATTCCCCGTTACCGCCGCATAATCTCTAAAAAAAATGCCCCCTTTTGACGAGACGCGACGTACATAAGCACTACGCCCAATGCTCACTGCATACGCAGAATCCTTTGATTCCGAAGCAATGTCACAATTTTTTGAATTTTGACGACACCTTACCCCGTCATTTACGGACAGATGCTCCCTTGCATAAAGCGTCAGGATTCCAGGGACATCCAGACCGATTTCTATCGGAGTGAAATCGTCGTCCGCATCGTAAACATCCGATTCATCACTTTCTTTCAAGCCGTTTTTATTTTTGTCTTCTTCGCCATCCGCCTTGCCTCCGCCGTCCGAGTCGAAGTCCAATTCGGCCCGCAAGCTATCGCCATCGATGTCTGCGTAAAATAATTCAGTTAGGCCTATTTTCCACACAGTTCTATTGGAATCTAGAAGGTTTTCTCTTATCGTATAGGAAAAAATCTCCGTTTTGTCGTCAATGCCATCTCCATCCGAATCGGGATTGTACGGGTCTGTACCGAAGCGCTCGATTTCGTCGTAATCCATCAACCCGTCGCCATCCGAATCCGTATGGATTCGAACGTCCGATTTGCGAACATCCCCCGAAACAGTCGCCGCAATAAAACCTTTCAATGCCGAAGATTTTAAAACCCGCCATTCCACCGTTCCGTCGTTGTCCGTATTCAAGAGGCGCACGTCCATACGCCCCGAAAGCGAAATCCGGTAAGCGTCCAAAATCATCACATGACGTTCTGTCCAAACATAAAGGGGAATCCCTGCATTTATCCACGTTTTCACATCCGTTTCCGAAGGGAGAGAATCTTTACGGGTAAGGGATGCGTTTTCATTCAATACCCAAAGTAATAGAGAAGGGAAATATATATTATCGAGTCCTCCTTGCGCAGAATGTAAAAACGCCCCTAAAATTTTTGCTTTAGTGGAATCGGAAAAAACGAACAAATTAGGATGGCCTTTAAATTTTAATTTAATCTCGTCTTGACTGATGTTTCCGCCGTAATAGTGATTCAGTGCTTGCGCGCCGACCGCCCAGCAACGGTCGCTTTCCTCTTCATCATAATGAGAATGCTCCAAATGCGGTTCATCCCATTCCCGGGCGAAGGCCATTTCGCCCCATTTGACATCCAAAATTCGCGTGTCCTTGCGAGCGGCAAGCGGAGTCACGTTTAAATAACGTTCCGCAATCCAAGTGGTGTCGGCAAAGACGGAAAGACGTCGCCAAACCAAATCGTCCAAGAGCTTCACTTTTTCGTTCCACGCGACGCTTCCCAAACCGTACTCGGACGACTCCACGCGCCACAGATACTCACCGGAATCCAAAGCGACGTCGGCTTTGGTTTCTTCCGTTTCCCGCCGCAAAACAATCGAAGTGTCCGCCGCCGAAAAGACGTTCAACCGATAGCTTTTGGCCCCATCGACCTCGCGCCAAGCGAAATGCACCTTTTCTCCCGGCGAAAGCGACACTCCGGCTCCATCCACAAGCGAAACAGGGCTCGCGTCCGGAAGAGTTCCCGGCAAGATTCCCTGCAAAAATTCCCCGTCCACGTAAACCGCCACCTTTTCGGTTTGCGCAAATTGCCCCGATTCCGGCGAGCTGAAATCCTTCCCCTTTTCGAAATCGCTCCAATCCGGAAAATGAAGCCCGAGCGAAAGGCCGCCGCTGTCCGGAAAAACGCCGGGAGCGAAAATGGGAACGGAAATTTTTACGACCGCCCCCGTTGAAGACGAAGAGTCGATTGTCGCGTCAGCACCGGGCAAGTAATATTTTTCAAGAACGGCGGGCGAAGGCTTTGCCGCCAAAAAGTACCGGAATTCCACATTTCGGAGGGTGTCCCCCGTGCCGTTGAACGCCCGCAAACGGAGAAGGGTTTGTGACGTATTTTGGACTTGCTCGTCCCGCGTTTCAACGACAACCGCGGCATTCAGGCAGCTTGCCAAAAGAACGACGGCCCAAAAGTTTATCGTGATTTTCGTTGAAAGAAATTCCACGGTTAAAATATAACCGTGTTCTTGCATTTCGTCAACAATCGCCTGTAATAAAAAATAACGTTTGGATTTGACATTGGTGGTCGGCGGTCAGTCGTTAGTGATCGGTCGTCAGTTATCAGTTATTAGTGATTAGTTGTTAGTGTCGCACAGCGAACATCAAACGTTCGCAACTCCACACTCCACTCTCCAAACGCCTAACTTCTATTTCCTGACTCCTGACTCCTGATTCCTAATCACCGATCACTACTCACTCCTTCCGCTTCAGCCAAATTTTGCAGAAGAAAACCGAGAAAATGATGCTCGTAACCAAAAAGGTCATAATTCCGATGCACGCCAAATCGCCGATTCCCTTCAGCCCGCGGTGCGTTGTGAAGAGCATTCCGACAAAGCCGGCAGCGGTCGTCGTCGAACTCGCCATGACATTTCTACCGGTCGTATCCAAAAGTTCGCGCAGGGTAATTCCCTTCGTCGAAGTCCAGGCGCTGATGATGTGAATCGTCGCATCGATCCCGATTCCAAGCGTCATCGGAATGACAATCACGTTGTAGATGCTGATTTTTCCAAAGTCAAAGAAGTGCGTAAGGAATCCCAAAAGACCTAGGGTCAGGAGGACACCCATTCCAAACGAGATACAACCCGCAGCAAACAGTTTTGGCTTTCGGAACGAAATTACAAGCGTCGCAAAGATGACGATGATGATGAGAAACGCCAGGTTGAAACTGTCTTCCTTGACGGATTCAATCACGTCGGAAAGGATGAACTGCGAAGAAAACGTGCGCAACTCTTCCCCGTCAAAATTCCAGTGACCATAACGTTCCTGGAATTTATGGAGAGCATTCGCGTCCCAGCTCGGAAAATCTCCGTAGATAAACCCGATCTTTCCGTAGGAACCGTCCTTTTCGCGCAAAAGGTCGAGCGACCAAGACGGAATATCCTCGGCGGTAAACGTTTCATCGACCTGGGCCAGCTTTCGCAGCGCAGCGATATTTGCCGAATCTTCGCCTGTCGCCCGGTCAAAGACCTTGTAGTTTGCCAATTCCCGAATTTCATCGATGATTTCAAGCCTCGCCTTCTGCGAATCGAGAGACGGTACGAATGTCCGGAGCGTGAGAAAACTTCCGAGCATCGGATCCTTTTCATCACGCAAGCGAACCATCAGCGTGTCATACAGCTTATCGAGCTGTTCCGGCTTTGATCCCATCACCGCAGCCGGCGTCGATGTGACCGCCTTGTTCGAAGCCTTCGTTACCTTCGTCGAAATTTTATTTTTAGCGACGCTTTGCGCAGTCGATACACGACGGAGATTTCTCAGGTTATGCTCAAAATCCACGTCGCGGACAAACCAGAGCGAAGCCGCCCCTAGGATAAACCCGACAACCGCAGCATACTTGAAAAACTTGAATATTTTCTCTTCATTCCAGGACTTCGGAAAAAAGCTGTTTTGCGGTGCGGCAGGAATCCCGCCGAGGCACTTGACAAAGACAGGCAAGACGAGAACCGAAGTCAGCATACTGAACAGGACACCACACGAAGCGACCACGCCAAATTCGTAAAATCCTCGGAAATGCGCAACAAGCAACGTGAGGAATGCGGCGATAGTCGTAAGGCTCGCCAGGAAAAACGGCTTGATCATCTTTTTCTGCGCATGTTCGAGAACCTCTTCAAGCGTTGCGTATTTTCGGCGCAGCTTTTGAGCCGTTCCCAGAATGTGAATCGAATAGTCGATGCCGATTCCGAGGATAATGGACGCGACGAAAACCGTAAACGGATTCAGTCGCCCGTAAAAAAGCGCAGTAAAGGCGAGTGTCGGAATGCAGGCATAGAGAACAGAAGACACGACAAGAACCGGTCCCTTGATGCTGCGGAAAAAGAAAACCGTCAAAAGAAGAATCAGGACAAGGCTGATGGCAAAAGAGGAAATGCTGTCGTTTGCGACCTCATCGACTTCCTTGAGGCCTTCGTAAGTCCCTTCCACGGTAAAGCGCGTGGGAACCGGATATTCCTTGCCGCTAAAATAGGAAAGCAGCGTATCGGTGCGGGCGAGAATATGGGTGACGAATTCGTAATCGGTCGAGGGCTTGAGAAGCTTTGCATTGACAACGCCGTTGAAGAGAATTTTTCCTGTGCTATCGGGTTTCGGCGAACCGATCAGACGATTTTTCAGATGGGCGGGAACGGGAGCCTTGTTATCCCATTCCTCCGACTTTCTGTTTTCCTTTGAATCTTTCTTGAAAAAGGCGTCAAAGGCGCCAGCCGCTTCGTCGGGAAGTCCAAGTTCCTGCGGAATGCTCGCGTCAAACCAGACGCGCTTCTTTTTCGGAGCATCGTCCCCGAGCAAATCCACCGTCAGCGGCGCGTTCTTCCGACCGATTTCAAGCTGGACATCTTCCAGGTTGTCGCGGATATTTTCCAGGTACTTTGTCGGAAGATACAGAAGCGCCTTGTCTTTAAAAAACTGGTTATCGTTATCGACCTGCGTCGAGACAAAGTCCCCCTGCCAGTTTCTGTGGATATATCCGCTGATCGAATCCTGCAGTGCGGCGACAAGTTCCGGGTCCTCGCTCTGGATTGCTATCATAAAGCGATCCGTGCTGCCGAAACGCTCGTAGGATTCCTTCAGGGCGACAACGCTCGGAGTCTTCTCCGGCAGAAGTTTCGAAAGATCCGCATCGAGTTTCAGTCCGGGATAGACCAAGATAGGAAATGCGAGAACAAGCGCGAGGATTAGATAAAAAGCCAGCGCCTTGAACTTATTTCGGCAAACCAGGGGAATGTACCATTTAGAAAATCTTTCGACTAGGGATTGCTTTGTAGTCATATCGGAAATATACAAATTGCCAAACCCGCTTCCCGGCAGAAAATTCCCCGTTAAAGACGCTTTATCAGCAAAAGCTCCATGTAAAAAATTATTTTCCTTTTGCCCCGTTTTCCTAATTCCAGACAGGGTTTTTCCGGGACCTTTTATTTACTAACTTTGCGCAATCATTCGATAGGATACAACTCCTATCTGTAACATGGGAAAAATCATGACAAAAGCAAAACTGATAAAACTGATTATCGCATCGATTTTAGCAATCGCTGCGCTTTTCGTTCCTTACGAGGCCCTAGGCCTCACCGGGGAAAACCTCCTGAACCCGCTGGAAATCCGCGTGATTGCCATTTTCGTGATGGCGGCGCTTTTCTGGATTCTGCAACCGTTCCCCATCTGGTCCACCTCGATGCTCGTCATCGTGCTGATGATACTCACCCTTTCGAATTCCGCCCTGCTGCCGTTCCGCGTCGAAGGCGTTACGCCCCTTCAGTTCAAGTCCATCATGGCGACATTTGCAAACCCAATCATCATGCTTTTCCTTGGAGGCTTCTTCCTTGCTTCCGCCGCGACAAAATATAATATGGACAAGAATCTCGCGCGCGTGCTCCTCAAGCCGTTCGGTAAAAATCCGAAATACGTTCTTCTGGGCCTGATGATGATTACCGCCATATTTTCGATGTTCATGAGCAACACGGCAACCGCCGCAATGATGCTCGCCATCTTGGGACCGGTCCTCAAGCTCTTTGACGAAGACGACCGCGGCAAGGCCGCCTTCGCTCTTGCCATTCCGCTCGGAGCGAACATCGGCGGTATGGGGACTCCGATCGGAACGCCCCCGAACGCAATTGCGCTCGGCGCTCTCCAAAACGCGGGATTCAACGTGAGCTTTGGGCAATGGATGATGTTCGGCATCCCCTATGTCATCGTTCTAATGGCAATCGCCTGGGTACTTCTCCTGAAGATTTATCCGATCAAGATGAAAGAAATGATTCTGAAAATCGAAGGCGAAGGGGCAAATAAGTTCGATACTTCTCCGCGGGCGATTATCGTCTATGTCACATTTGCACTTTGCGTTGTTCTCTGGATTACGGGAAACAAAGTCCACGGCATTAACGACAACGTGATTGCAATGATTCCGATGGCGGTATTCGCCTTGACGGGCGTCATCACGAAGAAAGACTTGAACGACATGAGCTGGGACGTTCTCTGGCTTGTCGCCGGCGGTTTTGCGCTCGGTCTCGGATTGCAGGAAACCGGACTCGCACGGCATCTCATCAATGCGATTCCGTTCAATACCTGGTCGCCGTTCGCACTGATGATCGGCAGCGGCCTCATCTGCCTTTTCATGGCGAACTTCATGAGCCACACTTCCACGGCGAGCCTTCTCGTCCCCATCTTTATCGCGGTCGCCGTTGCCTGCCAGGACAACCTGGCCCCTCTCGGCGGAGTTACCGCGCTCCTCGTATCCGTCGCCTTTGCAAGCTCGCTTGGCATGTGCCTTCCGATTTCGACGCCCCCGAATGCGCTCGCCCATGCGACAGGTTACACCGATACAAACGGCATGGCCAAGACGGGCATCGTCATGGGAATCGGCGGACTTGTCATTTCCTGGCTCATGATGTTCGGGCTTTCCAAGATCAATTTCTTCGAAGCGCCCGAGGCGGCAGACAAGCCGGTCTCCGTAGAAGTCGTACCGGCCGCTCCAATTCCGACATACACGCCGGATTCTCTCATCGTCCACAAGGCGTCCGAAGAACTCTCCGCCGAATCTCCGGCCGAGACTACCGATTCCGCAAAATAGCAGCGAATATCTACAATGTAAACGCAAAGGACCGGCAAGCCGGTCCTTTTTTATTGGACAGTTTTTATGCAAGCTTTCCGAGCGGAAACGTCCAGAGCAGAGCGCCAAGGCGAGCTGCGTTTGTCCCCTAGTTCCAATTCGCTTTTCCCGAACCTCGATTTTCGGAATTTCAAAAATTATAAAGGCTTCACGGTGGCATTCCGATGTTCTAAGTGAGCTCCGTTATGATAAAAACATTCCCTCGTCGCAATATTGAATCGACCCCAACATCTCAATTATTTTGTTAACTCATCCTGAAAAAAAATAAGGACCATCCGCCCCGAAAATAGTCCTAGTAAAATTCCCCCGGAGCTTGCGCCCCGAGGGAATCGTCTATGGCAAAGGCTTATTTACAATGCCGTCCTATGCCCGCTCCACATCCTGGACAGCCGATACAGGCCGGTCCGCGCTTTTTCACCGCATGCCTTGTCATCCTTAGCATATAGCGGAGCGAGACAAAACCCCACGCGGCGAGAAACGCAACAACCAGGATATTGGCAAACATAGGCACCTCTTTTTACTTCTTGTTTGCGATGACATCGACCGAACGGACCGCGCCAAACGTCTTGCCCTTGTAAGGATCCGGGCGGAACAGCTGGAAGAGAATCGCCGCGGCAAGCACGCAGGCAATCGCCGTCCACGCCGTAAATCCAGAACCCGTAACCACGCTACCGATCTGATAGACGATGAACGTCATGACCCAGGCCCAAACGTTCTGGAAGACAATCGCAAACCAAAACCACTTGCGGTCATTGAGTTCTCGGGCCATCGTCGCAATGGCGGCAAGGCACGGGGAATCGAGCAGGTTGAAGAGCAGGAAGCAGAACGCCGCGAGCGCCGTCGGGAACCAAGTCTTCACCGCAGCGACAACCTTGTTCGTCGCTTCTTCCTCTTCGAGAGCAGCATCCGCATCGTCGCCATCGACGCCACCCAGCACACCCATCGTCACGACAATGCCTTCCTTCGCAGAGAATCCGGAGAGAGACGAGGCCGCAGCCTGCCAACCGCCCTGTTCACCGCCAAAGCCTAGCGGGATGAAAATGTAGCGGAGCTTATCGCCGATGCGGGCAATGATGGAGTTCGCCTGGTTTTCGACAATGCCGAATTCCAAGTTTTCGGAATCGTGAGTCAGAGCGGTGAATGATTCCTCTTCTGCGGTTTCTTCAGCGGCAGAAGCTTTTTCCGTTCCGAGAATCTGGATTCCATCGACAGCCATCACCGGCGTTTCCACGATCTCCGCCGCAACTTCCTGTTCCGCTTCGGGAGCCGGAGTTTCCCAGCCGTAAGTCGAAATAAACCACATCACGAGACAGGCGAGGAAAAGAATCGTTCCAGCCTTGATAAGGAATCCCTTGGTGCGTTCCCAGGCGTGCAGCAAGACCGTTTTCGGCTGCGGCAAGTGGTATTGCGGAAGTTCCATCACGAACGGAGCGGCTTCCCCGTGGAAAGGCTTTGTCTTCTTGAGCATAATAGCGGCCATCAGGACGCTTGCGATACCGATGAAGTACATCAATGGAGCAACCCACGAACCGGAACCCATCTGGGCGGCAATGACGCCGGCCATACAGGCAAGCACAGGAAGCTTCGCCCCGCAAGGAATCCACGTCGTCGTCATAATCGTCAAGCGACGGTCGTTATCGTTTTCAATCGTCTTGGAAGCCATGATGCCCGGAATTCCGCAACCCGACGACACGAGAAGAGGGATAAAGCTCTTTCCCGAAAGTCCGAAGTGACGGAAAATGCGGTCCATGACAAACGCAATGCGAACCATGTATCCGCAGTCCTCGATAAGAGAAAGGAGGATAAACAGGATGAACATCTGCGGGGTAAAGCCCACAACGGCTCCGATACCGCCGATGACACCGTTCACAAGCGCATCGGAAAGGATTTCGTTTGCTCCGCCTTTTTCCAAAAGACCGCTGACAAAAGCCGTCAATCCCGGAATGAAGATTCCGTAATCGGACGGATCGGGCTCGCCCTTTTCGACAACCGCTTTCGCCGCTGCGATATTTTCGGCATTGAACGCAACGGAATCCACCGTCGGTTCCTCGCCTTCTTCCGCTTCACGCTCGAAAGTGATATACGCCGGGTTGAGTTCCTCATCCTTATCGGCGAGAATCGCCTGGGCGCGTTCGTAAGTCATCACGATAGCTTCGGCAGATTCCTTTTCTTCGCCATCTTCACCGTCCGAAACTTCGGCATTTTCAGCTTCCGGCAGAACGGAAAGATTCGCCCCTTCCGCGACAAAAGCCTTTGCCGTATTGACGACTGCGGAATCCGTCAGGGCAAAAGTCTTGTCCCCGATCGTTACAATCGAATCGCCCTTTGCCGCAAAAGCGCTGATCTGGCTCTGCACCGCATAGGTATCGACAATCTTCTGGGCCGCGAGCTTGTAAGCGTTACGCTTGTCGGCGGCGTCCACGATTACGCTTGCATCTTCAAATTCTCCCGCGGCTTCTTCGTAAGCGGAGGAACCGATACCGAACAGATGCCAGCCATCTTCTCCCATCAACTGGTCGTTCGCCCAGTCCGTTCCCATCGAACCGACCGTCGAAACCGAAATGTAATAGACAAAATACATCACGAGAAGGAAAATCGGAAGGCCGAGAATCCGGTTGGTGACCACACGGTCCACCTTGTCAGAAAATGTCAAGCGACTGCCAGACTTTTTCAAAACGCCGTCGAGAATGTCTGCGATGTAATTGTAGCGTTCGTCGGTGATAATCGATTCGCTGTCGTTGTCGCGGGCCTTTTCCAGGTTCGCCACGACTTCCTCGATTTTCGCCTTGTCCGCATCCGAAAGGGATAGTCGGTTATAAACGTTCTTATCGCGTTCAATCAGCTTGATATCAAACCAGCGACGGAGCTTCGCATCGACACTCGCCGGGAGAATCTTGTCGATTTCGGAAATGGCGGTTTCGACATCGTCGGCGAACTTCGCCTGTTTCTGGGTCGCATTCGAACGGGAAATTTCAACAGCCTTCGCCGCCGCTTCCTGCACGCCCTTGCCGTAAAGCGCCTGCGTTTCGACAATTTCGACCCCGAGCTTTTCGGAGAGTTTCTTTACGTCGATGGTCGAACCGGATTTTTTCAGCGCATCCATCATGTTGAGCGCAATTACCGTCGGTTTTCCTAGTTCAAGAAGCTGGGTCGTCAGGTAAAGGTTCCGTTCGATATTTGTCGCATCGACAATGTCGAGAATCACGTTCGGCGCGGAACTCATCAAGTAGTCACGGCTGACGACTTCTTCCTGGGTGTAAGGCGAAAGCGAATAAATACCCGGGAGGTCCGCAACGACCGTTTCCTTGGACTTTTTCAGCTTGCCTTCCTTGCGTTCCACGGTAACGCCTGGCCAGTTTCCGACATATTGATTCGCCCCGGTCAGGGCATTGAACATCGTAGTCTTTCCGCAGTTCGGATTTCCTGCGAGAGCAATTGTAGTTGCCATTTCAGTTCTCCCTATGCCAATTCCACGCGTTCCGCGTCATCCTTGCGAACACTGAGTTCATAACCGCGGACCGTAATCTCCACCGGGTCGCCGAGCGGAGCTACTTTTCGAACATAGATTTCCGCCCCGTTCGTCAGTCCCATGTCCATCAGACGACGCTTCAAGGCTCCTTCGCCCCGCAGTTTCGAAACCTTGACAGTCTCTCCAACCTTTGCATCACGTAAAGTTTTCATCTGTGTCTCCTTACCGCTTTATACCATAATGCGGCTAGCCAATTTGTGGTCAAGAGCGATGCGCGATTCCTTCACTTTCACAATCACGTTTCCGCCGAGACTAGCCACGACCGTCACCGGTGAACCGATGCTGAATCCAAGCTCGTTCAGGTGCTGCTTGACAGCGGAGTCGCCACTCAGACGCTTGACCGTAAAAAGTTCTCCAATGGAACAGAATGTTAAAGGCATCGCTCTAACCTCCTTCATTTGTTAGAAAGTAAAACCGACTGTCGCACCGGCTCCGAAATACACGTCGTCCTGACCGGCGTATGCGCTTCCGCTATCTTTCTTGTAATCGTCACCGACCGGGATGCAGGCGCGGAAATAGCCTTCGACCGAGAGGTTTTCCATCGGGCTGAAGTAGGCTTTCGGACCGACAAAAACCTGGGAAAGTTCGTCATCCTTGTTGGTGGACATCGTGTGATATTCGCCCTGGACGCCGACAGTGAACTGGTCGTTCACCGCAAAGCTCGGTTCGACATAAGCGAACATATATTCAGGAACTTCGATTTCGGTCGGAACATCCTTTTCGTCCGCCTTGTAAGCGTAGAAAGCGGTTCCCTTGACATTCAGCTTGCCGAGGTTGAATTCCGGTTCAATCGCAAAGGCATGGCTCATCTTCGGTTCGTCTTCCTTGACGATGTCCGAAAGAAGACCGTAAGCAACCTGGACATTCACCACTTCGCCAAAGACGAGGTTTGCAGTTACTCCAGCACGGAGACGGTTGGCGCTTTCCTGCTGGTAGCTCTGGTAGTTCACAAACGGACGGATGGTATGCGAACCGAGAGCGAGTTCGTAAGCGACATGCACATCATAGGACTTGCAACCGACTTCTTCGCCCGAATCCGAATAGACATCGATGCAATCGTCATCGTCGATTCCCCAGCCCGCGCCGAGCACTAATCCGTAAGCGTTCAATTCGATACCCCGAATATTGCGTTCCGTCATGCCCACGGCCGCGTCTCCCGGATCGTCATAATCGTAGTAGCGGAAAGCGCCTTCCGAATAGGTAAAATCACCAGCCTTGATGGCGATATTATCGTTCATCTGATACTGGATGAACGCACCGTCGTATGCAAAAAACGGGGCGGAATTCGCATCATCTGCCGAGATGCCCGCTTCCGCGGACCATTTTTCGTTGAACTTCACCGAAAATACGAGGTTGAACGTTGACGAATAATCGTGCAGCCACTTCTTGTCGTTCCCGTTGTCTGTGACTCTGTCGCGCGGATCGACCTGCTTAAAGTGCGTATTCGCCTCGAATTCGACTTCGCCCGCTACGGAAAACTGGGGACCGGTCTGTTCCTTCGCCGGAGCTTCTTCCGCGAACAGCGGTGCCGTAGCAACCGCAGAAGCCAAAATCATGCCGAGTGTCTTTTTCATTGTGTTTCCTTTGGTTATCCCTGTTTTTTAGCTTCAGCTACATTTTTTAGCCAAAGCTAATTAGTCTAGGCTAAATATAGCGTTCCAAAAAAAATTAGTCAAGGCTAAATTTAAAGAGATGCACTTATTTTTCGTTTACATTCAACGAAAAGAAACCCATTTATCGATTTGCCCACCAGAATTTCGAAAACCGGACAGTTCTCATTTACGTCTATACGACAGAGACGACCCCAAAAACTCCCGATTGCAAGCTCTTAGTCAGGACTTGCGGGCTTTTTTCGGGGCATTTTTCGAAACAAAGGATTCGATTCGGTCCAATGTTTCGCTCGAAAGGACATGTTCGATGGAACAGGCGTCCTCGTCCGCATTTTTCGGGGAAACCCCCAACTGGAGCAAGAAGCTTTTGAGAAGCGTGTGGCGACCGAAAACGGATTTGGCAACCGAAAGTCCGCTTTTTGTCAAATTAACCCCACCATAAGGTTCCTGTTCGACATAACCCAGCATTTTCAGTTCATGCATCGCCCGAACGGCGGATGGAGCCTTTACGCCTAGCTCGGATGCGATATCCTTGAGCCGCGCAATCCCCTTGGACAAGTGCAGCATGTGCACCATTTCCAGGTAATCTTCGAGGCTCTGACTGAGTTTTTTTGTCGTACCCATAATGTGCAATCTAAAAAAATAACTTTTCGGAAAAACCGATCGATTAAAATCCTACTTGATTTTCCACTCAACGCGGTCCACATTTTCACCGCACGAAGTTCTCACCTTGAATTTCTTCGAACCGATTACCGGTCCGTCCTTGACCGCGGATTCGACCATCCAGACTCCATCGGAAAGATTCCGCTTTTTCGTGTAGATGCGAAAGCCTTCTTCCCGGCTTCCGCGGGTGCGCATCCGCGACGAAGAAATCCTATCGACCAGTTCAAAATTTCCCGTGTTTAAATTTTTCCGAAACCAACGATGTTCCAACCGGGCTTCGATGTGCGCAGGCGCGAAAACGGAGCTCACAAAAGTCACGCCGTCCCCGTTTAAAACAGTTACCGTCGGTGACCGGATTCCCGCTTTTTCCAAAATCCCCGGTTTATCCACCAGGCAGGAATAATCCTTCGAAAACTCGACACAGGCGTTCTGATCCTTGAGAACGAGCGGTACCGGAGGAATCCAGTTCAAAAGATACGCCAAGAGCAACGCCACCGAAATCCCGATCGGCGCAAATAAATTTTTCAAGGAACGCCTGGAAATCTTGAATGCGGCAAAACAGACGCCGAAAGAAACCAGAACGGAAACGAAAAACCACCCAAATCCGATTCCATCGACCAGGTGCGGAATCAGAAAGTTTAAATACATCGTCCCCAACAAATTAAACAGCGCAAGGGAAAATCCGAACATCGCATATTTCTTCTGCAAAAATTCATTCGCCACCAAGAAACCGGCGAGAATCACGACGAGAAAAAACGCACCGACGGAACCGCTGCTCTTGAAATAGCAAACCACCAGCGCACTGAAAAGGCTACCAAAACAGAACTGGACGGCATACGTAAAACGCCCCTGCCATTTTTCCGACCAGGATCTGTCCAAGAATTTCCCGGGCGCAGCCGAAAGCAGAATCAACGCGACAAGCGAAGCGATATAGTACAAAAGAAGAATCGCCAGATCCGATGTCTGCACCAGCTTTCCAAGTGTAAAGGAATCCCACGTAAAGCCTCCAAAAAAGGAAGCCGCGGGCAGAAACTTTCGAACTTTCTGGATGATTTCCGACATAGAACCCTTTGCTTGCGACATTTCAAAAATAGTTTTTCCGCCACGAATTTTTCAAACGAATTAATAGGAATTCAATGGCAGAACTTAAAACTGAGAGTTTAAATTTGCAGAAGTCTATATTCTTGTATCTCAGAAGTTTAATGTCTGCGATTCTGCCCACAGTCCACTAAACCAGTCGTTCTCAGTTCTAAGCTCTAAGCTCTCCCAACTAAGCTTTGAACATCGGGTAGGCGAGCAGTTCGCACCGCGACAAAAAGCCTAGACGCGCAAACGTCAAAAGCCTTTTATATTTTTAATCCCATGAAACAAAAAACAAAAAGACTCGAAAAGCACAAGGCCTGGACATTCCTTATCTACAGCCGCTTTCTGCTAACGCTTCTGCTTATCCTCGTCCAGCTGGCCTATTACGTCTATCTCTGTCTGCGTCTCACGCCATATAACAATTTTCTGGTCGGACTCAACTTCGTCATCGGCTTCGCATTCATCATCTATCTTATCAACTCGTCGCAGAAAAATGATTTCAAGCTGGTATGGCTGATTCCCGTCCTGATTTTTCCGATATTCGGGATTTCCATGTACTTTTTCACAAAGCTCAATTACGGAAAGAGAAAAGTCGGCAAGAAGCTTTCCCTGGCGAAGGAGAT
This sequence comes from uncultured Fibrobacter sp., assembly GCA_934700345.1. GTDB lineage: Bacteria > Fibrobacterota > Fibrobacteria > Fibrobacterales > Fibrobacteraceae > Hallerella. The sequence goes on along the minus strand of CAKUXP010000018.1, from coordinate 12,031 downwards.
TACAAATAGATTCACCGCAAGCACAGACCATGACGAAAAGGCGCTGGAAACATTTCCCGAAATTAGGGACATCGCCACTTACACAAAAAGTATCGAACACTTTCCCTGCTTTTCCGGCAATCGCACGACCTATTATCCGAGCGGCGAAGCGGCCCTTCCCGACATGCTTTTCGCCTTGGAAAAAGCGGAGCGTTTCATCTTCCTCGATTACTTTGTGATTCAAATCGGAACTTTTTGGGACCAGGTTCTAAAAATTCTCGTCGAACGCGCCAGGCATGGCGTACAGGTGCGCATTCTATTTGATAGTATCGGTTCCGTCGGATTAGCCTCTCGCCGTTTTCGCCGTGCGCTCAAAAGCCTGGGAATCGAAGCCAGGGAATTCATGCCGATGGTTCCAGTCTTCGATATGGGGCTGAACAACCGCGACCACCACAAAATCATGGATATCGACGGGAAAACCTGCTTTACAGGCGGAGCCAACCTTTCCGACGAATACATCAATCGGGATCATCACCGATTCGCTTATTGGAAAGACAGCGTTATCCAAGTAGAAGGAAGCTCGGTCCAATCCTTCACCAAGATGTTCCTCCAGATTTGGCATTCCCACGACAAGAAAACATTCGAAATCGAATCGGATTGCGAAAAATTTCTTACCGCCCAAACACAGGACATTAAAGCAGCGGGCGCTGTTATCCCCTACGCGGACGACGGTTACAATTCCCAGGATCTTGCCGAAAATGTTTACCACTACATCCTGGGAAAATCGCAAAAATACGTTCACATCATGTCGCCCTACCTGGTTCTCGACGACAGCATCCTCAATGCGTTAATTTTTGCCGCGGGCCGCGGCGTCGATGTCAAGGTAATCTTTCCCGGAAACTACGACCATTACATTACCTACTGCATCGGTCTGAGGTTTGCCAAGACGCTCATTCAAAGCGGTGTTCACGTCTATCTGTACAAGCCAGGTTTCGTCCACTCCAAGATTTTTGTCGCAGACGACCTGATGGCGACCGTCGGATCTGTCAACCTCGACTACCGCAGCTTCTATTACCATTTCGAATGCGGAGCTTTCCTCTTCAAGACAGATTCCGTCCGGGACATTGAAAAAGACTTCCAAGCGACCCTTCTCCAGTGCGAAGAACTGACGCTCGAAAACTACAACAGCAACGTTTCCCGCACACGGCGACTGCTCGGATGGCTCTGCAAGATTCTTTCGCCCCTGATGTGACACATACGGAAAAGGCTCCCGGAACCGGGAGCCTTTTCTTTGAAAATTTCGCTTTCGGAAATTAACGCTTCGAGAACTGGAAGTTCTTGCGAGCCTTCTTGCGACCGAACTTCTTACGTTCGACAGCACGAGAGTCACGCGTCATCAGTCCTTCCTTCTTGAGAGCGGACTTGTCTTCCGCGTTGTTCGCAACGAGCGCACGAGCGATTCCTAAGCGGACGGCACCCATCTGGCCGGCAATTCCGCCACCGTGGGCGTTGACTTCGACATCCCATTCGCCTGCATTGTTGAGAACGGAAAACGGAAGGTTCGCGATCATGTCCTGGACATCGGAATGGAAATATTCCTTGAAATCGCGACCATTGATGGTGCGCTTGCCGGTACCCGGCTTCAAGATAACTGCAGCGATGGCGTTCTTGCGACGACCCGTGCCACGGTAGATCTTTTTAGATTTTGCGGTAGTAATAGCTTTATCCTCCGTCCTAGAAATCGAGCGTTACGGTTTCGAGGTGTTGGGCCGCGTGCGGCTGTTCCGCACCAGCGTAGATTTTAAGTTTCTTCATCATCTTCTTGCCCAGAGCGCTATGCGGGAGCATTCCCCAGATCGCTTCGGCGAGAGGTTCGGTCGGGTGCTTCGCCATCAGAGCGTCAAACGTGATCCAGCGCTCACCGCCGATGTGCCCCGTATGATGGAAATACTGCTTCTGCTGGGCCTTCTTGCCGGTCGTCCCGACCTTGCCCGCATTGATGATGACCACGAAATCGCCGGTATCGACGTTCGGGGAATAGATAGCCTTGTGCTTGCCCATCAAAAGACGGGCAGCGGCACTGGCAACGCGACCGAGGGGCTTGCCTTCGGCATCGATGAGCTTCCACTGACGTGTGACCGTCTTGGGGTTCACCATAATGGTTTTCATATCGTTCCTCTAAAGTTGCTGCTCGGCACAAACGCACTGCAGTTCATACCCAAAATTAGAAAGCCTGCAAAAAAAAGCAAGGGAGAAAATTTCGTATTTTGAGATTTTTTGGCTAAGATACGCTCATTTTTATTATATCAATTATATCAATAATATCAATCATAATATACAAATAAAGCAATCGTCATCATTTTTTTTGGCAAAGCAACTTTCCTAAAATTTTTCCAACCAAGAGAACAGCAAAACTTTTCACCCTTTGAAAAAATCCAAAAAGAAACAAAGTTTTCCAAAAATATTTTCTTAACGAAAACTTTCACACATTCGCAAAATTTCCAAACATTTTTTTCCTTTTATTCCCAAAATAGATTACATTTATTTTGCACATTATGCGAAATTGCTTTTGAGAGGTATCGATGGCCTATCCTGTACCCACAGACTGGACGATTTGCGGAACACTCAACAAAAACGGAGTTCCGTTTTCTGCGGGTAAGGTCTATGCCGACAATCTAAAGAATGGCGAATTTCATCAAATTGCCGAAACTGGCATTTCGGCCGACGGCTCTTTCACTTTGCATTATTCCAGTTGGCAATTTCAAGAGGGGGATACGACCCTAGAATTCCCGACAATTCGAATCCGTGTAGAAGACTACCAGCAAAATACCCTTTGGACATCCAACATTTATACCGAGCCTAGCGCGGCCCTTAATGTTGGACCGATTGATATTTCGAAGAATCCCGATCAAAATGGCAACTGCCGCATTTTTGGAACCGTAAAAAATGAGCAAGGAAACATCCTTGAGGGCATCACTATTGTAGCCTATTGCTTGCATTTTGTGGATACTTCTGAAACGGACAAGAATCCATCGGGCTACTTTGAAAAAATCATCTTGGGCGGAACAACATCTGATTCTAATGGCAATTATGAAAGACGGTATAGTTCGACATTGTTACCTGCGGGTCTTTTGCTTGACTCAAAGGAAAATTACGGAAAAGACAAAGTATCTCTCTATGCGGAAGCGTATGAAGAAAAAGAAGGAAAATTAGTCCATAAAGCCACGGAACACCTTGTATTCAACGGGAAAACGGAGCAGGAAATAAACTTCGTCCTAAAATCCAGGCAGAAATCTTTTGAATGCGAATATGAAAAGTTGCATTCCGTATTGGAAGTCTATCGTAATGCGGTTATAGCATGGAGCGATGATCCAAACAACAACACGAAAAAAATTAACGCGATAAACTCGTTCCTAAAATCCAATACAACTTTCCCGCTCGTAGTTGGCCGCGAACGAATTGTCGACAGTAAAGTTCACGCATATTTCACCGCATATAGCCTACTCCTTCAACTACAAAAGCGCGAACTTGATGGATATAGCAATTTTACTGCTGAAGAGGAGAACTGCTGGCTTGAAATATTCTTTGCGTTGGCTTTGAGAGAGGGCGTTTCAACGCTCTACAAATTGACGAAGGTAAAGCCTACAATTATCCAGAAAACATTGTTTGGAGCGGTGTCCGATGGGCTGATTTGCCCGACTGATACGACGCTTGTTTTGAATCTTTGGAAAGTGTTGGTGAACGGTGGAACATTGAGAAGCGAAGAAGACGAAAATGGCGAAAATGAAGTCCTTACCATAAGCCAGCTGCTCAGCCTCTACATCAAAAAAGATCTAACTATTGAATATCCCAACACGAAAAGCGAATCATCCGTCGATGACGATTCGGAAAACGAAGAAAAACCGAAAGAATTTCCACATTATATTGCCGTAGAAAATTTTGATGAGGAAGAAAGTTCTCTTTACGATAAATTGCTTGATGCCTACTATCGTGTGGGGGCCGATGTCGAGGCGTTTATTGAATTGCTACAAGAAAATGCCTCGGTTGAAAATAACGAACAGACTGAAGGGGATGCAAGTTCTGAGCTCGATGCTGGGGAAAATGAAACGGATCCGAATGACGAAGAATTAGATATTCAGATTGAATCGAGTGAAAATATACTCCTTCCTCAAGAAATCGTTGTTCCACATTTGACACAAAAAGAAATCTCCAGATTGAAAGCGGTTTTCGACCTTAATGATTTCTTAGACAAATTCTCCCCTGGCGTTGTTTGCACATATCGTTATGCGACAGAAAAAGAGAACTTTGATTTTAGCAACCTCTCGGACCTGTTGCGCTTTGTTGATAACGATTGGAAAGATTTAGTAAATAACATTGCGGAAGAGTATTATTGCCTTTATTGTTATGGAAATGAAAAAGATAATGCGGATGAGGAAACTTCGCCTTGTGCGTTGCCTGCAGAATTTCCGGGCAACAATGTGGAACTGAAAAAAGTTATTTATGCCCGCAAACTTTCAGAGCAGATTATTGCATGGTTCCCGCAACAAGCCTTGTTATGGGATTTGAAAAAGCGTTTTGTAGACTCTAATTGGGAAAAAGTCTGTGAAGAGCTAATGACTGCTAAGTGGGAAAAATTCTCGCTTTCCGATACAGATTTGGGAGAATACGTTGGCGGGGACGATTCTTTCTTTGATATTGTCGGAGTCGAACTAGAACCGGCTCCGGAACCTGTTGCGTTAGAAGAAGATGAACTTGATGAATCGGCGGGTAATCAAGGAGATAATGGTAACCAGAATCCCGAAGTGCCTAATGCAGGAGAAGATTCATCTGAATTAAGCGAAGATGAAATAAGAGACAAAGTAAGAAAACAAAATAAAGAAAAAATCTTGCAGCTACAGCGACTTTATCACCTGACCGAAAGCGCAGAAGCAATAACCTATCTCATCAACCATGGTTTTAGATCAGCTTACCAGATTTCTACATTGAGCGAAAACGATTTTGTTGCTCGACATGGTAATGGCCTCGGAAAAGTGTCTGAGGCTAGAAGAATCCATAGACTTGCTCAAAATTACATGGCGGAGGCTTCGCTCAATATTCAGGCGTATGTCACAAGTACTGTTGAAGAGCCTATTGATGAAGACCTTTCTGACGAAGAAGTTGAAGACGATGAATCTTTAATTCCGCAAAATGAGCAAAACGGACAAGAAATTCAAAATGAGACTCTTCGAGCACTACCGCGGGCACTTCCTAAAGCCAGAATATTGAAGGCATCGAAATCTACGGCCAGTACAAATACTGCTAGAATTCGCGAAGCTACCCGTGATACGATAAATTGGGCAGGATTGTTCGGTAACGTCAACTTCACGAGAGCAACGCAGGGACAATCTGTACTCAGCGCCTCTGCGTATTATATCGATTTGTTAAAGTTCTTGAAGAAAAGTTCCGCATATAGCATGTTTGTTGGCCGTCGTCCCGACTACCTTGACTTGCAATTGACCAAGGCGAATGCGGAAATCCCAATGCCGACAATAGATTTAGGCATTGAGTTACTGGAAAGCCTTGTTGCGGAATCATTGAACCCGCCAGAAAAGGCAAAACCTATTGCGAACAACAATCCTGATGGAGTAACTGCGGCAGAACTAAGAGCGGAACCTCTTGAATTTAAGAATAAGAACGACTCTTCAATCGATGAAGCTGCCGCGGTATTGTTGGCAAACAGCATCTATCCGTTCCAATTGCCAGCCAATTTTAGCCGAGACAAGGCTAAGAAGATTCTTTCGAACTTATCTTTGCATTTCTATGATATTGCCGAGGCGTTGGAATTGAATGGAAACGGCACGAATGTCTGTAGAGAATTGCGCCTTGACTTTAATCAACGCTGTCTTGTAGATTTATTGAGTACTGATGCTGAAAAACAGGACGCCCTCGCTCAATTCAATAGTCTCTACAACACCTGGGATTTGTGGGGCCTGAAAGAACGGGCGAATAGTGTTCTGTATCCTGACAAGAATTATACTTCCGCAGGGACCTACATTGGAATTTTGCGGCGTGTTGCGATATTCATGCAAAGAACGGGTTTTACCATCCAGGATTTGAATGAAATCTTAGGCAATGAAAAGTTTAAGGACGTCTGCTACAGACCAAAAGATTCAAAGCTTTACCAGCTGTCTAATATCAATGGTTATGAATTTGCGGGGAAAAAGACAACCGTTGATGGTAAAGAAGTTGAGCCTGCTGTTGATTGGGATTCCTTCTTCAGAAAGATGGCTGTGCTTGTGCACAGGAAGAATATCCTTGGTTGGTCTCTTTCCGATGTGCTTTTGACATTTGATTTGCCCCTTGAGAAACTTGATGTAATTTGCGAATTGATAGGTCGCTACGGTATCTCTGTACAAGACGCCCTTGTCTTGGGCGGGGAACAAGAAGCTACGGCAGAATTTATCAATTCTGTTTATCAGTTGCCGAATCTTGTTGGAGGATCGATTGACAGCCCTTCAACTCGTTATAGGAAAGTCCTTAAATTGCTTAATTTGGGTTTAGGGCTGTCCGAAGAGGATGCATTAACTGTTTATGGCATGGTCAAAGTGGGTCAAGCCACTCCATTCCTTGACATTTTGTTTGATTGCTACCGTTACAATCTGGTTGCAAAAACTTTCGGAATACCCCTATCTAATTTGGATAAAATTTCGAAGTATGGGGTGTGGGCTGATGATGACAGACAAGGTCTTGATGGAATAAGAAAATTCTCCGATGAGTGGCGCATCCTTTCGGGAACCTCCATCGATGTGGAATTTTATCTAGACCTTCTTGCTCCTATTAGTGAAGACGAAAAAGAGGCTGCAAATAATTTTGCGCTGAATTTGGCTGCATCAGGGTTGGCCGAGAAACCTACGCCTGATTCACAAAACTATGGACCTGACGCAACCTTTAATGCTTATGACGATGCTCTTGATGCTTGGCAGAAAAATCTGACTCTCCTTATCTGTGCTGAATTTGGCATTGTAAAAGACCATGGAGAAGAATTTATACCCATTGATTTGACTGAATGGGAAGCCTTCTATGAAGATGCTAAAGAATATGACGACAAAGTGAATCCGAAAGACCCAGATGCTTCACCTGCAGAAACCGATTCAGCACTTTCTTCAGTATCCTATGTGCTATATGCAAAACTTCTGAGGAAAATTGCCGTTTATAATTTTGTACAAAACAGCAATCAGGGAATCAATTTGACTGAGATGAATTTGTTAGATGACAATCTTGCGGATTCTGATAAGTATAGCATGATTCGTCCCTTGGTTGTTGCTAATTATGTAACGGACAGATTGCTTTCCGGTGATTTTGACATCAATAAGCTAATAAAGGGGGACGATCTTGAGGATTTATTGGCGGTAGATTCAGAGGTCATAGGTAGTTTAAAAGAAGCCTCCTTCGAAAATCCCGCTGATTGTACATCGCTTGATGGGTGGTTGAAATTCACCCGCTACTATGAATTGTATTCAAAAACGCACCTGCTGCCGACAAACTTAAATAATTTGTTGAGCGAGATAGACATTGTCCCCACTTCGGATAATTATGAAAAAAAATTCAAGGATGCATTATCTATTTACGCAGCATCGGTAAAAAAATTAGAAGATACCGTAAAATTTCACACCAAGGCCTCCGAATGGCTCAAATTCGCCCAAGAAATGAACGACGAATTGCGCAAGAGAAAACGCGATGCGCTTGCCGCTTACGTTTGCTGGGAATCCTGTTCCAACAAGGACGAGGCGAACAGATACCCACGGCAGTTCGTTGACGAAAGCGACATTTATTCTTACTACTTGATGGACGTGAAGATGGAACCTGACATGACCATCTCCCGCATCGTCCAGGCGACGGCGTCCATCCAGCTTTTTGTTCAACGAGCAGAACTTGGCTTGGAAGGTCAAAATGTTTTGACAGATGAACAGCGCAGTGAATGGGAATGGATGAAAAACTACCGCGTGTGGGAGGCAGCCCGCAAGGTGTTCCTTTATCCTGAAAACTGGATTGCTTCCGATTTGCGAGACGACAAGACCCCCTTCTTTGAAGAACTGGAAGACCGTATCCAGGAATTTTCTGATGACCATGAAAGCCTTGAAAACGCCCTGTACGAGTATCTTGAAAAAGTTCGTGAGGTCTCAAGTATTGAAATTATCGGTGCGACCAAGGAAGATGGTGGCGATGAGGGTGGAATCCTTTACACTTTGCACATTGTTGGCCGCACACAGGGGGAACCCCATACTTATTACTACCGCAAATACAAGGCGAAGGCGATTCTTTCAGGCGAGTGGACCCCATGGGAACGCCTTGATGTGGACATTCCGTCCGAAACGGTTGTCCCGGTGATTGTCAACCAGCGTCTTTATCTTTTGTGGCCTCAGGTTACAATGGGGCAGCGTAATCTTGAGGCGGCCTCGGAGGGTGGCCTAGAGACGATAGAATACTATGCGCGAATCCAAATTTGCTGGACGAGTTACACGGGAACCAAGTGGACGGGGACCCGTATGACGAGCAATGCGTTGATTGATGCGTCAACAAATCAACTTGATTTCGCTCTTGGGGATAATGAAAAAATTGATGACCGTTATAATTTAAAGACGGTATCGTCGCAAGATAGTGTTGCGGTTTCTGTTATTAAGACAGCGTATCATTATCAGGAATACGAAGAAATCATTGGATCTACTGAAGTTATGGATGGCTCGACCAAGGCGAACAAGGTGACCAAGCGAGTCTATGACAAGAGCCGTCAATTTTTCAAGCGAATTGCTATTATCACAGTCAAGGCGGATGGTAGCGATTTGTTGGAACTTTTTACAGCGGATTATCAACCCATAGACGATTTTGCTCCAGAACGCACAAAACTTGTCCATGGAGTGTTTACCGAAGTTGATGAGTTTACATGTGGAAATAAGGGCTTTAATTACCCCGAAGATAACGCGGTCCTGAACTATACACCTGGGCTTTTCCGCATTGTCGCGACAAACCTGTCCATGTTGAAATTAGGCGAGGACGACAAGGCGGAAGATTTGCCGTTTTTCTATATGGATGGTCGCCGAACCTTCTTTGTGCAGACTGTACCGAAAGATGGCAAGGCAAATTCGAACCAGAAGAACTACAGGTTCGAATTGCTATCGCATTCCTTGGTAGATGACTTCTATAAGCGTTATCGCGATGGTGGAACCAAATGGCTCTATACTCGCGAAACGCAGGCCCTGCCGATTTCGGACAGCTACTATTATTCCTACTCGTATTACAACTACTATTTCAGCGTTTACCTTGGCTACTATATGGCGGGCGACTGGCAAGCCTGGGATTTAGGACAGACGATTTTCCGCTACAATTACTGGCCGAACAAGGCAAATGTCGATGGACCCTATCCCGCACCCATGGTGGATTTTGTATGGGGCGGTGCGAACGCCATGTATAACTGGGAACTGTTCTTCTATGTCCCGATGCTCATTGCCGAAAAGATGATTGCGGAACAGAGTTATGAAGAAGCCCTCTTATGGTTGCAATTGGTGTTTGATCCTAGAGAAAAATACTCATCCTACGAAAAAACTAAGGATTTTATTCATGATTTGCCTAAGGGGGCTCGTTATTGGAAATTCCTTCCGTTCTTTGCAAACAAGGATGCCGACAAATCCGTTCTGGAAATGTTGGGACTTCCGACCAAGCAGGACAAGCTCCCGAACCGTTCCGCGCTCTCATCGCTTGTAGATAAATGGAAAAACGATCCGTTCAATCCGCACTTGATTGCACGCTACCGCAACGTGGCTTACCAAAAGTATGTGGTCATGAAGTATTTGGACGCTCTTATCGGCTGGGGCGATCAGGAATTTTCAAAGGATACCACGGAATCGGTAAACCAGGCAATCCAGTTTTACTTGCTCGCGGCAGAGCTGCTCGGTCCTGAAAGTCCGGAAGCTCCTGAACCGGAAGCCCTTTCTCCTTTGACTGTACGTCAATTGCTTTCAAGAACAGATGACTTGGGCAATGCCTTCATTGAATATGAAAATTCTGCATTGGTTGGCAAGGATAAAGCGAAAGTCTTAAGTATTCGTGCAATGGATGAACGGGCGAAGCGCACGGGGAATATCATCGAATCGATGTTCTACTTCTCTGTGCCGAGAAACGACACCTTGTTCTCTTATTGGGATACGATTGTTGACAGGCTTTACAAGATTCGCAATAGCTTAAATATTCAGGGTGTCAAGCGGACTCTTGCCTTATTTGCTCCTCCCATTGATTCGGGAATGTTGGTGAAGGCTCGCGCAATGGGAATATCGTTAGATGCAATTCTGAATTCGACGAGCGAGAAACTGCCGATATATCGATTCAATGTCATAGTCAAACTTGCAGTCGATATGGCGAAGGATGCCTGCCAGATGGGGCGAGACTTGCTTGCAATCCTTGAAAAACAGGACGCAGAACAACTGCAAGTGTTCAAGGCGAAATGCGACAAGGCTGTGGTTGCTGAAAGTAAGACCGTCCATGAAATGGAAATCAGGTCTTTGAAAGCCGAAAAAGCTAGATTAGAAGAGAAAAAGAAGGCGAAGCAGAGTTGCTCCAAGAGCAAAAAGGCGATGCATACCGTTTCGGCCACAGAAAAGAAATACCAAAAGTTGATGGAAAAAGTTGCAAAAATTCAGGAAACTGTGGAAAAGGTTCGTAATATAGCGTCCGCAACCTTCAAGATGCCTGATTTCAAATTTGGTGCTGTAACCAACGCTTTTGGTGGGCCTCGCTTTGATATGGAATCCATTGGCGGTACGAAACTTGCAGAAAATCTTGTAAGTGCTGCCGAAAGTTACGCAGCAAGGTTTGCGCAACGGCAGATAGACGCGGCAAAGACCAAATTGCAGGCAGAACTGGAACGCCGTAAAAAGGAATGGCTCCTGGAAGACGAAGAAGCCGATGCCGAAGTTGTTGAAGTCGAAAAACAGGAAGTCGTAAACGAAATCAAGACTCAACAGGTTGAAAGGAAATACCAGAATATAGAAAAAGAAATTTTGCGTTCCGAAGAAATTTATGAAGTGCTAAGTGAAAAATTTACAAACAAGCAGCTTTATAAGCATTTAGAAGAAGATTTGGGCAAAACATTTAAGCATTATGTGAATCTGTTGCTTGAAGTTGCCAAAATGGCGGAGAAAGCATATCACTTTGAAATTGACGGAGAAATAAAACAAATTCCGGAATATATGTGTGGCAATTATTGGGAGAATATGTATAAGGGTTTGCTTGCTCCTGAAAAAATACTTCTTGATTTGAGACGGATGGAAAAGGCGTATTTGGAAAATGATGTGCATGAAATGGAAATAACTAGACCGATAAGTTTAAAAGAACTGCAGGAACGAGCCGAATTGTATGAATATGACGAAGGCTTTGAAACTCCGTTGACTGATGTGAGAGCAAATTGTTCTTGTGAATTCCAGCTAACCGAAAATTTCTTTACAAATGATTTTGCTTCTCATAATTTCCAGCGTGTTAAAAATGTTCAAATTTTTATAAAATTAAATGAAAATGCACCGACAAATTTGCATTATTTAAATGCGGAATTAAACCTTTTAGAAGGGGTTGTGAAAAACGGCTCTGCATTCGTTCCACTAAGTGTGACAGATTCAACAATGGCTACAAGTCTAGCCCATTTAAAATCGTGCAATAATTCCAATTCTTTTGACTCAGAAAAAAATGGACTTTTTGAAGGGTGCGGAGCGATTTCTAAATGGTCTTTATCTATTTCTGGGTTAGAAAAAATAGGTGAAGATGGAAACAAAGAATATCCAATAGAAGATGTGATTGTTTATTTAACTTATACAGCAAAAAAAGGTGTTTAGCATGCGTAAATTTTTATTGTGTAGTGTTATTGCTGGGCTATTTGGGGCTTGTGGTGATTCTGGGTCATCCGATGACAACCCGATTATACCCACATATTCATCTTCATTTGAAATAGAATTCAAGTCTTCCTCTTCAAGTAACGGGACTTCTTCCAGCACGGAAAATTCTTCGTCGAGTACGGAGAACAAGTCTTCCT
>CAKUXP010000017.1 GCA_934700345.1 uncultured Fibrobacter sp. | reverse complement strand
GACGTGACGCGTAGCTGGCATCCTAGGGCAGGGCCCGCATATGAAGAACCGCCGGCTTCGCCGGCGGGTATCTCTTTCTTTTGCTTTCACCGTTTTTGCCCCGAAAACCGCTTGCAAAACCTGCACAACCTGCGACACCCAAAAACAGCTAGCTATTTTAAAGACGATACCAAAAAGTTTACTTGCTTGGTGAATTAGACGAGGTAAAGAAACCGGCTTCCATGACGACCGGTCTATGGAATGCAGGCTATCCACTTGGAGCAGGGTTGGCATTACCGACTCCGCAGCTACCAAAAGTTGCAAAGAGAGAATGGCTTCGTGAGGTCGGAACACCTCGAACCTGAACCTTCAGATAGATGGACCGCTTTAAGCGGGAATTCAAGAAGTACATCGAGTCGTATAACGACCGGATAAGATTGCGCCCAAAAGAAATGAGCCCGGTAAAATACCGGACTCGCAGCTTGTTTCAGCCTAACCTTAAACTGTTCAATTAACTGTTCAATTTTTTTGGTCGGTTCAAAAGGCTTTTCACATTTCGGATAGCTATTTCTTTTTGAAAATCTTGTAGAAGCAAAAAGCATTCAGGGCGATGATCGCGATCCACGAAAGAATCATGAATATAAGACCGCTGGTCGAAAGTTCCTGCAGTTCCATTTTAAGCCTCCTTTTCGGTTTCACCGACACCGATACGGACTTTTTGAATTTGGTCGTCTCTGCCGCGGAGCGCACGTCCGCTTTTCCAGGCATACCAGATGGCTGCATTGACGAGAAGTACGACAAGGACCAGGCTCAAGCGAAGTCCCCAGATGAAATGGGTCTTGAACATGGTGAATCCGCAAAATTCGACTTTCTCGTCGGCGGGAATGTTCGAAAGCAGGAGAACGTTCAGTCCGTCGTGGATTGTCCAGGCGACGAGAAGCGCAAGAAGCGCAAATGGGCAGACGTAGCGGATGACGATGCGGAAAGGCTTTGAAATCCTGAGTGCGGAACCTTCGGTAAGCAGGGCGAACGCTTCGGATTCCTCGGGATTTTCCCTGGATTTGCGACGCCCGAGAATGAACGAGAAGATGAAGGCCTGGATGGTTCCTAGAACGATGAGGAGGAAACAACCGCCCCAGAAGTCCAGTTCATCGACCGCTCCGGCTGCAAGCCCGAAGATGCTGATAAGTCCGCCGATAAAGGTCACGATACCGATAGTCGAAACGGCGCCTTTTCGGGAAAACTTGAGATCGTCTTCGCAGAAGCTGATCAGCGGCTGGATGATGGAAATCGCGCTTGTGACGCCCGCAAAGAAGAGCATCCCGAACCAGAGTGTCTGGAATGCGTTTCCGAAGGGAATCTGTCCGAATACGTGCGGCATGCTTTGGAACGCAAGTCCAAAGGTTCCGAGTTTCGCGCATTCCTCGATGTTCGTCCCGGCGATGAGGACCGCTAGCGGAATGACGATCGTGCCGCCCAGGATGACTTCGGCGAATTCGTTAGTCGCTCCGGCGGTGAGAGCCGAGAGGGCGATGTCCTCGTTCCGCTTGACGTAGCTTGCGTAGCAGAGGACGATTCCCATCCCGAGGCTCATCGTAAAGAAAACCTGCCCCGCGGCGGCAAGCCATACGGACGGATTCGTGAGAGCGGAAAAGTCCGGGTTCCACATGAACGCTAGCCCTTTTCCGATGCCGGGAAGCGTGAGTACGCGGACGACCAGGATAAGGCCCATGATGAGGAGCAGCGGCATGCAGACCTTGTTCGCCCGTTCGATTCCCTTGCGGACGCCAAACGAGAGAAGCGCCATGTTGCAGGCGAACGTGATAAGGAAGAATACGATGGCGGCGGGGAACGGACCCAGGTTTTCCTTGAGCATGATGAAGTTGCCGAAAAATTCGGAGATCTTGCCTGCGACGACGACTTCCGAAAGAGTTCCGGTCAGCGAATACCATGCAAAGGCGAGAATCCACGACTCGATGAACATATAGTAGAAGCTGATGAAAAGCGGAGGCAAGAGTCCCATGGAGCCCAGGTATTTTCCCCAGGGTTTTCCAATGATCTTGTCGTAGGCTCCCGGAGACGTTCCGTGGCGGAGTATTCCGGCATAGCGTCCGAGCGTCCATTCGATCCAGGAGAGCGGAATTCCCAGGACCAGAAAGGCGATGATATAGGGGATGATGAATGTTCCGCCGCCGTTTGTCGCGGCCTGTACGGGAAATCGTAAAAAGTTTCCGAGTCCGACTGCGCTTCCGGCGACCGCCAGAATCACGCCTATTTTCGAACCCCAGTTTTCTCGGTGTTGTGCCATAGGTGTAGCCTTTTAAAAGAAATTTGCAACAAGATAGTAAATGCTTGAAATTTCGTTGGATTTTCGGACTGAAAAATTCCCGTTCAGAAATTTTTGCGGACAGGGGAATGCTAGAGCGCCCCGTCGATAAGAAGTACCGCCGCACAGGCGGCACAGGCGACAAGGACAAGTCCGCGCCCGAGAAGGGAGACCGCGATGGCGGTAACGAGCGCGGCGATGCCGGAAAGCCGGGAGGCGGTCGCGTAAAAAATAGCCGGGACAGTCATCGCGGAAAGCACTGTATAGGGAATGTAGGCGAGAAAGGATTTCCAGAAGACGCTCCGAATTTCGTTTTTCAAGAGGACGAAGGGAATCGCGCGGACAAGATAGGTGACGCCCGCCATCACCAGGAGATAGAGCGCATAGTCGTGGAGGTTCATGGTGAATCCTGTACCGGGAAAAGCCTGGCCGCGAAGAGCGACGAGCTGACCGCGCAGAGGATGATGGCAAATCCCGTCGAAATGTTCTTCAGTCCGGGGATATAGAAGAAGGCGAGACTGAAGACTACCGCGAGGAGAACGGCGAAAAGGGTCGGGCGGTGAACCTTCGCCTTGGGAACGACGATTGCGACGAACATTCCGTAGAGAGCGACCCCGAGCGCATTGGTGAGAATCTTGGGAAGAACTTCGCCCGCGATAGCCCCGGAAAGCGTTCCGAGCGACCAGCCGATGTAGGGAAGCGCAGTGAGACCGAAAAAGTAGAGGGGTGTTACGCGCTCCTTCGCGCTCATCGCGAGAGCGTAAATCTCGTCGGTAATGCCGATGCTTAGGAGGAGGCGTTCGGGCGTCCTGAATTCGGGTGTGACTTTCTGGGATAGGGAAATAGCCATCAGCGAATAGCGAAGGTTGATGAAAAACGTGGCAAGCGCCATTTCAAAGAACGTCCCCGCGGCCTCCATGATTTTTAAACCGGCGAACTGCCCGGCGGACGTGAGGTTCGTCATCGAGATGAACGTGACGAGCGGCCAGGAAAGCACTTTGGAACCGGCGATTCCAAACGAAAAGGAAACGGCAAAGTAGCCGATGCCGATGGGAAGCCCGTCGATGAAGCCCTTGGAAAATTTCACGGCGCAAAATATAGCTAAAAGCGAAAAAAGAAGGTTTCGCCTGGGCGAAACCTTCGGATTTACTTTTTGAATCCGCGTTACCCGCAGCTGTACTTGCCGGCTTCCTTGCCGATATATTCCGGGTATTCTCCGTCAAAACACGCAGCGCAGTATTCTTCCGGTGCGCCGGTACATTCCTTCATGCCTTGGATGCTCAGGTAGCCGAGGCTTTCAACTCCGAGCATCTTGGCGATTTCCTCCGGGGACATACTGCCTGCAGCGAGGTCCCCGGCGTTCGGGAAGTCCATCCCGAAAAAGCAGGCGTGGGCAACGGGAGGCGATGCGATGCGGATGTGGACTTCGGTCGCGCCTGCATCGCGGAGCATTTTCGAGAGAATCTTGAGTGTCGTGCCGCGGACAATGGAATCGTCGACAACGCAGACTTTCCGGTTCTTGAGAACGCCTTCGATCGGGTTGAACTTGAGGCGCACTTTCTGGGCGCGGACATTCTGGGTCGGGTCGATGAACGTCCGTCCTACGTAATGGTTGCGGAGGAGACCGATTTCAAACTTGATGCCTGATGCGCGGGCATAGCCTAGGGCGGCTGTCGTCGATGAATCCGGGACGGGGATGATGATGTCCGCTTCGACGGGGCATTCGCGGGCGAGCTGTTTTCCCATCTTGCGGCGGATCTTGTCGCAGCTCTGTTCGAAAATCTTCGAGTCGGGACGAGCAAAGTAGATGTATTCGAAGATGCAGTGGGCGCGGCGTCCCTTGGTGCAGAACGTCTCGGAGTGGAGACCATCCTTGGTTATTGTCAGGAGCTCGCCGGGTTGTATGTCCCGGACATAGTTGGCGCCGAGAAGGTCGAATGCGCAGGTTTCGCTTGCAACGCACCAGCTGTTCCCGAGCCTTGCGAGCGACATCGGACGGAACGCGTAGCCGTCTCGGGCGACAAACATCGTATCCTTCGTGAGGATTATCATGCAGAAGCAGCCAGTGAGCTTTGACACGGCTTTCTTGATGGCTTCGCGGAGATTTGGCGCCTGCGTTCGCGCGATTTCGTGCAGAAGGATTTCTGAATCGGACGTCGTCTGGAAAATGTGTCCCGCTTCTTCCATTTCTTCGCGGAGTTCCGCCGCGTTCGTCAGGTTTCCGTTGTGGACGATGGCGAGCTGTCCCCACTTGCAGCTTACGAGGATCGGCTGGGCGTTGGCGAGCGTACTCGAACCGGTCGTGCTGTAACGGACATGCCCGATTCCTGCGAAGCCCTGGAGCTCGTCGACATTGTATTCGCGGAGAAGGGTCGATACAAGTCCCATCGACTTGCGGACCCGGACTTTTTCGCCGTTCGTGATGGCGAGACCTGCGCTTTCCTGTCCTCGGTGTTGCAAGGCGTAAAGTCCCATAGCGACGTTGCGGGCAACATTTTCACCGTTGTAGATTCCGATGACGCCGCATTCTTCGTGAAGTTCATCCAGCATGAAAGCCTCTTTGATGTGGATCCAAAATCTAGTAAAAAAGCAAACGGGTGGAGGCTTTCGGTCAAATGACCGCAATGACTAGGGCGGCTAGCCCGACCGGCATGGCTGCCTTGGCGAGCTTCTGGGCCATTCGGAAGTTCCCGCGGACCGCTTCGCGGAAGATGCAGAGGCTGAGAGGGGCTAACGGAATGGCGAAGAGAAGAAACGTTCCGGGAAGCCAGGACAGGAAAACGGGGACGGGAATGCAGAAAACGCATAGAAAAAGGATCGACGAAGAGAGAATCTGGGCGGGGAGCTTGCCCGCAACGACGGGGAACGTGGCGATGTGCGCGGCCTGATCGCCTTCCATGTCTTCGAGATCCTTGAGAATTTCGCGCGCGAGCGTAAGGAGAAAGGCGAAACCGGTGGCGATGAAGAGCGGTCGGCGGTCTGCTTCGGGATAGAATGCGGCCCGGACGAGCGGTGTCGTGCAAAGCGCGGCGACGGTTATGTTCTTGACTAGCGGAATTCTTTTAAGGAATCTGTCGTATAGAAAGAGGGCGGTGAAAAGCGCTGCGTAAAAGGCCACGTGGAAGACGGCTCGGACGCCCGGGAACGCTGCGGGAAGCAAGGCGAGAAAGAGGCTTGCGCCGCAGAAAGAAATCGCCGCGGAAACGGAAATCCTTCCGGATGGGAGCGGACGATTCGGGTGGCTTATCCGGTCGGTAGGAATATCGAAAACGTCGTTTAGGACATTGCCAAAGGCGATGGCGAACGCGAAGGCGAGCATATCCGCTAAGAAAGCCGCAATCGAAGCGTTTCCGCCGGAAATCCAGCAGCCGACGGCAAACGTGAACAGCGCAATGAGGATATTTCCCGGACGCGACATCTTGAAAAGGGATGGCATATTTTAAAAATAGGAAATAGGCCCCTGAAAACGGCAACTGTTCCAATGGCGGAAGTGCTCGGAGACGGCTTTTAGCTGGCAGACCAGGAAGTCTGCGGTCGCCGGGAAAAGGTTTTCGTCGGCATCGGTTTCGAACCGGATGCGCTCTTGCGGAATAAGGGAAAGCGCGTCCCGGGTGGACGCCTTGCGGAAACTATCCGGATGCAGGGAAAAGATAGGGTCGAGCAGCATGGCCCGGTTGACGGTTTCCCGGTCTCCGCCGAATCTGTGGAATATCGCTTGCGGAGCGCTTGCGGAAAACCCCTCGTCTTCGAGAATCCCCAGGACGCGCCGATGGTTTCCGACGACATGGATCATCAGGGGACGCCTCAATTCTAGGGAGAGCCTTGCCTGGAAGCGAAAAACCTCTTCCTGGATTTCGCCCGGTCCGTAGCCGGGAAATCTTTTATCGATTCCGCATTCGCCGACAAAGGCTTCCGGATGCTTTTTTAAAAGTTCCCTTAACTCATTGAGCCGTTTTTTGTCAAACACCCCGGCGATCATCGGGTGGATGCCGAAACAGGGGATTGCGGATTTTTTCCAAATGGGGAGGAGGCGTTCCGTCTTTTCCCATTCCCACGGTTCGCAGGCTACGATGACCGCGCGATATCCTTTTTCGATAAGTTCGAGAGAAAGCCTCTCGGGGCGGGGAAGCCTTGCGAGATGGACGTGAAAGTCTAGCATCTAGGGGCTGGGATGTTTTGGGGACGAAAGCCTGTCGAGAATTCCCGCGGCGAGGGCGACCCTTTCCGTGCAGGTCATGTCTTTCTTTGATCGAATTTCCTTGCAAAGCGTTCCGCCTGCGACTTTCTCGAATTCCCGGATGATTTCCGCCTTTTTGTCGGGGAGGTAATGGACGGCTGCGTAAAGGGCTCCGCAAGTTCCGCCTTCGGCCCGGCCCGCTCCGCAGGGGGTAAAGGCTTCGACGCCTTTCGGGTCGAGACCGTGCTCGCTTATCCACGCTGCCGCAACGGCCATTGCGCAATTTCCGCGATGTTCGGCGTGAAACTTTTTGGCAAAATCTTTCATAGGCTTCTTGTCGAAAATTCCTGCATAATATAGCAAATACGGGGCTCAACCGGCGAAGGCTTAGACGAAAATAGGCGTCTCTCTTGGAAAGCTTTCGTCTCTTCTTCGTTTTTTTGATTTTTTTTGCGCATTTTGGTCTCGATAAAATGTAGTTTTAGGGCTGAATATCTCGAAGAGAGTTTTTTTGTTTGAGATGTTTACATACTTCTGGAGATGTTTATGGCTAAAAAAATGATTGCGGTCGATGGAAACGAAGCGACCGCAAATGTAGCGTTCCAAGTGAGCGAAGTCGCGGCGATTTATCCGATTACGCCGTCGAGTCCCATGGCTGAGCATGCCGACAACTGGAGTGCCGCCGGGAAGAAGAATATTTGGGGACAGGTTCCCCGCGTGTTTGAAATGCAGTCCGAAGGGGGAGCCGCAGGCACGGTGCACGGAGCCTTGCAGGCCGGCGCCTTGACGACGACGTTTACGGCGTCCCAGGGACTGCTCCTGATGATTCCGAACATGTATAAGATCGCGGGCGAACTCACCCCGACGGTTTTCCATGTGACCGCGCGTTCCCTTGCGGCCCAGGGGCTTTCGATTTTCGGCGACCATTCCGACGTGATGGCTTGCCGCCAGACGGGCTTTGCGATGCTCTCTTCCTCTTCGGTGCAGGAATGCCAGGACATGGCGCTTGTCGCCCACGCTTCGACGCTCGAAGGCCGTATCCCGACAATGCACTTCTTTGACGGGTTCCGCACTTCGCACGAAGTGATGAAAATCGAGGCTCTCGAAGACGGCGTGATCCGGAAAGTCATCGACGAAAAGTATGTGAAGGCCTGTCGAGAACGCGCGATGACGCCGGATCGTCCGACGATGCGCGGAACCGCCCAGAACCCGGACGTCTATTTCCAGGGTCGCGAAACAGTCAACAAGTTCTACAACGCCTACCCGGCGATCGTCCAGAAATATATGGACAAGGTCGCGGAATTTACAGGCCGCCACTATCACCTGGTCGATTACGTGGGCGCGCCGGATGCGGACCGTGTCATCGTGGTGATGGGTTCCGCCGCTTCGACAATCAAGGATACGGTCGCCTATCTCGCGAAGAAGGGCGAAAAGGTCGGTGTACTGATCGTGCGCCTCTACCGTCCGTTCCCGTCCGAACAGCTTGTCGCCGCGCTCCCGAAAACCGCGAAACATATCGCAGTCCTCGACCGTTCCAAGGAACCGGGTTCCGCAGGCGAGCCGCTTCTCGAAGATGTCATCACGGCGGTTTCCGGTGCGGCGATGCAGGGTGAAATCTCTCTTCCGAGGATTATCGGCGGTCGCTACGGGCTTTCCTCCAAGGAATTTACCCCGGCGATGGTCAAGGCAATTTACGACGAACTTGCCAAGGAATCCCCGAAGTCCCGCTTCACGGTGGGCATCAACGACGACGTTTGCCACACGAGTCTCGAAGTCGATCCGAATTTCAAGCTCGAAAGCGACTTCTTCCAGGCGATGTTCTTCGGTCTCGGATCCGACGGCACGGTCGGCGCGAACAAAAACTCCATCAAGATCATCGGCAACGAAACGGACAACTATGCGCAGGGCTATTTCGTCTATGACTCGAAAAAGTCCGGCTCGATGACGACTTCGCATCTCCGCTTTGGAAAGTCCATCATCGACGCTCCGTATCTCATCGAAGAAAACCAGGCGGATTTCGTCGCGTGCCACCATACACCGCATCTCGAGTCTGTCGATATGCTGAAGTATGCGAAGGACGGGGCGACTTTCCTCGTAAATACGCCGCATTCCGCGGAAACGGTCTGGGAAACTTTCCCGCGCCCGGTCCAGGCGGAAATCATCAAGAAACATCTAAAGGTTTATGTGATTGACGCCTACGCGGTCGCCGCAAAGACGGGCATGGGACGCCGCATCAACACCGTGATGCAGACCTGCTTCTTCTCGAAGCTAGGCAATGTTCTCGATGCCGAGACCGCTATCAAGTACATCAAGAAGTATGCGGAAAAGACCTATGCGAAGAAGGGCATGGAAGTGGTCCAGAAAAACTGGGACGCAATCGATGCGTCGCTTGCCAACCTGCATGAAGTCAAGGTCCCGGCTTCCGTCACTTCGACAAAGGAATTCCGCGCGGCGATTCACGGCAACGCTCCGGCGTTTGTGAACGAAGTCACGGCGGAAATCATCCGCGGCAACGGGGAAAAGCTTCCGGTTTCGAAGATGCCCGTCGATGGCGTCTTCCCGACCGGCACGACCAAATATGAAAAGCGCGACCTTGCCCTCGCGATTCCGTCCTGGAATCCGGAGACTTGCGTCCAGTGCGGCAAGTGCGCGATGGTCTGCCCCCATGCGGCGATTCGCTTGAAAGTGGTCGATGAGGCGGCTCTTGCCGGTGCGCCGGAAGGCTTCAAGGCGACTGCGGCGAAGGGTTACAAGCTCGAAGGTTCCGCAAAACCGATGTTCGTCATCTCTGTTTCGAGCTACGACTGTACGGGCTGCGGCGTCTGCACGCAGGCCTGTATCGGTAAGGACAAGGCGGATCCGTCGAAGAAGGCCATCAACATGGTTCCGCAGGAACCGGTGAAGGTCCAAGAAGGCAAGTGTTGGGACTTCTTTGTCGATCTTCCGGAATTTGACCGTACGAAGGTGAACAAGAGCCTAGTCAAGCAGGCGATGCTTCTCGAACCGCTCTTTGAATTTAGCGGTTCCTGTGCAGGCTGCGGCGAAACGGCTTATGTCCGTCTGGTGAGCCAGCTCTTTGGCGACCGGATGATCGTGGCGAACGCGACAGGCTGCTCTTCCATCTATGGTGGAAACCTGCCGACGACTCCGTGGGCGAAAAACAAGGAAGGACGCGGACCGACATGGGCGAACAGCCTGTTCGAGGACAATGCGGAATTCGGTCTGGGAATGCGCCTTGCGGTGACGAAGCATGCAAACCAGGCGCTGAGCCTTCTCGACGAATGCGCCGAACATCACCCGGAATTGGTTACCGCTGACCTGGTGAATGCCCTGAAGACGCAGGAACAGAAGGATGAAGCGGGAATTGTTGCCCAGCGCGCCAATGTCGCAAAGCTGAAAGAAGCTCTTTCCAAGGTGTCCGACTGCGAAAAGGCGGTAAGCCTTCGCGATGAATTTGCGGATTACCTGGTCAAGAAGTCCGTTTGGATCATCGGCGGCGACGGCTGGGCCTACGACATCGGCTATGGTGGACTTGACCATGTGATGGCTACCGGCGAAAACGTGAACATTCTCGTGCTCGATACGGAAGTCTATTCGAATACCGGTGGACAGGCGTCCAAGGCGACGAACCGCGGCGCGGTCGCTCTCTTCGCCGCTGCGGGAAAGCGCGCCGGCAAGAAGGACCTCGGACTCATCGCGATGAGCTACAAGAACGTCTATGTCGGACGTGTCGCGATCGGTGCGAACGATGCCCAGACGCTCAAGGTGTTCCAGGAAGCGGAAGCGCACAACGGTCCCTCCCTCATCATCGCGTACTGCCCGTGCATCAACCACGGCTTCGACCTGAACAACCAGCTCGCGCACCAGAAGATGGCGGTGGATTCCGGTTACTGGACGCTTCTCCGCTACAACCCGGACCTTATCCTCGAAGGAAAGGCTCCGCTGGTTCTCGATTCGAAGAAACCGTCGATTCCGGTAAAGGAATACATCTACACCGAGAACCGCTACAAGGCGTTGACCCGTTCAAAACCCGAAGTCGCGCAGAAGCTCGCCGAAGATCTCCAGAAGGAAGTCGATGCGCGCTATGCGTTCTACGAGGAAATGTCCAAGGAAACAGTCGTCTAACGGTCTGCCTGACTTGAAAAAGGCTCCGCTTCATTCGAGGCGGAGCCTTTCTTTTTACCGACGAAAGTATTGAAAATTCCGCTTTATCCGCGGCAAAATTCTCCGGTCCAAAAATCGTACCGGCATCCGCCGTTCCAATACAGGGATTGCCGGGTTCCGATTTCGCAATATGCGCTGGACAGTTCAAAAACGATGCCGATAAGGAGGAATGCCTTTTTCATCTTTTTTTCTTTTACCATTGGCAAGTGCGTTCGTTGGCGGCGTTCTGGAGAATCCAGTCCGTCGCGAAGCTGTGCTGCGCTTCGCAGTTCCAGCGGCAGCCCGGATGTTCCTCGATGCATTTTAAAATCTCCTTTTGGGAACATCCAGATAGGCAAATTCCGGTAACGGCGGTGAAAACGAGAAAGAGGATTTTGGCTTTTTTCATGGCTGAACCTTTGGGTTGGATTTTAATTATCCAATGATAGGCGCAATCGGAAACCTCTTGGTCGCCTGCCGAGGGACTTTTATTATTTTTTGCAAAGAGAGGTAAAAAATGACGGATGAATTTTTGAAGGATGAAATCTAAAAAACTTTGCTTTTTATATTATCGATGGCTCCAAATATTTAAGGACGATGGGCAATACTTGGTTTGTTTCGCGTCTGTACAATGAAAAAGTTGACCGTAATCATTTAAATTGGAAAGAAGCAACTTCTCTGACGACAAAAGAAAGCGCATTTAAACTGTCAAAGGAATTTCATAAAATCTGGCTGCATTATATTCACGAAATGGCAGCGGCCAATTCCATGGCTACGAATAAAATCGGCCTGTCGGCGGATGAAATCGACGCGATGGTGAACGCCCTTATCGCAAAGATGGGCTAGTCTGCGCATCCAAACAAGAATTTCCGGAGAGGTCCGTAATGCTTGCCGCAGAGACCGAAGTCCATTTCCCTGTAGCTCCAGATGGCGTTTCCGATGTCGAAACGCTTGAACACTTCCTGCACGTCGCGGAACCATTTGACCGTTTCGAGGGAATCCGCGCGGTCGATGACCCCGTATTCGCCGCAGTAGAGCGGCACCTTTTGAAGACGAGCGTATTCGATGGCGTCTTTCAGAAAGTCGGTAAAAAATTCCGGTCCCATCGCCTTGGCTTTTGAACGGAAAAGGTTCTCCCCGATGAGTCCCAGGCTTTCGGAATTCTTGCGGAAAAATTCCATGTCTGTCGTGTAGGGAATGTCCTTTCCGTTGTCGAGAGCCTTGACCCAGGGCGCTTTCTGGTGGGTGAAGAGCAGAGGTTCGTAAAGGTGGAACGTATAGATGATGTTTGACGAAGGAGGCGGGACGAGAGCCTTGACGTAAGCGGCGCTGTTCCAGCTGACTCCGCCGTAGATGATTGGCGTTTCCGGGGCGTTCTTTCGGATCGTATGCACGGCCCGGACGATCAGCTCGTTCCAGGGCTTGATAAAGGACAGGTCGGTTACTTCGTTCAAAAGTTCGAATGCGACATTCGCGGCGTTTGCGTAGCGCACCGAAATGCGGTCCCAAAGGTTCAGGAAGCGTTCCTGGGCATGGGCGTTTTGGAAAAGGTTGTTTTTTCCCTGGTTGCCGAAATCGTTAAAATCGTAACCGGCGGTCTTGTGTAGGTCGAGAATAACGGTTAGCTTGTACGTATCGCCCCACTGGATTGCCCGATCCAGGTACTTAATGTTTTCGCGGAGAGGCTCGCCGGAATCCTTTTCGAGAAGTTCGTAATCGAAGGGAAGCCGTACATGGTCAAATCCCCATGCGGCGATCCGCTCGAAATCCTTTTCTTCGATAAATGTCTCGTAGCGATTTTGTGAATAGTCGCACTGGGAAAGCCAACCTCCCAGATTGATACCCTTGCGAAGATTTGCCATTTTGAGTTCTCCGTTAATTTGTCTGAAATTACTTTGTACGAAACTTTCGGAATGGGGGCTTTTTCGAAAACCCGCGATGAAATTCCTTTTTCGGCGCGAGGCGGATTCCGTTGTCGCCTATCAGGATGCGGCCCTGGCGGAAAAGTCCTCCGATGATTTTCTTGAACGCTTTTTTTGAAACGCCGAATTCCCGCTGGATTTCCTCGGGCATGCTGCTGTCGGAGAAGGGGAGCGATCCTCCGGCTTCTTCGAGTTTCTGCATGATGGACTTTGCGTTGTCCATCGTCGCATGATAGCCTATCGGCTTTAGGCTCAGCGCGATCCGTCCGTCATCGCGGATGTTCTGAATGTATCCTTCGCCGACATCTCCGATTTCAAAGGTGTCCGTATTGGTCTGGTCGAGGTGCAGCCTGCCGGAATAGCGGTAGTTGATCAGAAAATCGACAAAGTCCGGGGCAACGTCATAGACGGCCAAATCGACTTTTTGCGAAATGTAGAGGTCTCGCGTGTCGCGGTCGATAAAGGACTTGATCTTTTCGGTGGCGACGATTCGGGCAGTGCGTTCGTCTTCGAGAATGAATACGACGCAGCGGTCGCCTGGTCGTAGCGTTCCTAGCTGCTGCTTATACGGCAGGAGCAGATCCTTGTCTAGGCCCCAGTCGAGAAACGCGCCGATGTCGTTTACGTCCTTGACTTCCAGAACGGCAAATTCCCCGACGGTCGCGTAAGGTTTCTGCGTTGTCGCGATGGGACGTCCGTCGTTATCGACATAGATGAAAACTTCCAGCTCGTCACCTTCCTGCAGGTCCTGCGGCGCTTTCGATGTCGGTAGCAAGACGCGTCCACCGCTTTCGACTTCCAGGTAGAAGCCTTGCGGTTTTTGGCTTTCGACGCGGGCATATTCAAAGTGACCAATGTGCATAATGACCTCAGGAGGAAAATTAGAAAAGGAATTGAAGGTTAGGATTTAAGGGGCTGTTGTCTGTGGGTGTTCCCAAGCCTTTCCAACCTGGAATATCTTATCCTGGTATATCGGCAGGCAAGATTTTCCTTGCCTTCAGGGTAAAACGGATATACTTTATCCTTGTGACTGGAAAAGAGCTTCGGCGAAAGGTTCGCGCAAGGCATTCCGCCTTCGGGACTCGTAGATGTTTCCTTCCGAGGTTCCCGGTTTCATTAAAGCCTGCCTCTTTCGAGGTGGGCTTTTTTGTATGTATTCAAAACCGACGGCTAGGCAGGCGGGTTCTTTTTGCGGGAAATCACTCTCCGTATTTCAACTGCTCCGTCTTGCCGGGTGTAAAGGATCCTAGGCGGTAGGTGAAGGTCGTGAAACGGTTCAGTTCTTCAAACGCTTCGATGACCGTGGGATCTTTCGGGTTGCCGAGGAGGGAAGCGTAAAAAATGTATCCCCAGGGCTTGTCCGGGTTTGGGCGGCTTTCGATGCGTGTCATGTTGATTCCGCGCTTGGCGAATGCACCGAGGGCTCCGTAGAGCGAGCCGGGTTTGTCGTCGTTTGAAAGTTCAAAGAGGATGACCGTCTTGAGCTCCGCATTCGGGAGGACGGGCTTGGGGTCTTTCTGGATGGCGTAGAAACGGGTGAAGTTTACGCCCTGGATGTTTTCGAGGTTCGACTGGAGAATGTCGAGACCGTAGAGCCTTGCCGCATAGGAACTTGCGATTCCGCCGTCGGTGAGGTTCTTTCTCTTGGCGACTTCTTCCGCGGAACCCGCCGTATCGA
This sequence comes from uncultured Fibrobacter sp., assembly GCA_934700345.1. GTDB lineage: Bacteria > Fibrobacterota > Fibrobacteria > Fibrobacterales > Fibrobacteraceae > Hallerella. Next base: position 48,111 of record CAKUXP010000017.1, on the reverse strand, counting down.
AGAATACGACCTTTTCTATCTCCGGATGTTCGCTGAAGAAGTGGCTGCACTGGGCGAGTGCCTGCGGATGGCTCATTACGCGCCGGAGCGAATCGATGCTCGCTCCCTTGTTTGCACAGAGGCAATGTTCGATCTGGAGCTTGACTTCGCCAACAATCGGATGACGCCACTTGGCGAGCAGGTCGTAGTTTTCGTAAATGGAACCCGCTGTCGAATTTTCGATCGGGATGGCGCCTCCGTCGGCGGATCCCGTTTCTATCGCCCGGTAGATTTCTTCGAAAGTGTTCATCGGGAGAACTTCGATGTCCTCGCCGAAAAGATAGCGCGCGGCGCATTCGCTGTAGGCGCCCCGACGTCCCTGGAAAGCGATTTTCTTTTTCATAGGATTCTCCGAGCGCCCTTGTAGCGCGGCTGCCAATAGGAATCGGTGAGCGGGCTTATCATGACTCCGCGCGACGTGCTCGCATGGGTAAAGTTTCCGTCATCGAGATATACCCCGACATGATCGACTCCGCCTCCTCCGCCGAAAAATACGAGATCCCCGGTTTTCAGCTCGTCCTTTCCGATTTTCTTTCCCATCTGGAACATCTGCGTGGAACTGTGGGGGAGCGAAATACCCGTTTTTTCCCTGTAGATGTTCATGACGTAGCCGGAACAGTCTGTCCCGCTTTTGGACGCCTTGCCGTATTTGTAGGGTGTCCCGAGCCATGGCTTGACGACGGTCATCCAGTCGGAAACATCTCCTGTCGCGTTCTGGAGCATTTTTTCTGCGGTCTTCTCCGATTCCGAAAATCTGTAGGAGGCGGAATCCCGGTCATAGCTCGGACGCGGCGGCATGGCGCACGAAATCAGGAAGAGCGATGCAAGACTCAGGATGGAATAGAAAACTTTCATCGCGCTAAATCTAAAAAAATGAATGCGCTATTGTTATATTAGGGAGCATGGACAGCGGAATGATCGATTTTCTCTTGAAGTACAACACGAACGCTCCCCGTTACACGAGCTATCCTCCGGCGAACCTCTTTCACGCGGCGAAAGACAAAGCGCAGATTGAACGCGTGTGGCGAAAATCCAACGAACTCAAGCCGCAGAACGTGAGTTTCTATTTTCACATTCCGTTCTGTGCGAAGCGTTGCCTCTTTTGCGGATGCACCTCGGAACTTTTGCCGACGGTCGAGTTTCGGGAACGCTATTTCCGTGCGATGTTTCGCGAAATGGACGAGAAGCTTCCGTGGATAGACCCGCAGCGTCCCGTGACGCAGGTCCATTTCGGTGGAGGCACACCGACGAGCGTCCCCTATTCCTACCTGGAAGCGATCCTTGAAAAGTTGAGGGGGCGCTTTCGGTTTTCTCCCCATGCGGAAATCGCCATCGAATGCAATCCGGCGAGCATTGACGAGTCCCGCTTGAAGGAGCTCGCCCGGATAGGCTTTAACCGCGTGAGCTATGGCATCCAGGATTTCGATCCCCAAGTGCTTCGGAATGTCGGTCGGGAACCCTCGCTCTTGCCGGTAAGGGAACTTTTGCGGATTTCCCGGGACTTGAATTTCAAGGGAATCAACCTGGATTTGATTTACGGTCTGCCGTCCCAGACGGAAACTGGCTTTCATCGGAGCGTGGAATCGGCGATAGAGGCGCATCCGGACAGGATTGCGCTCTACAGTTACGCCCATGTTCCCTGGGTCAAGAAGGCGCAGAAAACGCTGGAGCGGTTTGCGCTTCCTTCTCCCCGCCAGAAACTGGAGTTTTTCCTGAAGGCTCGCGAAATGTTTCTGGACGCAGGCTTTCGGGATGTCGGCATGGACCATTTTGTCTTGCCGGAGGATTCGCTGGGTCTCGCACTTACGGAAGGGATGCTGCACCGGAATTTCCAAGGGTACTGCACGCGGGAAACGACAGGTGAAGTCTATGCGTTCGGTTCAAGCGCCATCACGCAGCTGGACAACGCCTATTCGCAAAATGTCCACGAGAGCGTGAAATACGTGGAACTGCAGGAGGCGGGAGAGCTTTCGGAAATTCGCTGCGAGGAGCTGTCGCGCGAAGAACGCATCATTCGGGATGTCATTGAACGCCTGATGTGTAACCGACGACTTCGGGTGACGGATGAAGAAAAATGCGTTGTCGGCTCGGGCTGGGAAAGGCTTCTTGACCTGGAACGGGCTGGGCTTCTGCTAAAAAGGTCCGATTCGGAAATCGAAGCGACGGAACTCGGAACGCTTGTCATCCGGTATCTCGCGATGCAGCTCGATCCCTTGATGCAAAGAACGAAGCGGGAAGGAGTGTTTTCCCAGACGATTTGAGCAGAGGCTTCGTTGAGAAATTAGAAGTGAGGAGTGAGCTGTTGGCTAAACGTGCTCAGTTCCCAGATTTAAACCCCACCGCCAAACATCCCCGTTTCCCTTAAATTCGTCGAACCGTTCCGTTTGATTTTTTTATCTTTGGGCATTATCTTGAAGAGGTATTATTTCGTATGAAAAAAGTTTTGCTCCCGCTCGCTTCCGTGGCGATGATGCTTTCTCTTGCCGGCTGCGATAAGTCCGGTACGGTTTCTGGCCAGGTCCTCGAAGCCTTTACCGGCAAGCCGGTCGAAATGCCGACTGTCTGGATGGATTCGACGATCTACGGTACGCAGTCTTCCAAGTATGCGTTCAAGGCCGAACTGCAGCAGGGAAAATTCAAGTTCGAAGGCGTCCCTGTCGGAACCTACCTGATCAAGGCGCGCCGCAGCAAGTACATTTTGGGACAGCAGTCGTTTACCACGACAAACGAATCCCCGAATGCGGATATCACGCTTTACGAATACAGCGACACGGTCTCTCCGGGTATGTATATCCCGGGTGCGGACAGCGTGGTGAAAATTGCGAACAACTGGGCCATCTTCTCGACGACTTGCAAGGAATCCGTCGCCGGGCTTCGCCTGAGCTTTGAGCAGGACCTGAAGGCTTCCGCACCGCACCAGAAAAAGGGAAAAAAGTCCAAGAAGGACATCAAGGTGAACAAGCTGCCGGATCCGAAGATTGTCGATTCCGAAATCGATGTCCTTTACTGCAATCCGGGTTCCGTAACGACCGCTGTTGAAGCGGCTACTTACCCGGCTGCGATCGGATCTGTTTCCGCACACGCCGACTGCCAGGGATTTGAAAGCGACAAGAGCGGCGTCTTCCCGGATGTTTCGAAGAAGACCGAACTCGCTGTCTCCTACAAGGCGGAAGGGCTTTTCTCCATCAAGGGAACGCTCCCGAAGGGAAAGCAGTTTGTCGTCATTTCAAAGGACGGCAGAACGCTCCAGTCCTATTACGTCGAAGTGAAGTAGTTTTCGCTTGAAGCGAAATTTTAAAACCTGCGAGCTGCGCTTGCGGGTTTTTTATCTTTAGGATCATTCCTGTTATTTTCGAGGCACCCGATGAAGCAAGATAAAATTTCCTTTTCGATTTCCCGCAGGGAAGGTTGGAGCATCTTTTTAACGCTGCTGGTTCTTGTCGGAGCTTTTCTCCTGTTTGACAACCTCTCCATCGCCGGTGCGCGTTCCTGGGATATCCATTGGGGCTTCTATGCCGTACTCTTGACGTTTCTTGTCCTGCTGGCGGGACTTGCCGTCAATTTCAAGGAAATTGTCCTGCGGGTCCGGGAGCATCTTCCGTCGGGAAAGAGCCTTGCCGTCTTGGCGTGCCTTCTCGGATTCTTTTCGATATTTTCCTTTAACCACATCGAAAATTCGCACCGGGTGCTTTCCGACGAGACCAGTTGGGAATCGATGGGCCTCCAGATGTACTTCGATCGTTCGGGCGGAATCTGCAACGAGGGCGTCTGGGTGGACGGGAGGCTGGACTGCAAGGTCGAGGTGAATAATTTCAAGGGTAAGACGTTGGGTTTTGTCCATTCCCTCGCATACCGTCTAGGTGAACCGAACCGCGATACGGCTCTCCGGGTGAATTTCCCCTTTTACCTGTTAAGCCTTGTCTCCTTCTTTCTTGCGCTGTCGATTTGGTTCAAGAGCGATTGGACAGCCCTTGCCGCGACCGCTTTCCTAGGCGGGATGCCCATCTACCTGATGCAGTCGAGATCCGCTTCGACGGAAGTCCTCTATATCGCCCTGTTTTCCGTGCTCATCGCCTGGTATGCGCTTGTGCCGCCGAAGGAAGTAAAGTGGAAGCATTTTCTGCTGACCGTTCCGCTTCTCGGGCTTTTCTCGGGGACGCGCCAGGAAACCGTCTTTGCCTTCATTCCGTTTGCGCTGTACTACTTCCGCTATTTCCGCGGCGATTTCTATCGGCTTCCGCTGTTTGCCCTTTCGGTTATCGCGGTGAGCTGGCCTGCGGTAAACACGATGGCGGCTTATCGCGGCTACGATTTCCAGGGCGGAAACCATGCGGCGCATTCCCTCGGAAACTTTGTCTTCAACTTTCGGACGGACCTTCTCGCGATGTTCAACCTGGGAACGGACGTTTCGCACGGCGGGATTCTCGAAAATCCGTTTTACACGACGTTTACCGTCCTTCTCCTGCTTTCGACGGTCTGGCTTCTGTATCGGATGATTTTAAAAAAACGTTACCGCCGCGGCTTCATTCTGGGATTTCTTTTCTGCATCCAGATTTTCGTCATTTTGCTGAATGTTTCGGGCACGTTTGAAATCGATATCAACCAGAGATATGTCCTCGTCGCGCTTCCGCTGTTTGCGCTCATCATGGCGCTCGGGCTGAAAGATTTCCTGGAAACGTGCTTTGTCGATGCGGAGCGTGCTTCGGGCATTTCCGCAGCCGTAGCGATTCTTTTCTCGGTCGGGCTTGCGCTTTGGCACACTTCAAGCTTCGAAGCGAACATGCTCTACTACAAAAACAAGCTCCTGGGAGAAGAAAACTTTTTGAACGCAAAGCTCAAGGATTTTCCCGAAAATTCCATTTTCATCTATGCGCGGCCTTGGCAAATGCTCGCTTCGGGCCATTCGAGTTTCAGCGAGCGGACATTCATGAACTGGACGACGGACGACTTTGCGAAATACCAGAACCTGAGCGGCGGGCACATTTATTTGGTTCGCGGCCAGGACGGCTACGGAAAGGTAAACCGGGAATCCCGCGTGGTCGGATTCAAGACGACGGACCAGGTCAATTCCATTTTAGACGGCTTCCGCGTGGAAAAGGTCCTCGCGGAGAACCGCCTTTTCGGATATCCGCTGACGATTCACCGCATCGCTTCGAAGCACGGGCTTTCTCTCTATGCGCAGGGAATTTCAGTCGGCGAGCTGGAAAACGGTCGCTTTGCCGTAACGAAAAGTTTTGACGAATCCGTTGCGTATGATCTGTTCAAGGGGGATTCCTTGGTCTTGCACGGCGTTATCGAAAATTCGACGGATTCCGTTTTGGCGGTGGAAGTTTCCGCAGGGCTTTCCCGCTTCCGTATCGACTTTTACGTGCCGGACGATACGGTCCGCATCTGGCGCGATGCCTTCGTTGCCGGGGAATCGGTCCGGCTGGTTTCCGCGCTATCGTTTGCAAGCGCATCGCAGGACTGGGGAAATCCAGAGCGAAACGAAAGCGTGGAACATCACACGCTGCGTCTCGGCGGCGAACCTTACCGTTTCGGAATCGGTTCCCATGCGAATTCTTCGATCGTATTGGATCTTTGCGCAGACGGGAAATGCCCTACCGGTAAACTGGAAGGAAATTTCCATGCGGTCGTCGGTCTAGACGACGAAAGCGCCTGTGGCGACGGGGCCTCGTTCGCCATTCTGGCCGAAGGCGAGGAGCTGTGGCGGTCGAAACGCCTGTATTCCGGCGATACGTCGCAAGTCTCGATTCGGATTCCCGCAACGAAGACGCTCGACCTGCGCGTCGAAAAAGGCGAAAACATGGACTGCGACCACGGTAACTGGGCAAACGCCTGGATTTCGAACGTCAAATGAGAATCCTGGCGGCACCGCTCGACTGGGGGCTCGGACATGCAACACGGACGATTCCGATTATCCGGAGGTTTCTTGCGCAGGGCGCCGAAGTTGATTTGGCGGTCTCGGGAAAAATGTCCGCACTCTACCGCGGGGAGTTTCCCGGATTGGTACAAATTAACGTCCCGGGCTACGGGATTCGGTATCCAAGCCGCGGATTTGAAATGCCGCTCTGGCTCTTTGCAAATTACCGCCGAATCATGCGGGTGATCCGGAGCGAACATGAAATCGCCGAAAACCTTGTCAAGGCGCGCGGATACGATACGATATTTTCGGACAACCGTTTCGGTTTCTACGCGAGCGGAATCAAGAATATCTATATGACGCACCAGCTGCGCATCGCTTTTCCGGGACCTTTTTCCTTATTGGAAAGCTTGGGTGTTGCGTGGCACAGGCGTCAGATGCAAAAGTTCGACGAAATCTGGGTGCCCGATTATGCGGATTTCCCGGGCCTTGCCGGAAAGCTTTCGCATGTTCGCTACGAAGAAAGCTTTGCTAAAAAGTTGAAGTTTATCGGCCCGCAATCACGCTTTCCGAAAGAGAATTCGTACAAACTAACCTCAGCGAAGCCGATAAAAAAATTTGACTTCCTGGCGGTCCTTTCGGGACCGGAACCAATGCGGACTGCGTTTGAAGAACGGGTGCTGAAAGCCTTTGCGGAAATTCCCGGCGAACAGGCGATTATCCGCGGTCTTCCGGGAGAAAACGGGCTTCCGGCGGCTCCGCCGAACGTAACTCTTTTCAACCATCTGGAAACAGAGGCTTTTGCGGAAACAGTAAACAGCGCAAAAGGAATCGTTTCGCGTCCTGGATACAGCACCGTAATGGACATGGAAAATCTCGGAGCGAACTGTATCTTCGTGCCGACTCCCGGCCAGACGGAACAGGTTTACCTGGGTAAACTCTTGCAAAAATCCGGTTTTGCGAAGTTTCTCCATCAAACGGAAATCTCGGCAAAAAAACTTTGTGAGGCTCTCAAAACATGAAACCGTTTACCATTGCATTCCCTCTTCCCGTTTCCAAGGAAGACGCTCCGAAATTTCTCCTGGAAAAGTTGAACATCGATTCAAGCAAAAAGCAGATAATGCTTCCCGGCTCTTCGATTCTTTTCGAACCGGTTCTGCAAGGCTCCTCGGCGGGGCTTGAAATCATTTTTGCGGAGCACTCCAAACTCACCGCCGAGGAAAAAACGGCAATCGCTGCGCACATGTCGCTGTTCTTTTTGCAGTTCTTTATCAAGACGGATGCGGAATTTGAATCGTTCCTGAACGTGGCGAAAAAGATTTTGGATGCGGGAGCCTTGGGCGTCTATGTCGAAAACTCGGGATGCGCCTGGAGCGGAAAAGCTTTTGAAAACCTGGTTTCCGGGGACGTCCCGCTCGAAGCGTTCATCAACTTTGTGGAAACTTCCGATTCGATGTTCACGCTGGGAATGGAACCTTTTAACGCTCCGGACATTTGCATCGCGACAAAAAATGACAAGCTCGATCTGCGTGCCGTTTTGATTTCCGCTGCGGATTCCATCGTCTCGGACGGTGCGGATTTTTCTTCTGGCGCAAAGTGGAAAGACGATGCCGGCAACGAATTCGAATTCAGAAATGAATCCAAGCCTCCGTTTGCCAAGAATGCTCCCGAATGGAATGCCCAGGGCTACGCAAGGCTCGTGGAGAAAACCGGCAAAAAAAGGTCTCTCGTCGCACATTAAAACAGGAGATGAATTTGACTTCAAAAAGCAAGGCTGGCACGATAAAATTGCCGGAACAGTTGTCATCGGACCAAAGAAAAAAACGGAAGATGTGAGATTTACAAAGCAGTGAAAGTTATCCCGGCAACGCCACCGCGAGCATTTGCGCGATATCTTTTGGGTTGGAATTCTGTAACAGCGCCTGGTTCATTTCGATTTCGAAACCGAGATACTTTGTCTGGGGAAAGATTTTCCGGAGTGCGGTCGCATGGCCGTCCGTCTTTCCAAGGTAAGGATAGTTGAATCGGATGCGAAGTTCCGGGGCGTAGGCTTTCAAATTTTCCCGGAGCCTTTTTGCAAATGCCGCTTCCCTTTTTCTCGCCGGATCATAAAGGATGCCTATGTCGGCGTTACGGACTTCGCCGTTTAACTCCGGGGTGAAGCTGTGAATCGAAAGATGCAGGATCGGTGCGGGATTCTTTCGTGCAAGTTTGCTCCGAACAGCTTCGAGAAAAGCATTGCGATAATCGTCGAAATAATCTTCCAAAAATTTCTTTTCGGTTTCGGAAATGTTTTCCGTGTATTCGGAATAGCGGTGGTTTCTGTCGCTATTCCGGTTCAGGTCGATAGCGAGTCGCGTATAGGTTCCCCGAATTGCATAGGCGTAGTGGAGAAAATTGGTGAGCTCCCGCCAAACCTTCATCGCTCCGATATCATATGCGCGATGCGTTTCTAGAACTTTCTGGATTTCGCGCCCCTTGAAGTAGCGGGACAGAAATTTCGGAACCGCATTCGAAGCGTGTTCGCAACTGAGAAAAACGGAAAAACTCCGCTTAGCCATAAAGAGTATTTTCCGCAAGCGACCGGGCAAGCTTCGCGTATTCGCGGACAAAGTCTTCCCGAGACGGAGTCTCGCCGAGACTTTTGAAAAGGGCGCTCGCGAGCGTTCCACGTTCGAGAATCTGTTCGAGCACGTCCCCAGACTTTTTGGAAATGCTTCTGCGGATCTTTGCGAAAATTTCCTTCAGCAAATCCGATGCCCGTATGGAAGTCGCTTCGATACCGAAAAGTCGAAGGTAGTCGGCGTCGTCGATGATGGCGTCTTCGGCCCCCTTCACGGTCGCAAAGAGAATCCTAACCAGACGGTCCGTATCGAATGCGCGCTGCGCCGCCTGGGAGGCAAAAGTTCCGCCAGCAAGAGCCTTGAGAATTGCGACTTCCAATTCGGCGATAGCGACATCCGCCTTGGGGCATTCCTGGATATCGACCAGCCGGATTTCAATCGCTCCGCGGTCAAAGCGCGCGATGGCGCCTCGGCTGTTCAGGAAAAAGTGGTTCAGGAGCTTTTCCTTGTCGAAAGGCGCAATGTCCTTTTCGATTCTTTCAAAGATGAACCGGTTGTAGTCCGCCTCGGTGAAAACCGCCTCGGGGATGATCTTGCCCGTGATGCTCGGAATTTTTTCCTGGTTGTGACGGTAGGTTTCGATGCGGGCGTCCTTGAAGCCGGTAAACCGCGAATCCAGATAAGGACTCGAAGCGGCGACAGCCGGAATCAGCGGAAGCAAGAGTCGGATTCCCGCATGGAGCGCTCCGAATTCTTCGTCACCGGAAAAGGAAATGTTCAGGTGCGTCGATTGGAGATTCGCCCAACCGTGTCCGCGGCAGTCGAAGATGCGGTTGTAGGCTTCGTAGATTTCGTTGCAATCGTATGGCCAGAGGACGGTTTCTGTCATCGGGTCCATGAAAGGATGCGCGGCGGACGGGAGAAGCTCTCCGCCGATAGCCGAAAGTTTCTCGTTTGCGGAAAGGATTTCTCTGTGAAATTTCTCATCCCAACCGTCGAGCGTTTCCGTGGGCTCGGCACACTTGAATTCCAGAACATGCGAAACGAGCTCGTTCGAAAGCCCGACCTGCCCGTGTTCCACATCCGAGAGATTCTCGCCTTTTTCGTCCTTGCCGAGAACCGCATCGACTTTGGGAAGGACCTTTTCCGAATCCTTGGAGACAATCATGTATTCGAGTTCAAGCCCGAACCGTTCAAAAATATGCCAGGGTGATTTCATACAAACGAATCGATTCCGTGATGTTGTAGCAAACGTTGCTGCGCCGAGTTCATGCGTTCCTCGATTCTTCGGCGCAGGGAATGCATAACGTTCAAATAGATTTTTTCGCCACCGAGCTGGTCTTCGACTCCGTCGTCGATGCTCGGGTTATCGTTTACTTCGATGACCATCGGCTTGCCGTCCACTTCCTTCAGATCGACACCGTAAAGCCCGTTGCCGATGAGGGCTGCAACACGAAGAGCCGCCTTGATGATTCCGTGGGGAACGTCGTCGAGGGGAACACAGTCGTAGAGACCGCAGACATCGTCCTTGTTCTTGGAATTCCAGTTGTAGATCTGCCAGTGATCCTTTGCCATGTAGTAGCGGCACGCATAGAAAGGTCGCCCGTCCAGAATGCCGATTCTCCAGTCGAATTTTGTCGGCGTGAATTCCTGCGCGATGATGAGGTCGCTCCCTTCGAACATCTTGTCTAGCTGGGTCTGCAATTCCTCTTCGTTCTTGACTTTCACCACTCCCATGGAAAAACTCGAATCCGGAGCCTTGAGGATCATCGGGAATCCGATAGCCTTGGAAAGCTCGTGGCGGTTTTCGGAGTGGGCGATAATCGTATGCGGGGCGGGAATCTTTCCGACAGTCATCAGTTCCTGCAGATAGACCTTGTTCGAGCAGCGGAGAATGCTGTCCGGGTCGTCGATGACGGCGATTCCTTCGGACTGGGCGCGCCGCGCAAACGCATAAGTGTGATGATTTACGTTTGTCGTTTCCCGGATGAAGATGGCGTCAAATTCGCCGACGCGGTGATAATCCTTTTTTGTAATCAGTTCAACGCGGAAGCCCGTCTTTTCCGCAGCTGCAATAAACTTTTGGATGGCCTTGGCGTTCGACGGCGGTTCCTTTTCTTCGGGATTGACCAGGATGGCGAGGTCATAGAGGTATTCGTCCGGATGGGCAGAAGAGAAACGGTTCTTGTCGAAGTATTCCTTCGCAAACTGGTCGACCATTTCCAGGTGGGATTCCGGAATTTCATTTACGCAGATGGGGCCGATGCTTTGGATGAGCCATTTCTTCTTGAAGACGAAATGGGCGCGGAGCAGGGGCGCTTGGAAAAGCCGATAGAGTTCCTCGGAAAGTTCGAGGTATTGCGGGCTGACGTTCTGGCCGAAGTAAATCGACAGGGTGAACTCGGTGCCGGTGAGCTTTCTGAGACTTTTCTGGATAAGGTCATCGATTTCGTCCGAAATGTTCTTGACGACCGCCGGCGCCTTGAAGTCCCGGATACTCTTGACATTCGGGATTACCTTGTGGCCGCGTGCTTCTGCAAGAAGCGAGACGTAGTAACCTTTGCTCTGGTAGCTGTAATCCCGGCAAAGGTTAAAGACACGCACGTTGCGCATCATGGTGTAATCGGTCTTTGTCAGGTAGTCCTTTGCCGAAACGATATCGACTTCCGGAACGTGAAACTTCCAGTTCTTCGGGTTATTTACAACGATGATCTTTTTCATTTTTCTTCGGCTGGATGGCGAGAATTAGGCTGTCGTAGGTGAGAATGCCAAGCAAGATGCTGTGCACTAGACGGTTGCGTTCCACTTCATAGTAGTTGTTGTGGGCTATCGGGTTGGTGCTGTCCGGATCGGCGATGAGAAACTTCTTTTCGTCGTTTTCGCCATAGACGACGATGAAATGTCCCATCGGGTCGCCGTGAATATCGTCGAAGACGGACATGTTTTCCGAGTTCGTGTATTCGCGCTTGCTCTGGTATAGAAATGTAGTAGAAACGCCGGCGATGAGCGGAACGTCCTTTTTAAAATAGCGGTCAAAAAGCCCGGGCCTGAAATCCTTGAGGTTGATAACGCCGCCCGCTTCGAGGAAGCGGATATACGCCTTGATGGCGAGCCTGAGTTTTGCACGCTTCTTGGCTGCGTATTCCAACCGGAGCTTTTCAGCGAGTTCCTCCATGGAAAGATCGACCCATGTCGGGTCGAAAATCTGCAGGTTGACGGAATGGATTGTCGCGTCGAAGCCTCGCTTGAGTGCGTCTAGGCCCAAAAATACGCCCAATGTCCCGCCCCCTTCGAGCATCTCGATTTCACCGATCAGCTTGGGAAGGGAAATTTTATAGCCGTAGTGATGGTAGATGGCATGGAGACTGGTCGGTCCGCATGTCACATCGTCCGGCTGGGGAAGAATCTTGACGTTCATGATTTTTGCCTATGAAAAGAATCCCTTGACTTTTTCGAACAGGCTGTTTTCTTTCGCTGTGTCCTTGTCCTTGCGAAGTTCGGCAAGTTGCCTGTAAAGGTCCTTTTCCTTGGAAGAAAGGTCGGTCGGGATAGAGGCGTTCACCTCGACAAAAAGGTTTCCGCGACTCTTGCCGTTGAGCGGGGGCAGTCCCTGTTCCCGCAGACGGAACACGGCTCCGGGCTGGGTTCCCGCCTGGATCTTGATGGAAACCTCTCCGCCTTCGAGTGTCGGGATGCGTTGCGTCCCGCCTAGGGCGAGCTTATAGACCGGGATGTCTATCGAACAGTGCAGGTCGTCGCCTTCGCGCGTGTAGAAGTCGTCCTTCTTTTCTGTGATGACGACGAGCAGATCGCCCGACGCGCCTCCGCGCGGACCGGAATGGCCTTCGCCGCGAAGCGTCAGGTACTGTCCTTCCGAGATGCCGACCGGAATCTTGATGGATATGGTTTCCTCTTCAAGGTTTCTGCCTTCGCCGTGGCAGACTGAGCAAGGCTTTCCGATGACTTCGCCGAGACCGCCACAATCCGGGCAGGCTGTCTCGCTGACCATCTGGAAAAACGACCGCGTAACGCGCTGGATGCGTCCCGTACCGTGGCATGTCGGGCATGTCTTGACGTCCGAACCGCCTCTGCCGGCGCATTCCGTACATGGGGCGTAGCGTTTCAGGCGAACTTTCTTGGTCGTTCCCGTGAGAATTTCCTTGTAGGATAGGGCGATTCGGATCTGGAGATCCTGACCGCGCGGCGGACCTTGGCGCGAAGCTCTTGACGACCGACCGAATCCGCTAAATCCGCCACCGAAAATATCGCCGAACTGGCTGAAAATATCCTCAAAATTGCCGCTGAATCCACCGAACCCGCCGGCGCCACCGGCGCTTCCGCCAGGCATTGCGTGACCGAACTGGTCGTACTGGGCGCGTTTTTTCGGGTCGGAGAGAACCTCGTAGGCTTCGGCGGCCTCCTTGAATTTTTCCTCCGCCTCCTTGTCCCCGGGATTCTTGTCCGGGTGATACTTGATGGCGAGTTTTTTGTAGGCGTGCTTGATGTCGTCCGCGCTAGCATCTTTCGCAACGCCCAATATTTCGTAATAATCTCTTTTCTCTGCCATGGTCTGTCCCGTATAAAATGAATCGTTAAAAATACATAAAAGGATTTTCCCTCCTTGCGAAAGGAAAATCCTCGATATTCTTTAATCCGCAAGAATCATTATTTCTTCTTGTCGTCGTCAACCACCGTGTAGTCGGCATCGATCGGACCGTCGTTCTTGCCGTTTCCCTTCGGGGCTTCGCTTGCATGCGGAGCGGAAGAGGTTTCCGCGGAAGGTCCTCCCTGGGCGGCTCCGGCCATCGAGGAAATCATGCCTTGCAGCTTGCTTATCGCGGCATCGATTTCATCCTTCGTGCCGTTTTCCTTCTTGTCCTTGATTTCCTGGATAGCGGCTTCGAGCTGGCTCTTGGTATCTGCCGGAATCTTGTCGCCGACTTCCTTCAGCTGCTTTTCTGCCTGATAGACGGTCTGTTCTGCGCGGTTTTTCGCATCTTCGCGTTCGCGGTCCGCCTTATCCTTTTCGGCGTTCGCCTCGGCATCCTTCTTCATGCGCTCGATATCCGCTTCGGAAAGACCGCTCGAAGTCGTAATCTTGATGGACTGTTCCTTGCCGGTTTCCTTGTCCTTTGCGCTGACGTGGACGATGCCGTTTGCATCGATGTCGAAAGTGACTTCGATCTGCGGCACTCCGCGCGGCTTCGGGCTGATGCCGGTAAGGTCAAAGTGTCCAAGCGTACGGTTGTCGCGGGCGTATGTGCGTTCTCCCTGCAGAACGTGAATCGTTACAGCGGACTGGTTGTCTTCGGCGGTGCTGAACACCTGGCTCTTCTTGGTCGGAATGGTCGTGTTGCGATCGATGAGTTTCGTCATCACGCCACCGAGCGTTTCGATACCGAGGGAAAGCGGGGTCACGTCAAGCAGAAGGACATCCTTTACCGAGGAATCTCCCGAGAGGACTGCACCCTGGACTGCTGCGCCGATTGCGACGACTTCGTCCGGGTTTACGCCCTTGTTCGGTTCCTTGCCAAAAAATTCCTTGACCTTGCTCTGGACTGCCGGGATACGGGTCGATCCGCCGACGAGAATTACTTCGTCGATATCGGAAAGGCTCAGTCCCGAGTCCTGCAGGCACTTCTTGCACGGCCCAACGGTACGTTCCACCAGGTGAGCGGTTATCTGGTCGAATTTCGCGCGGGTGAGCGTTAAGTCCAAGTGTTTCGGACCGGTCGCGTCCGCGGTAATGAATGGCAGGTTGATGTTCGTCGAGGTAGTCGCGGAGAGGTCGATCTTTGCCTTTTCCGCTGCATCCTTCAGGCGCTGCAGGGCCATCTTGTCGCTTTTCAGATCGATGCCCGGATTCGTCTTCTTGAATTCGTCGTTGATCCAGTCGATGATGACCTCGTCGAAATTGTCTCCTCCGAGCATCGTATCGCCGTTTGTCGCCTTGACGGTGAACATGCCGTCATCGATTTCGAGAATGGAAATATCGAAGGTTCCGCCGCCTAGATCATAGACAGCAACCTTTTCGCTCTTCTTCGAGTCGAGACCGTAGGCGAGTGCCGCAGCGGTCGGTTCGTTCACGATGCGGAGAACATCAAGTCCCGCAATCTTTCCCGCATCCTTTGTCGCCTGGCGCTGGGAATCGCTAAAGTAGGCGGGAACGGTAATCACGGCCTGCGTGACCGGCTGTCCCAGATAGTCTTCTGCGGTTTTCTTCATCGCCTGCAGGACCATCGCCGAAATCTCGGGAGGTGCAAATTCCTTGTCTCCGATCTTTACACGGAGCAGGTCGTTGCCCGAGCCGACAATCTTGTATGGCATGTGCTTTTCCGCATCGCTGCATTCGCCCGCGCGCCGGCCCATGAAACGCTTGATGGAATAGATCGTGTTTTCCGGGTTGGTTATCGCCTGGCGTTTTGCGACATGTCCGACCAGACGCTCGCCGTTCTTGCCGAAAGCGACGATGGACGGAGTCGTACGGAATCCTTCCGCGTTGGCGATAACGACCGGCTTGCCGCCTTCCATAACGGCGACGCAGCTGTTTGTCGTTCCCAAATCAATACCGATAATCTTACTCATAGATGAATCTCCTTAATTTTTTTTCGCACTTGAATTAGCAAAATGCGTGCCAATGTTGGAAGTGCCTTGAATTTGTTGTTTTTGCCGTTCCTTTCGGAAAGCGTTTCATTTTGAAGCAGCTCCGGAAGAAACGATGACCTTTGCGGTTTTCAACAGCTTGTTCTTGAGCTTGTAGCCCTTCTGGAAAACCTGGATCACGTGAGATTCGGGGATCTTGTCCGAAGCTTGGCGCATAAGGGCTTCGTGATAGTTCGGGTCAAAAGGCTCCCCGACCGGATCGAGCTGTTCGAGTCCCGCGTCCTTCAAAATTTTCGCGAACTGGTCGTGAATCATCTGGATGCCCTTGGCAAAAGCATCGTAGTCCTTTTGCTTGTTATTGTCCGGGTGGGCGGCTCGCTCGAAGTTGTCGAGAACTTCCGAAAGCTTTTCGAGAAGCTTGGCGTTGGCCGTTTCGATCAAGTCTAGCTGTTCCTTGGCGGTGCGACGGCGGAAGTTGTCGAATTCCGCCATCAGGCGAACATAGCGGTCCTTGCTTTCGGCTACTTGGGCCTTAAGCGTTTCGATTTCCGCTTTGGCCTTGGCGAGTTCGGAAGATTCGTCGGTTTTGGACGCATCTTCTTCCGGTTTGGAAGTTTCGATTTTTTGTTCGTTCTGCTTTTCGCTTGTGGAATTCATTGCGTTTTCCGCACTTTTGACGATATCGTCGGTTTCGGGAGAGTTCTTGTTTTCTTCGGACATGATTTTCCTTTTATCGTTTAAAACTCGATAGATGCTTAGCAAAATGCGTGCCATCTGCTGTTTGACGAAAAATCCATCGGGATTGAAAATTTTCTGTTTAATTTTGAAACGGTACGATTTAAAAACGGCACAGCGCTGCATTTGCAGCGCTGTGCCTGTCCAACGGAATTTGGAACGATTACATCATTCCGCCCATTCCGCCACCCATGCCTTGCGGCATCGGGGCGGGTTTGTCTTCTTTCTTCTCGGCGATGACACAATCTGTCGAGAGAAGCATCGACGCAATGGAAGAGGCGTTCTTCAGTGCGGTCTTGGTTACCTTCGCCGGATCGATGACGCCTGCCTTGATGAGGTCTTCATAGGTATCCGTTTTGGCGTTGTAGCCAAAGCCGTCCGTGCCTTCCTTGACCTTGTTCACGATGACGGAATCTTCGAGACCCGCGTTCTTGACAATCTGGCGCAGCGGTTCCTCGATGGCGCGACGGATGATCTTGGCGCCTGTCTGCTCGTCTGCGTTGTCGAACTTGAGAGCGTCGATTGCGCTTGCCGCCCGGATCAGGGCGACTCCGCCACCCGGAACGATGCCTTCTTCGACAGCGGCACGGGTTGCGTGCATCGCGTCATCGACACGGTCCTTCTTTTCCTTCATTTCGACTTCGGTCGCGGCGCCGACCTTGATCACGGCCACGCCACCGGCGAGCTTTGCCAAGCGTTCCTGGAGCTTTTCGCGGTCGTAGTCGCTCGTTGTCGTTTCAATCTGCTTCTTGATCTGTCCAACGCGAGCCTTAATCGCAGCCGCATCGCCTGCACCTTCTACAATCGTCGTGTTGTCCTTGGTGATGGTGACGGACTTTGCGCGTCCGAGAACTGTAACCGGAGCGTCTTCGAGCTTTGCGCCTGTTTCTTCCGAGACGAGCTGTCCACCGGTCAGAATGGCGATATCCTGGAGCATCGCCTTGCGACGGTCGCCAAAGCCCGGAGCCTTGACCGCTGCGACTTTCAGCGTTCCGCGGATCTTGTTTACGACGAGCGTAGCGAGCGCTTCGCCATCGACATCTTCGGCGACGATGAGGAGCGCCTTGCCCTGCTTCGCGACCTGTTCAAGGATCGGGAGCAAGTCCTTCATGGAGCTGATCTTTTTGTCGTAGAGCAAAATGAACGGATTTTCGAGGTTTACTTCCATCGTTTCCGTGTTTGTCGCAAAATACGGGGAAAGATAGCCGCGGTCAAACTGCATTCCCTCGACGACATCGAGTGTCGTTTCGGCGGTCTTCGATTCTTCGAGCGTGATGACGCCGTCCTTTCCGACCTTTTCCATCGCGTTTGCGAGAAGCTCGCCGATTTCGGCGTCGTTATTTGCGGAAATCGTCGCGACCTGCGCAATATGTTCCTTTCCGTTCACCTTGACGGCCATTTTCGAGAGCTTTTCGATGACGGCATTCACGGCAGAGTCCATGCCGCGCTTGATGTCCATCGGGTTTGCGCCTGCGGCAACGTTCTTGAGGCCTTCGCGGGTAATCGCCTGGGCGAGAACGGTCGCTGTAGTCGTTCCGTCGCCGGCGGTGTCGCTAGTCTTGCTTGCGACTTCCTTTGCCATCTGGGCGCCCAGGTTCTCGTAGGTATCTTCGAGTTCCACTTCCTTGGCGACAGTTACGCCGTCCTTTGTGACGTTCGGAGCACCGTAGGATTTGCCAATCATCACGTTGCGGCCCTTCGGACCCAAGGTGACTTTTACCGCGTTGGCGAGTTTGTCTACGCCATTCATTAATGATTCGCGGGCCGCTACGTCAAATTTCAGTTGCTTTGCCATTTTTTGAATCTCCTAAAATAAATCCTGTTGCCTGTTAGAGAATCGCGAAAATATCGCTTTCGCGGACGATCAGATAGTCCTTGCCTTCGACCGAAACTTCGGTTCCGCTGTATTTTCCGTAGAGGACCTTGTCGCCGACCTTCACGTCCATAGCGACGGTCTTGCCGCAATCGTCCTTCTTGCCGGGACCGACCGCGATGATGGTTCCCTGCATCGGCTTTTCCTTGGCGTTATCGGGAATATAGAGACCGCTTTCGGTTTTTTCTTCTGCCGGAGCGGGTTCGATTAAAACTCTGTCTGCAAGTGGCTTGATCATAGGGATGTTTACCTCGTTTGTTGAAAAATTCGCCGTTTCGCACGGCTCTTTTGTTCGCTCGTCTTGTTGCAAAAATCGTGCCAATGGGTGCTTGTGGGAAAATTTTAAATAAAATGGCTAAAAATTCAGGAAAAGTGAAAATGTGTTTCATCGGCTGTTTCACTTTGAAACGAAAATGCCGGTAGGGAAATCGAATCCTTGACGGGTAGCGTGGACCGGCTCTTTTCTATATTTGAAAAAAATTCCAAACGAGGTTCTCATGAGTTACCAGTCCAAAGCCGAGAAAAATTTCCAAAGCCTGGCCGCAAATCCTTATCCCGGTAGGGGAATCGTACTCGGTACGTCTCCGGACGGTCGGGCGCTTGTACAGGTTTACTGGATCATGGGGCGTAGCGAGAACAGCCGGAACCGCGTCTTCGAGCTGGAAGATTCGGGATTTGTCAGGACGCGTGCCTTTGATGAAAGCAAGCTTTCCGATCCGCATCTGATCATCTATTATCCGGTACGCAATCTGCCGAACGCCCACATCGTGACGAACGGGGACCAGACCGATACGATTTTCGATGCGCTCCGCCTGGGCGGAACCTTTGAAAGCGCACTTTCGACTAGGGAATACGAAGATGACGCGCCGAACTTTACGCCGCGCATTTCGGGCATCACCTACCGCGAAGCGAAACCGTTTGCCTACCAGCTGTCGATTCTCAAGTCTGCGGACAATTCGGAAGAGGCGGGCTGCATCCGCGAAACTTTCAGCTACGAGAAGACGCTTCCGGGGCTCGGGCATTTTGTCTCGACCTACGTAACGAACGGAAACCCGATTCCGTCCTTTGAAGGCGTTCCCCAATGGATGCCGGTTTTCGAATCCGCGGAGAAGACGCTCGACGCCTACTGGAAGGCCCTGGACGCTTCGAACAAGGTCTCCCTCTTGGTGAAGTGGATCGATCGGGAAACCTTTGCCGCGCGTACGCTTTTGGTAAACAAGCTGGGATAGTTTTTAAATAAAAAAGGCTTTGCTTTCGGGCAAGGCCTTTTCCGTATTTTCCGGAGCCTATTTTCGGAGCGCCGAGAGAAATTCGCGGAGACGTCCGTCTTTCGGATTGTCGAAGATCTCTTCGGGTGTGCCGTCTTCCTTGATGACACCGTCGGCAAGGAAGAGTATCCGGTTGGCGACTTCGCGGGCGAAGCCCATTTCGTGCGTGACGACGACCATTGTCATGCCGGAGCTTGCGAGGTTCTTCATGATCTTTAATACTTCGCCGACCATTTCCGGGTCGAGTGCGCTGGTCGGTTCGTCGAAGAGGATTGCTTCGGGGTTCATGGCGAGAGCCCGTGCGATGGCGATTCGCTGTTGCTGTCCGCCGGAAAGCTGTGCCGGGTAATGGTTTGCCCGATCGGAAAGTCCGATCCGTTCGAGAAGTTCCATCGATTTCGCTTCGGCTTCGGAGACGGTCATCTTCCCTAGCTTGACCGGGGCGAACATGATGTTCTTTTGCGCGGTCATGTTCTTGAACAGGTTGAACTGTTGGAAAACCATGCCGATCCGTTCTCGGACGAGGTGACTCGGGACGCCTTTTTCGAGAATGCTCTTGCCGTCGAGCAGGATGTCTCCGCTTGTAGGGCGTTCGAGAAGGTTCATCAGTCGCAGGAATGTCGATTTGCCGCATCCGGAGGGACCGATTACGGCAATGACGTCCCCCTTGTGAATGTCGAGGGAGATGCCTCTCAGGATGTGCTTGTCCCCGTAGGACTTTTCCAGGTTTCTGATCTGGATCAGGGGTTCGCGATTATCGTTCATTTTTCTTCAACCTTTTTTCAAGTCTTGCCACGCATGCCGAAAGGCCCGCGACGAGGATAAAGTAGATGGCGGCAACGGCGAAAAGCGGGAGCATCGCTTCGTAAGTCGTGCTGCGGATAATGTCGCCTGCGCGGGTCAGATCCGTAAGGCCGATGTAGCCGCAGATCGACGTTTCCTTGATGAGCGAAATGAATTCGTTCGTGAGCGCGGGCAGGGAATTCTTGGCCGCCTGCGGATAGACAATCGAAACGAGGATGGTGCGGAAACGGAGGCCGAGACTGCGACCCGCTTCGATTTGTCCCGGATCGACGCCCTTGATTCCGCCGCGGATGATTTCGGAAACGTATGCACCCGAGTTGATGCCGAAGGCGATGATGGCGACCAGGATCTTGTTGATGTTTACCGACGAGAAGACGATGTAGTAGATGATGAGAAGCTGGACCATCATCGGCGTTCCGCGGACTATCGCAACGTAAGCCTTTCCGACGGCATTTAGAATCTTGAAGCTGCCATTCATCTCGTTGTTCGCCCGGACTATTGCGATGAGGAATCCCACGAAAATGCCGAAAATCGCCGCGAAGAAGGAAATGAGAAGTGTGTTTCCGAGACCCTGGACGATGTATTTCCAGCGAGAATCCTTAACGAAGTTCTTGTAGAAATGCTCCCCGAGACTTTCCTTGGAAACCGCCTTCGAGTCTCCGCGGACAACGACGACGACTTTGTTTTCCGCATAGTTATCGGTGAAATTGATGGACTGCTTTCTTTCTTCGGTGACGGTAAAGCCGGCAAACCCGATATCCGCCTTGCCGGAACTAATCGCGTTGATGATGGCGTCAAATTCGATATCCTGGATTTCGAGCGTGCGTCCGAGATAGTCCGCGATGTATTTGCAAATTTCGATGTCGATTCCGACGATGCCTTCTCCCGTGTGGTATTCGTAGGGAGGGAATTGCGCATTGGTCGAGAGGATGAGCTTTGGCGCGTTCGTTAGCTTTTGTCTATAATGGAAATTGCCGTTCTTGTTGATGTATGTGTTGAAAATGGAATCGTAGGTGCCGTCGGACTTGAGCTGGCGGATAGCTGCGTTCACGCTGTCGAGAAGGGTTTCGTTCCCTTTGGCGACTATTCCGGCGTAAGTCTCTTCGACAAAAATCTCGTCGAGAATTCGGAGCGACGGGTTCTGTTCGACGAACGCCTTGGCGGGCTGGTCGTCGCTGAGGACGGCATCGATTTTTCCCTGGAGGAGCGCCTGGATTGCGTCGGCGAGCTTTGTGTAGCGTTCTACCTGGATCTTGGCGGTATCACCCCCGAAGTCAGACGCGTAGATGTCCGCCGTGTTGCCTATCTGGACGCCGACCTTTTTGTGCCCTAGGTCGTTGATGCAAAAGACGCGGTTTTCGAGGGCCTTGTCGCTGCCGCACGCCGCAAAAAAGAGAATGGTCGCCGTGACGGCAAGAAACTGGGATATTTTTCGAATCATCGTTCGGATTTATGGTTGATTGTGAAAACCCGAATATAGGATATTTTGAATTTTGAATCTGGCGCTTGACAAAAAAAGTCGCGATTTATCGACGGGGACCTGTCTTAACCGGGGCTTTTCGGCAAGGATTGCTTTCCTGGATAAAGTTTACTATATTTGCAGTGTCTTCTCACTGGGGGTGCTCTGGTTTCGACAGGGCTGCTGAAGTGTGAGTTGCGTGCCGAGGGTCTGGTTGGCCTCGTTAAAAAACCGGAAAACAATAAGTGCTAACGAAGAATACGCACTCGCTGCTTAATTTATAGCAACGCCGGAACCTTTTCCTTTCCCACGGGAACGGGATTTCCGGTCGCCATGTGGGATAGGAATGCGTCATGTTTCGGGGCGCAGTCCGAAATTTTCGAAGCTGGCTGGAATTTGCGCCGACCTTCTCGGGCGTGAAAACCGGTGAGAACTTAAATACGAAGGAAACGCACGTAGGAATGAACAGGGATGCGGTTTTGGACAGGAGTTCGACTCTCCTCACCTCCATTTATAAAAGCGACGGTCGCCTTTTCCTGGCGACCGTTTTTCGTTCCTTGCTTTCTGTCATTGCGCAGGCGCTTGGCAAAAACGGAATTTCTAGCGAATCGCCTTGAAAAAGTCTAGGAGCTTTTCGTGGGCTTTTTTCCCGGGAGATTCTTCTAGCGAGGAGGACAGGTCGATGAGTTCCGGGTGAAAGCGTTCGATAATTTCTCCGATGTTTTCGGGCGAGATGCCTCCGGCCATCCAGAGCGCGTTTTTTTGTCGGACAGAATCGATAAGGGAGTCCGCGATACGCAATCCCGTTCCGCCGACGAGTTCCGGATTGTAGGCGTCAACCAGTGTTCGCGGACAGGAGAACCGGTGATTTCGCCGGATTTCTTCCGCCTGGGCTTCCGTATGGATGCGTTTTGCCTCGTAGTAGCCGAAATCGGAATTTTCCGGTATCGAGGCTCGGCAACCGTGAAACTGGATTCCGTCGAGAAATCCTTCGTTTGCAAGCGAAAGGGCGGCTGTTTCTTCCGGGGAACCGTTTTCCGCGACTACTCCGACGAGAATCGGTCTTGCATCGCCAAATCTTTCGGCGAGTTCCCTTGCGATTTTCCGGACGTTTCTCGCCGATGTCGTTCTTGCGCTTTTTGCGTAGAAAACGAAGCCTAGCATGTTCGCACCGAGTTCCGAGGCGAGCTTTGCGTCTTCGGCATTCGTGATGCCGCAGATTTTTGCGAGAGGTTTTCCTGGAAATTTTTTGCGGACCGTTTCGCGATCTTCCGCGATGCGTTTCCAGAATGTGCCGTAGCGGTCCGCTTTCGCATCCAGAAAGGCCTGGACGAGATTTTTGGCTCTGTCAGGATTTTTGGCGGCGGCTTCTCCGACGAGGATTCCCTCGAAACCGAGACGCCTTGCAAACGCCGCGTCTTCCGGCGAGAGAATTCCGCTTTCGAAAACGGCCCTTTGGCCTAGGTGCTTGCGGAATGCGGCGGGAACCAGCGGGTCCATCGCGAAGGTTTTAAGGTCTCGGGCGTTTACGCCAGCGACGGTCGCCCCGTCCTTTTGGACGAGCTTCAGCTTGCGCAGGTCGTCTTCGGTGCGGACTTCGACAAAGGGCGTCATGCCGAGTTCCCGGGTGCGTCCTGCCATTTTCCGCAGCGTTTCGTCTGGAAGGATTCGGGCGATGAGGAGGACGGCGTCCGCTCCGAAGTCGTATGCGACGTCGATTTCCTCGGGGTCGAGGAGAAAGTCCTTGCGGAGTATGGCGACATCCGGCGCGCCGCTCGCGACATATTCCAGGTCGGCGAGGGAACCGTGAAAATAGTTCGGCTCTGTCAGAACGGAAATGGCGGAAGTTCCTGCGTCGGCATATTTTTTTGCGGTCGCCTTGGGGTCGAGATTCATGGCGATATTCCCCTTGGACGGGGAAGAACGCTTGATTTCGAGAATCGTCCCGGGGCTTTCGATGAAAGGGTGTAACGGTCGGTTTCGCTGAGGACGGTTCATTCCAAAGGAGATTCCCAGGCGTTTCATGTCCGCTTTGCGTTTGGCGACGATTTCTGCAAGAATATCTTGACTCATCATTTACCCGCTGAGGATTTTCCCATAAAATAGAAAAGGCGACCTTGGCAGTCACCTTCCTGAAATTGGATTGGAGTCCGTTTAGAAACCGAAAGCGTCATTCGCCGCATCTGCAGATGCCGCAGCGCTATCCGTCTGTCCGGAATGGGTTTTGGATTGGCGTGCTTCGGCTTCCTTGGCCTTTTCGCGAGCTTCCGCCTCTTCGCGGCTAAGCATCGTGAGACGGTCCGCCTTGAACTTGTCCATCGCAATGGTGGTAGGCTTCATCGTGAGCTGGAGATATCCTTCCCGTGCCTGTTCGTTGATAAAGCGAGCTTCCTGCGCCATCATCACGACAGCGCGGAACGTGGAACCCTTGCAGGCTTCGCTTGCATAAATATCGTCAAGGTAAACGCGATGATTGGACATAAGCCACCTTGTAAAGTTTAGAAGAGGGAGAGGGATTCGAACCCTCGTTACAGTTAAGTAAACACGCTTTCCAAGCGTGCGCCTTCAACCACTCGGCCATCCCTCCAAAGGATGCGGTCCAAAGATAGTAAAAAGGTTTGGGTTTTGTCAAGCGGATGACGGGAAAATTTTTTTTGAAAAATTTTTCACCTGCTGGCAAGGGTGCCAGTCGGTCTAAACCTGATATGCCCCTGCTAGCTTTCTAGCGTGGAAAGTTCGTCGCAAACGTCCCGGATCAGAGGTTCGATGGTTTCCCTTGAAAAATCAAAGCGGATGTTCGCCCGGGCGAAAAGTTCGGGGAGCGGACGGCTTGAACCGAGGGCTTCGGCTGCAAAGAGATCGTCTAGCGCCTTTTGCGGATTCTTGCGGAAATTTGCATAAACCTGAAGGGCTCCGAGTTGCGCGATTCCGTATTCGATGTAGTAGAATGGCACTTCGAAAAGGTGCAGCTGTTTTTGCCATAGATAGGCTTTTGCGTCTTCGAATCCCGAATAGTCAATCCCTGCGTCGTAGCGGTCCATAACCGAGAGCCACATCTCCTTGCGAACGCTTGCTGTGTGGTTCGGGTGCGAATACAGCAGGTGCTGGAAAGAGTCGATGGATGCGACCCATGGAAAGAGCCAGATGATTTCTTCGAGTTCGCTTGCGCGGCTGCGCTTCGCGTCTTCGTGGTTCGGGTAGAAGGGAGAAAGGTCCGTCGAGCCGATTAGCTCCATGCTCATGCTCGAAACTTCGGCAAATTCGGAAGGAATATCGTGGTAGGCGGTGAGCGGGAGCTTCGCTACTTCGAACTGCTGGAAGGAGTGCCCGCTTTCGTGGAGAAGCGTATAGATGTCTCCATCGGTTCCCGCCGCGTTCATGAAGATGAAAGGCTTGCCGCTTTCCTCGAAGCCAATCTGGTAGCCGCCGGGAGCCTTTCCTACTCGGCTGTCCGGGTCGATGAGATGTTCGTCCTTTAAGGTGCGAAAGTAGGCGGAAGTCTTGGGCGACAGCCTGTCGAAAATCAGGCCGACCTTTTCGATGAGTTCCGAGCCTTTTTGGAATGGTTTTAACGGTTCGCGCGAAAGGGCGTCCGCCTTGGCGTCCCACGGGCGGAGTCGTTCGAGCTTCATCGCGGAAGCCTTTTTCCGATAGATGTCTCTCAGGTACGGGAGAATGATTTTCTCGATTGATTCATGGAATGTCCGGCAGTCCCTGGGAGTATAGTCAAAACGGGATTTCGCCTTGAAAATGTAGTCAAGGTAGTCGGAGTAGCCCGAATTTTTCGCAATCTGGATGCGGAGCTTGAAGAGCCTGTCGAACGCGTTGTCGAGTCGTTCCTTATCTTCTAGTCTGCGGTTCGTGACGAGTTTCCACGCTTCTTCGCGGACGTCCCTGTCTGTCGATGTGAAGAGTGCGGACATTTGCGGGAGGGTTTTCGTTTCACCCTTGTACTGGACGCTCATCGTGCTCGTGATTTTTTGGTAGTCCTGGATGTCGGTGCTTTCCTCGGTGAAGAGCGGGATGTTCTTGGGATTGAAGAGGGAAAGGCTTGTGCGGACGTCGCGGAAGTAGATGCCGAACTCGCTTTCGAGTTCGGCGACGCTCGGATGTTCCATCATCTTGCGTTCGAGCTTGTTTCCGTAATCTTCGCAAACCGGATCGATTTCCCGGACGAAGTCCATGTAGGCCTTGGCGATCTTTTCGTCTTGCGTGTGGCTTGTCATGGCGACGTAGCGGCGTGCGCTTGCCTCGGAAAGGACGGTCGAAAGTTCGTTCCAACGGAGGATCCAGTCGCGGAGCGACCTTGCGTTTTGCGGGATGTCTTCCTGGAGAAGCCTTTGGTAGTATTCGGTGACCTGCGCCTTGTCGTCCGCCTTGAAATTGTCCGGAATGAATGTTCGTTTCATCATGATTCCAAATTAGATAATTCACCGAGAAACCATGCTTCGTCGTGGATGGCGATGCCGAGCTTCTTTGCCTTTTCGAGCTTTGAACCGGCTGCTTCGCCCGCTAGTACCCAGGAAGTCTTTTTGCTCACCGAGTTCGAAACCTTTCCGCCATTGTCTTCGATGAGCTTTTGCGCGGAACTCCGGTCGAGCGTCGGGAGCGTTCCCGTGAGAACGACCGTCTGTCCTAGAAAATGGTCCTTAACCTCTCCCGTGAATTCGGTCGGGAGTCCGGCTTCGACAAGCCTTTGGAGTTCTTCCCGGAATGCTTCGTTGCGGAAAAAGTCATAGACGCTTTGGGCGATGCGTTCGCCGATATCCGGGATTACGGTGAGTTCTTCGAGCGTTGCCGCTTTAAGTTTCTCGAGCGTCCTGAAATGCCTCGCTAGAATGCGCGCCTTGGTGCGCCCGACAAAGCGGATACCGATGGCGAATAAAAAGTTTTCGAGGCTTTGTCCCTTGCTCTTTTCAATTGCCGACAGGACGTTTGTCGCGCTTTTTTCGCCAATCCGGTCGATGTTTTCGAGGTCTTCCCTTTTGAGACGGTAGAGATCCGAGAGCCTTTCGATTTTATGAGCTTCAAGAAGTTCCGCGATGAGCGAAGGCCCTAGGTTTTCGATATTCATCGCTTCCCGGGAGACGAAGTGTTCGAAAAGCCGCTGGACAGTCGCCTTGCAGTGGAGGTTCTCGCAGCGCAGATCGACCTGCCCGTCGTTTTTCGTGAGCGGTGTTCCGCATACAGGGCAAAGTTCCGGCGGGTCTATCGGATGCGTTCCTTCGGGGCGTTTCGATAGATCGACTTCGATGATTTTCGGAATGATTTCTCCGCCTTTTTCGACTCCGACCGTATCGCCGACGCGGATGCCGAGCCTCTCTATTTCGTTAAAGTTGTGCAGCGTTGCCCGTTTGACGGTCGTTCCCGCGAGGCGGACCGGTTCGAGGTTCGCGACCGGCGTGATGCGCCCTGTCCGTCCGACCTGGAAATCGACGGAGAGAACTTTCGTGTAGGCGCGTTCCGCCTTGAACTTGTAAGCGAGAGCCCAGCGAGGACTTTTGGCTGTTGTACCTAATTCTTGCTGGAGTTTCAGGTCGTTCTGCTTGATGACCATGCCGTCGATCGGGTAGGGAAGTGCATCTCGGCCAGCTAGGATCTGGTCGGAAATCTTCATGATTTCTTCGACGCTGCGGGCAATCCAGAATTCGTTTGTATGAAATCCGAAATATCTGAGAGCTGTCAGGTTCTCGGAATGTTTTTTGTTTCCGATGTCTTCGGGAATATGGTAGGCGAGAAACCGCAGATTTCGCTTGGCGCATTCCTTCGGATCCTTGAGCTTGAGCGTCCCCGATGCCGTGTTCCTCGGGTTCTGGAAACCCTGGAGACCGCGTTCCTCAAGTTCGTCGTTTAAAAGTTCGAACGTCTTGAATTCCATATAGACTTCGCCGCGGACTTCGAAAAATCCCGCCGGTGCACCGGTTAATTTGTGTGGAATGTCCGCTATTGTTTCCACGTTGGCGGTTACGTCGTCGCCGACCGTACCGTTTCCCCGCGTAGCGGCCTTTACGAGAATTCCGTCCTGGTAGGTGAGCGACATGCTGATGCCGTCGATTTTACGTTCGCAGACCCATTCCCTGGCGTTCGGGACGCGTTCCGTCGCCTGACGGATGAAGTCTTCGACCTCTTCCTTCGAGTAGGCATTGGAAATGGAGAGCATCGGGATCCGGTGTTCTATCTTGGCAAAGTCGTTGAGCTGGTCGTTTCCGATTTCCTGGGTGACCGAGCTGGTTTCTCTCCATTCCGGGTGGGCTATTTCGAGCGTTTCGAGTTCCTTGACGCCGAAGTCAAAGTCCTGGTCGCTCATCGGCGAGAAGCCTTCCCTGTAATAGGATTCGCTTGCCGCCTTGAGTTGCTTTTGAAGTTCGCGGTAACGGGTATAGTCGCTTGGATTTTCTTGGCTCATGCGGGTAAAGATAGGAATGATTCCGATGCTCTGCGGACAGCAGGCGGTGTGTAGAAGCGCGGACGTCTAGGTTTAGGGATTAGTTTAGCGGGCTTTTTCTCTGAAACGACCATAGGGGAACCATTTTGTAGTCTCCTTTCAGAGAAGAGATTATCGGGGCACGTCCGACAATGACAAGTCTAGCGTGGTTTTCCCTCGCGAAGAAGTCCGGTTTGCAAAATTCGGAGAGGACCTATCTTCCATTGTCGTAATTTATGTATATTAACGTTATCAAAAAGGCCCGTTCGGGTCAAAGGAAATCATGATGAAAAGAAAAATGCTTGCTGTGGGGGCGCTTCTCTGCGCCATGGGGTTTACCGGTTGTGCGGGTTCCGCGCAAAAGGCTTCCGAGGGAGGATTTCAGACGGTGGAAACGCCGGCGACGCAGCTTGAGGAATACAAGGCGGAGCTAGCCGGGAAAGATATTGCCGCATCTGTCGGGATGGCTGTCTCGAACGACGAGATGATTGCGCGGACCCAGGCTGCGGACGAGGCTCGTGCGGCTCTTGCCGAGGCGACGAAAACCCAGGTGAGCCGCTACAAGGAACAATACGGCAAGAATGTCGATGGAAAGTCGCTCAAGATCTGGGAAGAGAAGGCGAACGAGTACACGGAGCAGGAGCTGGTCGGGGCGAACGTTCTCCGCACGATTACGCAGTATAACGCAGAAAGCGGGCAGTACAAGATTTACGTCCTTGTCGCGATGGACCCTGCGAAGATGGCGGAATCGCTAAAAAAGGCTAGCGAGGAAAACCGTGAATTTATGCTCCGCGCCGAAAGCGCCGACATGCAGAAGCGCATGAACGAAGCCGCGGCGAAGTACAAGGAAGAACTCAAGAAAAAGTAGTTCGGAGGCTTTTACAAAAAGCGGTTTCGGCATGGGACCGTATTGAAAAGGCCAAGATCGACTGCGCTAAAAAACTCTTTGAAGACGTTTCCTCGGGAAATGTCCGCGATGTGCGTATGGCGACATTACAGCAGTTCGACCAGGTCGTAAAAATAATACAGGTTCCCGCGCTTTCTGTCGTCGGCGAACACGATATTGTTCGCTGTCAGCCTGTCTAGCAGGCGGTTGACCGTGGTATTGGAAAGGCCCGTTTCCCGTTCGATGGCTCGGCTGTTCTGGATGGGATTTTTGAAAAAACAGCTGAAAACCTGTTTCAGCAGGCGTGAAGATGAAATGCTTGAAACTTTTTTCAGGCTGGATTCGTAAAGTTCTTCGATTTTTTGGACATTGCCCTCATATTTGACGCACTGCCTATCCACGATTCCTAGAAAGAATTTAATCCATTCGTTCCAGCCTCCGTTTGTCCGGACGTCGTTCAGCATTTTGTAGTAGCGGAATTTTTCCTTCTCAATCGCTTCGCTCAAAAAGAGCCAAGGCATTTCGATTTCATGGACCTTGAAAAGAAACAGCGGAATCAGCATGCGGCCTAGACGACCGTTGCCGTCGGCGAAGGGATGGATCGTTTCGAACTGCGCATGGATGACGGCGGCGTTTACCAGATTGCGTTCGCCGGATG
Organism: uncultured Fibrobacter sp.; assembly: GCA_934700345.1. Lineage (GTDB taxonomy): Bacteria > Fibrobacterota > Fibrobacteria > Fibrobacterales > Fibrobacteraceae > Hallerella. The sequence continues at coordinate 18,935 of CAKUXP010000017.1, read as the reverse complement.
TCGGATTGTTCATGAAGGAAACCAGGTTGTCCATGAGTGGTTTCACGCATTTTGCTTCCGGCGGAACAAAGGTGATTTCCTTGGAATTTTCGTTTTGGATGAAATTCTGTCCGCTTCGGTAGCGCCCGATAGAATCCGTCGTCCGATGGACGTTTCCGCCTAAAAGAATCCTGTGCATTTCTAAGAGCATTTCTTCGGTAAAGGCGCCCGTGCGCATCAGGTAATCGCGTCCGTATCGCGTGGCGGCGGAATAGTTTCGGACTTCGTTGACATCCTTGTCCGTGTTGTCTTCCAGTGTCGCTTTTTCCAGCGAGTTTTCGAGCGATGTGCGTGTCCCTTCCATCCGGCTTGAATGCAGGCTCTCCTTAATGTACATCGACGCCATGCAGGATTCCCTTGCAATCGATCTCTTTAAAACCGCCGAATACACTTTGAGGCGGGAAACGGAATCGACTAGTTCGTCGATAAAGGTGGATTTGTCGATGCAATCAAAAGCGGTTTCGATGTTTTCGGCGACAAAGGGACTTAGCATAGTAAAAACAAATATATCTAAAACTGTTTACAAAAAACAAGGGCGCATTTGTTTAGCTATCCTCGGGTTTTCCATAATGCTCTACCAGGGAATCGAGGCAGTCCTTGTTTAAGTCGAACTTGTCAAAGGCTTCGCGCAGGCCTTGGACAAAAAGGCTGTCTTTCATCATCCGGTTTTCGTATTCAGCCAATTCCGTTTTGAACCTTTCTCGGTCTTTCTTTCGCTTCGGCCAATCACCGTAGAATTTGGTCGATACTCTGCAATGCGAATGGATGCTCTTATCGATCCGAGGAAGCTTGCATTTGCCGTAGTAGTTGAAGGCGATATCTCCATATTCGTCAAAGCCTACTTCTATCTGCATCTGAAAACGTCTTTCTTTTGCATCGACGACGTAGATGGCCGTTTCGGGGGGAAGAAGGGTTTCATCCTCGTACGGATTCCAGCCGATGCCGATATTTGGTGTTGCCGCCATATAGGAATATCCGAATCTTTCGATGGCGTCGATGCATGAAACTTCGTCTATCTCTGGGTTGACGTAACGCGCGTTAAAAGACGACATGTGCAAAAGTCGGTAATTCGTTTCGTCTAGAAACTTATACCATATCCGTATTTCGAAAAAATGATAGTAGTGGAGACCTCTTTGTCCGGGCTTATCGACAAATTCGGCGAATTCCGCATTGCCTGCCTTGACCACCCTTACCTGGTCGGAAAATACAAATTGGTTGAAAATATTCCCTTTTACAAGATGCCCGATGGCAAAAAACAAGATGACCGCTGCAAAGGGGGCGGATACGATAAGAAAAATTTTACTCCATTTCCATTTCATATAAAAATCCTCTTAAAATCTTGTTGATGAACGCCTGCTTGGAGATTTCTAAAAGATAGGGATTTATCCTTAATGTTAGCGGGAAAAAATAGTGCTTGTTCACTTTTTCGACAAACTTTTTCCATCCGCCGTAAGAATGGATAAAAGTCCCAAACCTGTCGAAGTCCCTTTGTCTATAGTAACGATCCATTGCTTCATAAAAGGACAAACCTCTGTTGTTTATTAAGGACGCGATGTTGCGAGCGTCGATATCGGCATAAAAATCACCGGTTCCGAAGAACTCGCTGTATTGCGGATGGTCACCGCCTATGTAATTCAAAGCGGAGTCGCGTATCGCCGCATAGCTAAGCGCCTCTTTCTTTCGTATGGAGTCGAGATGCGCCGCATAGGTGAACATGTCGCCAGCCCAGCTCGCCCATTCCGTAGGAATCGCGCAATCATCGCTGTAGCAATCCAGGTACCGGCTAAAGGCGGCGTTGAAATGAGGAAAGTCAACGGATATTCCCGTATCGGGGAATTCTAGAGAACCAAATCGTCCGCCTTTCGAAAACATCTTCTGATAGTCTGGATGTGTCAATTGGAGCATGAATTTCAAATAGGGGCTGGCGATGCCCGATGTGGCGTTCCATTTCAAGTCGTTGTATCCGCCAAAATCTCTCAAAACCTGGGCGATTTCCAACGCTCGTTTTCTTTTCCAATTTGACTGCCATGTCGGGGTGAAGCTTAATTCATCGATGTTTTGGATGATTTGTAAAAGAGAATCTATGTTTGTTTCCTGTTTTGGCAAGTCTGGCGGTTGTTCGTATGCTGTGGGCTGTGCGACATGCGTCGTGCTTGCCGGAACGCTCCACTGCGGAACGGAAAGCGCCTGAAGTCCGTTCATCGGACGGCTCGTACGAAAAGTCGGAATGTAGGTTTCCGGCATTTTTTTCCCTTTGCCCGTGGTTCTTTATCGGGCGGTTGATGGTTTACCGAAGGCGAAGGAATTTGGTATCTTTGTCGTGCCGATAGGGTTACCCGACTCTTCCGCCGAAGGACTTCCGACTGCAATCGGAGGTCCTTCCTTTTTCGGGTGTCTTGATGTTCGCTATCGTAAATATAGGAAATTTTGCTTGAAAAATGTGTAAAAACTGAATCTAATAAATATTTTTGACTAAAAATGTGCCTTGGTTGTTCTCGGGCTTTCCATAATGCTCTACCAGGGAATCGAGGCGGTCCTTGTTTAAGTCGAACTTGTCAAAGGCTTCGCGCAGGCCTTGGACAAAAAGGCTGTCTTTCATCATCCGGTTTTCGTATTCAGCCAATTCCGTTTTGAACCTTTCTCGGTCTTTCTTTCGCTTCGGCCAATCACCGTAGAATTTGGTCGATACTCTGCAATGCGAATGGATGCTCTTATCGATCCGAGGAAGCTTGCATTTGCCGTAGTAGTTGAAGGCGATATCTCCATTTTTGATTGTAGCCCGTTCCTCTGATTCCGGCAGCGAGACGAATCCGGCCAATCCAACATATCCATCAATCGACATGTGCCTTGGTAAATAAATATTTGCCAGCATACCTGCAATTGCTTACGAAGATGCCTTTGGGGTGGTTGCAAGCGGCGGTTCGGAGCGTTACTTTATCGGTTCCGCGGACTGGATGCCCCGCAACTTTGACCGCCAAATCGAAGCCCTCTATGCAGCCTACCAAAAGGAAAATCGATGAAAAAGAATTTACAGATTCCGGCCCGGCTTGTTGCCATCGATACCGGTTCGAACGCGGCGCGGCTTCTCATCAAGGAACTTTCCCCGGATAGCGACGGGGAACTGGAACTTTCCAAGCTTCTTTTCTTGCGGTTTCCGCTGCGCCTCGGAACGGACGTGTATTCCTTTGGCAGCGTATCGAAGGAGAAGGGCAAGCGGATGGTCGAGATGCTTCTCGCATTCCGCCACCTGATGAACGCTTACGGGGTCGAACTCTATCGGGCGTGCGCGACAAGCGCCTGAACCTTTCCCATCTGCGCGACAACTACCTGTTTGTCGATGTCGGGGGCGGTTCTACCGAGTTTTCTTTTGTCGTGCGAGGCGAAAGGATCGCTTACGCCTCTTACCCGATCGGAGCCGTCCGAGCGATGGAAGGCGCGGTGAAAAAAGACGATGTGAAACGCATGAACGCGGAACTTTCGGAATGGACGAGAAACGCGAAAAACGTGACGATTATCGGTTCGGGCGGATACGATTGTGCCCGCTGCGGAAATCTTTCTCTCCGTTTCGAAAGCGGTCCGCGCAAAGAAAATCCTGGTCCCGAGCCTTGGGCTTGCCGACGGCATCATTACCGAGCTGAGCTAGAAATTCTTGCGAAATCCTAGGCGTTGAAAATATCCTGGAGATATTCGAGGGCTCCGTTTGCGACGGGCTGGAGGCATGCGCGAGCCTTTGTTTCGGAAATCGTCACGAGAAGCTGTCGTGCGAGTCGCGTATTGTAATTTCTGTCAAAGCTAAAGTTCGGCGGAAAGACGACTTTGTTCACGCGTTCCCAGTAGTTTCTGGATCTTTCCGTATAGACCGGAGCGATACCGAACCAGATTTCCGTATCGGGGAGCTGTTCCGCCCAGAGTTCGAGCATTCCCACGGAGAAGAACGGCTGCGTGTAGAACCCGTCTGCGCCGGCTTCCTGTTTGCGGAACGCGTAGTCCAGCTCTTCGCGGAAAGGGTTCCGGTAGGGGTCGAGACCGGCGAAAACCTTTAGATTCGGAAATTCGCGCTTGACGGCCCGGATTCCCTGGAGCGTCGTAAGCCCCGATGGGACAAAGTCCGGATTGTCCTTCGGAGGGTCGCCGCCGATGAGAAGCACCTGTTTCAAACCCGCGCGGACGAGAAGCGAAATTTTTCCGATCAGTTCCTTTTCCGAGCGGTCGATCATCCGAAAGTGCGGAGTTGCCGGCACGGAATTTTCGAGCAGGTTCAAGGAGGGTTCGAACGACTTGATCGGCAGGCGGCGGATTTCCGGGACGTTCACGGACGTGACGAAGGGAAAGGTCGAAAGGGATTCCTTCGATTCGGCGAGGATGCCGTCGATCGAACGGGGGACAAGTTCTAGCGCGATGTCTTGTGGCTTTCTGAAACTCATACCCAAAATATAGTACGGAAATTTTAAAAAGTCAATGCGTAAATGTGAATTTTTGCATAAATGAATTTTTGGCGGTCAAATCGGGGCGGATTGGGGGACTATCCGGCTAGGCTTGTCGCGATTTCCCTGTCCGCTGGGAGCCAGTCAATGTCGGCGAGTTCCTTTCGCGAAAGCCAGCGGGCGGCCATGTGCTCTCGGAGCGTGAGTTTTCCGTTTGCTACCTCGCAAAGGAACGTATGCATCGTCAGGTGAAATTTCGGGTAGTCGTATTCCACGGTGCCGACGAACTTTTCGATTTTGACGTCGATGGCGAGTTCCTCCCGGAGTTCGCGGACTAGGGCAGCTTCGCGAGATTCACCCGGTTCAATTTTTCCGCCCGGGAATTCCCACTTGCCTAGAAATTCCCCGTAACCGCGTTCTGTGGCGAGAATTTTGCCGGAGGCTTTGTCCTCGATGATGCTGGCGACGACTTCGACTGTTTTCATGCCGGGGAAGGTAGAAAAAATCGGGTTGCGGCTTCGTCTCTTTTTGTATATTCCTTTCTCCGAGGTCTTCCATGTTCCGTCTAGTCCTTCTCTTGCTGCTTGCTGTTTCCGTCGGATTTGCCGCTTCTCCCGTGTTGACCGTTTCCGTTCCGCTATCGCCTTACGCGAAAATCGTGCAGAAGGTGGCTGGCGATTTGGTCAATGTGGTTACGCTCGTGCCGAAAAACGCGAACCCGCATACGTTCGAGCCGAAGCCCGACATCCTGAAAAAGTTCTCTGAAGTTTCCCTCTATTTCGGCGATGGTTCGGGGCTTGACAACGCGTGGCGTCCGAGGTTTCTCGGCGTGAATCCGAATGTGAAGGTTGTCGATATTTCGGAAGGCGTTTCGTTTATCGCGGAGGAACATTCCCACGAAGAGGAACACGGCGAAGAATTGGATCCTCACCTGTGGAACTCTCCTCGGACGGCGATTCTGCTCGCGGCGAACGTTTGCCGGGCGCTGGTCGCCGAGGACGCTTCCCATGCGGGAATCTATCGCTCGAACCTGGAAAAGTTTTCGAAGGAACTCTCCGAGCTGGATGTCCGGTTTGCGGATGCGCTGCGGAAAATTTCGGAAGAGCGTCGGACTTTTATCGTCTTCCATCCGTCCTACGGCTATCTCGCGCGGGATTACGGATTGAAACAGATCGCGGTCGAAATGAACGGCAAGGAGCCGAAGCCGCGCGACCTGCGGAATCTGGTGACCGCTGCCAAGAAAAATCACGTGAAGACCGTCTTTGTGCAGCCGCAGTTCAGCCGCCGGGCTGCGGAATCCCTTTCGAAGGAAATCGGCGCGAAAATAGTTTCGATCGATCCGCTGGCCTATGATTTCGACGGGGAACTGCACAGATTTCTAGACGCTCTTCTGGAGGTGCGCAAGTGAATCCGTTTCCGGCTATCGAGGTCCGCAATCTGGATTTTTCCTACGAGAAGACGCCTGTCTTGTCGAACGTAAACTTTTCCGTGAACCGGGGCGACTTCCTCGCAATTATCGGACCGAACGGCGGCGGAAAAAGCACTCTGATGAAGCTCATCGTCGGGCTTTTGAAACCGTCGGCGGGAGAGATTCGCGTTTTCGGCGAGAAGGTTCCGTCGAAAAAAGTCTCCCTCGGCTACGTGCCGCAGAACACGAACGGCAACCTGGAATTTCCGATAACCGTGGAGGAGACCGTTGCGACCGGTCTTCCGCATTTCCGACCGGATCCGCCAAAGGTCCGGGAGCTTCTGAAAACGGTGCGGATGGAAGCCTTTTCGAAGCGGCGCCTCGGGGAACTTTCGGGCGGCGAACGCCAGCGGGTCCTTATCGCACGCGCCCTTGCCTCTGAACCGCAAATCCTTTTCTTAGACGAGCCTTCGAGCAACATCGATGCGAAGGGGCAGGAGGATCTCTACGGGCTTCTTGCCCAGCTGAACGCGAAGATGACGATTGTCATCGTGAGCCATGACCTGATGGTGCTTTCCCGCCACGTGAAAAGCGTCGCTTGCGTCAACCGCGAAGTTCATTTTCATTCCGGTTCGGAAATCACGCCGGAGATGATGCAAAATATGTACGGTTCGGAAATGGAGCTTGTTGCGCACGATGTCTCGCATCGGATCTTGAACGCGCATTTCCACTGACATTTTCCCTTGCAAAAAAAAACCGGGCGAAGCCCGGCTTTTGCCTTTTATATCCTAAGATTATTTGATGGTCGTTGTGAAGCGGAGCGCCGCGGCGACGTCTTTTAGTTCCTTTTCGCTGAAAATGTTCAGCTGCGCCTTGGTGCGACCGTATGTCTTGACGAATGCGACGGTCCAGGCGAATTCGTCCGCATCAAGAGAGAGCTCGTCGCGGTCCTTGATGTATTCGACTTCGAACATCAGGTGGTCGAGGAATCCCGCAGTCGGAATTTCTAGTCCGACGTAGAACGGGAGATAGTCGGAGCCTTGGGCGTATTCCGGCTTGATGGCGCTTCCGTTCCGGATTGTTTCCGCGTTTACGTCGGAATCCTCGGTCGTCTTGATGTAGGCGACTTCTCCGTAGAGGCGCAGGTTCGGAATTAGCGCGTAAGAAGCGTAGCCGGCGACGCGGTGCGTCTGCGTGGCGGCTTGGTTGAAGGCGTCAAAGGCGTTCACGCGGTAGGCTGCCGCAAGTTCGAGCGGAAAGCAGAACTTGACGCGTTCTTCGATTCTCACGTATCCGGTGTTGAATTTGCTGTCGGCGGTGGCGACCATTGCCTTGAATGCGGAAGGTCCGAAGTTCCAGCCGAGTTCAAAGGCGTCGTGCGAATAGTCGCGCATCATCATGCCGCGCCTGTTGAGCGCCGGGTCGATATAGGTTCCGAAGTTCCCGGAATTGCTCCAGTCCGTTTTCCAGTGTCCGAGTTTCAGGTTCAGCGCATGGTCTCCCAGACGATACTTGTAGTTTGCCCAGTAGAGGTCCGCGAGAACCTTGTCGTATTTTTTGCCGTCGATCGAATTGCCGAAGTTCGGTCCGAACATGCGGATCATGATTTGCGCGTCGAAGTCTTCGGACTTGTACATGCCGCCGATGTTTGCGCGGAACCAGAAGGATTCGAACCAGTTGTCCTGATTGTTCGCGATGCCTTGGGTCTGGATGTTTCCCTTGAACGAAAAATTTTCCGCGACGTCCGCCGCAAAAGCGTTAGACGCAAAAGCGAAGGCGATCACGGATGCCAAAAATCTTGACTTCATTTTTTTCTCCTTGATACAAGTGCGTCAAATCTATTAAAAAGCGGAACGCTTTGAAAGGGACGCTTCGGAAACGGCAAGCACGGGAAAGTTCATTTGTCCAACCCTAAATCCTTGAGGTCGATTCTGTGGAGGTTCCATTTGGAAATATCTCCGTTGAAAGCGGAATTGGAAAACATTTTGCTCATGTCGGTCGCGTTTGACACGTCCCATTTGGAAATGTCTCCGTTGAATTTGGAACTAGAAAACATTTTTCGCATATCCGTCACATTCGATACGTTCCACTTGGAAATATCACTATTGAAGCTAGAGCGGGCAAACATACTGTTCATGTCTGTCACTTTAGATACATCCCATTTGGAAATATCTCCGTTGAACTTGGAACTATCAAACATGCTATACATATTAGTTACCTTAGAGACGTCCCATTCGGAAATATCCCCGTTGAAACGGGATTCGGAAAACATTTTACTCATATCGGTCACACTGGACACATCCCACTTGGAAATATCTCCGTTAAATTTTGAATCACAAAACATATAACGCATACGCTTTACATTCGACACGTTCCATTTGGAAATGTCTCCGTTAAATCTTGAAAGCCAAAACATCTCGCTCATCGTTATCACATTGGAGACATCCCACTTGGAAATGTCTTGGTTGAATCGGGAAACGGCAAACATTTCGTTCATGTGGGATACATGGGAAACATTCCAGCGGCTGATGTCGTTGTTGAACACAGAATTAAAAAACATCCAACTCATATTCGTCACACTGGACACGTCCCAGTTGGAAATGTCCCCGTTGAAACCGTAGTTGTGGTCAAACATGTAACTCATGTCTTCTACGTGCGAAACGTCCCAATTCTCTAGGCTTCTGCGAAAAGTACAATAGCTGAACATACCTCTCATATCGCTCACATTCGATACGTCCCATTCGGAAATGTCCCCGTTGAAATCAGAATAGAAAAACATCCGGCTCATATTCATTACATTAGACACATTCCATTTTGAAATATCTCCATTGAAAGAGGAGCCGGAAAACATGCCGCTCATATCGGTTACTTTCGAAACATCCCATTGGGAGATATTTCCGTTGAATTTGGAACGCAGGAACATGTTTTTCATGTTTCTCACATTGGACACATCCCACCTGGAAATATCCCCATTGAATTTGGAGTTCGAAAAAACAGATCGCATATCCGTAATCTTTGAAACATCGATAAAGTTCAAGTCGCATTCGTAGCCTTCCTTTTCGATTGCCTCGCGAATGAGGGCTTTCAGGTGCATTCTGTCCTTGGCGATGATTTTCTTGCTCATGGTTATCCCCAGATGATCTCTTCATGGAAAATTCCGATATTGCTGCAGAACATTCGGCACATATTTTCCGCTTTAAATGTATTCCACTTGTCGATGTCGCCGCAAAACTCGGAGTTCGCGAACATTTCTTCCATATTCGTCACATTCGACACGTCCCAATTAGAAATATCGCCGCTAAAATCGGAACAGAAAAACATCCGGCTCATATTCGTCACGTTCGACACGTCCCACTTGGAAATGTCGCCGTTAAATCGGGAGCCGAAAAACATGCCGCTCATATCGGTTACGTTTGACACATCCCACTTGGAGAGGCTTTTGGTGAATGTTCCCTTTTTTATAAGTCCTTTGGTTATCCATCCATTAAAGTGGGAACCTTGGAACATGTGGTTCATGTCTTTCACGCTTGAAACATTCCACTTGCTGATATCGCCGTTGAACTTTGACTCGAAGAACATGCGGCTCATATTGGTTACGTTTGACACGTCCCACTTGGAAATGTCCCCGTTGAAACCGGACAAATCGCAATCTGAAAACAGCCCGCTCATATCCGTAATTCGGGAAACGTCGATAAAGTTCAAATCCGCTTCCCAACCATTTTCATCGATTGTTTCTTCGATAAGTTTTACCAGGTGTTTTTTGTCCTTGGCGATAACTTTTGTTTTTGGTTTGATTTTTGAAACAGGTTTGTTAGAAGAGAAAGGAATCTTTGAACCGTAAAACAGCATTTTCCTGTTCTCCAGTTTGGAAAGATCCCACCCGGAAATATCGTTGAAATTCGAGTTGTTAAACATGCGGTCCATGTACTTCACATGGGAAACATCCCACTTGGAAATGTCCCCATTGAAATTTGAATTTTCAAACATTCCGCTCATGTAGATTACATTCGAGACGTCCCACTCGCTGATATCGCCGTTAAATCCGGAGTTCGCAAACATATAGCTCATTGATTTCACATTCGAAACATTCCACTTGGAAATGTCTCCGTTGAAATGGCTATGACAAAACATGAAGGTCATATTTTCAGCGCTTGAAACATCCCATTTGGAAATGTCCCCGTTGAAGTAGGAAAATTGAAATATTCCCAACATATTTTTCACATTTGAAACGTTCCACTTGGAGATGTCGCCGTCGAATGGTGTTTCGGAAAACATGTAGGCCATGTTCTTCACATTTGACACGTTCCATTTAGAAATGTCGCCATTGAAATCGGAACAGCAAAACATTTCTCTCATGTTTGTCACGTTAGAGACATTCCACTGGGAAATATCCCCGTTGAAATTTGAACGTTCAAACATTCCGTTCATATCTTTTACATTCGAAACGTCCCAATTGGAAATATCGCCGTTAAATTCGGAGCATGAAAACATCGCTATCATCGTTTTTACGCTCGACACATCCCACTTGCCGATGTCTCCTTTGAAAGCAGAATGGGAAAACATTCTGCTCATAGAGGTTACGTTCGAAACGTCCCAGTTGGAAATATCGCCGTTAAATCGGGAATTGCTGAACAGCCAGCTCATATCCGTAACTTGCGAAACGTCGATAAAGTTCAGGTCGCATTTGTAGCCTTCTTTTTTAATTGTTTCGCGAATTAAGGCTTTCAGGTGTTTTTTGCTTTTGGCTGTAACGGTTTTCTTGGTCATATGGATTTCTCTTAATTTGGTTTTCTGAATTTTTTAGAATCGAGGCAGAACATTCGGCTCATGTATTTGACATTTGCGAAATTCCAGGAATCAATGTTCCCGCGGAACTCGGAACCGGCAAACATATAACGCATATCGATTACATTTGAAACGTCCCATTTGGAAATATCTCCGTTGAATTTGGAATCGGAAAACATGTGGTACATACTTTCTACGTTAGACACATTCCAGTTTGAAATGTCCCCGTTGAATTTGGAAGCGGAAAACATGTGGGACATCCTTTCTACGTTAGACACATCCCAGTTTGAAATGTCCCCGTTGAAATCGGAGCGGGAAAACATACAGAACATATTTTTCACATTCGACACATTCCACTTGGAAATGTCTCCGTTGAAATCAGAACCGGAAAACATTCCGCTCATATCGGCCACGTTAGAAACGTCCCATTTGGAAATGTCTCCGTTGAAATCAGAACCGGAAAACATTCCGCTCATATCGGCCACGTTAGAAACGTCCCACTTGGAAATGTCTCCGTTGAATGTTGTGTCGGAAAACATGTCGGACATGTTCTTCACATTCGAAACGTCCCAATTGGAAATATCGCCGTTAAATTCGGAGTATGAAAACATCGCTATCATCGTTTTTACGCTCGACACATCCCACTTGCCGATGTCTCCTTTGAAAGCAGAATGGGAAAACATTTCGCTCATATCGGTCACATTCGACACGTCCCATTTAGAGATATCTCCTTTGAATTTAGACTCCATAAACACGCCGTTCATGTTTTTCACATTGGAAACGTCCCACTTGGAAATGTCTCCGTTAAAATAGGACTCGGAAAACATCGCTCTCATATCGGTCACGTTCGATACATTCCATTCAGAAATATCTCCTTTGAATTTTGTGCTGTGAAATATTCCGAACATATTGGTCACGTTTGACACGTTCCACTTGGAAATGTCCCCATGGAATTTGGAGTTGGCAAACATGCCGGACATATTTTTTACGTTCGACACATCCCATTTAGAAATATCTCCGTTAAAATAGGATCCGGCAAACATATTACTCATATTGGTTACATTCGACACATCCCATTTAGAAATATCTCCGTTGAAATAGGATCCGGCAAACATATTGCTCATATCTGTTACATTCGACACGTCCCATTGGGAGATGTTTCCGTAAAAGCCCGCAATGTCGTTGTTCGGATAGCACCCAAACAGTTCGCTCATATCCGTGATCTGCGAAACATCGATAAAGTTCAGGTCGGCTTTCCAGCCTTTTTCGTCGATTGCTTTCTCGATAAGTTTTATCAGATGTTTTTTGCTTTTGGCGACAACTTTTGTTTCGGGTTTGATTTTTGCGGGTTTAGCAGGAAAAAAGGGAATCTTGGAATAACAAAACAACAATTTTCGATTCTTTAATTTTGAAATGTCCCATTTTGAAATGTCTCCCTTAAAGCAGCCTTTAGAAAACATATAGTTCATATTGGTCACGTTCGACACGTTCCAATTTGAAATGTCTTTGTTGAACTTGGATCTAAAAAACATCTGTTTCATGTTTCTCACGTTTGACACATCCCACCTGGAAATATCCTTGTTGAACTCAGAATCGGCAAACATTTCTTCCATATCGGTCACGTTCGAGACGTTCCACTTGGAAATGTTCCCGTTAAAATAGGACTCGGAAAACATCTGTTTCATATTTCTCACGCTTGACACATCCCACCCGGAAATATCCTTGTTGAACTCTGAGTAGACAAACATGCTTTGCATATCCGACACATTCGATACGTTCCATTTCGAAATATCTCCGTTGAACTTGCCGAGTTCGTTGTCTGAATTGAAATCGAACAACCCGCTCATATCCGTAATTTGCGAAACGTCGATAAAGTTCAGGTCGCATTCGTAGCCTTCCTTTTGGATTGCCTCGCGAATGAGGGCTTTCAAGTGTTTTTTGTCCTTGGCGGTAATTTTCTTGGTCATTGCGATTTTCCTTAATTTGGTTTTCTGAAATTTTTAGAATCGAGGCAGAACATCCGGATCATGTATTTGACGTTTGTGAAATTCCAGGAATCAATGTCCCCGCGGAACTCGGATCCGGCAAACATATAACACATGTTGATTACATTCGAAACCTCCCACTCGGAAATGTCACCGTTGAACTTGGATTCGGCAAACATATTACTCATATCTGTTACATTCGAAACGTTCCATTTACTGATATCTCGATTGAAAACGGAATTGAAAAACATTCCCCACATATTTGTTACGTGGGAAACATCCCACTCGGAAATGTTTTCGTTGAAATTGGAATTCTCAAACATAAAGCTCATATCGGTCACATTCGACACATCCCACTTGCTAATATCGCCATTGAATTTTGAATCGGCAAACATTTCGCTCATATTGGTCACGCTTGACACGTCCCATTTTGCAATATCCCCGTTGAACTTGGAATTCTTAAACATAAAGCTCATGTCGGTCACATTGGATACGTTCCATTTGGAAATGTCCTCGTTGAATTTTGAATCGGTAAACATTTCGCTCATATTGATCACGCTTGACACATCCCATTTTGCAATATCGCCGTTGAATTTGGAATTCTTAAACATAAAGCTCATGTCGGTCACATTCGAGACGTTCCACTTGCTAATGTCTCCGTTAAATTTTGAATAGAAAAACATTCTCTGCATATTGATTACATTTGATACATCCCAATTTGAAATATCTCCGTTAAATGCGGATCCTGAAAACATTCTGTTCATATCTCTCACATTGGACACATTCCAATTAGAAATGTCCCCGTTGAAATCGGAATCCGTAAACATCTTGCTCATATCCGTCACATTTGATACATCCCATTTAGAAATATCTCCGTTAAAATAGGATCCGGCAAACATATTACTCATATTGGTTACATTCGACACATCCCATTTAGAAATATCTCCGTTGAAATAGGATCCGGCAAACATATTGCTCATATCTGTTACGTTCGATACATCCCATTGGGAGATGTCTCCGTTAAATGCAGAGAGGTCGTCATTTGAATAGTGTCTAAATAGGCTGCTCATATCCGTAATTTTTGAAACGTCGATAAAGTTCAAATCCGCTTGCCAGCCTTTTTTGTCGATTGCTTTCTCGATAAGTTTTATCAGATGCTTTTTGTCTTTGGCGATAACTTTTGTTTCGTGTTTGATTTTTGTGGATTTCGCGGGGAAGAAGGGAATTTTGGAACCGTAAAATAAACCTCTTCGATTTTTCTTTGAAAGACTCCACTTGCTGATATCGCCTTTAAATTTGGAGTCTTGAAATATGCCGTGCATATTGGTTACATTTGATACGTTCCACCCGGAAATGTCTCCGTTGAATTTTGAATCTTCAAACATATTGCTCATATCGGTTACTTTCGAAACATCCCATTTGGAAATATCCCTGTTGAAGTCGGAACCTATAAACATCTCGCTCATAGTTTTCACGCTCGAAACATCCCATCTGGAAATATCGCCATTGAATTTGGAACAGTTAAACATATCCTGCATGTTGGTTACGTTCGACACATTCCAATTAGAAATGTCCCCGTTGAAATCGGAATCCGTAAACATCTCGCTCATATCCGTCACGTTCGATACATCCCATTTCGAGATGTTGCCATTGAATAGACCTAGGTAACCTTCGAACAACCAGCTCATATCCGTAACTTGCGAAACGTCGATAAAGTTCAGGTCGCATTTGTAGCCTTCTTTTTTAATTGTTTCGCGAATTAAGGCTTTCAGGTGTTTTTTGCTTTTGGCTGTAACGGTTTTTTTGGTCATAAATCCCTCAATAGGCAGAAAAAATCGGAAAGAGCTGCTTGTGCTCCTCTCCATCTCAAATATAAACAAAAAAAATGAAGAAAATTCTCGAAAACTATTGACTTCGTTTTTTTTTCTTATACTTATGGCGTAAGAACAAAGCAAGCCCATCGCCTTGACGAGGAAAGATTTATTTCTCAAAAAGGGGAGCCGGCGCGCTTTTCCGAAAGTTTTAAGGAATGACGATGAAAGATTACGAAGCCGCGCTCGGGCAAATCCCGTTCTATCGGGAGCGTCCGTTTCTAAAGCCTTTCGTGGGGAAGCGTTACGAATCGGCTGCACACCGGAAGCTTCTCATTGTCGGCGAGAGCCACTATGCGCCGGAAGGGGAGACGCTCCATCGAAATGTCGAGGGCTGGTATGACGGCTCTACTCAAGTGACCGAAGCGATGCCGCTTTACTGGAATTGCTTGACGCGGAGGACCTTTGCCGATTTCAAGGCCGGGCATTTTTCGAAGGCGATTCTCGGGGAGCTTGGTGCGCTTTGCGGGGCGGAAAATCCCGCGGAAGAAGTCGCTTTTTGCAACTACTTTTTGCGCCCGGCGGATAACAGTGTAAAGACGTTTGCAAAACTCTGCACGGAACTCGACAGGAAGATGTCCGCGGAAAACTTTGTGTGCGTGCTGGCGGCTCTTTCGCCGGATATCGTGTGCTTTGCGTCTTATGACGCTATCCAGTGTGCGGAAGCGGACTTTCCGAAGTTCTGTGGGCGAAGACTCTGGGATGATAATGGACACATTTTCTATGTGAACCATCCGGCACACTCGTGGTGGAACCGTGCGACCAGACCGGAATATTTCCACGGGCTTACCAGCCGGGAATTTTTCCGGGAACAGCTTTCCGAAAACTGGCTTTTGAAAACTTAACTCAAACCAAGGAGATACTCATGGGTTACTATTGCAAGAAATGCGGACATTCGTATAATACTCTTCAGCTTTTGGTAAATGCCTATTGTTGTAAGGGGGGGCACTGCGAACCTTATACAGGCATTGAAACGGGACCTTTCCATTGCAAGAAATGTGGACATTCGTATAATACCCTCCAGCTTTTGGTAAATGCCTATTGCTGTAAGGGTGGCCGCTGCGAACCGCTTTAATCGGGGGGAGGAAGATATATGAAAGTGAATTTGGAAAAAACAACTAAGGTTCTTGGGCTTATAGGTACAATATTGGACCTTTTAGGTAAGGGAATATCAGAGGTGTCTGAATTTCGAGGCAAAAAGAATTCTTCTGAAAATTCAGGAACGGAAATTACTTCGCAAAATTCGCAAGACAGTGATAAAACAAAGGTTTGACGGAAATTCCAAGTTATTTCGGAATAGGAATCGAAATAACTTGCCGTTTCAATTGCTTCTTAAAACAAGGAATGAAAAATGGATTTTAAAAAGTTGAAAAATGCAGCGGCAAAGGCCGCTTCGACGGTGGCGGAAACCGCGGAAAAGTCTTCGGCAGTGCTGAAGTCGGCGGAAAACTTTACGTCAAAGCTAAACGATGTCGCGAAGAACGCTTTTGCGGAAAAGACCGAAGCGAAAGAAGTTCCGAGCGCTCCGCAAGATGCTGAAAATGCACAAGTCGGGGAGGTTTCGGATACAAATCTTTCCGAAAAAACGGTCCAGGGACCAGTCAATACGGCTGCCGTTCATATCATCAAGGCGGTAAGCGTCGTCATCCCGGCGGCAAAAGGGCTTTTGAAGTTTGCCGAGAAGACGTCTAAGACCTTGACACTTATCAAGTTTTTCTTGATTGCGATTCTGGTCTTTTTGGCCTTGATCTTTGTCGGTGTTGTCGTTTCGATTGTGGTGTAGTTAAATCTTCAATGTTAAAGGATGGTGATGATGCCTCTTTGGTTATACATCGTAATTGCCTGTAGAAAAAGGGGAGGCTTTGAATTAATATGAGCTTAAAAGGTTTTAAGAAAATCGCAAAAGTCGTTAGTGGTGTGCAGGCTTATCAAGACCGGAAGGAAGCGAATGCGATAAAGGCTTCGTCGGAAGAACTCTATAATCATTGGAAAAAAGAATCTGAGGTTGTTGGAAAAAGTGTAAACGACTCTATTGCTAATTTGCGTGAAGTTCGATTGAATTGCTTAAATACGCGAGGTCGTTTTTTAAGCTGTTTAAGAGATTTGAAGCAAAAGAATAAAGGTTTGGCCTTTGAAATTTTAGATGATATCGAGACTTCTCAAAAAGTATTAAATGAGCTTGGGTCATTGGAAATGAGCTCATCCGAAATTCTTGAAGGGACTGTAACGACTGGGGCGTTGGGGACAGTTGCTTTTTTGGGTGCGAAAAAAGTAATTCCTGGTGTCGTAGAAGATTTTGTTAAAAATTATGGTACAGCATCAACAGGGAAACCCATCAAAGAATTGAAAGGTGCTGCCGCTAATAATGCTATGTATGCTAACCTTGGCGGCGGTTCGATTGCTTTGGGTGGTGGCGGAATCGCTGCTGGTAAAGTGGCTATGGCGGCGATTACCATGAAAGGAGCAGTTGTGGCGACTGGTGGCGTGGCAATTGCTACTGTCGGAATTATAGCTTCGCGTCATTTTTCAAAAAAATTGACAGAGGCCAAGGAATATGAAAAGGCGGTATCAATTGAAGTAGAAAAATTAAAAAACAACATTGCTCTATGGAAAAGTATTCAGCAGAGAGCTGACGAACTAAAAGAGGTGACGCTTGAAGTAGAAAGCAAGGCTATCAGGGCTTTAGATCTTTTGGAGCCCTTGGTGCCCGATTTTGATTTTGGTTCGAATTTTCATTTAAAGTCTTTCCAACAGTGTGGCCTGTTCATAAAAGCCTTAGTAGAATTGGTAAATGTGCCGTTGACCGACGCTCAAGGAAATATGACTTTAGAAAGTGAGCAAATCATTCAAAAAACACATACCCTTTTAAACTCTGAACTGGAGAGGTTTTGATGTCGAATAAAGAATTAACGGAAAAGGACTTGACTTTTACATTGCTAAAGTCAAATGGTTCCGGTTTTCGAATTAACGCTCCTGTTGATGCGCTGGGGGTTATTTCGAATATTGTAAATGCGGCGTCGGCGGTTGGTCAATTTTGCGAACAGGAAGAAACAAAGCGATGTGAAATTGAAAAGGAAAAGCAAATTGCGATAGAGAAGATTAAAACCCAACGAGAGATATTTTTAACCTATTTGGATAAAACTTTTGATGAACGAAAAGCGAGCTTTGCGAAGTATTTTGATGTGGTGGATGATGCGATACAAAAGGGAAATTTGCAGCAATTAGCGATAGGATTGAATCATATTACCGATTTGGCAAAATCTTCTCCGTTCAAGAATCTTCTTGATTTGAAATCAGTCGGAGCCGCTTTGGAGAATAAAAATACAGAATGGGATTTTTGACTAAATTCCTCCTTTTCCTCTTCTCCGCATCCGTCTTTGCGGCAAGTCCAAGTTCCGAGCCGATTGTCTATGGATACGGAGAAGGTGTCTATACGAAGCTTTTTTTTCCGGGAGTTCGTGCGGAATGCGGAATGGCGGCGGAACTTGCCAAGCGGGGAATCGTTACCGAAGCGGTGCCCTACGAGCCGTCTCCCGATGTCGGTCGTGTGCAGCTTGTGACCATCGAGCCGGACAAATTAACGGATACCGTTTCGGCGGAAATGACAATCCGGCGGTCGATGCTAGAGGAACGCGTTGAAAACCCCTTGGTGAGCGATCCCGTCGTCATCCTTTTTGGCAAGCTTTTCAAGACCGGATGGTGGGATGACCGCTTGCCGCCTTATCCGCGACAACTGGACGCAGTGGGGGCGAGCGATTTTTTGACACCGAAGGCCCTTTCTTCGGAAGAGACGTTTTCCGTCCGTTTCCGGATTGCCGTCGAAAAGAAAAATTCTTTGCCGGCTTTGCACTTTTGGGGAAGTTTTAAGGCGGAAACAGGCAATTCAGAAAGCGAGTTTTCCATTTTCTATCCTGTTCAAAAGAACGAGATGAACGGAAACGGACCGTTTTATTCCTATCAGGGAACTTTTGCTGCGACATTTCGGGATGCTTCAACGGATGTAACATATAAAATTGAAGCCGTCCGAGGCGCTCCGGCAAGGACGGTTGTTTCGATGGCGGGAAAGGTCATCAAGGAATGTAAAATCTCTGGCGATGCGTTTGACTGGGTGAGTTACGCGCTCAAATGCAAGGATTTCTTCTATTCCAAAACGTTTAATTCGCCGCCGGAAATCTTCGAATATGAAATCGCGGAAGATGCGGAGCCGTGAAAAAATGAGCACGGAGAATTTGTAAATTTAAAATGCAATAATTTTAACCAGAAGAAGGTCATGATGAAAACTTTCAATCTTTCGCTTTCGGGGCTTTGTTTTGCAGGGCTTTTCCTTGCCGCCTGCGGCGATGATGTGACTAAGAATTTATCCCTAAATAATATTGAAAAATTCGCAATGCGTTGCTATATTTTGCGAAAAAAAAAGCGAGGC
>CAKUXP010000016.1 GCA_934700345.1 uncultured Fibrobacter sp. | reverse complement strand
AAGACGGAACTTTTTCCCATGTCGGCGTCGCCGATGACCAGATAAACCTTCATAAAAACTCCTTGGTTGAAGTTTTATGAATGTAAGAAAAAAAACGCTTTTCAAGTGCACAAACGTTCCTATTTATTTTTGGCCATTTAGTCCACCCTCCCGTTATCTGTACAAAAAAGAAAGAAGAACGTGAAAACACGCTCTTCTTTCTAAGGAGAGGGAGGGATTCGAACCCTCGGACCCCGTGAGGAGTCTACGGTTTTCGAGACCGTCTCGATCGACCACTCCGACACCTCTCCGTCGGATGGCACCAAATGTAGAAAAAATTTTGAAAAATCCTAGGGCTTTCAAAAAGAGCGTTCGATTTCTATATTCTCGCCCCATGATAACAACCGAAAATCAAGAAGAAAACGCCGTTCCGGAAATCCAGCAGGCCCCGGAGCAAAACGAAAACAACGAATTAGCCGAAGGAACTCTTACATTCAGCGACCTAGGACTTTCTCCCGAAGTCCTCGAAGGTGTCCAGAAAGCGGGCTACGAAACGCCTTCCCCCATCCAGGCCAAGGCAATCCCCATCTTTTTGCGCGGCGAAAATCTACTCGGAACCGCCCAGACGGGAACCGGAAAGACCGCCGCTTTCACGTTACCGTTACTTTCACGAATCGACTTCAAGAAAGGCGAAACATCCATGCTGGTCCTTTCGCCCACCCGCGAACTGGCAGTCCAGGTCGCCGAAGCGATTCAGCACTTTGCCTGCGCCATGCCGAACGTCCGTATCGTCCCCGTCTATGGCGGACAGGACATCTCGGTCCAGCTCCGCGCGCTCCGTCACACGCCGCAAATCGTCGTCGCCACGCCGGGGCGTCTCATCGACCATCTCGAACGCAAGACGATAGACCTTTCCAAAATCCAGGCGGTGGTTCTCGACGAAGCGGACGAAATGCTCGACATGGGATTCATGGAAGATGTCGAAACGATTCTCGAAAAAATCCCCGAAGAGGCTCAGCGCGGGCTTTTCAGCGCGACGATGCCCACAAGCGTCCGGAAAATCATCGACCGCTACCTGGGAAATTACTCCGAAGCGTGCATCGAAGCGAAAACCGCGACGGTCGATAAGGTCCGCCAGCGGTACCTGACTATCCGCGCCGAACAGAAGATGGAAGCGCTTGTCCGCGTCCTCGAAGGCGAAAACTACGACGGCGTCATCATCTTCGTGCGCACCAAGCAATCGACCGCCGAAGTTTCCGAAAGGCTCGAAGCCCGCGGATTCAATGCGGCCCCGCTCAGCGGGGACCTCGCCCAGGGGCTCCGCGAACGCACGGTGAACCGTTTAAAAGAGGGAAAGATCGATATCGTCGTCGCCACGGACGTCGCCGCCCGCGGACTTGACGTGAGCCGTATTTCCCATGTCATCAACTACGACGTTCCCTACGACACGGAATCCTATGTCCACCGCATCGGGCGCACCGCAAGAGCCGGCCGGGAAGGCAACGCGATACTCTTCATCACGCCGCGCGAACGCCGGATGCTCAAGATGATCGAACGCGCGACACGCAAGCAGATCGAGCCGATGGAAATTCCCACCGGCGAACAGATCAGCGAACATCGCGTCGCCGCCTTCAAGCAGAAGATTCTCGAAACCATCGAAGCGGGCGGCCTCGAAGATTTCCGCAATCTCATCGAAAGCCTCGAAGACGAAAAGGGCATTCCCCCGCTCGAAATCGCGGCCGCCGTCACAAAGCTCGCCCAGGCAGGGCAGCCGCTCTTCCCAGCGGACCTTCCCGACATCAAGGCGGTTCCGCTCCGCGAAGAACGCCGAAAGGCCCGCGAAGACAAATTCGGAAACGGACCGCGCGAAGACAGGGATCGCGGACCGCGCATGGAAAAGGATAACGGTGTCGAAGAAGGCTTCGAGCGTTACTACCTAGGCGTCGGGCGCAGGGACCGAGTTTCACCGCGGGACATCGTCGGGGCAATAGCCGGGGAATCGGGAATTTCCTCCGCGGAAATCGGACGCATCAAGCTCTTCGACCGTTTCAGCACCGTAGAACTTCCCGAAGGCATCCCTTCCGAAATCAAGCTCATTCTCGAAGAGATGACCATCCGCGGAAACCCGTCTCGCTTCCGCCTGATGACAGACGACAAACCGCTTCCCAAGGAACACGGATCGTTCGGCGAAAGGCGAAGAGACCGCGACGACCGCTATTCGGACCGCCGAAGCAAGCGTCACTCCTTTGGAGATCGTTCCTTCCAGAAACGCGGAGACAGGCCGTTCCGCAAGACCCGCCGGTTCGGGCACCATTAAAGAGCATACAAAAATCGCCGGCTTCGCCGGCGATTTTTCGTTTTAAACATTTGTACGCAATTCAGAAAAGCCCACTTCGCGCACGCTGTTCCAAAAAGAGGTTCACCAGAGCAAGAGCCGCCATGCTTTCCACGATGACCGGGGCGCGGAGAGCGACGCAAGGGTCGTGCCGTCCTCTTGCCGCAAGCGTTCCGTTTGTCCGGTCACGACCGGCGGTTTTCTGCTCTTGCGCAATCGTCGCCGTCGGCTTAAAGGCCAGCCGACAGTGGATCGTCTCGCCGTTCGAAATGCCGCCCAAGACCCCGCCCGCATGATTCGACCGCGTCCGGAAATCTTTTCCGTCGAAGAAAATTTCGTCGTTGTGCTCCGAGCCATGCATCTGTGCCGCACGGAAACCTTCCCCGATTTCAAAGCCTTTCACCGCCGGAATGCTTAGAAGCGCCGCGCCGAGAACCGACTGCAGCTTATCGAAAACAGGTTCCCCCAAGGCGACCGGAAGCTTCCGAATATCCAGGGCGAGAACCGCGCCGACCGAATCCTTCGAGGCAATCGCTTCCCGGACAACCTGCGCCATCTTTTCACTCGCGGATACATCCGGGCAGCGTACCGGCGACGCTTCGACCGCTTCGAGCGTCACTTTTTCCGCATCGATTTCTGCGGAAACATTCCCGACGCTTTCCACCCAACTCAGGATTTCCGTTCCGCAAGCGAGCTTCAGAATTTTACCGGCAATCGCTCCGGCGGCGACACGGGCAAGCGTTTCCCGAGCAGAAGCCCGGCCGCCCCCGCGAAAATCCCGGAATCCGTACTTCAAGTCATAGGTCAGGTCGGCATGTCCCGGGCGATACCGATTTTCCATTTCCGAATAGTCGCCCGAATGCTGGTTTTCGTTTTGCACCAGGAGTGAAATCGGCGTTCCCGTTGTCTTTCCGTCAAAGACTCCCGATAGGATGTGCACCGTATCGGCTTCCTTCCGGGGCGTTACCAGCGCGTTTTGCCCAGGACGCCTCCGGTCCATCGCCCGCTGGACATCTTCTTCCGACAGGGGAAGCCCGGCCGGGCATCCATCGACGACAGCCCCGACCGCCCGGCCATGGGATTCACCCCAAGTCGATACGGAGAACAATTTTCCAAAAATGCTAGACATAATCGACAAAAATATAGCAATCTTGAATTTTGCGTCGATTTGTCCCGACAATTCACCTTTTTTTTGCTTTGGCGAACTTTTCACGAAGATTTGTTTGCTATGTTTGTTCCGGTTTGGTTACACACAGAGACACGATGAAAAAACTCATTCTCATTGTATTCGCGTTGTTCGCCGTCCCGTACTGCGGAGCCCAGTCCTTGACGGGGTTTGCCGGTATCAACTTTGGTCTCGACAGGGAAAGCGTCATCGAAGACATCATAAAGCTAGGCTACGATCCGCTAGGTTCCTCCGACGGAGCGGACCGAATCGTCATCCCTGTCTATATGATGGATGAACTTCCGGTGCAGGTCGACTTTCTCTTCAACAAGAACGACCATTTCTACGCCTTTGAAGTCCGCACCGGACGCATGGAAGCGGACCGTCTCCCGAAAGTTTTCGAAGCGCTGGAATATATGTCCGAAAAGTTCACCGTTCGCTACGGAAAGAAAATCCGGACGACGGAACTCCAGGAATCCGATATCAAACCCGGCGTCCACAACCTTTACAAGCAGTGGACCGGACACAAGATGCTCAATATCTACACGGCTATCATTTTCAAGGACGGGCGTTACTACACGGTCGGATCCGTTACCAGCCGCAAGCTCGCCAAGGAATCCGCCCACACGAGCACAAAGAAGCATGACTTTTCCGACATGAAGCCGAACTAATTTTTCCCCTCCTTCAAAAAACGGGCGGACTAGTTTTGCAGGTTCGCCTTTTTTCTTCTTTCTGTCAGAATGGAATCTTCCTTCGTCGCGGCGATGGCCTCTTCGCGCGTCCACGGATGCCGCGGAAGCGTCTGCGCGAACCCGGCGATGTCCACCATTTCGTCGAGGGGAATTTCATCGTAGTAAGGCAGCATTCCCCGTTCGTCGTCCCCGAAATTCATCATGAACCAGAACGTCGGGAGTTCGTCATGGGCAGTCGATCCGATATATCTCGGATGCCTCATATCGTGGGAAAGGTTCATCCGTCGCCCGTCGTCGCCGTGGCACGGGCGGCAGTTCCGCATAAAGAGCTTTTCGCCGCGGACCGTATCCGCCCCGATCAGGTTTCCCGCAGAATCCAGGAGACGATAGACGAGATAGGCCATCCGACGGTCCTCGCGCGTCAGCGTATCGGCAGCGGAACCCGGTTCGGGGGAATCCACGCCGCCAAGGCTTATGTCGGCAAGAAAGGCTACCGCATAGAGAACCGGCAGCGCACCGGCCATTTTTTTCCAAAATTTCTTGTCCATATCTTCAAGATAGGTTTTATATTTTCAGAAATTAAAAAAATTCAAATGTTCGAAGATTGCATTTTAGAAGGACGCTGGGCACTCGAAAACGGTCGAGCAAGGGTTTCCGCCCCTGCAGGAAGCGTATCGTTCGCCTTTGAAGGGACAGAAGCGTCGCTCGAACTCGAAGGCGAAGCCCGCTGGCTGGTCGAAATCGACGGCCAGGAAGCCGGAACCGTTCTTTCCCGCGAGAGAAAGCTCTACCGCATCGCGGAGAACCTGTCCAAAGGAATCCACCGGGCGACTGTTTCCAAGATGACCGAAACGGAACTCGGGAGCGTCTCGCTTTACAGCGTCCGGGCGGACACGGTAAAACTTCAACCAGCATTCCCCAAGCGCCAAATCGAATTCATCGGGGATTCCTACACAGTCGGATTCGGCAACATGGCAAGGGATCCCATCACCGGGAACGCTTTCTCGACCACAGACGCCACGAAAAGCTACGGAGCGCTTCTCGCGGGGAAACTGGGCGCAGCATTCGCCATCAACGCCTACAGCGGACGCGGACTGGTACAGAATTTCATGGGAATCGCTCCCCGCTGGACCATTCCGGAGCTCTACCGGTTTACACTCGGCGGCGAAGCCCCTCTCAAAAATTCGCCACTCTGGGACTTTTCCCGATTTTCGCCGGAAACCGTCTGCCTTTTCATCGGAATCAACGATTTCCAGGGAGAATTTCCCCATCCGACGGCAGAAGCCTTTGACACAGCCTATTCCAGGTTCCTGGATTTTCTCCGGGAACGCAATCCGAAAGCCCGCTTTATCCTGCTCTCCACGGAGGTTTTTCCGGTAAACACCCTTCCGGAACGCATCGAAAGCGTCCTTGCGAAAGAAATTTCCCGGGGAAACCGGGACATCGCCCATCTGTTTCTTGAAACGCCCCGTAACAGGGGACTGGACTTTCACCCGAGTGCCGAGCGTCACAGGCAGATGGCAGAGGCGCTTTATCAAAAAATTTTGAACATTTCCCGCAGAATTTAATGTATTTTCTGAGATAGTATGAAATTTATCTGGCTAAAGCTGATGTCCATCTTCCGCCTGAACGTCATCATTACGTTCCTGCTTTCGACGACAGTGGTCGCCCTGCTGTGGTATCGCTACGGCATGGATGATATCTACACGATTACGCCAGCAACCTATCCCTACATCGTCGCCCAGACGGATTCGGTCGATGGCGGAGCGTCCGTCCTCGAAATGACGCGGACCGATTCTTCCGTCATCATGGACTACGAACTACGGGAAGGCTATCCTTACCCCTACGTCGGTCTCCAGATTTATCTGGGAGACGGAAAAAGCCGCGGCAGGGACCTTTCCCATTACGACAGCATCTACATCTGGGTAAAGCCCCGTGGCGAAGGTTCGGTAAGGCTTTACCTGCGCGGTTTCGACGATGTCATTTCAAAACCCGGAGACCAGACGTCGCTCAAGTTCAACGAACTCGAATTCTACCCGCTCGAAGAGACCTATCCGGCGGTCTTCGTCCCCCAGGAATTCCGGGTTGCCGGCTGGTGGGTTTCGCAGAACAACGTCAACGCCCACCGGGCACGCGTCGATCTTTCCAACATTCCCCTGATCGAGATCCAGACCGGGACCAACGCTCCGCTTGGATACGGAACGCTCGAAATCATGGGACTGACATTCAAGGGAAAGATTATCTCCGCCGAGAACCTGATGTTCGGCATCATCACCATTTGGTTTTTCACGTTCCTCTTCTACTTGATCCTCAGGCTGCGCGATTACAGCATCCAGCGCAACGTGGAACGCAAGCGCCGCGAGGAACTCGAACACAACCTGATCGTTCTCGAAGTCGAAAAATCCGATTATGAAAAGGCAAGCAAGGAAGACGCCCTGACAGGATGTCTGAACCGCGCAGGTTTTACCAGTATCCTCACCCAGGAACAGGAACATCTGAACAACGGCGGCGGCTCGCTTTCGTTCATCATGCTCGACATCGATTTTTTCAAGAAAGTCAACGACACGTGGGGACATAGCGTAGGCGACGAGGTACTCATCAATCTTTCCAAGCTCATCCGCAGCCGCATCCGCACGACAGACGCCCTTGTCCGCTGGGGAGGCGAGGAATTCGTCATTCTCTGTGGAGACACGCCTCTCCAGAACGCCCAGTTTCTCGCCGAGAAGCTCCGTACGACGGTCGAAAATACGCAGCTGATTTCGCAACAGCAGATAACCTGCTCGTTCGGCGTCGCAGAAATGATGCCGCATGAAGATCCGAAGAGCGTATTTGACCGACTCGACAAGGCTCTCTACAGCTCCAAGCGCAGCGGACGCAACAGCGTGACCGCGGCCATCAAGAAGACCCAAGCGCCATGAAAAAATACCTAGCCCTGTCAATCCTCGTTTTCCTCATCGGCTGCGCCCGAAACCATCCTGAATTTGTCCCGATTTCCCTGAACTGGTTTGAATTCCAGGCAATCGGAAATTCCGAGAGCCCCAGTGCGCTAGATTCCGCCCAGGAAGAAATCTGCCTCGTCGCGATGACCCGAAGCCTGATGGAAAACGGAACTATCCGGGAAAATTCCAAATCGGGAAAGGAATACGACGTCCAGTATTTCGGAACGAAAAAAACGGGCGAAACCTTCGCCGAATTTCGCGGAAAGTGCAAGGATCCGAAAGATACGATCGATCTGGAACTTCAGGCGATGACCTTTTCCGATACCAGGAACTGCAATTTCACCGCCCGGTGCGACGCCAAGGGAAAAGTCAAGGACCTGCGAATCTTCTAGCTTCCGTTGTAATGCCAACAACGAAATTTCTCGACGATTTTTCGGATATCTTTTGAATCCTTGTATTTTTAGAACATGAATTCCATCTTTGACTACACGGATTACCGGGCCTTTCTGCGCGACGCCTTTGAAAATTACAAAAAGAAAAGCTGCGCCGTTTCATGGCGGTTCATGGCCTCGAAAATCGGCAGCGATCCGGGAAATCTTCTCCGAGTTTCCCAGGGAAAAATCCATTTGGCTGTAAAATTCGCCGTTCCGTGCGCAAAATTTTTCGGGCTTTCCGAAAAAGAATCCGCCTACTGGACAGAACTTCTGCTGTTCGGGCGCGCCAAAAGCGACAAGGAGGCCCTCGACCACTACGAAAGGATGCTTTCAATCAAGGGAGTTGAAATCAAGCGGCTCAATGCGAAGGAACTGGAGTTTTACAGGCACTGGTATTCCAACGCAATCCGCTCCCTCCTCGGAATCGGAAATTTCCGGGACGACGAAAAGAGCTACCGAATTCTCGCCGAATCCTGCACCCCGGCGATTTCCATCAAAGAAGCGAAGAATGCCGTTCACCTGCTTGAATCCCTCGGCATGGCAAGGCTCGACAACGACGGTCTGTGGACAGTGACCGAAACATTTGTAGGCACCGGCGGAAACTGGCGATCCGAAGCGGTCAGGCGTTTCCAGGAAGACACCATAGCACTCGCCGGGCAATCGCTCTCTAGGCACAAGCCTTACCTCCGCGACATCAGCACAGCGACCATGACTTTTAACAGGCGAAACCTGGACCTCGTCCGCGAGCGAATCTGCGAATTTCGCCGGGAACTTTTAAGGCTTTCCGCAGAAGGGACGGGAGACAATGCGGTCTATCAGCTGAACATCCAGCTGTTTCCCATCGCACTTCTAGAAAACGGAGGAGAAAGATGAAACGATTCTTGCCGGTCGCAATCCTTTTTTCGGTTTTCGGAATCTTCGGATGCGGCAAAAGTACCGAGCATGCCGGAGGTCCAGGTAGCGAAACGACCAACGGACTCTTCGCAAGGGTCTTTCTCGATAACGGGACGCCAGCAGCCCACGCCGGAGTAACGCTCCGCAAGAAGGATTTCATTTCGAGCGACACTTCCAAAATATCGCCGTCACCAGACATCTATGCGGATAGCCTCGGAAACTTCGAACTGCACGAACTCGATTCGGGAGACTACCGTCTGACCGTATCCCTAAACGGCTTCGTCCATTCCCGGGAACTGCACTACCTGAACGGAACTCTTGATTTAGAACAAATTAATCTAGAAAGCCCCGGGCAAATCTCGGGAACGATCCGCGGAAAAGAGCCAGTCTGGGTCGGCATCTACGGGCTAGACATTCTCGCCAAGACGGACTCCGACGGAGACTTCCACCTCCGCGAAATCCCCGCGGGAAACCTAAAAGCATTCGTCCTTTCTCCGTCTAGGGATTCCATCCTTGCGGACACGAATCTCACCGTCCATGCAGCCGACACATGCTACTGGGAACATGTGATAATCAGGGAAACGCCAAGCGATACCACACTCTGGACTCTTTACGAAGACTTCGAGGATTCGGCGTTATTCGCAGAGAAAGGCTGGTATTTCAGCGACGACTCCTCCTTCGCTACGATTACGTTCCCGACAGACTCTCCGTGGAACGGAACCGCAGCGAATACCGAGCGCAACGGGCGCACTTTCACGGGGACCTACACAAAGCCGGAAAACATCTCCGCAAGCGGCTACGTCATTTTCGGGACACGAATTTCCGACGAAGGACTAGACCTGAGCGAACTGGATTCCGTCGGGTTCTACGCCAAAGGCTCCGGATCGGTGCGACTCGCCTTTGAACGCTGGGAGGCAAACGCAAGCGACAATCTCAAGGCATGGACCGCGAACATCCCCCTTTCAAGTTCCTGGACGCATTATACGGTGACGCCAAGCGACTTCCTCGCCCCCGAAAACGACACGCTTTCCACCGGTTGGGAAAGCGTCAAAAAGACCGTTACGCGTTTCCACTTTTTCGGCATTGACGGGAATGAACTTTCCCTAGACGACATTACCATTTACGGAGCCTCCTTTTAACTTGATTCCTTTTCCCGAGCCATAAATTAAATATCTTTGGGCATATGCAAAATCTCCAAACCGAAGCGGACATCGCCCGCAAGTATCTATCCAAAATAGCGGAAATCGCCGAACGGAAATTCAGCGAGCACCTGCCGCCCGAAACAGATGATCCCAAGAACCTGCACAAGGCGATGCGCTACTCCGTCTTCGCCGGCGGAAAGCGGCTACGGCCGGGACTCGCCTACGCAGCCTTCGAACTTTTCAAAGGAAAGGGAGAAAGCATCTGGTATGCGACGAGCGCGCTTGAATTTTTGCACACCTTTTCGCTCATCCACGACGATCTTCCCTGCATCGACAACGACGATTTTCGCCGCGGAAAGCAGACAGCCCACAAGCAATTCGGCGAAGCTACCGCGGTCATGAGCGGTGACGCTCTCTGCGTCCTCGCGTTTGAACTGATAGCGAAGACGGAAAACCCCAAGGCGATGGAATGCCTCGCTCACAAGCTTGGCACCTACGGCATGATCGGTGGAGAGATGACGGATATCGACAGCGAAGGGAAAACCGTCTCGCTTGAAACCGTCGATTACATCCACTACCACAAGACGGCAGCCCTCATCGAAGCGTCCCTTGTCATCGGTGCGCAACTCGCCGGGGCAAAGGCTTCCGACATCGAAAAGATCGAAGCTTACGGGCGTTCCATCGGATTGGCATTCCAGATAGTCGACGATATTCTCGATATCGTTTCCACGACCGAGGAACTAGGAAAGGATGCCGGTTCCGACATCGCAAGCGGCAAGGCGACATATCCCGCCCTGGTCGGTCTTGAAGCATCCCGCAAGAGAGCGCTTGAACTCTACGAAGAATCCCTGAAGCAACTCGAAGACATCGACGGGGACACTTCCGTCCTCAAGGCAATTGCGGCATTCATCATTACGCGGGTCAAGTAATGTTCCTCAAGGACATCAAATCGCCGATGGACATCAAGGGATGTTCCGTCCAGGAACTGAACGACCTGGCTCTCCAAATCCGCGAGAAGATAATCAACCAGGTAGCCGCTCACGGAGGCCATCTCGCATCGAGTCTCGGCGTAGTCGAGCTGACGCTCGCCCTGCACTACGTGTTCAACGCCCCCGAAGACATTCTCGTCTGGGATGTCGGGCACCAGGCCTATGTGCACAAGCTTCTTACGGGCCGCTTCGACAAATTCGAGACGCTCCGGCAACAAGGCGGTCTTTCCGGCTTTCCCAAACGTTCCGAAAGTCCCTATGACGCTTTTGGCGTCGGACACGCATCAACTTCCATTTCCGCAGCCCTAGGCTTTGCCGTAGCCCGGGACAAACTTCACAAGCACAACAGCGTCGTCGCAATCATCGGTGACGGTTCCATGACGGGCGGTATGGCGTTTGAAGCGCTCAACAATGCGGGACTTTCCCAACAGAACATGACCATCATCTTGAACGATAACAAGATGAGCATTGCACCCAATGTCGGCGGATTTCCCAAGTACCTGAACCGCCTGATTTCCGATCCGAAGTACAACAAGCTCCGTGCGGACATCGACCGGGTGATGCAAAAGATTCCGGGAATCATCGGGCGCCATTTCCGTACGCTTCTGCAAAGCGTCGAAAAAGCCGTAAAGAATGCCATCCGACCGGGACAGTTTTTCGAAGATCTGGGAATCCGCTACTTCGGTCCCATCGACGGTCACGACCTGAACGAGCTGATTTCCACCCTGGAACGCGTCAAGTCAATTCCCGGCCCGTGCCTCATCCAGGTGATGACCGAAAAAGGGCACGGCATGAAGTTCGCCGAGACAAATCCGAGCAAGTGGCACGCCTCCGTACCTTTCGATCCCAAAAGCGGAAAACCGATCTCCTCGAAACCATCCCTCCCCTCCCTCACAAGCGTTTTCGGAAACACCATCCTGGACCTTGCGAAAAAAAACGAAAAGATCGTAGGAATCACGGGCGCCATGCCTACAGGCTGTGGTCTCGACATCATGGCGAAGGAAATCCCGGAGAGGGTCATCGACGTAGGTATCGCCGAAGAGCACGCCGTAACTTTTGCAGCGGGCCTTGCCTGCGGAGGGCTGGTTCCCGTCGTTGCCATCTACTCTTCGTTTCTGCAACGCGCCTACGACCAGATAATCCACGACGTCGCACTTCAAAAACTGCACGTGGTCTTCATCTTGGATCGGGCGGGTCTTGTCGGAGCAGACGGCCCGACGCACCACGGTTCCCTTGACCTTACCTACCTGCGTTCCATTCCTGGCATGACCATCATGGCCCCATCGGATGAGAACGATCTTCGCGACATGATAACCTCCGCAATCGGCATGGAAGGTCCCGTCGCTATCCGCTTTCCCCGCGCATCCGCCCTTTCTGCAGAACTCCGGTCGGAGGAAATCCAGCCGGTTCCATTCGGAAAGTTCAAAGTCAAGCGGCAGGGGCGGGACATCCTGCTCCTAGGCGTGGGCTTTATGCTCCACGAGCTCGAAAAGACGGCGAAGATTCTTGTCGAACACGGTTTCAACCCCACTTTGGTAGATGCCAAATTCGTGAAGCCGCTTGACAAGGAAGACTACCGCAACCTGTTCAACACGCATCATACAATCGTCACCCTCGAAGACAATACGGTCGTCGGCGGATATGGTTCCGAAATTGCGGAGCTTCTCGCCGACCTAGACATCGAAGACCGCAGGCTCTTCCGATTCGGGCTGCCCGATGCGTTCGTCGAACATGGAAAAATTCCGGACCTGTATCGGATGCTAGGCATTGACGGCACGTCCATCGCAAACAAACTACTGAAAGAACTATGACTGAAGAAAACAACAATCCAAAACGTGTCGTCCGGCAGACTTTTCAAGGAAAATTCGGCGTAAGCGACAACCCCGCCGATCACGGCTTCGGACGCCATCCCGAAGTCACCGATCCCGACGCCCAGGAAACGCGCAGCGAACGCCGCGAATTCGAACGTTCCAAGGAACGCCAGTCCGGATCCGCCGAAAAGAACTTTGACGGCAACCGCGAGCGAAAGCCTTTCGACCGCGGAGAGCGCAGGCCGTTTGACAGGGAACGCCCCTTTGATAGGGAACGCAGACCGTTCGGGGAAAGGAGATCGTTCCGGGACCGAGACGAAAGAGGCTTTGACCGCAAGGAACGCCCGTTCGGCAGAAACCGCGATGAACGCAGATCGTTTGACAGGGAGCGCCCCTTTGACAGGGAACGCAGACCGTTCGGAGAAAGGAGATCGTTCCGGGACCGAGACGAAAGAGGCTTCGACCGCAAGGAACGCCCGTTCGGCAGAAACCGCGATGAACGCAGATCGTTTGACAGGGGTAAACCTTGGGACGGTCGCCCGATCTTCCGACAGAAACCCGAAACAAAACTTGTCGATGACGATGAAGTCGTTCGCGACGAAGAGGCGGTTCTCCAGTATGCGGATTCACCGGACATCCTTCCGGAAAAAGCCGGGGCAAACCCTCCGTGGTTCCGCAAGCTGATCGCTCTTACGACAGAAAAGGGACGTTCCCGCGAAGGACAGTTTATCGCCGAAGGCGTCCGCGTCGTCGAGGAGATCGTCGCAAATCACCAGGACGTGATCATCGGAATTTACGCTGCCGGAAAGAAGAAGCTCGATGAAAATAACGAACCTGTCCTGAACGAAGATGGCGAATATGTTTACGAACCGCTACCCACGCTCCAGGAACTCATTGACCGAGCTCGCAAAGCCGGGGCAAGCGTCAAGATCATCGGAGAGGACCAGATCCAGAGGCTTTCCTCGACCGTAACGCCCCAAGGCATTCTCGCCGTCTGCCGGATGGCAAGCACCAAGCCGAACTACGAAAAGAGCCGAAGCATTCTGACTCTGGTCGATGCCGTACAAGATCCGGGAAACCTCGGAGCCATTTTCCGCACGAGCCTCGGGTTCAGCTCTTCGGGAATCGTCATTGGAAAAGGTTCCGTGAATCCGTTCAACCCGAAAGTCGTCCGCGGATCGTCGGGAACGTTCCTCCGCGTCCCGTTTGAAAAGGACCGCGACCTGATTGAAACGATCAACGAACTTCACCGCTACGGCTACACAATCATCGCGACGGACCTGCACGGCAAGCAGAGCCTTTCCGAGATCGAGCCGCGCAAACTGCGCAAAGTAGCGTTCCTCGTCGGAAACGAGGGGGCGGGAACCAACCGGCGTCTCATCGACATTTCCGACGAAACCGTCAAGATCCCGATGTCTAGCGAACTCGAATCTCTGAACGTCGCCGTCGCCCACGGAATCCTTTCCTACGAAATGGCGAAAATCCAGAAGGAACTCGGCTGATGAAGTTTTCGGACCGTCTAGAAGCCCGCATCCAGGCCTGCGGGAACCCGATTTGCCTCGGCATGGATCCCAAGCTTTCGCTGATGCCCGTGGAGCGGAAACATCCGAGCGTGAAAACCGCCGAAGAAAAAATCCGATTCTTCTACATGGACATTCTGGAAGAATGCGCCAGGCGAAATGTCGCTCCGGCAGTCGTCAAGCCGAACAGCGCCTACTACGAATGCGTAAGCATCGAAGGGATGAAAGTTCTTCACGACCTGATTCTCGCCTACAAGGGCGAAGGGATTCCGGTCATCCTCGATGCGAAACGCGGGGACATCGGCAAGACGAGTTCCGCCTATGCGGACGCAGCGTTCAACGTCTATCGTGCGGATGCTGTCACGGTCAGTCCCTGGATGGGAAAGGATTCCGTTGGGCCATTCCTAGAGCATCCGACGGGAAGCGGCGTCTATCTGCTTCTCCGTACAAGCAACAAGGGCGCAGCGGACTTTCAGGATATGCCCGTAAACGGCGAACCCGCATTTTTCAAAGTCGCAAGCAAGATTCTCGAATGGGACAACGGCAACCTGGGCGCGGTCGTCGGAGCGACGCATCCCGAAGAACTTGAAAGGATTACTGCGTTTTTTACCACAGCGAAGCACGAAATTCCATTCCTCATCCCGGGGGTTTCCATTCCGGGAGTTCCCGGCGGACAAGGCGGTGATGCAAAGACCGTTTTGGAGGCGATTTCTAACGGTGGCGGCAAGCGCAAGTTCCATGTTCTCAACAGTTCAAGCGGACTGAACTTCGCCTGGCAGCGGACCGGCAAGGAAGCGGAATACGCCTCGGCCTGCGTCGATGCGCTAGAAGCCCTTGCCGACGCAATCCGCTGATATCCGGAGAACCACATGCGCCACGTTATCCTCATTCTTCTTTCGGTTGCGATTATCGTCCTTGGCTTTCGTTTCGCAAAGCCCCTTCCCAACCTGCCACAAGAAGAAGAATTTCTGCCCAAGGCGAACTACGCGAAAGCGATTGCCGTCGGGCATAACGTGACCGCAGCTGGACTTTTCTGGATCAACGGGATTATCGATCTGGGAGACAGCTATCTTTCAGGGCAATCCTATTCCTGGCTTTCCCATGTCGGAAACCTTTCCACGGAACTCGATTCCCTGTTCTATACGCCCTATTCCGTCATCGGAAGCGTCACCAATACCGATGCCGAAGACACGACCGATTTCATCGTAATGCGGCGGGCCATTCAAGTCTATCCAGACGACTGGAAACTTGCCATCTACTTGGCGCTAAGGCTCGCTAACGGTCCAACGCATAACTATGCGGAAGCAGCGGAAGTCATGCGGCGCTTTTCGACAAATCCCGATACGGCAATTCCCCCACATATCAAGACAATCTACCGCAATTTCGAACTGAACGCGATGCAGACGGAAATGGCCATCGAAGTTCTTGTAAACGATGCGCTGAATCCGCAGAACAAGGGACTCCACGGAAGCCTCTATCCCAAGACGATGCGCGTCCTGCACCGAACCAAGAAGGATTCCGTCGAAGTCGAAGAAATCAAGTCCATCTTGGAAAAACTGACGGAACACGCCATCGACCCGTCCATCGCCTATCGCAAGCTGCTTTCGCTGAAAAAGGAAGACTAGGGCTTTTCCCCAAGAGCCTTCGCCCGCCTGGAATTTTTCGGAAGCCCCATCAATTCAAAAGCGTTCGCACTGCGAACAAAGTAATCCTTGGCGATTTGCGGTCGCTTTTCGTTTAATCCCCGATAGTAGAGAATTGTCGCCGACATAAAAGGTCTCCCCGCCCGAATCGACCGTTCCAGGGCAACGCCATACAGCGAATCCGCTTCAGGCTTCTGCAAGATCCCCGCGGACCGGGCTGCTGCAAAGGCAAGCGTACCGGGAGCATCTCCGCCAAAAGCCAACTCGCCATCGTTCAGGTAGCTCTCGGAAACCCTAGCCTCGCCCTTTCCGGCAAAGGCCACAGCCGACACACAAAGGATGTTCCCCAGGATTCCGTCCGGAATCCGCTTCAGGAATTTCTCATCCATCGAATACTTGATGTCGATGACCTTGTCGTAGTCTTTTCTTTCCAAAAAGAGTTCCATCCATGCGAGATAGTAGGCGGAAAGCGTCACCGTGTCGAGTTCCGCCTTGCGAACACTAGAAAGCAACCGCTCCGCAAATTCCAAATCGAGACTCTGTGTCCGCAGGTTCGCCATCGCGATAAGAATTCTCCCTTCGGATTTCAAATCGGATTCCTTTCGGCTCGAAAGAAGCGCCCGTTCATAGAGCGCATTCGCTTTCGAAAACTTTCCCGTCTTGAGGGCCTTTTCCGCCCGAAACGCCAAGTCCTTGGATTCCGCAGCAAAAGCGCACATCGAGAACAGCAAGACAAAAACGATTCGACACATCACCACGGATCCTCCACGACAAAGGGGACAGAATCGCGCCGAGGCATGGAGCGCTTGAAAATCCACATGTTCGCTGCGCCTTCGATCAGGTCATCCGCATTCTTGAGCGTTTCCTCGCCCTGCGACACAAAGGCGTTCATGCTCCCGACGACCATGCCAAGCGAATCCATCGTCCCGTTCAAGCGTCCAAAGACCCCGTCGAGCGATATAAAAGCGTTGTCGATCTTTCTCGGCGTCCCTTCCAGTTCGTCTGTCATCGTCGAAAGCTTCCGGGTGAGCGAATCCGTCCGATAGAGAATCGCCGGCAAGGAACTGCTGACCTTATCCAAAAGAATCGTCCCCTCGTACGAAAAATGGTCCAGGCGATCCAGCTGGATGTTCAGCTTTTCGTAAATCGCCTTCGAGCCAAGCAGCGCTCCGATTGTCGTTCCGGTATCCATCGTCAGGGCGACCAGCGTATCGACCTCGTTGATCAGGACCGTTACGCGACCCAATACGTCGTTCAGCGTTTCGAGGACCGTTTCGATGTCCTGCGCCTTTCCCGCAGTGATCAGTTCGCCATCTTCGAGGACACGTCCCTCGCCTTTCCGCACATCGATATTGATGACTCGCTCCGAAATCACGTTCTGGTCGCGGATGGCAAAGATTGTCGCCTTGTCCGTAATCCACGGCTGAAATTCCCGGCGAATGGTAAACTCCATGCGGACCATACCCGAACTTTCGATTTTCATGTCCGAGACATGTCCGATGCGCACACCGCTAATCTGCACTTCCGTCCCGGCGTGAAGTCCCTGAGCCTTTTCAAAATTGCTGTAAAGCTTGTATTCCTCGATCCCTATCACGCCAGCCGAAGTCATTCGCGCGTAAAGGACCGTCAAGAAAACCATCACCGCAAACGTGATGAAAACACCGACCAGCAGGCCGGACAAATCCATCCAGTTGATTTTCCGTACAGGCTTTAACAAGTAGCGGTTCTCCTTATCTCGCCAAAAAAATTGGCAGGCAAGCAGAAAAATAAATTATTCCTCAGAAATGGAAAGCTTTATCCTGAAATTCCCGCAAATTGCGGAACATTTCATGCGCAATCGGTAAATCCGACTTCAGCCATTCCTCGAACTTTAGACGGGGAGTCAGCTTCTTTCCCGAAAGAAAGCAGAGGTCCGCGCCAAGTTCCCGCGCAATCAAGAGATCGTGCGTCACCAGGATCAGGGATGTCCTGAACATCGCCTGCATGTTGTCGATCAAGGGAATCAGCATGTCCCGGTTATAATTGTCGAGTCCCGCAGTAGGCTCGTCCATTAGGAGAAGCCTCGGGTCCATCGCCCAGGCACGCGCAATCGCGACACGCTTGGCGACCCCGGAACTTAGCGTGTGCGGGAACTTGGATTCCTCGCCGCGAACCCGCATCAGGTCAAGCGCCATGCTCGCCCGGTTCTCGATTTCCTCGGAAGTCCCCCGATGATGGTAGTAAAGCGGCATCGAAACATTCTCGCGGACAGTCAAGTTCGAAATCAGCGCGGCATTCTGGAATATGAGCGCTGCGCCGCGCCGCGCGACTTCGAGCGGATCGTGCAGAGACTTCGGCAAGTGTTCCCCGAAATAGTAGAAGTCCCCGGATGTCGGAACGTCCAGACCGGCGATCAGGCGGAGCAAAAGGCTCTTTCCCTGTCCCGAAGCGCCTGCGACACAAAGCGTCTCGCCACGCCCAAGTACAAGGTTCAATCCCGAAATGACCTCTTTCCTTTCGCCTGCATAGCGAAAATGCAGATTCTCGATACGGAGTGCCTCGCCTTGATAAAGATTCATCAGATAATCCTCGATACCCGGTTCACGTAATCGAAAATGTAGAACAGGGAGAAGAGAACGTCCGTGACAATGACAAAGAGGAACGAGTAGATGACAGAGCGAGAAGTCGCCTTGGGAACCTGTCGAATGTCCTTGCGGATGTTCAGACCTTGATAGCAGGCGTTGATGAAAATAATAATTCCGAACATCAGCGGCTTGACAATCGCCATGACAAAATCTGTCGCAGTCAAGGCGCTCAGGATCGATGTAGATAGGTAATGCCAGGAAACATGCAGGTTCAGGGCATCTCCCGAGACGGCGACGATGAGCTTTGTCACGACGAAGCCTGCGCAGATACCCGATACCGAGAATAGGATGTTCGCTATCAGCATAGAAAGCGTCCCGCCGACAAGCGCCGGCATTACCAGGTAGCGGATAGGGCTTACGCCAAGCGTTGAAAGAGCGTCCACCTCGGAGTTGATGGCCATCGTCCCGATCATCGTCGTCAGCGCAGAACCGCTACGACCCGAAATCAGGAACGCGGTGAGAATCGGACCTATTTCGCGGACAAGTACAACGACCATCAGCCCGCCAAAAGCATCCGAAAACCCGACACGCGGCATCACCGTCAGAGCCTCGATTATCGTGACGGTTCCCGTTAATGTCGCAACGATAAAGAGGACCGGAAAGACCTCCACCGCGGTAAAGTAAATTTGCCGGATAGTATTCCGGATATCCGTCCGTAAATTCCGCCCTTCCGAAAAAACCGAATGGATGACGCGAAAGAAAAGAAACAGCTGTTTGCCAAAAACCGTCGAAAGAAAGAATCGTCCGAGCCTGTTGAAAATCGAACCGAACAGAGTCCAGTCGTCAAGGGTCCGGCGGAACTTCATTTTCCCTCGGAAGCGACAGCCGAAAGGATTTCCTGCCACAGATCGAAAAGACCGATTTTACGAAGAACGCTCAACCGAATCGGGCGCACATTTTCTCCAAAGATCGACGCAATCGCATTCCGTGTTTTCGCCGTCTCGGACTGGTTCGCCTTGTCGCACTTGCTCATCACGGGCATCACAGGACATCCGAGGCTACGAACGCCTTCAATCGTCTCAAAATCGACCGGTTGCGGACCAAGCTTAGAATCGACTAGATACACGATTCCGCGCAGAGCTTTCGAATGTTCGACAAAGGAACGGATTCCACCTTCCATCTCATCGACCTTCCCAAAATTCACACCGGCAAATCCCACCCCCGGCAGGTCCACCAGGTAAAACGCTCCGTTGATCCTGAAAAAATTGATTTCCTTCGTCTTGCCGGGTTTCGAACTGATTCGCACCAACTTTTTCTTACCGGTCAGCGCATTTAGGAGCGAGGACTTTCCCACGTTCGAACGTCCGAGAAACGCTATCTGCGGAAGCCCATCCTTCGGAATCTGCGAAGGCCTTGTCGCCGCAGTAACGAATTCCGCCTTAAGGTTTTCCCTAAAATCCTGTTCCTGTCTCATATTCCTGTCCTCGATTCAAACGCCCTGAGCACGGTGACTTCATCAATATACTCTAATTCGCTGCCCATCGGAATTCCGCGGGCAAGGCTGGAACGCTTGACAGGAACCCCTTCGAGAAGCTTATCGATGAGAAGGAGCGTTGAGTCCGCTTCCGGACTTGACCCCAAGGCAAAAATGACTTCTTCGATTTTTTCCGTCCGAATCCGCTCCACGAGCTGCGGAATATACAAAGCTTCCGGTCCGATACCGTCTAGCGGTGAAAGGACTCCGCCGAGTATAAAATAAAGTCCGCGATAGATTCCCGCATTTTCGAACGGCAAAATGTCCGAAAATTTTTCGACCACGCAGAGCGTCCTGGAGCCTTCCCGCGCCTTGCAGATCGGACATGGGCTTTCTTCCGCAAACGCATGGCAGCGCTCACAGCGCTTCACCTTGTCGCAGGCTTCGAGAATCGTCCGGGAAAGAGATTCCGCCCGTTCCCGCGGCCGCATGAGTACAAAATAAGCAAGTCGCCGAGCGGTCTTCTTCCCGATCCCCGGCAACGCGGAAAATTCCCGGATCAGTTTTTCGAGGCTTGGCGGTTCAACCATGATCCATCCATCCGTAAGCGGTGCTCAGACTATCCGCGACATTCTTGCTCGAAAGCGAAAGCCGTTTCATCAAGATTCCAATGCGTTCCTCGCGGTCGTTCTCCACAGCTTCCGCCAAGGCAAGAAGCGTTCCGAGTTTTCCCGAACCATGCAGAAGCGCATTGGATATTTCCCTGTCGATTTCCAGGTCCTCGAGAATCGTCGGCATCGGCGCCTTTACCAGAGCATCCATCCGGCTGATGATTCCCATGATGAAAGCCTGCCCCGGAAGAGAACCTCCCGGATCGATTACTTCCGCGAGAGCTTCCAGAAATTTCGCCCGCTGTGAAACATTCTGGAAAAGCGCCGAACCTTGCGCACAGCGTCCCATTTCCGGCTGCGCATACAGAAGAAGCATCAGCCAATCCTGCAAATGGGGAACGCCTAACCACGCAATCGCATCCTGTACGGTCTCCACCGGATGCCGACGGAACGACTTCTGGGAATTCGCATACTGGATCAGGCTCTTTGCTAGCGCCGGCTGCTTCAAGAAGGCCGTTTCGATTTCGGCGAGCGTCACGTCGCCTCGCAAGAACTGGATCAGGCGCAAAATGGACGACAGAGAACCATCCATTCTCTTTCCGCGGACAACTTCCGGTTTCGCAAAGAAATATCCCTGG
Organism: uncultured Fibrobacter sp.; assembly: GCA_934700345.1. GTDB lineage: Bacteria > Fibrobacterota > Fibrobacteria > Fibrobacterales > Fibrobacteraceae > Hallerella. The sequence goes on along the minus strand of CAKUXP010000016.1, from coordinate 49,611 downwards.
AAAAGATCATAGCCTTCCGAAAGTCTCGCCTCGAAATCTTCCTCGGTCTCCACCTTTTCCGCAAGCAGGAACATTCCCCGCTTTTTGAAATAGGGAACGGCCGCGGCCAGAGCTTCGGGAGAGTTTTCGACCAGGTCTAGCTTCACGTACTTGACATACGGAAAGAACGGTTCGATGCGAGCAAGGCATTCCGGTTTGAACACGACATCGTCGAGCGCAAATTCAAAACCGCAACCAAAGTAATTCTTGACGACAGAAATCACGGACGCTTCGGCAGGAACTGTTTCCAGAATTTCCAGGACAAAACGTTCCGAATCCAGCGGACCGAAAATATTATCGAGGAGCATCTCGCGACTGCAGTTGATAAACGCCTTGTGGTTTCCGACCAAACGGGAAAGTCCGATATTGTTCAGTACGTTTTCAAGTACCTGAGCCGTTTCGCGGACCCCGTTTTCGATAACCGCGACCCGACCTTCCGGTGAATCACGAAACAAAAGCTCGTAGGCAAAGATTCCCCGATTCGAATCGAGAATCGGCTGTCGCGCCAGGTAAGCCGGAGATTCCACAGGAGCCATCGTTTCTCCCTAGATTCTCGCCGACTTGATGCTAAAGAGAAGGATGCTCCGGCAGCCGACATCCCAGAGCCTGTCCATGATGGAATTGGCGTCTTCCTCGGGAACCATCGCCTTGACCGCATACCAGTCACGCCCGTGGAGTTTCGAAATCGTCGGAGCGTCAAGTCCCGGAGTCACGCTGCAAGCTCTATCAAGCAAATCCGCCGGGCAATCGTACTCTATCATCATGTAGGTCTTTGCGACAAGCTTTCCTTCTATCCGACGAACCAGTGTGTGGACTTCTTCTAGGCCCTGCTTTTCGGGATGGCAGAACAGCGCCGCGTTGCTGCGGAAGAGGGGTTCGCCCACGATGCGGAGACCGGCCTGCTTGAGCGTTGTCCCGGTTTCGACGACATCCACAATTGCATCGGCCACACCGAGGCTCACGGAAATTTCAACCGCACCTTCTAGCACGACAAAGTTCATGTCCTTCTTGTAGAAGCCGCTTACGATGTTCGGGAAGCTCGTCGCGATCGTCGCACTTGAAAGCTCTTCGAGAGTCTGCACGGGACTCTCGTTCGGAACCGCCGCGCACATCTTGCTTGCACCAAAAGGCAGGTCTAGAACCTTCACCGCAGGACTTTTCGCCTCGGCGTTAAAATCCACGCCCGTAATGCCCGCATCGATAATCCCGCGACCGACATACATCGGGATATCGCTCGGACGGAGAAAGAAGAATTCAATTCCGTTCTTCGTATCGAGCTGAGTCAAAGTCTTGTAGGGTTTCGTCGCCTTGTAGCCGCACTCTTTCAGAAGTTCCTGTGTCGGCTCGAAAAGCATCCCCTTGTTCGGAAGCGCCACCTTGATCATAGTTTTGCGTACACCTCTTCGAGCTTGATGCCCTTTTCCGCCATCATCACGGCGACATAATAGAGAACCTGGGAAAGTTCCAGACACTGCGCATCGTGGGATTCAAAGCGGGCGGCCATCCAAGATTCGGCAGCTTCCTCGACAAGCTTTTTGCCGATTCCGTGTGGACCTTTTCTAAAAAGTTCCGTCGTACCCTTGCCTTCCGGCATCTCCTTTTTACGCTCGCAGGCGAGAGCATACATTTCTTCAAAAGTCATCAGAACCTCGAAGGTTAAATTTTTATAGAAGGTAGAAAATTCCACAAAGCATTCTCTCCCGGCCCCTAAATTTTGACCGGCTTATTCCTGATAAAACCATGCATCGCATACCCATATCTAGAAGGCAACCGAATAAAGAATCGCAAATGCTTCCAATACGGTTAAGGTATGTTTTCCAAAGAAAAATCCGTTATTCTAGTCCTTCAACTAAACGCAATGTCAATAATCGGGAAAATCAGAATACGCATTGAACATCTGGAGCGCGATAAAATCCATCTTGCGAAGCTTGTAGAACTCCCCGGGAACCTTGTTCAGCAAAGCATGGCGAGCAATATCGAACACAAGGCGTTCATTGAACTCTGTCGCCTTTGTGCTGAACTTCGATGACGATAGGGTTCTTGTCCTGGTTAAGGTTCACAAGGTCCAAAGTGACGCTCTTTACAAAGGTTCTCTAGGAACGGACGTTCCACGAAATCAAGCATGCGAATGCAATTCGCCCCTTCAAGCTTCAGGGCTGCATTCAAAAAACTTGCCATAATATCGCCGTCTCCTACGCGCACTTCGTCAATGCGATGAAGCATCCCGACATATTGTTCCCTATTCATATCCAGTCTCCGTTAATTTATATGTTATCGCATTTTTCGCATTCACGAAAAAGCCCCATTTTTTGGGGACACGGCAGAGACTATTTGGATGCTTGGACGGGAATATAGAAGTATGGGCGATTTTGTAAAGGGCTGGTTTGTAAACGATTTGTAAAAACTCAAGTTATGAATCGCTTTCAGATTTTCTAGATTAGAATCAGCGTTTACAGCATTCACGACATCAACGCCCACTATTTCAGGGTTGTGAATCGCTTTCAGATTTTCTAGATTAGAATCAGCGTTTACAGCACAACAACAACAACAAAGAGGTATACGATGGTTGTGAATCGCTTTCAGATTTTCTAGATTAGAATCAGCGTTTACAGCCTTACATACGTACCAAAATAGCGTTCATCGTTGTGAATCGCTTTCAGATTTTCTAGATTAGAATCAGCGTTTACAGCAGACCTGTTCTAACTAGAAAGAAATCAAAGACTTAAGTCTAGATTTCAACAAACAGAAAATCGACCTTTCCCAGGGCCGATTTTTTATTTTTCAAAGCTTTTCCCTTTTCTAAAACAGCTCCAGCTGTGCCGGTTCGGGCGGAACAGGCTTTTCCTTTCTTCCGTAAAATATCTCGATTTTGCCAAACTGCTTGTCCGTAATGCAGAGAATGCTTACCGTTCCCTTCGGTGGCATAAAGCTTTTTACCCGAGCAATGTGGGCATTCGCATTTTCCACCGAAGCGCAATGGCGCATATAGATCGAGAGCTGAAACCGGCTGAATCCGTCCTTTAGCAAGTTCTTGCGGAACTCGCTATGGCGTTGCCTTTCCACTTTCGTCTCCGTCGGCAAATCGAAAAATACCAGAACCCACATAACCCGATACTCGCTAAACCGCTCCATCCACCACCTCTGGATAAAGCAACTTTCTTGACTCTCCGGCAAAGCAGCGATAGAGCGAATTCGTCGTTAGGGAAACCGCATTCATCAAAGGGCTTCGCTTTCCACCAATCCTCGTATCGAGAATCGGAATTTCTAACAAACTAATTTTTAGTTCCCGGGAAAGTTCCGCAGGAATTTCTTTCATTCCATCCAATTTTTCAATGATTAATTTATCTACAATCGGACGATACGGTTCCATGATGTCATCCGCCAGGCAATACGCATTGTAACGGTTGGAATGGTGAATGCCAAAAGTAGGGAGCAAGCCGCTTGCAACCAGGGAACGGGCAACAACACCTCGCAAAATCGCATAACCGTAATTGAAGATGTTGTTTGGCGGAACGCCAAAACGGTCCCGCGTAAAACTTTCCAAGAGAGGAAAAAGCTGTTTCCAGTAATAGGCCGCAGCGACCGCTTCCCGATTATCCGCATCACCGCTGCGTACATTGCCCGCGCAAGAGAAGAGGATTTTCACCGGACATTTTCGCCTTAGTTGCAGGACACTCGCCTGGTTCAAAATCTTCTGCTGGACGGTCTGCTGCCACAGCTGTTTTTTTAGCGGCAAGGACGCCTCGATTTGATGCCGAAATCTTTCGCTCTGGAGAGAATTCCCCGCAAGTGGCAAAAACAACCCCGAAGGCAAATGCTTGGAATCGCAAGAAATGACCGCGCAATTGTTTTCTGTCAAAAAACTTAGCAACGCACAGGAAATCGTCACCTGCGGAGAATCCAGGATGATAAATCCGACATCTTCGACAGGAACCGTTTTTGGCTCGCCGTCCTTTTTCTTGACGACAAGCTGGTTGTCCCTTAGCCACAGGTAGGCCGGGTTCCCGAAATAGAGCGTGCGTTTGATCATGGGATTTCTCCGAGATATGGATTTACATTTTTAGACTCCTGGCATTTGACCGTCATTGAATATTAAATCTACCATCAATACTCCCCCACCGAAACAATCCGGCCGATATGGTCGATGCGAACTTTGACGATATTTTCCGCAAACTTTATCGTCTTAAACCGTCTATAAGTAACATCTCGCAGTATTTTTTCATCTTTAACTGTAGTTTCTAAATGATGTCTAAATTTATAGTCTCTAACAATTTGATTTCCATACTCAACTTTTGATATATATTGCACCCTAAACAAATTCGGGCTGATCAAGGCGTAATTTTCGGGGTCCAAGAGTTCGACTTTCTTTGGATCAAAACCGGTTTCCACATTCGGAAATACAAAGAATTCATTCCGCTTCATCGTAAAGAGGAACTGCCATCCGTCACCCTTTCGATATTCCTTGTCAACAACCGGCAAGCCTTGTATCGCCCGCTGCGTCGCTTCGTAAAAGGATACGACATTTTCCTGCAAATCGCCACAGGTATCGCGGAATATCGCCACATGGTGATTGTTGCTTGTCTGTACAAAATCGTGCCCGTTCCGCAAAGGAACCGCATTGCTGACAGCTCGAATCTTTACGCTTTTAATCGCTATTCCCTTTTCCTTGTTCAGCCAGATAGGATTTTCGTCTAAATTATCGAAAGCTTTTTTAGGGTCGTTGTTAAATCTTTCCAACCGTTCCTGTAGAATTTCTTGAATTCTTTTATCTACCACCTTATCGATTTTCAAGTCCGGCGAAACCGCTTTTCGAATCGTATAGACCGTTTGAAAAGTCTTCGTCTTTACAATTTCCGGGACACGTTCCGTGTGCAACGTATCCAAGAAAATCGGAATTTTCGAGAGCGCGTTTTTACCGGCAAAAGCTTTTTTAGGATCTCCATCAAAGGATTTCAATCGCGATAAAAGCGCTTTGCGATACTTCTCGCAACATACAGTCTCTATTTTTTCCGCCGTAAACTTAACCCCGACTTTTTCCTCTGCCACAACTTCCTCTCGAGAACTCCCGTAGACGCTTTCGTTGTGCAACTGCCCGCGCGGCGTCAAAGTTTGCTGGCGGTTTATTTTTCCATTTTTACCTTTACTCGCATTCATATTCCGAGTGACAACCTTATTTCTGGCCTTGATCGAAATAAGCGTACTTTCTAGCTGCTCCTTAGCCTTGGCCCTAAACTCGTCTAAAGGCATCGGAGGTTTGAAGCAAAGCTTGCCTTTACTGTTCCGATAAAGTTCTTTTCGTTCAATGGCGGCCTCGATTCTTTTCACATCCTTCGGGTCAATCTTTGACAAATCATATTCGGAAATATCGATATACTCTTCCATGCCTTTCGGGACGCGCGCATTCAGATGATTCAAATATTGGATATAGCTACGTTTCGTAAAGGCAATCGTCAAGGCATCCATGGCGTGATGGCGGTGATCGTTGCGTTTTGTCCAATCCTTGATTTTACGGATTTGCCGTCCATCCTCATCCTTGTAAATTTCCGTTAAGCCTTGCTTGTCATATTTACTCCAATTCAGCTCCTGCATCACATCGACAAGTTGCCAATCTTCGCGGAGCCTGTCCGTAACGGACCCCGTTGTCGGCACGACAAACTTTACAACATCTTCCAACATTTCACGCGCTTTCTTGGCGATGTATTGAGAGTCTCGCAAGTCGCGTTCTATAAAACCAGAGGGAATCTCCTCTTCGCGCATCAGCAAGTTTGCCCGCTTTGCCTTACCGATGACTCCGTCAGAGAACATCTTTTCAACTCGTTGGCGATATTTTTCCGCATAAGTTTCGCCATATTTTGCCGTTACAAAGTCAAAGGCCGTCGAATTGCTCTTTTCGATATTTACTTGGCGAACTTCAAGGGTCTTGTTGGCAAAAGAATCGTCAAAGCGTTTTGCCTGTGGAATGATATGTTCAATATCAAATTCTTTCGAAAAGAGTTTCTCTTTCGAAATATAGGTGTCGGAATAAAGCGTTTTATAGCCGTTAGATTCCAACTCTTTATACAACCGATAACGAAGCAGATCATTTCTACTTGGATGTTCCAATCCAAATTCATCCTTCAATATCTTTCGATAATCTTCATACTCTTTAGTACTTTTGTCAATGGCTTCAGCCATTTCTTTGCGCTCTTTCGCACTCTTTTTCAGTTCCCTGGCGAGTTCAATTCGAACTTCGTCCGGCTTGCCATAAGTATCGATAACCGTATTGACGACATGGACCATCTGGTTCAAGATTTTTTCAACTACCGGATTTCGGAGTGAGTTCATCGGGATCCGTTCCAAATGATCCTCGTAAGTTTTCGATTCCAATTCTTCCCTAGTAAGAGAACGCTTGGAATGATTATAGCCAGCTGACGCGCAAGCATCACTGTACTTTTGCCCTTGCTTCATGAAAGGCAATATTTTCTTGATAGCCTTAGTGGAAAGGCTGCCATAACCATCTTCAAAAATAACATTCGACAAGACAGCTGCCGACGCACCATCCATCTTACAAAGATCTTGAATTTTTTCAATCAGCTTCCCTGTTCCTGTAAGAGTTTTGTCCCCTTCAAAAGAATACAGCAAATGCCACAATTTAAACAACGGCTGTTTTTCTAAGTCCCCGTCGGTTAAAGAAAAATCAAAAGTCAAGAAATCTGTTTTGAAACCCAACCGTTCAAAGGCCTTTTGAACGACATCCAAAATATCTTTCGCAGCCATCTTGGAAAAATTGTTTTCTCCCAGACCATTCATTTCAATAATAGACCGATACTTATCAAAGAGTTTTCCCTGTGTGCGGTTTCCCTCAATTTTGTCGTAGTTCAGTTCATATTCACGAAACTCTTTTGCAAACAGGATTTTTAAGGCTTCCGCTTTTGATAGAGAATCCTTGCATGCCAATTCCGCAAAGAGTTTCTCTTTTTCCCCTCGATCAAGTTCGCGATATTCCCCCGTTTCCTTGCTCGTCAAAATCAAGTTGTTCAAAACTTGCCAAATCCGAAACTCCTGGAAAAGCGGCGAAGACGACGGTATAACTTTTGGCCCCGAATACTTTATTTTCTTGACGCCATCCATTTTACGTTCAACCTTGCGTCCTTCCAATTCACAGATGCCGATCAAGCCTTTTTGAGATTTTAGAGGCCTCTGATAGAAAATTGTGATATCGCGGATTTCGTGTTTTAACTCCGGCGTCAATTCTGGATGAAATTTTGCCTGGTTTTCCCAAATGGTTTCAAATTCATCCAGATAATCCTGGCGATAGAAAACCTCATTTTTCAAACAATGATGAGGATTCTTTGCCAGTTCATCCATCTGATACTGGCCAACAGTCAGATGGTTGAAGTATAGCTCCTTGCTCCTGTCGCCAATTTTTCCTAAATAATTGCTGGATCCATTTTTTTGTCCATTGATATTTTGCAAAACGACAGCAAGTTCTTCAAGTCCAATCTTTTCAGAAAGCGCCTTAACCCGCCATTCATATTCTTCTTTTTTCGCATCAAAACCTTTCGACTTTCGTTTCATCCCGACAATGCCGAAAGGAGCTTTGCAAATGGCCCATGTCGCGGCTTTCGCTTTATCCTTCAACAATTCCTTTAACGAATCCGTTAAAACCAATGGGTAAAAGTTTTTTTGAATATTCCAGATTCGGTCAAATTCTGCTTGCAAATCCGAAGGATAAAAATCCGGTTCGTAACGTTTGCCTGTTCCATACAGCTCAAGGACTAGTTGTCCTGGGGTCAAGTTTTCATCGTACAGTCTCTTGGCTATCGCCATTCCATCAATCAAGGATCCTTCATCCGATGATTTTGCCTTGCGACTGCTTTTGTAACCGCGCTTTTTATTTATCATCAGTAGCACACGGGAAAATTCCGCAAGAGAAATTTCTTCTGCTACGGCTTTCGCGCGAAGACGATAGGTTTCAAAAGTTGTCCGATTTCCCTTTTCCGCAAGAATCGTAGAATCGTCAATAAAACCTTTTTCTTTCAGAACCGTTCTTAAATGCTCTCTGCGAAGTTTATACCTTTGCAAATTGCGTCTCATCGAACGGCTTTGCGTCCTTCCGGCATTGCACGATATTCCCTTTCCGCTATTAAAATCATCAACTGGAGTCTTGCATTCTTTTTTAGATGCCGTACTGACAAAGTTGTCAAAACTGATCGTCCGAACGCCTAGTTTGACAATCGACGATTTTTCTGCGCCATTTTCAGCTTCATTCACCACCGCCCAGCCAATGCTGCTCGTTCCCAAATCCAGTCCGAGGATCTTTTTCATCTACAGCCTCCATCGCCAACTTGCGAAGTTTACATTTAACAGATTTCAATATATACTCTTTTCTATCAAAATTCCTCATTTTCACCAGATTTTGACGACTTTATTCTAATTTTAGGCTTTTTTAACAATAGACAAATTTTATAAGATAATCTTCAAAAAATGACAAAATCTGACATTTTCAAAATTTATTCCATTCAAAAAAAGCGTTTCGGAATTCATTTTCCCTATTGACTTCGGCTTTTAAAAAAGCTATATTCAAAAAGCTAACAATCTGAAAGCGATTCACAATAAGGATTATTCCGTTGTGAAAACATTTAGAGCGGCGCGCAAGCGTCGCTCTCTTTTTCTACTCACAGACGCAGGCTTCGTGCAAGCACGAAATCCGTAAAAAAACAACCCGACCAAACAGGCTAAAGATTTAAAATTTCTGACTCGTTCAATCCTGTAATTTTTGAGACCTGCGAAATAGAGAATTCTTCGGCAAGCATATTTCGCGCCACTTCCCGTTTCGCTTCAAATGCTCCTTCCTCTCGACCTTCAGCATGTCCTTCAGCATGTCCTTCTGCACGTCCTTCTGCACGTCCTTCTGCACGTCCTTCTGCACGTCCCTCTGCACGTCCTTCTGCACGTCCCTCTGCACGTCCCTCTGCACGGGCTTCTTTGCGTTCAATATTCATTTCGTATGCAATATCAGTCATATACTTAGCCTCCGACAAAAGATATTCCATATCAAAGTTACACAACATTGACGCACTTTGCAAGCTTTTCCAATACGGGTTATTTACCGGACCTTTTTCATGCTCATTATTTACGAATTCAATTGCGCGAAGCCAATGTGCCAAACGGCTATCATCTTCCGAATATTCTCCATCGATGAATTTCTTTACTTCTACAATAGTCAAGGTATGTTTTCCAAAGAAAAGTTCGTTATTTTGATTTTTCAGTTGAACACAATGTCGATAATCGCTAGAATCGGAATAGGTATCAAACATCTGGATTGCGATAAAATCTATCTTGCGTAGTTTATAGCATTCTCCAGGAACCTTGTTTTGTAGCGTATGACATGCCGTATAAAAAACGAGCCGATCCTTGAACTCACTGTCACCCTTGTGTTGAACTTCAACGACAATGCGATTTTTATCCTGGTTGATAGCCACAAGGTCCGAAGTCACGCTCTTTACAAAAGGTCCTCCAGGAACGGACGGTTCCACGAAATCAAGCGTGCGAATGCAATTCGCCCCTTCAAGCTTCAGAACCGCATTCAAAAAACTTGCCGCAATTCCCCTGTTGGAAAAAGCGCCAAAAATCTTTTTGAAGCAAGAATCATTATAGACATAGACGTACTTGTATTTTTTTCGGTATTCCGCAATACAGGCCGCAACATCGCCTCCCTCTACTCGCACCGCATTAATGCGATTGAGCATTTCGGCATACTGTTCTCTATTCATAATCGTCTCCAATAGTTGTTGTTTCTAGATATTTTTCGCCTCAACGAAAAAAATTTCGCGGCTTCCGGAGACTATTTCAAAGGTTCGGACAGAAATATAGAAGAAGGAAAAATTTTGTAAAGGATGGATTTGTAAACAATTTGTAAAAGTTTTTCCTTCTTTTCCGTTAAAACTTCCGCGTCATGACAAAGATGACCGCGTTCAACGTCCATTCCGAGCCGACGCGTTCCTGTAAAATCTCCTGGCCGCTTTCGTAGCGGTAATTCCGGTAACGCCTGTCGCGGGAAATCGGAGCCATCAACATGCCGCTCCATTTTTCATCCAGCTTGATTGAAAGCATTGGCGTCACAGAGACCATCTTGAATTCCGGATCGTAGGCACGGAAACATTCATCGAAATCCGATTTATGCAAGAAACCTCTGACTTCCGTCGAGACCATCGCCATCGGAAAATGCCGAAACGGAAGCATATAAATAAACGAACCGCCATATCGATAGTTATAACCGTTCACCATATTGGCGCTTCCCGCCTTCCAGACTTCCCCGTCGGAAGCCCCGGTATAGGCGGAATAGGAAAGGCTCGCCGTCGGTCGCAGGATAATTTTCGTCCATTTCGACTTTGGCAAGACAACCATCAGCGGCAAGGAAAAGCCAACATCATACCGGATTCCATACGAAAATTCCGTCATGAAGATGTCTTGCGAATAGTCTTTTTTTTCCGGGTCGAAAACGCCCATGAACGTGCTCATGTCGCCATAGTTTATCGCGGAACCGGCATTTGTCTCGACTCCGACTTCAAGCAAGTGCAAAAGTTCAACCTTCACGCCAGCCTTGACACCCGCGCCAAAAAGAGTCAAACTTCCCCCGGCATTCCCTTTTATCGAAAGCACTCGGCGCACGTCCATTCCAAGCTTAAGACTCGATGTCCAGCTCATCGGCATGGCAAAAGCGAAAAACGGCCAATCGTGCAGGGATTTCGAATTGCGGAGCGCCCGATGCGAAAGGACTACCGCCGAGAACGAAAGCCCGTGTTCCCATTCGGTCCGAATCTGAGGCAGCGAATCGGTTGCCGGTTCAGGCTTTTCAAGAGCAAAGGAACATACGAAGCAGAGTCCGCACAGGAAAAAAATTTTACAAAGAAAATTCCGATAAATCGGGAACATATGGCTACATCCCATATATAGCTCTTAATTCTTCTCGGGTCTTTTCTTAAAGAAGAACAATCGATAAAATGCGCCAAAACATCGACCAAGGAACGGAAATCGGAGCCTAAAGACCAGAACATAATCCCTAGAAACCTAAACGTCCACGCAACCGCACCATTTCTTTGGCTCCCATTATTTAAATTTCGCCAAATGAACGATTCCGCAAGAACTTTTGAACTGATGCTTCCCGTAGGCGACAAGGAAATGTTCTACGCAGCGGTCCAAAACGGCGCCGATGCGGTCTATTTCGGAGTTCCGCATTGGAACGCTCGCGGGCGGACAGTCGATTTTTCCTTTGACGATGTCCGTGAAATGATTCGCTATGCGCGGATTCGCGGAGTGCGGACGTTCCTCGCGATGAACATCCTGGTGTTTGAAAACGAACTGGATTCCCTTCCCGAATTCATCGAAAGGATCGCTGCGCTAGAGCCCGATGCGGTAATCATCCAGGATACCGGTCTCGCAAGGCTTTTCCGAGAAGTTGCGCCTGGCGTGGAAATTCACGCTTCGACACAGATGACGATCGCCTCTGCGGAAGGGGTCCTGATGGCGGAACGCCTAGGTTGCGCACGAGCCGTACTTGCCCGGGAACTTTCCATTTCCGACATAAGGAAAATCGCAGAACGCTCTCGTTTGGAGCTCGAAGTATTTGTCCATGGAGCGCTCTGCGTTTCGTTTAGCGGACAATGTCTCACGAGCGAAAACCTGGGCGGACGCTCGGCAAATCGCGGACAATGCGCCCAAAGCTGCCGGCTTCCCTACAGGATGCTGGTCGATAAGAAACCTCTTGACCTGCAAGGAAAAAAATTTCTTTTCAGTCCGCAAGACCTTTCGGCCCTAGAAGAATTGGACACCCTGAAAGAAATCGGCATCAAGTCGTTCAAGGTCGAGGGACGCTTGAAAAGTCCGGAATATGTCGCCGCAGTCGCGAAAGCCTTTCGCGAAAAAATGGATACGGGCAGTCTAAGCGAAAAGAATCATGAACCGCTCGAGGTCCTGTTTTCACGTGGCCTCGGACCGGGCTGGCTCCGCGGGGTAAACCAGCAGACACTCGTAAACGGAAATTTTTCCAATCACCACGGAATGTTTCTCGGAAAAGTCATCCAAGCCGATCGCCGACAAATCGTCATCGAAGGGAAAAATCCCGTTGAAGCGGGAGACGGAATTCTTTTTGAAAATCCGGGCGAGGAAAACACTACAGGCGGTCGGCTGTTTGCGTACAAATTCATTAACGGAAGGACGCTCCTGGAATTTGGAAATTCCTTCGACATTTCAAAAATCCATCCCGGAATGTCCGCCTACAGGAACGACTCCCCGGCAATGGAAAAACGCCTGCGGAGAACATTCACCGACCGAGAAAGCGAGAAAAAGATTCCCGTCCGAATCCGCCTTTTCGGATCGCTTGGCGAAGCGCTTTCCCTTGAAATTTCCGATCCGGAAAGCCATACGGTAAAAGTCGTTTCCGGATCCGTTCTGGAAAAGGCAAAAACGCCTCGCGATAATTTTCCGGGCATCCAAAGGGAACTTTCCGCGCTGAGCGGTTCCGCATACGCCGCACAGAAAATTCAAATCGACATCCCGAAAGACGTCTTTGTCCTAGACAAGGCTATCCGCAGTCTCCGGAAAGATGCCGTCAAAAAACTGGACGATCTTCGTCTGGAATCCCGCCCGTCTCCCGTATTTTCCGAAAAAGGCGTTTCCCTGATCCGCAACGCCAGGGAAAATTTCCAAAATGATCCGGAAAGGGAAAAAACAATCCAGATTACGGTTCTTCTCCGAGACCCGAAGCAACTAGAACGCCTAAAAGGCATTGACATCAATCGCGTCATCCTCGATTTCGACTGGGGCGTCGATTATCGGGAATCCCTCAAACAGGCAAGAGCCTTTGGCTTCCAGGCGGGCATCGCCACAATCCGCGTTCTCAAGGAAGGCGAAACCTATCATCTCGAGCGCATCATCGAACTTTCGCCGGACTTCATCCTCGTCCGAAATCCGGGAGCGTTAATTTATCTGCAGTCCTGTAAAATTTCGCTCGAAGGCGACTACAGCCTGAATATTTCCAATTCGCTTTCCGCGGAATGGTTTATCGGGCAGGGACTGAGTTTTTTGCACCCGTCACTCGACCTGAACGCCCAGGGAACCAAAGAGCTCATCCGAAACTTCGGCGCATCCCGCTTCGAAATTTCAGTTTTCGAGCATTTGCCCGCCTTCTATATGGAGCATTGCTTGTATGCCGCTCACCTGACGAAAGCAGAGCGTTTTCCCCATTGCGGGAAAATCTGTTTGAAACGCCATATTGACATTCTAGACCACAAGGGAGCCTTACATTCGCTCGTGCCCGATGCGGAATGCCGTAATACGCTTTACCTGGAACGTCCGCAATCCGCACTGAATTTCGTTCCCGATTTTCTCAAGCTAGGCGTTCGGCGTTTCCGGCTGGAAATGCTCGAAGAATCCCCGTCCGAAGTCGCCGACAAGACACGCCTCTATACCGAAGCACTACGCGGAAGACTTTCGCCTAAAACCGCGGCACGGCTTATCGGGGCGGAAGAAAGATACGGAGTTTCCCAAGGGCAGCTTTTCCATACCGAAACCTGGACCGACAGGAAAAAGGCTTGACGGTTATCAAGGCTCAGAACAGACACCCTAGTCAACAGTCGATGGTTGAATGAAGTCTAGGAATTAGATATTTCCCAGAAAATCAGAAGTCCGCGGATTTAACCCCTAAGCGCCGTACAGCCCGATTCTCGATATTTTCCCCAATCTTCCATCTTGATTCATGCTCCTTAAAAAGGCAAAATTTCACCAAAATCAGCAGTTTTGTAAAATTTTCAAATTAATTTGTACTTAAACAACGGATTTTTTCAAAAACTTGCTATATTTCCATCCGAAAATCAAACAAGAGGTATTTTCATGGCAACAGTGATTCGTCTCGCCCGCTTCGGCAAAAGACACAATTCCGTTTACCGCGCCGTCGTTATCGACAACCGCAAGGCCCGCAACGACAGCTTCATCGAACAGGTCGGTTTCTACGATCCGAACCACAAGAAGCCGGTCATCACGTTCGACCAGGAAAAGGTCCTGAAGTGGCTCAAGACCGGTGCACAGCCGTCCGACACAGTCGCATCCCTCCTCCGCCAGACCGGCATTCTCGACCTCTTCCACGAAATCCGCGCGGGTCGTTCCATCGAAGGCAAGACCGCCACCCCGCGTCCGGAAAAACTCAAGAAAGCGAAGCTCGGTCCCAAGGCCAAGGCCCGTCTCGAAGCCGAAAAGGCAGCCAAGGAAGCCCCCACCGAAGAAGCGGCTCCGGCTGCAGACACTGCTCCGCAGGCCTAATTTTCAAAATCGGATCGCCGAACCCTGTGCGGAATCCAAGCACGGGGTTTTCTTTTGAAACAACATGGAAAACGCAAACGAAAAGGAACTGGTCGTCGTTGGACACTTGATGAAGCCCCACGGTTTTAAGGGTGAAATCAAGTGCGCTCCGCAGACGCACGATATCGCGCGGTGTCAAAAATTCACCACGGTATATGTTACGTCCGCATCCTCGGTCGTTCCGCTCGAAGTCGAAAGCGCGCGTATCGCGCATGACATTTGGCTTCTCCGCTTCAAGGGTTACGATTCCCCGGAATCGCTCAAGCCGCTGGTCAATTTGGACATTTGCGTTCCCATGGACGAACGGATTCCCGCGCCAAAAGGCACATATTACTTTTCGGATCTTGAAGGCTTTTCCATCATCGGAGATTCCGAAAACGAAATCGGGAAAGTCCTGTCCGTCGAAGCTCTGCCAAGCGTCAACGCGTTCCGTTTTGTGTACAAAGGAAGCGAGATCCTCGCCCCCTGGATAAAAGAATGCGTTTTTTCCATCGACAGCGAAAAACGCACGGTGCGCATTTCCGAAGCCTTTCTCGAAAAGTTCTTCGCGATGAGGGTCGAATGAAAATCGACTGCATTACGATCTTCCCGGAAATGTTTGCTCCCTTGGAGCATTCCATCGTCGGCAGGGCGCAGAAGAACGGACTTTTCTCCTTTCGGACGGTCTATCTCCGCGACTTCGCTGTGAACGATTACGGGCAGGTCGATGACGCACCCTATGGGGGCGAACCGGGCATGGTCCTTCGACCGGAACCTCTCGCCCGCGCCATCCGAAGCACGCAGGTAAGGGAAGATGGCGGAAAAGTCATCTATCTAACCGCCGACGGAATTCCCTTTACGCACAAAATCGCAGAGGAACTTTCCAAAGAAAGCCATTTGGTCCTCGTCTGCGGGCACTACAAGGGAATCGACGAACGAATCCGGGAAGACTATGTCGATCGGGAAATTTCCATCGGCGACTTTGTCGTCAGCGGTGGAGAACTTCCGGCAATGCTCCTGACCGACGCAGTCGTGAGACTTCTCCCCGGAGCGCTCGGACACAAAGAATCTGGAGAAACGGACTCCTTTGCACAGGGTCCCCTCGGCTGGCCCGTCTATACCAGGCCCGAGGTTTTTGAAGGCAAACCCGTTCCAGAAGTGCTCATTTCCGGGCATCATAAGCGGATTTCCGAGTGGAGAAGGGCGGAATCTTTAAAAAGAACGAAAGAAAGACGCCCTGACATCTACGAAAAATTGCAAATAGATACTAAATTTGGCAAACAATAACCGAGGTCACAGAATATGTCCCTTAACATCCAAGCGATTCAGCAAGAAAACAAGAAAACGGATCTTCCGGAATTCCGCACTGGCGACACCATCACGGTGAACGTCAAGGTCATCGAAGGAACAAAGGAACGCATCCAGCCGTTCAAGGGTGTCATCATCCAGCAGAAGAGCACCGGAATCGGTGAAACCGTCACTGTCCGCAAAATGTCCGACGGCGTAGCTATCGAACGCATCTTCCCGCTCCACAGCCCGCGTATCGCTTCTTTCGAAATCAACCGCCAGGGCAAGGTCCGCAAGGCGCGCATCTACTACATGCGCAAGCTCTCCGGCAAGGCTGCCCGTATCGAAAAGCGCGAAGGCTAGTTTTCAAGACGGCATCCCTTTGGTTTCGGAGGGTTCCGTAAACAGCCATTCCCATTTCCCGTTTGAACGCATTTCCCTTCAAGCGGGTTTTGTCGTTTTAAAAAAAGGCGAACGTACATCCGGAATGATCTATGTGGAAGAGGGGGAACTCGAAGCCTTTGACGACGAGAAAATCCTCTACGCGATTCCGCAAGGTTCCCTGGTTGGCGTAGCCTCCGTAATGGATGGAGTTCCGTTTTCCGAAAGCGTCCGCACGGGCAAGGGCGCAATCATCGTAAAAATCGACAAGAAAGCGATGGAATGCGTCCTCAAGAAAGCCCCGCACTGGTTGCTCGCTCTGATTTCCTCGCTTTCGTCCGAATACAGGCAGCTGCAAAGATCCGCGGATAAGCCAATCTATGCGGATCCGCTAGAAAGTTTTGTGTTGTTCCTTGCCAAGCGGACAGGCCACGAACCGCTCGACACGGTCCAGGTTCTTCGGGAATACAGGTGGCAAACCCGGGCGACAAAGGAGGAAACGGCGGAAGCCCTCCGGGAACTTCTCCGACGCAAGTTCGCAAGGCTAGAGCCGGATGATTCGGGAAAGCCGAACGCCCGCCTTCTCACGGTAAAGCCCAAGCTGCTGAACATTCTTTTCGAATATCTCCATTCCTGCCGCAAAGGGGAAACCTATCCCCCATTTGGACTTTCCCCCAGGGAACGTTCATGCCTCGAAGCACTGAGCCTCGAAGATTCCCTGTTCACCAGGACTCGCAAGGAATGGCTAGATTACCTGACCCGGAAGATTCCCCGGGCGGACTTTATCGTCATCATCAAGTTCGTCGAGCTGGGAATCTTTTCGAAAATTCCGGATACGGACAAGCTGTTTCTCGAAACGGAAAATCTCGACAAGTTCCTCTGCGCAGTCCACGGGGAACGCAACATCAAGGGGCTTCTATGAAAAGGCTGCAGGCAAGGGACGTTCTCTTTTCGGAAGGCGACACCGACGGCAAGCTCTTCATCATACACAAGGGTTCCTTCATTGTCCAAAGAAAGGAAGGCGCAAAACTCCGATCCGGAGAGACGTTCCAGTCACATTCCGTGGTCGGAAAAGGATCCCTCCTGAACTTCGCCCCGCACCGCTATACGCTTCGCGCCATGGAAAGTTCCGAAGTCGAGGAAATTTCACAAGACGACCTCGCGTCCGCATTCCAGAGTCTGCCAGTCTGGTTTTCCCCGTTCCTGCGCTTTATGGAATCCAGGCTCGAAACGGCAAAAAGAAACAAGTCGACGCTAGACAAGATCCACGCCATCCCGACAGCGCTCTTTGTCTGCGCAAAATTCGCAAGACACCTCAAGGAAGCCATTTTCGATCTAGACAAAGTCGCAAGCGATATCCGCGCGATCAACGGACTCGCTTACAGCGAAACGCTTGACCTGTTTCAGGGATTCTGCGAGCTGGGTATTTCCGAAATCATTCCGGGCGAATGTCCCCGGATACGCTTCTACCGCAAAAATTTGCCGCGACTCCTTTATCGAACGCTGATCGCCCGCATGGCAGGCAAGTCCCTACCGCGTTCCATCCTTTCGGCAAACGACCAGACAATCCTCACCGCATTTATCTCTGCGGCAAAGACCCGGGGTCATGAAAACGAGGACCGCATCTTCATTCTCGCCAAGGACTTCATCGCGACATACGGGAAACTGTTCCCCGGAATCAAGATCACCCGCCGCGCATTCACCAACCTGGTCCAATGCGGCTATCTCTTTTCTTCGCCGGAGTTTTCCTCGGACATCGAATTGGATACGATCAAAGAGTTTTACGGAGACCGCGAAGCTATCAAGGACCTGCTCGAACTGAACCGCGTCTATCCGATGCTCGACAGACGCTTGCCGCAAGCGATAAGCCATGCTGCGGACAAAATCCGGACTTAAATTTTCTAAATTGGGTCCATTCATTTTACCAAAAGGATTTCTATGAAACACTCCGCCCTCCTCGCCCTAGTATTCGCCGCATCCGCCTTTGCCGATGAAGCCGCCCCCGCCGAACAGCAAAGCGGATCCATGCTCATGGGACTTCTCCCGTTCATCCTGATGTTCGTCGTCATGTACCTCTTCTTTATCATGCCAAAGCAAAAGGAAATGAAGAAGCTCGATGCGATGCGCAAAGCACTGAAAAAAGGCGACCAAGTGCTGACAACGGCAGGAATCATCGGATCTGTCATCAATATCGAAGGCAACATCGTAACCGTCAAGACCGGAAACGACACAAAGCTCGACTTTGAACAGGCAGCCATTCTCCGCGTACTCAACGCGGACGACAAGAAAGCGGCAAAGTAATGGCCATTCTGGACATCAAGGTTTACGGCAATCCCGTGTTGCGCGAGAAATGCAAGCCGGTCGAAGCGATTACGCCGGAACTCGTCGCGCTTGCGCACGATATGCTCGAGACGATGTACGATGCCGGCGGAGTCGGACTAGCCGCTCCGCAAGTCGGAAAGGACGTCCGCCTGGTTGTTATCGATCCGGCGCGTCCCGACGAAAGCGAAACGCCCGCTCCCCGGATAATCTTCAACCCGATCTGGGGCTCGGAACCCAATTCGGAAAACGTCCCCTATGACGAAGGCTGCCTTTCCGTCCCGGATGTTTTCTGCAACGTCTATCGGCCAGGAAAAATCTGGATCCGCTACACGGACGAGAACGGGCAGACAGTCGAGGAACACAATGTCGAAGGGCTTCTCTGCCGTTGTTTCCAGCACGAAACGGACCATCTTGACGGCAAGCTCTTTGTCGATGTCATCTCGACCGCAGACAGGGAACTCAACCGTTCCAAACTCCGCGACATGGTGAAAAAAGAAAAGAAAAAACTGGAATCTGGAAAAACGGGAAAACGATGATAAGCCGATTTCCGCTGCTGTTTCTTGCCATCGGGCTTTCAAGCTGCGCACCGCTTCCACCGCTTGTCACCGATCCGGTCGATGAAGAAAAGCCGGCGGAGGCCCCGCCCCAGGCGAAAACATCCGAAGTGCCCGCACTACCCGTAGCGGCTCCGACGGAAAATCCTTCGGAATCTGCGACAAAAGATTCGACAGACGAGACCAAACCCTTTGCGCCGATTTCTCCGACGCCATCCCTCCGAGCGGATTCCTCGACATCGGGACCCGCTTTCCGAGAAAGAGCGTCATACCCGGCAAAGGTTCTACCCAACGACTTGCAGCGAGACTTTCGAGTTGGCATTTTGGTCGGCGTGTCCAAGGTGGAAATTTCCGGAAACAGCTTTACGCTTGGGACTCGCTTTGCCGATTTCCCTTCGGGCAAAACCCTGGCCGGTCTCCAAAAGCTTTCCGCAAAAAAAGGACACGTACAATCCGCAATCGGACTGTCGGACTCCGTCTGGATCGTCCCGGTTGAAAGTTCCCGGATTTCTGTCGGGAACAAGGAATACCGCGGAAAAATTCTCGTCGTAAATTCCTCGGGAAAGCTCAACGTCATCAACGTCCTTCCCGTCGAAGAATATCTAAAAGGCGTCGTACCGCATGAAATCGGCAAGCTAGATTCAAGCATGTTCGAAGCGCTCAAGGTCCAGGCGGTCGCCGCCCGCACTTACGCCTACCGCCATTACAACTCGAGAATTTCTCAAGGTTTCGATGTCTATGCGACCGTCCAGGATCAAGTCTATAACGGCAGCTCGGGAGAATCTCCCCTGACAAATGCGGCGATCGATTCCACGAAAGGCCTCGTCTTGACTTACAACGGAAACCTTGTCGAAGCCTATTACCACTCTACATGCGGCGGCTATACGGAAGGCGTCGAGACCTGGGGACTAGCTCCGGTTCCCTACCTGCAAAGCCAAAACGACATGAAGAGCGCCGACAGCGCCTGGTGCACCGGGCCGCACTCCTCCTGGAAAAAAGTCTATAGCGAAAAAGAGCTCGTGGCGATGTTCAAGCGAAACTTCAAGGAAGCCCGCGCCGAAGGAAAGTCGAATTTCGGCGGAATCCAGCAGATCGAAATCAAATCGACATTTCCGGGCGGACGTATCGCGGAACTCGAAGTCCTGACCGATAAGGGAATCTTTACCGTCAAAGGCGACAGGACCCGCTGGCTCTTCAAGGATGGCTCCAAGATTCTTTTCTCGTCCAAGTTCAAAATCGAAAAGAACGGCAAGGTCTGGGTCCTCGACGGGTCGGGATTCGGGCACGGCATCGGAATGTGCCAGATGGGCACTCGGGAACGCGCAAAGGCCGGGCAAACGTTTGACGCAATTCTCAAGGCATACTATCCGGGAACAACCCTAGAATGTATCCAAAGCGCAGAGTAGCAATTCTCAGCGAAGGATGCGCGGCCAATTTCGGCGACGGAGAAGAAATCGGAGAACGGTTCGCCCTGAGCGGGTTTTGTGTTTCCTTTGAATTTCCATCCGAAACACCGGACGCAATTGTTCTCAACGCCTGCACAGTCAAGGGAATTTCGGGAGCGGTCAAGTTGGCAAGACAGATCCGAGCGAGCTTCCAGAAAGTTCCGGTCTGGGTAACAGGCTGCGCAACAGAAGATTTAAAGTGCGAACTGGAACGTCTCTATCCGGACTTTGTTTTTGGTCCAAAGGACGCCCACCGGAACGAAAGCGCCTTTCGGCAGTTTACAAACCGATTAAACCTTTCCGTTTCCGAGTCCGCTATATTCGGACAAGGCATTTCTAGCCACCGGGGAATTGGCATCGTCAACATCGAGGAGGGATGCCTCGACAGCTGCCACTACTGCTCCACGCGGCTCGTCAAGGGAATTTTAAAAAGCGCGTCGCCGGAATCCATCATCCGCCGCGTCCAGAAAAAAGTCGAACAGGGCGACAGGGAAATTTTCCTGACGGGACAGGACACCAGCTGCTACGGATTCGACATCCACACGAACCTCGCCGAACTTTTACAGCGCATTATCGCAAAGGTTTCCGGAGAATACAGGATTCGCGTCGGAATGGGAAACCCGCGACACGTCTTTCGCTTCCTAGACACCCTCGTCGAAACGTTCACCGACGAACATCTCTATAAGTTCATCCACATTCCCGTGCAAAGCGGCAGCGACAGGATTCTCCGGGCGATGAACCGCCGACATACAAGTTCGGATTTCTTCCGGATTGCCAAAACCTTCCAGACATATTTTCCCGAACTGAATCTCGGAACGGACATCATTGTCGCCTATCCCGGAGAAACCCGCGAAGATTTCGAGGCGAGCCTTGAACTAGTCCGAAAAGTCCAGCCTTCGATTTGCAACATCACGCGGTTCGTTCCGCGGGAGGGAACGCCGGCGGCAAGGCTTCCCTACGACATTCCAAAGGCGGAACGCTATGCCCGCTCGGCAGAAATGTCTAGGCTTTTCCAGTCTATCGCCCTATCCAACAACCAGAAATTCATCGGGAAAGAACTAAACGTCATCGTCGAGAAAAAAGGTTCGCGCGCGGGAACGACAATCGCCCGCGATGACTTCTATCGGCCAATCGCTCTCCGTGGCGAATATGGCATCGGTACAAGACTTCACGTACAAATTAAAAGCGCAGAGACATTTGCCCTTGTCGGCGAACCTATCTGAATTTCACTTGCCGTTGTAGCGTTCCATGCACTTGGCTATCCCCTGCCGAAAATAGCATTCGACCAATGCGGAAACCTTGTCCAACGCGACCCGGAATTTTTCCCGATCTTCACTTGGGAACTTCGCAAGCACCCAGTTCGCCAAGTCCCATTCCGGCGGGCACTTGCCAACTCCGAAGCGCACCCGCGGAAACCTGTCCCCGATATGCTCGATGATGTTTCGAAGCCCGTTCTGTCCTCCGTGAGAGCCGAAAGATCGAACGCGAATCCGTCCGACATCCAGATTGATATCATCCGAAAAGACGAGCAGACGCTCCGGCGGAACCTTGTACCAGGTCATGAGCGCCTGTACCGCTTCACCGGAAAGGTTCATATAGGTCTGCGGCTTTGCGAGCAAGACCTCTTCCCCGGCAACGGAAACCTTTTGCGTTAAAGACTTAAGCTCGGACTTCCAAGGTTTCGATACGTCTGAGAGTTTTTCGACAGCCATAAATCCGGCATTATGGTGCGTACTTTCGTATCGGCTTCCCGGATTTCCCAACCCAACAATCAGGTACATAAAACCTCCACAATCAATGCGTTTCGCTTTCGGACATTTCCATGCCCCGGAAAAACTTCAGGCTGTCAAACTGATCTTTTAAAAGATTTATCGTCCCGCCGATCATGTAGAGCGAACCTGAAACAAGCACAGGAGAATTTTTCGCATCTGCCTGGACCGATTTTAAGAATCCGTCGGAAAGCGACGCAGAAATTCCCACCCGACAGCCCAAGGATTCCAGTTCCGCCACGACATCTTCTATTTCGCGAAAGCGCGCATAGGACGTCCGCGTCACATGCCATACGGAGACATGCGGTTTCAAAAGCCGGATCATTTCTTCGAGCGCCTTGTCCTTCAAGGCTCCAAATACACAGGGGAATTTCTTTTGCGGATAGTACTCGCCAAGCGCTTCGGCAAGACGCCTGGCCGCATGAGGATTATGCGCCCCATCCAAAAGCCAACGAAAATTTCCGTCCGCATCGAGCAGTTTCTGCATTCTCCCGATCCAAAGGGATTTTTTCAAGGCTAGCCTTGCTGTATTTTCGTTAAACCGATCTTTTAAAAAAGCCTTGGCCGCCGCCAAAGAAAGCGATGCGTTCTCGACATAGTGGCGACCGGGATTCGGCACTGCCAAATTTTCCACGGTATCTATACAAATTAATTTTGCAGGAACTTTTCGTACAAATTCTTCGGCAACCCCGATTAGCTCCGGGCGAATTTTTCCGACAAAGAGCGTCGAACCCGGAGCGAGAATTCCCAGCTTTTCCCGCAAGATGGATCCTTCCGTCTTGCCGAGGATTTCCGTATGCTCTAGCCCGATGCTCGTCAGGACGGCCCATTTTCCGCAAGCGGTCCGAGTCGAATCCAGCCTGCCGCCAAGCCCCGCTTCGATGACGGCACATCCGACTTTCCTTTCGGCAAAAAACAGAAAACAGGCAATCGTGAGTGCTTCAAAAAAAGAGACGCGAAGGTTCAAGCGCTCGGAAACATCCCGTACACCTTGCATCAGGCGGTCGAAATCCTCTTCGGAAACGGGAGTTCCGTCGATGCGGATCCGTTCCCGTACATTCACCAGATGCGGACTCGTATAAAGCCCTGCGGAAACGCCGTGCGCAGAAAGGATATTCGAAAGATAGAAAGCGGTCGAGCCTTTTCCGTCCGTACCGACAACATGAACCGTCTGGAAATTTTTTTCCGGATGCCCGAGGGCCTCCAGCAAGCGCTTCATATTTTTCAGGTCGCCAGTCATTCCCAAAGGCGCCAGGGAACGGAGATATTCGATTCCGAAATTTTTCATCATTTAAAATTTAGCTAACATTAAGGAAAACAAGCGAGTTTCTATGAGTGAAGAAGCACTGGAAAAAGCCTGGAGCGACCATTCGCGCCTCTGGAAGCAAAACCTCTGGGTTTACCCGGTCATCAGCCGCCGGGCAAAAGGTCTATCGATCGGTATCAACCTCAATCTCGACAAGCATTGCAATTTTAGCTGCGCCTACTGCCAGGTCGATCGTACAATTCCCGGACCAAAAGAAAAAATCGATATTCCCCGCATCGGAAAGGAAATCGAGAACATCATTTCCGCCTACGAAAAAAACGGACTCGCCGATTTTTCCTCCTTTCGGGATGTCGAAGAGGAAAAGCGGGAAATCAAGGATATCTGCCTTTCGGGAGATGGCGAAAGTACGATGGCTCCGGAATTTCCGGAAGTCTGCCAGCTGATGCGCCAAATGCAGGACAAATACAGCCGCTATCCCTTGCAGCTCACGCTCATCACCAATTCGACACTTCTCGACAAACCAAATATCCAAAAGGGACTCGCCCTCCTCACCGAAAAAAGAGGCGAGATCTGGACAAAGCTCGATGCGGGCAGCGAATCCTGGTACCAAAAGATCAGCCGTTCCCGCTTCCCCCTCGAAAAAATCCAGGAAAATATCGAAACGACCGTCAAGAAATTTCCGATTCGAGTCCAGACGATGCTCTGCCAAATCGGTCCCGAATTTCCCGACGAAAACGAAATTGATTTGTACATAAATCGATTAAAGCGGATCTATCGGTCAAGCCCACAAAATCTTCTCGGTATCCAACTCTACGGTGTCGTACGCCACACGGCCCTTCCCGATGTCCATCCTCTCGAAAAGCCGTTCTTTACGAAAGTCGCAGAAAAAATTCACTCTGAAATCCCTACGGAAATCGACATTTACTAGTCAGAGAATATCCCGGTTTTGCAACACGCCGTGCGAAAGAGTCAAGCGGCGAAAAGGGCTGTTCAAATAAAAATCCGGATTGTGCGTCGCCATGAGAACGGTCGTTCCCCGCGCATTGATTTCCTTGAAGATGTCAAACACTTCCCTGGCGTTTTCCGGGTCGAGGTTTCCCGTCGGCTCGTCAGCGAGAATCAGGTACGGATTGTGCACCATCGCCCGGGCAATGGCAACGCGCTGCTGTTCACCGCCCGAAAGCGTATAAGGCATGGAAAGCCTCTTCTGGGAAATTCCCACTAGGGAAAGCGCTTCGAAAACCTTTGCATTCAGCTGTTTCGGAGACGTTCCCGTGATTCGCAAGGCAAGCGCGACATTTTCAAAGACATTTCTATCCGGCAAGAGCTTAAAATCCTGAAAGACAATCCCGATGCGACGCCGAAGTTCCTGTACATCGTTCTCGGTCGCCGTCTTGGTATCAAAAACGATATCTTTCGAAAACTGCACCATGACTTCGCCGCCGTGAAACGCATCCGGTCGTTCGTCCATGTAAATCAGTTTGAGAAGCGTCGATTTCCCGGCCCCGCTGTGCCCTGTCAAAAAGACAAATTCCCCCTGCCCAATGCGAAGCGTCACATCGGAAAGCGCTTTCCAGTTATCCTCATAAGTTTTCGTCACATGCAGGAACTGGATCATGTCAGTCCTTCATGCGGATTTCGATATGAACTTCATCGCGCCACTTCTTGACAAATTCACGAAGCTTTTTGTCTTCCATGTAATTGATGGCGAACATCTCGATTTTCATGTAGTCATCTTCGAGCGTGTAATCGCGAACCTGCTTCAAGTCTTCCAGACGGAGCAGATGGTATTCATTTCCCGCAAGAAACGGCTCCGAGACTTCTCCTACGGAAAGTTCCGAGACCACCGGCAGGAACAGCGTATCGACATCCGCCTTTTCCAGCCAGCCGAGATTTCCCCCGTTGAAATTCGTCTCTTTGTCCGCACTAAACTTTTTCGCGGCATCGGCAAAAAGCGAGTCCGATGTCAGGGCGGTTCGCAGCGAATCCGCAAATTTCAGGACGCGGTTCGAATCCGCAGTCGTCGGAACGGTCTGCAAAAGAATCATCGCCGTGCGGACGCCATCTTCCTTCCGCCCGATGACCCGAATAATCGTCCAACCGCGTTCGGTCTTCACCGGATTCGGTGTGTATTCCCCGTTGCCAACGGTCTTGATAGCCCGTTCATAGACAGGATCCAAAAGTCCCTTCTGAAAATATCCGATGTCCCCGCCCTTGCTAGCCGTCGAATCCTGGGAATGGTTCTTTGCAAGTACTTCCCACATCATCCCGTGGTCCAGGGAATCGATTAGCCATTCCGCTTCGCGGCGCACCGAATCCACGACAAGCGAATCCGGCTCGATTTTCAGGGCGATATGGGAAAGACGCATACAGTTGTACTGGCGCGGGATGGAATCCTTGTAATTATCGTAAAATTCTGCAACCTCCTTGCGGGTAGGCTTGATGCCGCCAGCGTACTTCTGCCGAATCCGCCCGATCGTCATCTGTTCGCGAATCTGCTTGCCGAGATTTTCCCGATACTGCACCATGCTCATTCCGAGCTGCGCACGAATCGCCCTTTCGAGAATTTCCATGCTGATGTTTTGCCGCACCGCCAAATTCTGCAAATGCTGCGAGACGCGCAATTCGACATCCTCGTCCGTAACCTGGATGGAATCCCGATCAACCCGCGAAAGCAGGACCTTATCGTCAATCAGCTTGTCCAGGACAAATGCGAGCTGTTCCTTTTCGGACATCTTGGACGCTTCCGCCGAATTCTGGAACTGGTAGAGGTTTTCCATCACTTCGGAACGCATGATGGGCTTTCCATCGACAATCGCCGCGATGGACTCAAAAAGTTCCGGAGCGGCAAAAAGGGAAGTCACGAAAAAAAGAACGAAAGCGATGCTGTATTTTTTTTTCATAGGAATTCGGGCTCAATGGGTTGCGGATTTGGAGATTTCTTCGGGATAGGTAAAAATTGCCTGTCTTTTCTTTACGGAATCCTTGAAGGCCGCGATAAACTTTTTACGTTTCGCATTTGCGGCAAGGGTCCGCGCAAGATCCGAGACATCGGCAAACGGACGGACCGTTCCCGAATCCATCCTCGAAAGGACAATGACACTCTTGAGATTTTTTCCACAGGCCTTCGGCGGTGAAATTTTTCCGACAGGAAGCGCCCCCATATCGACAGTCGGGCAGTCAAGCGGGAAGACCGTCACCGAATCAAAGCTTTCCACATCGCGGACAAGCCAATTTCTTTCGGGTTTTGCAAGAATCGTCTTCTTTGCCATCGGACCGTAATACTTCCACGCCGTCGAACCGCTCATATAGGTAACGACTGCGACATCATAGACATTCGCCTCCAAAGCAAACAGCTCGGGATGATCGTCGTAATAAGCGGCAACATCCGCCTCCGAAGTCGAAAGCGTATCCGTTACCCGTGCAAAATACACACCGAGAACAATCTTCTTTTTCGCATCTTCTAGAAGGCGTTTCACTTCCGGCAAGTCCCCAATTCCTTCCGAAAGGGCACGTTCATAGACCGATTCGCGATTCACCCAGTTTTCGACAAGCTCCATCCGGGCTTCAAACGGCAGTGAATCCCAGTTTCCGTTTTCGCTTAACCGGGAAAGTTTCAACTCCGAATCTTCCACGCGAGCGAGCGTCGGGTCGGAATCTCCGCCTAAGTTTTTGCAAGATACCAGGCAAAGTACAAAAAGAAAGTAAAACAGGGAAAAGCGCATCACCCACAAATTAGAAAATTTTGGAAATCAGCGTCCCTTGAAGCGGTCCCGCAACTTGAGCAAAGCGGCCTTTTCGATTTTCTCCTCGGAAGCGCTTGCAAGGACCGAACGCTTATACCGCAATAGTTCAAACTGTTCCAGCAAGACCTGCAGCGCGACCTTCGCCCGGAATGCCGGCAAATCGCTTTCCGCCTTCTCGGCACGGAGCAACGATTCCCTCGCTTTTTTCAGTTCAATGTCCTTGAGAAAGCGCCCCGAAAAATAAGAGGCAAAGGCTTCGCGGAAAGCCTTGTTTGTCGGAATGGAAAGCGATTCATCCCAATCCGGCAAAGCCTTTTCAGGAGCAAGGAACGCGGAGATCATCTGCAAGCGGGCATAGAGATTGTCCTCGGAAGCGAGCCTTGCCGCAAGAGTTAAAACCGAAGCCGAAACCTTTTCGCCCCGGCGAAAGCCGACGAAGGCTTCGTGAAACTTTTCCCATGCGCGGACAAAAACCGAAATTCCGAGATAGGCCGAGTCAAAGACCATGCGGATCAATCCTTCCCGGGAAGCCGTCTCCAGGCTTGTCCTCGACGAAGAGATATCGGAAAAGGCCCGCACCTTGTGCGAACGGGAAAATTCCAGGCCCGAAAACCGTGCAAGCGCCCTATCCAGATAATCGACAGGGAACTTTTCCTTTTCCGAATCGTCCATCGCAAGCAGCGACCGCAAGGCCCATCCAGTTTCGTCCTTTCGATTCAAAAACGCAAAGCGCGATTCAAACAGGGACTTGAGCGGAGAATCTTCCAAGTGCGCACTTCGCGTGCGCCGGTAAAATTTCTGCCAGAACTCGGCTTCGGCGAAATTCATCGGGCGAACAGAATCCGGCGCCCAGCCGTAAGAAATTCCCAAGACCGGAAGCGAAAGGGCCGCATTTCGGGAAAGCGGACAGATTTGGTCAAAAAAACCGCACGCTCCCCATTCTGGGGAAAGTTCCAGCGGAAATTTTTCAGAGGCTCCGGAAACAGAAATCGACAGGTGAAGCCTTAGGTGATGCTCACTTTGCGGGTTCAACACCGGAAGCGCTCCATCGCCAGAACCGAAACTCAGAAAGGCCTCGTACAGGGAAACCATCGGAGACTTCAACGGATTCCTTTCCAGAAAATCGACAAAGCAGTCGTCCAATTCCTCTCTCTTCTGCTCGAATTTTTTGCGATCGCCCTTGGGAAGCTCGCGGATAAACGATTCGAGCATCCATGCTCGCCACTTGGAAACCTCGCGCGCAAAGACCGAAGGGGAAAGTTCCGGTAAAAAATCCGCCGGGATTTCCAGCGACAGCCCGTCCCAAGCCTTGCCCGAATCAAAGACCAGTTCCCCGCGGACATGTCGATCGAGGATTTTCAGGAATTCCACGATTCCGCCATGTTGCGCCGCCCTTTTCTCTTCGGCGTCACGCGCGATTTTTTTCCGGTATGCCGCTGCGATAACCGGATTGTTTCGGAACGATTCGAAATGTTCCATCCCGGTTTCCGAAGCCTGCATCCAGTCCGCCACTTCATAGCGGAGCGCCTTGTCCGTATTTTCCTCGATAAAATCCTTGAGCGTTTTTAGCGAGAAAACACCGGGAGCGCGTTCCACCAGATAATCAACCTGCAAATCGTCCGAAGGCGCAAGCCCCCACCGCCGCAAACGAACCTCGCTTGCCCGGAGCGATTCAAGAACTTTCTCGTTGTGCCGCATAAACGGAAAGGGTCGCGGCAAATCGCCCTCGACAATCGCTTCGAGGAAAAAGATCCGCGCCGCTTCCCCGGGATTGACTCGTCCGTAATCGACACGGTGCGAACGTGAAAGGACCATTCCGCGAAACGAAACTTCTTCCACCGCCTCCACGAAGCCCCGTTCCGGATTCCATTTCGGCTCGAACCAGCGATAGGTACAAAAATCCTTCGCGACCTGCAGAATCCATTCCGGCAGGATTTCCGCAGCCTTCGTCAGGAATACGCGGCTTGTTTCGCGGACTTCCGCAGACAGCAGGAATTCGGGAAACTTTCCCGCCAGATCGCTTCCGGGAAACAGATAGGCGTCCCGACCGCCGACCAGCCGATAACAACCATTATCCCTGTCCCGCCGAGCGACACCGCCGAGAAATCCCGAAAGTAGCGCGATGTGCAAATTGTCCCGGTGAAAGGAATCGAACGGACAGACATAGGAATCGAACTTGACTTTCAAAATCCGGGAAAACTGTTCATACAGATCGATCCATTCCCGACAGCGCAAAAAATGCATAAAGTGCTTTTCGCAATACTTGCGGAGCGCATTCCACGTTGTTCCGTTCCATTCCCGACAAAACGCATTCCATTCCGCAAGAAACGTGAGGAAATCGCTTTTGTGACCGCCGAGCGACCTGTGCATCCGGCGGGCCTTTTCCTTTTGCGCTTCGTCCGAAGGGAAAAGCCTCGGATCCTGGATGGAAAGCGCCGAGCAGACGATAATCGCAGGCTGCAGGACACCGGAATTTCTCGCCCGGAGAAGCACAGCGGAAAGCGCGACATCCATCGGAAGGTGCGCCATCTCTGCGCCAAAAGGCGTCACGCGCGCCCCGCGTTCCACGCTCGAAAGCGCCCCCAGTTCAAACAGAGCCTTGTATGCACCGCGAAAAGCCGAACGGGGTGGCGGCTGGATAAACGGAAAATCCTCGACGGATAGTCCCAAACTTCTCAACTGAAGGACCACGTTCGAAAGGTTGGAACGCCGGATCTCGGGTTCCGTAAACTCGTCGCGGTTTTCAAAATCCTCTTCCGTATAGAGCCGCACGCAGACACCGGGCTTTACGCGTCCGGCGCGTCCCGTCCTCTGTCTGGCGCTTGCCTGGGAAACCTTTTCAACCGGAAGCCCCTGGATGCGCGTCTGCGGATTGTAGCGCGAAACCCGGGCCATTCCCGTATCGACAACATAGGCGATTCCCGGAATGGTGAGCGACGTCTCCGCGATATTCGTCGCAAGGACGACACGCGTCTTTTCCGTTTTCCGAAAGACTTTTTTCTGCTCCTGAGGCCCCATCCGTCCGAACAGGGGAAGGATGTCAAATTTTTTTTCGTCGAGCTTTTCGCGAAGTTCCTCGCCAAGATCCTGGATATCGCGCTCCGTCGGCAAGAAGCACAGCAGGTTATCCCTTTCCGCTTCCTCCAGGGCGACAATCGCATCGCGGGCTTCATCGACAAGTCCTGAATCGCCCTTGCTTTTCGAGATGTTTTCTCGAGGATCCGCATAGATCACCTGGACAGGAAACGTTCGTCCCTCCGCTTCAAGAACCGCAGAGTCTTCGTAAAACTTTTCAAAGAGCTTCGCATCGAGCGTCGCGCTAGCAATCACCAGGCGAAATTCCGGGCGTTCCCGGAGAACCGATTTAAAAATCCCGAGCAAAATATCGATGTTCAGGGAACGTTCATGCGCTTCATCGACTAGAATCGCGGAATACATCCTAAAGAGCCTATCCCTGCGAAACTCCTGCAACAAAATGCCGTCCGTCATCACCTTGATAGGCGCATCCTTCGGGCCTTCTTCCAAAAAGCGAATTCGAGTCGATACCAGGTTT
The DNA here is from genome assembly GCA_934700345.1 of uncultured Fibrobacter sp. GTDB lineage: Bacteria > Fibrobacterota > Fibrobacteria > Fibrobacterales > Fibrobacteraceae > Hallerella. The sequence goes on along the minus strand of CAKUXP010000016.1, from coordinate 18,932 downwards.
TCATCACGAAGCTCTTCCCGCAAGCGATCCGCAATCGACATCGCAGCGAGCCGCCTCGGTTCCGTCACCCCGATCCGTCCTTGCAAAGCGATTCCGCTTTCAAGCAAAAATTTGGGAACCTGGGTTGATTTGCCGGAACCCGTATCCGCCTTGACAATTATCACTTGGCGCGTTTTGAGTAGCGAAAGGAACTCTTCCCGCTTCTTGACGACGGGAAGATCCGGGTATTCGATTTTGAACAGTGGGGATTTCTCGATCACAGACGGTCAATAAATTCCGAAACGTCCTTGCACGTTTCCAGGTCTATCTTCAGGTTATCGATATCTTCCTTGGAAATCCTGCCGGCAGAATCCTCGATTCGGGGAGATCTTTCGTTCCGTCCGGGCAGCGGCAAGACGCTACGGTCTGTACCGACGCATTCCCGCAATGCATCGACGACCTTGGAAAGCTTCTTTCGCAGGGTATGAAATTCTTCCCGGTCAAGTTCAAAGACTTCCCCGTCAAGCGTTATCAAGGGAGACTTGCAGTGTCCACAGACGCAGACGACCATTGAACTCTTTTTTCCCTGGAGCGATACCTCCATTTCGTTCCCGCAATGGGGGCATGTGATATGCATTTCATCCATAAGCCCTAATTTACCTTTTTTCCCTTTTAAAAGAACGACCGTATAAAAAATGCAAGAGTCCTTTCAAGAAAAAGACAAAAAGAAAAAGCCCCGGAAAGAACCGGAGCCTTTTGAAATTTTCAAAAAGATTACTTCACGTCATACTGGGCGACGACCTGGCCGTTCGCATCGAGAGCGCGGATTACGTCAGCATCGCGTTCGAGTTTGAGGTCAGCCTTGTGGCCCTGGGCATCGATAATCTGTACCGCGAGAGAACCGTCTTCGTTCTTGATCGCGGAAATCTGGTTACCCTGGGCATCCTTTTCAAAGTAGGTGTCGTTCGAAGCGATCGGATTCGAGCCGGTCCAGAATTCGACCGTGTTCAGAACCAATCCATCGACAAGACCGATGCAGATTTCATACACCGGGATGACCCAGAGAATGAAATGCACGCAAGAATTGAGCCACTTGTTCCCAAGCGTACCGTTCCACTTGTAAAGCTTGTTGGTGAGGCTGTAGCTGCCATAGCAAGCGGTCAAGGTAAATGCCGCAGCAAGAGCGAGCGCAATAAGACTTTTCTTCATGATGAACTCCTTATGAAAGTGAACTTCGGATTTAAAGGTAATAAAAAAAAGAACTCTTCACTAGGTGAGCCTAGTCACAAGGCAAAATTCCTATTCTTCGCCGTCTTCTTCGTCTAGGCTTTCCGAAACAAGCGGCTGGGCGTTTCCAAGAAGAGCTCCGACATCGATGCCCTGCAGGTTCTTCTTCTTGTCAAACTTCGCCACGATATAGTAATCGCTGTTCCACGAAAGGGTTCGAAGCGTTCCCGAACCGTCCGGCATCCCCGAGACTTTCGCCGAAAACACAGAAGAATTGGCGAGACGCTTTTCAATTGTCGCAAAATCCTTGGACGTCTTCGCTTCCCGGTTTGCCGTGCAAGCGATGTTCCAGAGAATCGCATTATTCTCGATGACGGAATTCTGCCCTTCGACGATGTTTACCGCTTTTTTGTAGTAATCGTCCGTCTTTTTCTGGTACGCTTCCGTCGCCTGCGAAACGTAGGCGCCTTTTTGCATAAAGAGAAGCGCAAAGATGGCGATGTTCAAAATCAGGGATGCGATCATTATCTGCTTGAGTTTCATCGGAAATCCTCACTTGGTTTCAAACTGAAAGGGGGACGGCTTGGAAACGGCGAAGGTCGCCGACGGGGAAAGTTCGGAAAGAGCCTTGTAATCCACCGAAACGAAATTTCCCTTCTGGAAAGTGAAGAGCACCTTGCAATCCGCACCACAGGAAAGCGACGTCACATCGCCCGATGTCTGCGCGTCAAGAACCTTGTCCGCATCCAGTTCCGCGACGCGCGCGTCGAAATCCGCCTTGGAAAGCTTTTTCGATGTCGTTTCAAATATGATTTGCCAGATACGGTTTCCGCTCTTGATGAAGTCGTTCTGGGCTTTTACCACCTGGGAAACATCGTCCGTATAGGCCTTAGTCGCAAGCCCATACGAAACCTGGGCCTGTTCCTTGTAATCGCTCTTGAGAACCAGCATGATGACGACGAGTGCGATGTTTAACGCAACCGAAGCCGCCAAGATCAGCTTCATTTTCTTCAAATCCATAACGTAATTTTTCTCCTAGAATGAGATGATAGCTATAAATGTATATTTTCAAATTAGCAAGCGTAGGTAAAAAATGCAAAAAAGACTTTCCCCGGTCGTTTTCGAAAACTTGAAAGAACTCATCAAGGCAAAAAATGCCGCGCACGAGTCGATATTCAAGTTCAGCTGGAAAAAGCTGCCGCCGTTCAGCCTGATCTGGCCGCAGGTCGATTATGTCCGCATCCAGCGCTTTATGGGAGAAGTCAAGTCGCAAGCCCTCGCCCAGAAAGACTTTATCGAAAAGAACCGTGCAAGTTCCGCTCCCGAAGAAAAGGAATTCCTAAACGCCGTTCCCGCCTATGTCGAAGCCCTAGCGGATTCCTGCGACTGCCTCGCCCGCGTTGCCAAGTTCAAGCAGGACCTCCTCGAAAAAAAACAGAAGCGCAACGTCTTTCTTTTCAACCGGATTTTAAAAGACTACGAGGCTTCTCAAGCGAAACTCGTCCGGGCCGGAGCCTTTGTCCAAGTGGCCTGGGGAACGCTAGCGGGAAAGCCTTCGCAAAATGGCGATGCCGAGCCGAAAACGCCATAAGACCTGTTGCAGCTTACAGGACTTTTTTCCGGCGAGAAAATCCGTCGCATTTTTTTTGTGACGACGGTATTCAGCCAGAGGCTTTTCCAAAAAGGAAACCCGGAATTTTTTTTCGGCACAAATTCCAATCCATTGGTCGTGCATCGGGATCCTTTCCGGAAACGGCAGCGCACAGAAAAGCAGCTCGCGCCGAAACGCCATGCAGCAGCCCGTAAAGCTGTTTTTCAGCCAGTTCAAAAAGACGCCGTGCCGCGGAGGCCGAACCTCAAACATCCGGACACCTTCTTCCCACTTGCCGTTTGCCTTTTGCACATAAATAAACGCATCGGAAAGAACCAGATCGGACGTTTCGAGGGCGCGAAGCATCTCCACCCTTTTTGTCGGAAGCCAAATATCGTCCTGATCCGAAAGAAACAGGAATTCGCCATGGGCGGCCTTCAAGGCGCGCTCTAGGTTGTAAACGGGGCCGAGCCTTTTAGGTTCTGCAGAAATCAGGCGGATTCGAGCATCGGAAAATTCTTTTAGGATGCGAAGCGTTCCGTCTGTGGAACCGTCATCGGAGATAATTAGCTCGTCTTCTTCAGAGAGCTGCGAAAGGATGCTTTCAATCTGTTCCGAGAGGAACGCCTCTCCGTTGAAGGTCGTCATGCAGACCGAAATCATCCTGTTTCCTCCCGATAAATTTGGACGAGTTTCCGAGCGGTCTCCTTTTCGTCAAAGCGGGACGCCATTTTTTGCGAAGCCTCCGAAAAGCCTTTTCCGGAAAGGTCTCTTGCCGTAAAAGCGTCCAAGGCGTATTCAAACCCCTTTTGCATTTGGGAGAAATCGCCATTTTCAACGAGAAAGCCCGTTTCACCATTTTGGACAATCCCACGAAGCGACGGAAGAAAGGTCGATACGACGGGAAGTCCGCACGCCATCGCCTCGCGGACGACAAGAGGCCCGCTTTCAAATTGCGAAGCAAAGACGAAAGCCGACGCACCTTTTAAGAATGCGGAAACGTCAGGCAAAAAGCCGGACAGTTCCACTTGCGATTCCAGTCCCAGAGTTCGAATTTCGCGTTCCACGTTTGCGCGGTCGGGGCCCTCGCCTGCAATTCGAAGCGTTCGCCCGGTCCGTCTGAGCCACGGCGCACACAGCCGGACAAGAAGCGGTATGCGCTTTGACGGAATCAGTCTCGAAACGGAAACCAGCGGGCCATCCGGCGAATAGGCACTTACGCCCGAAAACCGTTCAAGTTCAACCCCGAGTTCAACGGTCCGGATTTCGCGATGTGAACATTCCCGCCAGGCTTCGGAAATACGATCCGAAACCGAGAGGACCCGGTCAAAATTTTTGATTTTTTTTAGTTCAAGAAAAAGGCGCGTTTTTTTGTAGTCCGAAGGAAGCTCCCCATTGTGGATGGTGAAAATCGTACGGCTACGCGGGCTGTAGCGCCTGTAGGCGTAAATGGCGAACTTGTTTCCGCCGTGCTCGTGAATGATATCAAAGTTTCCCCTTTTCAAGAAGGGCCTTAAGCGAGGAAGCCTCAAAACGTCTATGCCAGAACGCATTCCAACTTCAAAGAACGGCACTTTTTTTTCGTCGAGAAACGTCGCCATTTCCATGGCTTCGGTGAGAAAGCACACCGACGGCAAAAACTCTTCCCTCGGAAGCAACCGGATCAGATCCAAAACATGCTTTTCGGACCCACCCAAATTTCCGGACCAGAGAACAAATAAAACTTTCTTTTGCAACATTTCTAGTACTTTAAAAATTTTTGGGGAACGAAGAGTTTCGGAAAATGCTTCCAAAAGAAAAGGCTTGCGTTCGCCAGTTTCGGCAAAAGCCGAAAAGCTTCCTTTTTTTGCGAATAGGCCAAGGATGAAAACCAGCGGGTCTTCCAACGATTTTTCGCTTTTTTCCCAACGGGTCTGTCCGCATAGCGATTCACGACGGCGAGAATTTCCGAATAAATAAAGTTCAAATTGCGATGCATCGAAGTCGGAAGGTCCCTGTAGTAGGAGCAAATGACCGGCAATACGGGGATGTCCCCGAAACGGTCGGAAAGAGCAAGCCATGTTGGAAGATCTTCAAACCGAAAGGACTCGTCATAGTTTCCTAGCTCGGCAAATTTTTCACGGACAATCATCTCGGATTCGCCATGCAGTTCCGCATTTCCGAGCAGAATGTCCTCGAACGAGGCGTTCTTTACCTTTGCGTAGCGACTGTCCGGCTGTTCCTCGAGACTTCCATCCGCACGAAATATTCGGACAAGTCCCGCACACGCCACCTTTTCCGGATGCGCTTTCAGGTAAGCGCTTTGCGAAGAAAGTCTTCCCGGCGCCATGATGTCGTCCGAAGCGAACGTGCAAAAATATTTTCCGCGGGCTTCCGAAAGCAACTCGTTCAAAGTCGGAACAAAGCCTTTGTTTGGACGGTGACGATACTTAAAATTCAATTCTCTAGAAAGTCGTTCCAAAATTTCCGGGCTGGAATCCGAGCTGCCGTCGTCGATGACCAAAAGTTCAAACGCGACGCCCTTCTGCTCCATAATGGAACGCACGGCGGCTTCCACATACTTTTCGTGGTTGTAGCTTGCGAGAAGTACAGAAACTAGAGGTTCTTCCACGGAAGCCTCCGAAAAATGATAATCAAGGTAAGAAGGCAGATGAAATTTTCTATGGCGTAGGCGATAAACGGTGAACGGTATCCCACAAGATTTGCGCCAACGGCAGTCAAGACCGCAAACAGGACTTCCGAGCCGATTTCGACAGAAAGAAAGGCGAGTGTTTCCTTCCGCGCGATCAGCGCCATTCCCAAACACCAGCATCCCGCCTTGAAAAAATCCCCGACAAATTGCATCGGGACAAGCGAAGAGAGCGGCAAGAAATCTTTGGAAAGAGCGAAAACTATCAGAACATCCCGCAAGAAAAACATGGCGAGAACGGCGACAAGCGCAAGCGCAAGGACACAGGCCAAAAGGCGCTTCAGCGTCCGGTGAAACTCTTCCGACGAAGAAGCCGAGGAAAGCCTCGGAAGCAATACGACTCCTAGGACCGAGGAAAACCCGACATTGAAAAAATCCGAGATCCGCACAGCGCCCTGCCAAAGCCCCGCGAAATCCCAGCCAAAGGATTTTCCAAGGAACGAGCGGACGAAAAAATACAGGACAGGCGAAGCAACCATCGGAATAATTCCCATCAGCGCGTAACCGCGCCAAATTCTGAAATTCGGTTTGAGCCGTGCGGAAAACCGTTTGTATGTAAAGCCGCCTTTCCAAGCAAGAAACAGCGCGTAAAAACAGGAAAGAACCGATTGCGTCGCCACCGCCCCGAGAACGGAAAGCGATTTCGTCTGGATCATCAAAACGACCCACAGACAATTCAACGCGGAAGTTCCTACCGTAATCGCCGACCAACGCCGATAATCCGCAAGGCCGTTCATCACCGAAGAAGCAACCATCGAAACGGTCAACGCGACAAATCCCGGAATCGCAAAGAGAATCGCCGCCTGCATATAGCGCCGAGGAACGCCCGGAAAGAGCGAATCCAGCGGAGCGATGAAAGCAAAAAGCACAAAGAATATCGCCGAAGCAATCGACGCATACACGCTCAGGCGAAAGCCGCCTCGCCAAATCGGGCCGAGTTCCTTTTCCTGGTTCTTGTAGCGGGCGGAGAGGCTCACCCAGCCGTTCTGGAGAGCGAGCGATGAAGTTCCCTGCCCGATGCTTATCAGATTCTGCAATTGCCCAATAACGGCAAAGCCCACAGGTCCCGCCAAGGCGGCGAGAAACTTATTCGTTACAAACGAAGCGGCAATCCGAACAAATGTCGCCACGGCGGAAATCGCCGATTCTTTCCAAAAGCCCGATTGTTTCATAATTCATACTCGTAAATATCATAGACGACACCGCGACCCGCATAGGTTTCCTTCTGGTGCGCAAGGCCTTCGTTCAAAACCCTACCCCCATCCTCGCAAGAAGTTCCCCAGTCAAAAAAACGCTGTTCGGGAAATTTTCCGATGAGGTTCAACATCAAAAAATCCATCGCATGTATGGAACGTCCCGCAGCGGAACTTGCGAGATACTGTGTGTGTGCGACTTCGCGCGAAAGATAGACGACGCTTCCCGACAGTAGCATCCCGTCCTTTTCCACCATAAAAAGCCGAATGTTTTGCGGAAAGCGATCCGCCAAAAGTTGCAATTCCGCCTTGGAATGGACAGGATGCGCTCCGTGGCCTTCCATCAAGCAATTATCCAGCAAATCCCAGAACCATTCAAAATTGCGAGATTCCGAAAATACGAGACCTTTTTTTTCACCCGCACGCAGATAGCGCATTTTCCCATAAGCAGGCCGCATCGTTTGCGGAATGAGGGTCGAAGCTATCTGCCGAGCCTTTAATCGGGCATTTTTCCGGAACAGCCAATATAGAGCCTCTTCCGAAGGACGGTTCGCATAAATCCAGGGAAGCGGCTTGTAAATAACCTTTTTCGCTCCGAGTTTTCGAAGTTCCTCATCGAGCAATTCAAAAAAGCATTTTACATCCAAAACACTGACAGAATTATCGATAACAAAGCCGCCAAAAGTAAGTCCCGCATGGGAACTGAACACGCCGTCCGGCGAAAGCGTCCCCGGGAGAACGGCGCACCAGACATCGCCATGGGAAAAGATAAACGAGCAGTCCGGAAAACGGTCCGCATGATAATCCATATAGTTTCGGTCAAAAAGAAAATGGCCGTTCCGAGAATTTCGTACAAATTCATTCCACTTTGCCGAATCGCTTTCCTGGTAACGTCGGATGGAAATTTCTTTCATCGGAAGACCTCGTTGCAAAATTCAATTTGCCGGATAACCTTTGCCGGAACGCCTCCCAGCACAACATTTGGCGGGAACTTGCCCGAGACAACCGCACCAGCCGCGACAACGGAATGTTCTCCAATTTCCGTTCCCTTGAGAATTGTTACGTTGTTTCCAATCCAGACATCGTTTCCGATTTTGACAGCGGATCGCTTCGCATCGCTCTGCAGACGAGCACGAACATTTACCGCATGAAAATCCGAATCGTAAACTTCGACATGTGTTCCGATAAGAACATTTTTCCCGATGAAAATTCCGGGACCTTCCGAAATGGCTACAAAGTGATTGCCCACCCAGGACCCTTCCCCGATTTCAATTTTCGATTCCGGGTTCCGCGGATTCAAAAACACGTAAGACGTCCAGAAATCCGTATCGTAATCCAAGCCGACGTGAACGTTTTTTCCAAACAAAATCGTTCCCATTCCCTGGGAAAGAACCGGCGAAGCGCAAAGCGGGCGTCCCAACGTTTTCGCATCCGAAATCAATCGGTAAAAAGAGCGACGGAACGCTGCGCAAACTTTTTGAAGGACCTTACTCGCGATACGCATTGACAGCCTCGATGACTTGGGAAACTTCGGAACGGGTCATTTGTGGATACAGCGGAAGGCTGAGTTCCATCTCCGCAATTTCCTCGGCGACGGGAAATTTCAAATCGGCAAATTCCCGGTAAGCCTTTTGGCGGTGCGGTGGAATCGGATAATGAATCAGCGTCTCGATTCCGCAATCCTTCAAATATGTCTGAAGCTTTTCGCGATTCCTTGTGCGAACGGCAAATATGTGCCAGACATGCTCACCGGGATTTCCCGAATCGGGCAAATCCGTCAAAGGGTTTTGAATTTCCGACAGATAGCGTTCCGCAATTTTCGAACGACTTAGATTGTCCGCATCCAATCGAGTTAATTTATACGAAAGAACCGCCGCCTGGATTTCGTCAAGTCGCGAATTCATTCCCTTGAAAAGGTTTACATATTTCCGTTCGCTCCCATAATTGGCGAGCGTCCGCACCATTTTCGCAAGTTCCGCATCCGATGTCGTCACCGCACCGCCGTCGCCAAGCGCGCCCAGGTTCTTTCCAGGATAGAAGCTGAACCCCGCCGCATCGCCAAACGAACCAGCCCGTTTTCCATTTTCCATTGCGCCGTGTCCCTGCGCAGCATCTTCGACAAGAATCAGCCTGCGAGATTTCGCCAATTCGGAAAGTTCCTTACCGGGAATCGCGCGCCCATACAGATCTACGGCAAGAACAGCCTTTACGCTTGAATCGAGAACGCATTCCACAAAAGAAGCGGAAAGATTGCCGGTTACCGGATCCGGATCGGTCAGGACAGGCACGAGACCCGCTTCGCTAACCGAAAGGACCGAAGCGATGTACGTGTTCGCAGGAACAATCACCTTATCGCCGGGATGCAAGCGTCCAAGTGCGATATACGCCTTGAAAATCAGAGTCAACGCTTCGAGACCGTTTGCGACGCCAACGCAAAATTCTGTTCCGCAATACCCGGCGAATTTCCGTTCAAAATTTTTACATTCCTCACCACGGATATACCAGCCGCTTTCAACGACCCGTTGGATGGTTGCCGAAAGTTCCGGTTCAAAGGATTCCGTTACCCGTTTCAAGTCCAGGTAGGGAATCATTTTTTTCTCCGGAGATTTTTTGCGTACAAGGTAAATTCCGAATAATCGCGGATATAATCCGATTCGTCATAGGCGTGGGAGGCGAGGACCAGGCAAATCGAACCCGAAGAAAAATTTAGTTCCTCGGCCCAAATTCCAGGTGGGACATAGACGCCGTAATAGGGACGGTCTAGCCGAATAACTTGCGAACGAATTCCGTCATCGATTTTCGCATCGAAAGCCCCCGAAGCCGCAATCAAGAGCTGGTGACAAAGCTTATGCGCATGTCCGCCTCGGTTTTCTCCGCCGGGAATGTCATACAGATAAAAGACGCGATTGATTTCAAACGGCAAGTCCTTAAAACTTTCGAGCGCTGTCAAGGCTCCGGAGCGCTCCCGCGTTCTCGAAAATTCCATAAAGCGGCAACCGGGAATCATCTGCACGCTGCGACCTCCCGGACGCTTTCTCGGAAATCATCAAAGTCCCAAATGTAATCAGCCGGATTGTAAGCCGTAGAACTGAGAACAAGCGCGACGGAATTCGTCGAAAAATTGTCCAGCGTACGAAATTGCAGAGGCGGCACATACAGACCCGCATAGGAACGCCGAAGCGAATAGCGTACTTCGTGCGTCCCATTGTGCAACAAGACATCGAAACTGCCCGAAAGCGCAACAATCAATTCTTCCTGTTTTCGGAACGCGTGACTGCCACGGATTTCCCCGCCCGGAACATCGTAAATCCAATAGCACCGGCAAATCTTGAACGGAACGTGACGCTCCGACTCGATAAAGCTCAGGTTTCCCCGGTCGTCGAGGATCTTCGGTAGCGATATCATTTGCGGCGTTTGCGAAAAATCGGGCATACGGAGATAAAATATAAAATTTAGGATGAATTAAAAAAAACGGTGCATTCGCCCGTGTAAAATAAAGCGCGGACACTTCAATCGCATCGAAGCGATTTCCTTCAGAAAATCCCCCCCCCCGAGAATATTACGGTCAGCGAAATCAAGCATCACATCGTCAAAATAGCAAGGCGTTCTTCAAGGGCTTCATCTTCATAGCCGGTCACCGATTCTACCATAGGAGAAATCTCTCCTTGGGCGTAATAAGCCTCAAACGTTGCGTAATAGCGTCGGCGGTCCGTAAACTTAATATCGATGGGAAAATAGCCGGCCCGCATCAGCGCAAAATTCAGCAACAGGTGGGCCCGTGCGCCCGTTGCCATCGATAAAAGGATGAACGCCTTCGAAATCCAGATGGAATTTCGCAATGCGCCGCAACGGATGAATGTGATTTTTTGAGTCGTTCAAAGGTTTTTGGTCGATAGTAACACCTTCCAAAACCAAACGGGTCTCGGAAAGGGTCAGCGTGTTTCTACATATTGTTCCGAAGAAAAAATCTAAGCCAAAAAATTTGGTTTCCCATTTCGAATTTCGCACAAAAAACGTCCCGGCGCATAAACCGAGACGTTTATTTATAAACTTTTGGTTTGAATTAGCCGTTGTCGCCCACAAACTCGCGAGCGTTGCGGAAAAGCTTCATCCACGGACCGTCTTCGCCCCAGTCCGCCGGATGCCAGCTGTATTGCACGGTGCGGAATACGCGTTCGGGGTGCGGCATCATGATGAGCGCACGGCCGTCCTTGCTCGTGAGGCCCGTGATTCCAAAAGGCGAACCGTTCGGGTTCAACGGATAACGTTCGGTGTAAGCGTGCTTGCCATCGACATAACGGAGGCTTACAAGTCCCGTTTTCAGGCAGGCTTCGGCAGCTTCCCGGCTTGCAAATTCCGCACGTCCCTCTCCATGCGCCACGGCAATCGGGATCACGGAACCGGCCATTCCCTTGAGCAGAACAGCGGGCGTTTCTTCGACCTTGAGACTCACGAAGCGCGCTTCAAAGCGTTCCGAAGTATTCTGCACGAAACGCGGCCAATGTTCCGTTCCCGGAATCAAATCTTTCAGATTCGAAACCATTTGGCAACCGTTGCAGACGCCGAGCGTGAACGTATCCTCGCGATGGAAGAACGCTTCAAATTCCTTTCTGGCCTTTTCATTAAAGAGGATGCTCTTCGCCCAGCCTTCGCCTGCGCCGAGAACGTCGCCGTAGCTGAATCCGCCACAGGCGACAAGCCCCCGGAATTCCCGCAGGGAAACTTTCCCGGAAAGGATATCGGTCATGTGGACGTCGATAGATTCAAAGCCGGCACGGTCAAAGGCCGCAGCCATTTCGACTTCGCCGTTGATTCCCTGCTCGCGGAGAACCGCCATTTTCGGACGGCTCGCATAATCCTTTTTCACGCGAATATCGAACGTGAGCTTCGGAGAAATTCCCGGATCGTCCTGTTCGAGCTTCAGCCGGTATTCGCTTTCTGCGCATTCGGGATTGTCGCGGAGCTTTGCTATGCGACGGGTCGTATCGCTCCAAATGGCGCGCAGTTCCGAAAGGCCTTCCGCATAGTCGCCGACGATGAACTTGTACGAATCGTTAAGCGTTCCGATATCGCTTACGGTACCATCCAAGCCTGCCGCGGCAAAGGCTTCCTTCACCGCCTGGACATTTTCGTCCGCGACCTGGATTACCGCGCCGAGTTCCTCGTTGAAGAGCTTTTCGATATCGGTTCCCGGAAGATCGGAAACATCCAAGGAGACACCGACATGGCCCGCAAATGCCATTTCCAGAGCCGTCACGAAAAGACCGCCATCCGACTTGTCGTGGTAAGCAAGAATCTTCCCTTCGCGATTAAGCTTCTGGATCGTTTCAAAGAACGCACGGAGTTCCTTGGCGCTATCGACATCCGGAACGGAATTTCCGAGTTCGCAGAAGACCTGGGCCGCGATCGATGCGCCCATGCGGTTCTTTCCGCGGGAAAGGTCGATGAGAAGCAAGCGGGAATTTTTCCGCTGGAGCATCGGGGTGAGCGTCCCCCGAGCATCGGAAACAGGGGCAAACGCGCTGATGACAACCGAGATAGGCGCGGTCACGTTGTGCTTTCCCTTTTCGTCTTCCCAGACGGTGCTCATGCTCATCGAATCCTTTCCGACCGGAATCGTAATTCCGAGTTCCGGACAGAGTTCCATCCCGATAGACTGTACCGCCTCATAAAGGTCCGCACCGTCGCCTTCGTAGTTGGGCGAAGCCATCCAGTTTGCAGACAAATTAACCCGTCCCATATCGTCGATACGGGCGGCAGCCATATTCGTGAGAGCCTCGGCGACAGCCATCCGGGCACTCGCCGCCGGAGAAATCAGCGCAACAGGAGCTCGCTCGCCGATACTCATCGCTTCGCCTTCGTAGCTATCAAGCGTCGCAGTCGTCACGGCGACATCGGCAACAGGAACCTGCCACGGACCGACCATCTGGTCGCGGGCAATCATGCCGGTCACCGAACGGTCGCCAATCGTAATCAGGAACGTCTTGTCGGCAACACTCGGACTTGCGAGGACGCGCTTAGCGATTTCCGCAATCGTCCGGGAATTCAAAGTCGAAATCGGAGCGAGCGGACGTTTCTCGGATCGGTTATTCCGAACCATCCGGGGAGGCTTTCCGAGAAGAACATCGAGCGGCATATCCACCGGCGTATTTCCGAAGTGCGAATCGGTCAGCTTCAGTTCCCGTTCCTTGACAGCCGTTCCCACGACCGCATACGGACAACGTTCGCGCTTGCAAATTTCGTCAAAGACCTTCATCCTTTCCTGCGGGACCGCTATCACGTAACGTTCCTGCGACTCGTTGCTCCAGATTTCATACGGACTCATGTCCGGTTCGTCGTTCGGGACTTTCCGGAGTTCAAACGTTCCGCCGAGTCCGCCGTCGCTCACCAGTTCCGGGAAGGCGTTCGAAAGTCCGCCGGCGCCCACATCGTGGATGAACGAAATCGGATTGTCCTTTTCAAGCGCCCAGCAGCGGTCGATCACTTCCTGGCAGCGGCGCTGCATTTCGGGGTTTCCCCGCTGGACGCTCGCGAAATCCAGATCCTCGTTACCGCTACCGCTCGTAACGGAACTCGCCGCACCGCCACCGAGCCCGATGAGCATCGCAGGTCCGCCGAGCGCAATCAGCGCATCGCCCGGATTGATGTGCCCCTTTGCGATAAACTCTTCCTTGATGTTTCCGAGACCGCCGGCGAGCATAATCGGCTTGTGGTATCCGCGAACTTCCCTGCCCTTTGACGACGGGACTTCTTCCTCGAACGTGCGGAAGTAGCCGAGAATGTTCGGACGTCCAAATTCGTTGTTGAACGCGGCGCCGCCGAGCGGGCCTTCGATCATGATGTCGAGCGGGGACGCGAGGCGCGAAGGATTTCCAAAATCCTTTTCCCACGGCTGCTCGTAACCCGGAATTTTCAGGTTCGAAACACTGTAGCCGGTAAGCCCCGCCTTCGGCTTCGATCCGCGGCCCGTCGCACCTTCGTCGCGGATTTCGCCGCCGCTTCCTGTCGCGGCTCCCGGGAACGGGGAAATCGCCGTCGGATGGTTGTGAGTCTCCACTTTCATCAAGATGGGAATCGCCTCTTCGTGCCAACCATACTTGTTCGTCGTCGGGTCCGCATAATAACGCCCCGCCTTCTTCACCCCGTTCATCACCGCAGCATTATCCTTGTACGCCGAAAGGATATTCGTCGAATGGAGCTTGTACGTGTTCTTGATCATCTGGAAGAGCGACAGGTCCTTCTTTTCGCCGTCGATCGTCCATTCCGCCCCGAAGACCTTGTGCCGGCAATGCTCGGAATTCATCTCCGCGAACATGTAAAGTTCCACGTCGGTCGGGTTCCGCTTGAGCGCGGTAAAGCTCTCGACCAGGTAGTCGATTTCCGCCGGAGAAAGCGCAAGTCCCATTTCCTTGTCCGCGCGGACCAGGGCGTTTCGACCTTCGGTCATAATGGGGACTTCCACGAGCTTTTTGGGCGCATCGTGCATAAAGAGCACATCGAGCAGATGGAGCGCCGGGAAAACCTTTTCCGTCATCCGGTCGTGAATTTTCGCCTTGACTTCTTTCGAAACCGCTTCCGTAACGGCTCCGTTAAAATCGATATAGTAGGCGACCGCGCGTTCGATCCGCTTCACCTCGGAAAGCCCGCAAATGTGGGCGATATCCGTCGCCTTGGAACTCCACGGACTGATAGTTCCCGGACGCGGAGCCACGACAAAAAGCGTTCCCTCGGGTTCCCGCGATTCGCGCAAAGGTCCGTAGGTCAGGAGCTTTTCGAGCGTGCCTTTTTTCTCTGGCGAAAGTTCGGATTCCAAATCGACAACGTGGACATATTCCGCATAGATGTCCTTTACCGGAAGGGACGCCGCCTTGAAATCGGCAAGGAGCTTCTGCTCCCGGAAGGAGGAAAGTGCAGGAGAACCGCGAAGAATCATCATAAAGGCTACCTTGAAAATTTTGAAACTTTTCCCAAAAATAGCTTTTCAAAGGTTTGGGGAACTTTTAGAGGATAAAAAAATCCACAAAAGGCTATGTTGCACAAATTTTCATCATCTCAAGAATTGCAAATTACATTCGCCAACTCTGCGATATCCGAACCAGACTTCATCGGGTGACGATGCATCAAGGCGCGGACATCCAAAAGGATGCCGTAAATTTTGTTGTATAATTTTTCCTCTCCGGTATCGCACCAATCGCAAGAGGCATAGCCGATATTTTCCAGCGCATAATTTTCTAAATCATTTTTACAAGAAGCATACGGCATGATAAACGCATTAAAAATTTTTCCTTTCGGATATTTTCCCGATTGTCCCTTTTGCCTAGCTTCGATAAATTCCGCATAGGCAATCTGCTTCACGATAGAACCTGTCCCGGGAAGCGTTTTAGGATTTCGCAAAAAATTTTTTCCCATTTCCGCTTCGCCATATCGATAATACTTCGCATCGAGAATAAAGATGTCATCATTCAAAAGCATGATCGTATCCGGTCGCAAAGCAGTTCGCTTTTCATCACGAACCTCAACTTTATTTTCTTTTCCGTAAATTTTCCAAGAGCAATGTGGATAATATTTCTTTTTTTCGTTTGGATCAATTCCAAAAACGGAATCGATCAAGCCTTCCCAAACGTATTCAAAATCTGTCGTACCGAAAAACGCCTTTCGATTATCGTTTCTTTTTCCCAGATAGCAGACCATATCGATCATATTTCGGAAAAGCATCATTTTCTTTTCATTGAAAGTTTTTGAAATTTTTGAGCGCAATACGGACAGGAAGAGATTTTTATTGAAAGCTATCGTAGGTTTCTCTGGTCGGACATATCCAAACAGGCAACCGATTTTTTCATAGCTTTCATAGACACAATATTTGTGAATTTGCGTAATCAATTCATTTTCATTGTTATTCGTTTTCTTCGTAATAAAATCAAGATAAACCGACGATTCATTCGGAAATTCACCTGTAATCCGGGGACGAATTTGCTTGATGGTTCTCGACCAATTTATTTTTCCGCTTGACGCTCTTTTGTAAATAGATTCATTTTCGGTATAATAGCCAAAGTTCAAAAAATAGCTGAAAATATGGATATAGGCGTGAAAAGGAAATTGAACGGCATCTTCATTCCATTGTCGATTGCCGTCAACGCTTTTACTTTCCTTGGAAAATGCGGAAAGTACAGAAACAAGGTTCAAAACATCCTTGCGATATTCCTTTTCTTCATCAGCCGGTTTGGAATAACCATAAGGAAAATAGACATTTAATTTTCCATCGTTATAACGAATTCCGACAAATTCATCCTCTTGCTTGCCGCCATAAACGCAAATTTCACTAAGATTCGGACGCTTGTATTTCGTTACCATTGTCAAAGTCCACATTTTTTTGAAGACTGCCTATAGAATCATCCTTGAATATTCTAAAACCGTGTTTTTTGAAATTTTTAGCAAGCGCTTCCAAAGTTTTTACATCACCGAAATGTTTTTGTCGATCAAATTTGAACGCATCGTCCCACAAATATTTAAGCACCTTTTCTGCGAAGGCTTCGTCTGTTATCTTGCACTCTTCGGAATCATGCAACTTTTTTGGGATGATAAACCATCCGCCAAGTCGTTTATCTTCCATGCTCGAAAGACCGTTTTCCTCGGCGGATTCCATAACGAGTTCATTGATCCTTTCACGGAATTCGCCCCATTTAACATTGGTACTTCCGATAGGTTGATTGTATTGATTTTTTTCATCAAGATGGGCGTCATCATTTTTCAAGTCATTGGAAACCTGTTTCATTTCCCAGCGACGCTGGAATGCGTTGTCCAACGTGAAAACGTTCTGGTCGCTTGTATTCATCGTCGCATAAAGGGAAAGATTGGGCGGAAGGCGGATTGCAGAATTGACAGAAAAGTGCATTCCCCTAGCGGGAATCCTAATAGCCGCCTTCGGCATATCTTCCGATGTACTGTCGTAATCTACATCAGAATCTTTTTCGATACTTTCCGCACCCCTCAAGATATAAGCGTTGATTTCTTCATTGGTTATTCCGTATTTACTCCAACCCGCCTTGTATTTATAAACTTCGTTACGAATCGTTTCTCCGTCAGAAGTTTCTTCATTTTTCAAGCGATCTAGCGATTGGAAAATATCCCCAAAAATAGCAGCGGCATTCCCGCGATTAATTTCTTCGATGATAAGGAAATAAGGCTTCGATGGATTCAAGTACGCTTTTCGTAAAATTTTCGAAAACGGACCCGCCTTAAATACATAATCAACACCGCCTTCTTCACGAACTTTCGGCATAATTTGCCCAATGAAATCGGTATTTCCATACTCAGGATGAAAAACCACCCGGGTTACTTGTTTTTCGTATGAAACTTGAGAATCAGGATTTTCATCATTGTATTTTTTTATCGCAGCGTTGATTTCCGCATCTACCCGAAAGCTTTTTCCAGTACCGGGAACTCCGTAGTAAATAACTTGGGATGGGAAAAACTTCTTTTTTTGAGAAAAATTTTTGGCAATACTTTTCTCATCATCTTCTTCAAGGAAGCTATATTCTTCTGGATATTCCGTTATCAAACAAATTTTCGAAGACATTTTTGAATACAATGTTTGAAAATAAGAAGCCCCCAAAGCTCCGGCAGAATTCTTTATCACAGATTTTGGACCACAACTAATCGCAAAAGAACCATATTCATTAATTCCATTCTGTTTTTTCAACATGTTTTCAAAATCAACATTCGAAAAGCTTTGTGTAAATTCCGGCAAAACAACATCATTTAAGAAAAAAACTTCTTTGCAAAAATCTTCTGTAAGGCAGAACTCAGCTTTTATATAGTCAATCAAATCCTGTATAGAATTAACAGATTCAGGTATTCCATATTTTCTAAAACAAACAGCAGCTAAATAGACAGGATTTATTTTACCAAAAGCCGAAGTAAAATTTTTTGCAAAAACTATTGAGATTTTTCCTACCCCATCATTTTCTTTTAATTTTCCCGTTTCAAAGTCAAAATAGTAAACCAGCTCTTTTACCAAATCAGATTTTTCAAAAGTCATCCAACGTGAATAGTTTATCCGACTGTTAAAATGTAAAACTTTGCAAATACATAAGCAAGCTAAAAAAGAATCCGCAATTTTTGAATTTCTAAGAGCGTCAACTATTGTTTTTTCTTGAAAGAATTTCTTCATTTATTTTTCTCCATCCAAAACCTTAACCATTTCCTCTGCTATAGCTTTTAAAACAGGGACACTGACAGAATTTCCCAGCTGTTTAAACGCCTGCATATCAGAAACAGGCATTTTAAACGTTTCGGGAAATCCCTGTAAGCGAAGAGCTTCCCTAACAGAAAGTTTTCTTCCGATGTCCCATAATTTTGGCGTTCTATTAGCAATAATTGTAGATGCATAAGTATCCAAACATGAATAGAAAGCCTCTTGAATCTGAGTTTTTGCCGCATCACCAACATGAAACCTCAGCGAACCGTCCGGCTTCTGAAAAGAGTAGATCCCATACTTTCCTTTCTTTGTTGTTGGTTTATATTTGGAATTGTCATGTTTAACGCGAATTTCCTCTTTGGCATGTTCAAAATGATATTTTATACGATTCATTTCAAACGGAGTCAATTTTAAGGACGGATCATCATTATCCAAATCAATTATATCCCTAAGCGTAGATTTTTTTTCTGTCGGTTTAGGAAATCTAAAGTTTTTTGTTAGATCCTTTCTAAAACCAACACAATACCAGCGTTCTCTTTTTTGAGGCAAGCCAAAATCAAGCGAAGACAATACTTTAGTATAAACTCTATAATCAAGCTCATTTTCTAATACATCGAGAATTGTTTTAACCGTTTTTCCTCCTTTATGAGAAACCAATCCTTTAACATTTTCAAGAAAAAACATTCTGGGTTTCTTCGCTTTCAAAATTTCTTTTATATTGAAAAAAAGAGTTCCTCTTGTCTTATCTTCAAATCCTTTTTTTTGCCCTGCATAACTAAATGGTTGGCATGGAAATCCAGCACATAAACAATCAAAGTCAGGAATATCCTTAGGTTTGATTTTATTAATATCTTCGTTAAACAATCCCGATCGAAATAATTCAGGAGATTTTCGTTCAAAATTTTTCTGATAGGTCTGTCGAGCGAATTTATCAATTTCACTCGCAAAAACACATTCCCCACCAACAGATTCCATTGCTAAATGAAAGCCTCCTATACCGGCAAATAAATCAATGAAAGTAAATTTGGACTTTTTCTGTCCCATTTTATCGTTCCT
>CAKUXP010000015.1 GCA_934700345.1 uncultured Fibrobacter sp. | reverse complement strand
TGGCTCATCACCTGCAGGTTGTCGCCCCAGTAGATTTTGTTCCGCCAGCCGTCCGCGTCGTCGCCGTAGCTTTCCTTTAACTGCGCCGGGTAGTAGGACGTGCCGGTAAAGGGGCGTTTTCCCGTCCAGCGCAGTTCCGGGTAGCCGCGAATCGGCTCGTAGTTGAATTCAAAAAGTTCCTTCTGGTCAGTCATGTTTTCCTCGTTAAATGTTTTTTCCGCAATAGAATTTGAAGTCGCACTCGGCGCACTGGGCGGGGGCGCATTTTCCGCTACGTGTAAAATTTTTCCGTTCGATTTTTTCCACGACAGAGTCAATCGTGGCAATCGTCCCCTCAACAGCCGTCTCGTCAAAGCCATAACTCACAAATGGACTGCCCTCTTCCGTTCCCGTATAGAACAGGTGCATCTTGTCCACGGGCCTTCCATATTTTTCCTCGACGAGGCGGGCGTAGATTTCGAGCTGGCGCTTGTAACGCATAAGCTTTTCCCGGTCCTTTTCGCTATTGACGTCGGGCTTTTTGTCTGTCTTGAAATCGAGGATTTCCAGGGTGTCTCCCTGCCCGCGGATCAAATCGACACGACCTTCCAGGATGTAGTCGTCCTTGAGGAGCGAGAGCGGCACTTCGGCCTCCCGGATACGGGTCCAGTCCTTCTCCGCATAGTCCACGTAGTTTTCCACGTGTTTCAAAACGGACTTCAGAGAACCTTCTCGCAAGTAAACGCCCTGTTCCCGGGAAAGCTGCGCATAGTTTTTTCGAATCCAGAATTCCACGTTTTGCCGCGTCACGTTGTCCGCTTTTCCGGCGAGCACCTCCCTGTGTACATCTTCGATCGTCTGGTGCACCAGCGTTCCGAAGAGAATCGCGTTCGTCCGCACCGGAGAAAACTCGAATTCCCGAAAGAACTTGTATTGCAAGGGACAGTTCTCGTAGAGCAGGATATGGCCTGTAAAAGAGTAGCGATGCTTCACGTCGCTTTCCCGGACTGCCTCGATATCGGGTTTTACCGCGCCCTTTTCAAAGAGCGTTTTATAGTCGGGAAGCTCGCGATAGACGCAATCGAAATACCTAGACGGCGATTTTTTGTCTTCAATTCCTGTCAGCACGAGCAGATTTTTCGCCCGGCTGAACGCGGTGTAGTAGAGCCGCCAAAAGTCAAAATACTTGATGCGGTCAAGAGGCTCCCACGGCTCCTTTCCGTGATAATATTCGGCAATTTCCAAGTCGATATCGTCAAAGTTTTTCCGCGGAACCGAATCGAGCGAATCGACGCACGTAACCGGGAATTCCAGCCCCTTGCTCTGGTGAATCGTCATGATGCTGATGCATCCCGGAGGCGTCACCATGTCGAAGTCTTCGTATTCGCCGATTCCACCCTCTTTCAAAAACTTGAAGTATTCGTTGAAGAGCTTCCGCAAAGTCTTTTTGCGTTTTTCCCTGTTTGCCTCAATCGCCACCACGCCGTTTATGCTTTCAAAGCGACAGAGCAGCTTGCTGAACAAGGCCAGGTTGTATGTCGGGCGCAAATCCGCAACGCCTTCATCGAGTTTCGCCGCCAAGAATTCCGCAAACATCGGGAACTGCAGCATTTCGTAAAAGAGATTCGCGAAGGCGTAATCCGTATTGCGCGAAGCCTTGGCGATTTCCTGCGCCTTTTTTACGGCCCACGCCCGCAACGTCTTGTGTTTTGCCGGATAGTTTCGCAGTTCCCCGGTGAAAGCGTCCAGGCACAGGTCGTAATACGCCCAGATTTCTTCCAGGTAATCCGCATTTCGTTCTCCCGAGAGATAGTTCTTTTCCAGATTCGGAAAGAGAAAGATCAACGCCCCCAAGGAAAGCTGGATTTCCTTTCGTTCAAAGAACCGCTCGGAACGCGGCGAAAAGACTGGAATCCCCTTTTCTTCCAGGTAAGCGGAAAGCTCGACAATCTTTTCGCTCTTGACAGAATTTGACAGAACGGCAATCTGGTTGTAATCTTTCAAGGCACCGTTCTTTTTAAGTCGGCAAACAAAATCGTAAAAATTTTTGCACCAGGTTCTATTGTCTTTTCCCATGCACTGGACAACGCCCGGATATTTCGCGTTTTCCCGAGTCTGCCTGCCCGCATTTTTGATTACCTTCGCATGGCGAAATCTTCCCCACTTTTCGTCCCAGAGGTTTTCCATCCACTTGTTGTAGAAATCGATGATATCCGGATGCGAGCGGTAGTTTTTATCCAGCTCGATCTTTTCGCACTTGCCGCGTCCCCACTTCGGAAAGTTTTCCTCGAATCGCAAGATGTTTTCGACGGTCGCTCCGCGAAAACGGTAGAGCGCCTGGTCGTCATCGCCTACGACGCAGATGCGGTTTGCCGGGGAGATTCGCTTTAAAAAGCCGCGACTTTCCGGAGCCGCCATTTTCAGAAGAATCGCTTCCTGGATGCGGTTCGTGTCCTGGTATTCATCGACCATGATGTAGCGGACTTTCGACCGGATGTCTTTCAAGACTTCCCTGTTTTCAAGAAGTTCCCACATCTTCGTCTGGATCAGCGAGAAGTCCAGCGCATTTTCTTCCGCAAGGATTTCCCGGTAAAGCGAGACTACTTTGGCAAGGACCGTCAACTTTTCCGATTTTCCGCAACGCTCCAGTTTTCCAACATCCAGGTTCTCTTCGGCGACCTTGTTCACCAGCCCCGCAAGCTTTTTCGCCGCGTTCCATCCGTATGCCGATTTCCAGTTCTTTCCCAAAAGCGCCGTGACATTTTCGATTTCATTGAAATGCCTGGCGTTTTCATAGAACAGATAGTTCTGCTCAAATTCGTCGAGAATCCGATAACCGCGTTTGAGGTCGGTCCTATCCGCATACTCTTCCAGGAAATCCAGGAAGAGGGAATGGAGCGTCCCCACACGAAGCTCGGAGATGTTCTTTTGCACCTCGTAGGACGCCGATGCCGTCGAAATCCGCGACAAAAGCTCCCGCGCAGCCTTTTCGGTAAAGGTCCCCACCAGAATGTTTTCCGGAGGGACGTTCAAATCGTAAACCAGGTGGCAGACCCTATCGACAAGGGTCTTGGTCTTGCCCGCTCCCGGCCCCGCAATCACGAGCAGCGGAGACTCCGTGGTCTCGACGACGCGCATCTGTTCCGCATTGGCTTTCACGACTGGCCTCCATGTAAAACTCTTCGAGAGAATCTTGCCAGTCTTACTTGCGAAACTTTCGCCAAACAAAAAAGGCGTGAGGTCGTCGCATCGTTTACTGCATCTCGAGGCTCGCCAAAGCCTACTTACCAATAAACGCAAACGACCCACGCCCCGAACGGGACGTGAGCGGTTTGCCCTATTCTCGTAAGTGTGAAATTTTGGCGATTTCGAGACGGAGACTAGAGCAAATACTCAATCAAAACGGACGCCCGCCCGGGCTTTCGCCAAGGCGAGCTATGTAATCAAAATATAGGATATTTCGGTTCGAAAAGAGCCCGGAATTTTTTCAAGCCTTATTTCATCGCATCGAGAATCGCCTGTTCGAGGGCACGCTCGTTCGGCGCTCCGGGCCAAACCTTCTGGATGTAGCCGTTCTCGTCGAGGAGCATCAGCGTGGGAACCGCGGAGATGCCGTAGCGGCGCCACATTTCCTGGGTCGCGTCGCGGTAGAGCGGATACGGCGACGGATGTTCCCGGTAGAAATCTTCGAGGACGCCCGACGCTTCGCTCGAAATTCCGATGACTTCGAGGCCGCGGTCGCCGAGCCTTTCGTAAAGCCGCCCGAGAATCGGAAGCGTCATGCGGCACGGTCCGCACCACGTCGCCCAGAAGTCGAGAAGCGTCACCTTGGGCTTTTTCTTACGCTTTTCGCCGTTCCGGTAAAAGTTCTTTTCGAACGCTAGCGCCTTGCTCCCGATCGACGAACCGGTCAGGCTCGAAATGTCGTCGGGGCGTTCCGTCATCGAAACTTTTGCCGTGAACTTTTTCCCGGCGCGCAAGAGTTCGAGCGAAACCCCTGTCCCCGCCTTGGCGTTCGAAAGTTCCGACTTGACCACGTTCATTTCCGTAATCTTTTTGCCGTTGATTCCGACGATCAGGTCTCCCGGCTGGACGTTCTTTCCGACAGCGCCCGAGCCCGGATGGATTCCCTGGATTTTCAGGGCTATCTGGTCCCGATACGGTTCGGACTTGAACGAGATGCCGAGCCACGCCGCCGAAAAGGAATACGCGGCAAGGAACAGCAGACAGAATAAAGTACGATTCAAGAAATTCGACATTTGATACCTCTAGAAAAAGACAAGGGCAAAATGCCCGGAAAACACGGTATTCGCCGTCCGAGTCGTGAAAGATTCCTTCCGTCCGAGCGATTCGCCGATCAGATACGAAATCCGGATTTTCGCCTGGAGCGCAAAGCGGGCGCGCGGCCACGGCTTCATGTTCCGCCCGTAATCCACGAAAATGCGTGGCGCTATGCGGTAGCTCCCGTCTTTTTCGAAAAATACCGCCCCCGAGCCGATCCCTAAAAAATCGTCCGTCCCGACATAGCGGTCAAGTTCCATGTCCGCCTCGTGGACAGGCTCGGAAATTCCGAGCGAGACGTTTGCTCCCAGACCGAAATCGTTTTCGAAACGGTAGGCGAGAAGCCCTTCGAGCGCGATGTCCAAAGCCCCCAGATAAAAGGAGAACGAGCTTCCCCCGCCAAGCGCAAGTCCCCGCTCCACGTCGAGAGCCTTCGCTTCCTCTTCGACGGCGTCCCTTTCGAGAAAAAAGCCGGCATGGGCGGAAGCGCAAAAGGCGAAAACGAAAAAAAATCCGAGAAGCGCGCGCATCGAAAACTAGTTTGTGTGCAAGTCCATCACGTTCGAAAGATTCGCTTCGGCGAGAGCCGCGGAAAGTTCCCTTCGCATGGCGTGAGCGGGCATCCAGCGGAACGCGCAGACGCTGTAACATTCCACGGCGTCGGCTCCGGCACGGAGAAGGTCGAAGATTTTTTTTCCATGGTCGATTCCGCCGCAAGAAATCACGCTCAGCTGCGGAAAACGGTCCTTGACAAAAGCAGTCATCCGGTACGTGTTCGGATAGAGCGGTCGTCCGCTGAGTCCGCCCTTGTCGCCGTCCGCGCGAAGGACCTTCAAGTCCTCGTAGCGTGTCTTTGTCGAAAGCGCATCGAGCTTTTTCGTCGGGTAGGTATTGCCGAGGACCACACCGTGGACACCTAGACCGGAAAGCACGTCGAGCGTCGCCAAGAGAGCCTCGTCCGTCATGTCCGGGCTGAGCTTCGCATAGACAGCTTTTTTGACAGGTTGCGCACTTCGAAAACTCATCACTTCGCAGAACAAGGATTCGATGAAACGCGTATCGAGATCCAAACGGTTCTCGCCCGTATTCGGACAGCTCGCGTTGATTTCGATGTAATCCGCGGCAGGATACGCAAGCCCAAAGCATTCGAGGACATCGGCAAGCTTTTCCTCTTCCGAAAGGAGGCCCGGGGTTTCCGCGACAGAAATTCCCACGGAAAGTCCGTTCCGGTGCGCTGCGTCCGTTTGCCCTTGGACCCGCGCAACAATCGCTTCGACTCCGTCGTTGTTCAGGCCCATGCTGTTGTAAATTGCGCGGTCGCGCTCTAAAAAGCCGATGCGCGGACGGTGCGTGTTTCCTTCGCGAAAATGCCTGGTGACCGTCCCGACCGAAATTCCGCCGAATCCCAGATTCGCATAGTCCGCAATCCGGTGCGCCGTCTTGTTCGCTCCCGCCGCGAGGATGATCGGGGAGGCGAGCGTAATCGGCAGGCTTCCGTCCCGAAAGCGGATGACGGTTTTCTCTTCCGGGCAAATGTTCGGCTTTCCGCCAAGAAAGGGTATATACGGCGCAAAGCGCGCCACGTGCTTTAGGGAATCGTGGCGAAATTCCGGGGAATTTCGAAAGACGCTCCGAATCAGGGCGAGAAGTCTGTCGCCTTTCGACAGTTTATAGTCGTAATCTTTGTTAAAGCCTGCCATATTTGATTAAATTAACAAAAAAAAACAATTCACCGGTATGAGGAATTCCCCATGAACGAAACTTTACCGGCGCGCATCCACGAGATGTTTCCGCGCTACGTCGAACTCCTGAAAGCCCTGATCCGCATCCCGTCTATCAGTTTCGACCATTTTGACCAAGCCGAAGTCCACCGTTCCGCCCAGGCGGTCAAGACCCTTTTCGAAAGCTACGGTTTTACGAATGCGCAATTTCTCACGCCAAGGAGCGGACGCGCATCCGTCTTTGCCGAACTGAAGACGCATCCCGACAACCCGACCGTCCTTCTCTACGCGCATCACGACGTGCAGCCGACGATGCGGGAGGCTCTCTGGGAAAGCGCGCCTTTTGCTCCCGAAGTTCGGAATGGACGTCTTTACGGGCGCGGCGCAGCGGACGACAAGTCGGGAATCATCCTGCACATCGCGGCGGTTTCCCAGGCGCTTGCCGTATGCGGCGACAGGATGCCGAATGTCAAGTTTCTTATCGAGGGCGAAGAGGAATGCGGTAGTTCGGGCTTCGGGGAACTTCTCGAAAACAACAAGGCGCTTCTCCAGGCGGATGCGGTCATCATTGCGGACCTATCGAACTTCTCCGCCGGAACCCCGTCGATTACGACATCGCTCCGTGGAATGTCCGCCGTTTCCGTCATCGTCAAGTCCGTCAAGGCTCCGCTCCATTCGGGTTCCTGGTCCGGTCCCATTCCCGACCCGGTGCAAGCGCTCTGCAAGATGGTAGCTTCGCTCACGGATGCGGAAGGGAACATTCTGGTGGAACATTTTAACGACGGCATCGCGGAGCCGACCGCGGAGGAACTTGAAAGCTACAAGGCGCTCCACTACACGGAGGAGACTTTCCGCAAGGAATCGGGAATGCTTCCCGGGACAAAGGTTCTCGGCGGCAAGGATTCGATTCTCGAAACGCTCTGGCGAAAACCATCCCTCGTCGTCACGGCATTCGAAGCGGGTTCGCGGAACCAGGCGGGAAACGTTCTCCAGGATTCCGCTTACGCGCGCATCGGCATCCGGCTCGCGCCCGGCATGCAGACGGAACGCGCGACAAGGCTCCTCGAAGAGCATCTCAAAAGAAACTGCCCCGACGGTCTCACGCTCACCCTCATCCCCGAAGACGGGGCAAATCCCTTCACGACAGACGTTTCGCATCCCTACTATGCGCTTATGAAGGCCGCGATGACCAAAGCCTACGGGACCGAAGCCAAGTATATCGGCTGCGGAGCGTCCATTCCGGGCGCACAGCTTTTCCGCGATACGCTTGGCGACATTCCCATTCTCATGACGGGGCTCGAAGATCCGGAGTGCAATGCGCACGGCGAAAACGAGAGTCTCGGGCTACAGGACTTTGAACGCGGCATCGTCGCCGAAGCATTATTCTTTGAAGGACTTTGCCAATGAAAGTCGTCATCCTCACCGGCGCGGGCATCAGTGCGGAATCCGGTCTCAACACGTTTCGCGGAAATGGCGGTCTCTGGGAAAACGAACCCATCGAAGCGGTCGCGACCCCCGAAGGTTTCCGCAGCGACCCCGTCCGCGTCAAGAAATTCTACAGCCGGCTCAGGACGTCCCTTCCCCGGTACAAGCCGAACGCTGCACACGAAGCCCTCGTGAAGCTCGAAGAAAAACTGGGAGACGACTTTCTCCTCGTGACGCAAAACGTCGATGACCTGCACGAGCGCGCCGGTTCGAAACGCGTTCTGCACATGCACGGCGAACTGAAAAAGCTCCGCTGCGCAGCGAACGAAAGGCATGTGTTTCCCTTCGACGGCGAAGAAACGCTCGAAACAAAATGCCCGGTGTGCGGAGCTCCGACCCGTCCGCACATCGTCTGGTTCGGAGAGGTTCCGCTCTACATGGAAAAAATCGAACGCGCGCTTCGCCACACGGAAGAATTTGTCTATATCGGAACGAGCAGCGTCGTCTATCCGGCGGCGGGATTCAAGCAGGTCGCGAAGCGTTTCGGTGCCCATGTCACCTGCCTGAATCTGGAAATCGATCCGAGCGACCCGAATACGGACACATGCATCGAGGGAGTCGCCACGGAAATCGTCCCCCGGTGGTGCGAAAATTATCTGAAAGGTCTCAAGTAGCCATGGAAAAAGTCAAGAAGACAAATGCGGCGCGAATTCTCGACCAGAAGCACGTCGCCTATGAACTCATCCCCTACCCGGTCACGGAAACGGAACTGGGAGCGGAACACATCGCGAAAACGCTCCACGAACCGATCGAACGCGTTTTCAAGACGATTCTTGTCCGCGGCGACAAGACGGGACCGCTAATCGGCGTCGTTCCGGGAAACTTCGAAGTCGCACTCAAGGAACTCGCCAAGGTTTCGGGCAACAAGCGAATCGACACGGTTCCGCTCAAGGAGCTCACGCCGCTCACCGGCTACATTCGCGGAGGATGTTCCCCCGTCGGGCTCAAGAAGCCGTTCCCGATTTTCATCCACGAGACCGCCACCGAGTTCGAGACTATCTTTATCAGCGCCGGGCAGCGCGGCATCCAGCTAAAAATTTCCCCGAAGGCTCTGGTCGAAGCCGTCCACGCCACGGTCGCAAAAATCGCAGAACCGAAGGCCTAGTTTAGTTGAGAGAATCAAGGGATTAGGGATTAGGGATTAGGGATTAGGGATTAGGGATTAGGGATTAGGGATTAGGGATTAGGGATTAGGGATTAGGGATCAGGGATTAGACTGCCAAGCGAGCCGTTGGTAGCGCTTTGAACCGAGATTTTAGATCTTAGCTTTGCTGCAAAGGCTTACGGTCTGCATCCCAAAAGCTTAGACGTCCGCGAACCGATCCCTAGTCCCTCATCTCGATATGCAGATGCTCGCCGTTCCTACCGGCGTTTTCCCACAGGACGCGGTAACGGTTTCCCAGCTTGCGGCGAATCGAAAGGACCAACTCGGAGCGTCTTTCCCGGGGAACGTCAAAGAGCCGGAAGTCCAAAGCCCTGTTGTAATAATGCTTGGAAAACCGGACATGCCAAGCGAAATCGTTTGCACTCGTAATCGTCGGGCGGTAGGAATCCCCCATCACCCGATGGAACTCGGCAACCGCAACAAGACCTGCCGTATCCAACGCCGGATCAAGCTTTCCCATCTGCACACCGGGCTTTTGCTCCGTCCGCTTCAACAGCAAGGCGTGAACCTCCCTTGTCCCCCATTCCGCACAGGCAAACGACACAGCGAGAAAGCAACAGAAAAAGAAAGCCCGCATGCACGAAAAGATAGATTTTTCCCTAATGTTTTATTATTTTATCCAAAGATTGGAGTTAAACATGAAAAGAATCCTGACCGTCTCGTTTCTTGCGCTTTCGTTTCTCGCCTCCTGCTCGACCAAGGAAAAGCCTGTCTTCACGGGTTTCTGGCAAGGCGAAGACAACATGATTTTTGAAGTTTTCCAGACCGCCCCTGGCGAGAACCTCTACACTATCCGCAACATCAACGGCGACCTTTCCGCAAGCATCGAAGGCGATTCCGTCCTCACCGGAAAAAACTCGCTCGACATGCCTTTCTCCATGCGCGTTGAAAAGGATTCCGCATTCTACCAGTTCGGCACAATCATCTCCAAATACGCCCGCATCGACGAAGCCTCCTACCGGGAACAGTTCAAGAAGCTCTCCCCGGCAAACGCGGAATAATCAGGCAAGCATCGAAATAAGCGTTCCCGCCACGACGGCGGAAAGCATCAGATTCAGGAAAAGCATCGTCCGCCGGAGAATTTTCAGGAACGATTCCTGCCAGAGAGGTCCCTTGATGTCGAGGTATTCCTTGACCCCGAGAAGCACGCTCAGAATCCCCGTTACGACAAGCATCAGGGCACCGGCAAAATAGCCTTCCCGAAAGACGAGGACGCTTATCCATGTTCCGAGAACCATTGCGAGAACTCCGATTCCGATTTCGACAAGATAACGCTTCCGATGCATAGGACCTCACGAAACTAAAGGTTGAAAAGCCCGACAAGGGCGATTCGCGGATACGGGGAGACCAGCGGCCCGTTGAGCGGCCAGCTAAAGTCCAGGTGGTTCACAAGCCCCGAGACGGATTTCGTCATCGCAAAGCGAACCCCGAAACCAGCGATGTAAGTCAGCTCGTCCGGTTCGAACAGGCGGACTTCGGATGCGGTTTCCCCTGCCTTGAAAAACGCGGCGAACACCGGCGCGACCGTTCCGATCTCAAAATGGGGAAAGAATCGTTCCTCGATCTGCCCGTAAAAACGCGCCTGTCCCGTGTAGAGATAAGTCGGGAATCCGTAAAACTCCTGGTTCTGAAGCCCGCCGAGCGAAAGCTGTCGGCCATAGGCGGCCCGCTTGAAGGCGTCCATATAGCCCAAAACCTTCGTCGAGAACCATTCGTTCGAACGCCAGATGTATTCCGCCGAGACAAACTCGTAGATATCGCGTCGAGAATCCGAATTGAAATAGAAGTGCGACTTCGCGTTCAGAATAAGATGGTGCATTCGTGAACCGAGAGCCAGGTAGATTCCATAATCCAGGCGCGCATCGTCGTCCATCGCCCCGAGCGACTTCCAGTTCCTGGAAATTCCGATCTTTACGGAATAGCCTTTATCGACATCTTCCGTCCATTTCGCATGTTTAAAATTGACCAGGCGGTCGTAGCGGATCCGCGAAAGCGTGAGGCTAGCCCCGAAGCGCGAATCGAGCATTTCGGGAATCCAGTTTCGAACCGAGGCGGAATCGATAGCGGCAGGTTCACCCTCCAGAAGGAAGACTTTCCGAGAAACCGAAGCGTAGGAACGCCCTAGCCGGTGGTAGTCGTAACCTAGACCCAGATAGATCTTGAATTCCTCGCCGCCGAAGGAATGTCCTAGCCGGAAGCTCGCCGAATCCTCCTCGATGCGCTTCACCCGGAGAATCTCGTTTCCATCCTTCCGGTTGAAAGCCGAGAGGGATTCCCGGACACTGTCCGCAACCGAAACGTCCACCGTACCGGTCGGAAGCTTCCCCGTCCAGTAATACTTCACGTCCGACTTGTTCCAGAAGCCCGCCGCGGTATAGGCCCATTCGTTTTTGCTCCGCGAAAGGTAAGGTCTGTACATCGTCACATAGTGCAAATAACCGTCGGTATTCCTCGAAACGGACGCTTCGAAAGCATTGTGCCGAAAGAGAAAGTTGCTGTTGTTGTAAAGTCCCATGAAGCGGTCGCGAAATTCGTCGTGCGAATAATAGACGCCGATCGTCTGTCCTAAGCCGAGGAAATTGTTTTCCCAAATTCCTATCCCGTAGTAGAGCGGTCCGTCGCTCGGGCGCTCCACCGAAAGCGGAATCGTAAGCGTCCACGTGTCGCTTGTCCTTATGCGGACAACGTTCCTCCCCGACGATGAAATTTCGCGGGTGATGTGCGCATCGGCGATATAGGCCTGGTTCCGCAGGTTCTTTTCGCTCTCGATGAGTTCGTACAAATTAACCGTGTCGCCGACATCAAAGAGAACAAGCCTTTCCACGACGGATTTTCGCGTTTCGATATGGACCGCATTCCCGATAGCATAGACCAGGCTGTCTGCCCACGAATAGGCCTTGGAATCATCAAACGCGTCGCCGTTTTCCACAACAATCGAATCAACCCGAAAATAGACGAGCGAATCCGCCGAAGGGCGCAGGAGCACTCGTTTGAAAGCGGGCGTTTCCGCAAACGCCGTCGCCGCTAAAAAAATCAAGAGCATCCACTTCACGGGAATTCGACCACCATGCGATAGAGGGATTTTTTGCCGAAAGCGGAGAGTTCCTTCGCCGTCGCCTTTCGGATGACCAGGTTTTTCGCCGTCACGCCCGACTGAGCGGAAAGAGCTTTCGCGAGCTTTTCCCGACGCAAGCCGGAAAGCATCTCCATCTGCGCGCGAAGTTCCGCATCCGACGGGCGCAGCCAGGTTTTTGCAAAGGCCTTGAACGCATCGTCTGCGACATCCACTTCGAGCGCCGCCTTCCTATCGACCGGCGTAAGTTCCGCGCGACCCGTTTCACGCCTGTAGAAGTCGAGCTTTTCCATGCTCAGCGCAAACGCATCGAGTTCCTCTTCGGGACGGAACGCTTCGACGATCGCAAGGACCGCGCCCGGCCTTTCCAAAAGGACGCGCGTCCAGTCCGAAGCGATACCGTATTGTTCGCTCGTAAAATCGTCCGCGGCGACATCGAAAGAGAAATCGCCCGGAACGGAACTTCCGAACAGAAACTTCGCCGGCGAAAGCGCCACTTTAACCATCAGGTTCATGACCGTCTGCCAGACAATCTTTCCGTATGAAAATTCCGGATCCCGGAGATTTCCCTTCACGGGAACGTCAAACGCTATCTTTCCGTCCTTGTCCTTGAGGATGTAGAGCGCAATTTTCATCGGCACCTCGTATTCGGATTTCGCCCCGGAAGGCTTGTCCCCGACCGTCAAATTGTAGATGTCGATATTGTTCCGGCTGTCGATTTTTCCATCGCGGATAAGGTTGTCGGAAGCAAATCCGAACGCCCCCGCCGTGATGGGATAACCCGTGTAATATTCCGAATAGACGGAGAAATCCTTCAGCGCGACATTTTTCACCGAGACATTTGCCGAAAGCCTGTTCGCATCCGCCGGGTTTATCTTCGCAAACGCCTTCACCGAGCCGCCATGCGGCAAGGACGCCCGGACATCGACTTGCGCCTCCCTGTCGAGCGCGACATTCGACGCCACGAGAGAAATTCCCGAAACGGCATAGCGAAAACCTCTGGGTACCGTATGGTCCTCCACGGCAAAGCGCGTCTCCGAAACGGAAAACTTTTTTACCAGCAGATCGAGCTTCGACTGTTCTGCAGAATCCGCAGCCGGAGATTTCGCCGCGACAGCCGAATCCGACTTTTCCCCCGTTTTTTCCTTTGCGAGAAGCGCATTGATATTGTCCGAATTCCGGAACAGGTCAAAATGGGCGAATGCTCCGCGGACCGAAACCGAGTCGACGACAAAACGTTTTTCCTTCAGATTCGCCTCGGCAATCTGGACATCGAGAGTCTCTACGCCCATCGTCTTTCCGGAATTTTCCGTAAGAAGGGCGCTATCGAGCGAAATCCTTCCCTGCGCCACGGAAGCTAGGACATCGTTCACGTTCCCCGAAAGCGAAAGGGCGACATCCACCGTTCCCGAGAGTTCCTTGAAATTCAAGGCGGTCTCGAGATAAGGCTTTACCGCCGACAGGGAAAACTTCGAAAGGGCGACATCCACCGAGAAATCCCCGCTTTCCACCGCGTAGCCGCTTTCCACATGCAAGGTTCCGCCGTCCGCAAATTCAAGGTTCACGCCGAGCGACGTTTTCCGGTTCGAAAAATAGACCTCGGGAATGCGCAACGAAAAATCCCGGATGCCGATGTGGGAGTTCACCGCGTTATCGTCATAGAGAATGTCGCCCGAAAGGATCGAAATCTGCCGAACGGAAATTCCGAACGGAAACGGATTCGCCTGCGAAGAATCCTTTGTCCCGGCGGAAACGTTTGCCGAATCCGAAGCGAACCGCCCGAGGATATCCGAAAAATTGAAAACGTCCCCATCCTTCTGGATGTGCGCAAAGGGGGAATCCAGGCGTACTTCCGAAAGGGAAATATTTCCCGTGAGAAGTCGCATCGGATCGGCATTGACATAAAATTCCCGGAACGCGGCGAACTTCGTCGAATCGTCCTTTTCAAAAACGGCGAAGCCCTTGACGGAAACGGAAAAGCGGAACGGGTTGAACGAGACGCTTTCTATCTGGACGCGCCGACCGACGAGTTCCTTCGAATGGCTTTCGACATAGCCCTTGGCAATTCGAGGTGCCAAAAGGCACAAGGCAAGGAACAATACGCAAAGCGCAACTGCACAGATTCCGATGAAGCGAAACGCTTTTTTCATATTTCGCCATTTCTTAAAGACAAATTGCTAGAAGTCGCCATAGGGGAAAAGATAGAAATCTAACGCGGAATCTTGATTTTCAAGACTTCGCCCGCTTTCACCTTCGTCGATTTCTTGCGGTTCCATTCGACGATTTCCTCGATCGAGACGCCGTATTTCCGGGAGATGTCCCAGAGCGATTCCCCGGAAACGACCGTATGCGAAATAAAGTTTCCCGATTCGGATTTTTTCGGGACCGAGGAACGTTTGGAATCCGAAGCCTTGGAAGCATTTGTCGCTACGGGCGTCGGTTCATCCGCATGCGAAGTTTTCGAAACTTCCTTACCGGGCGACGCTACGTAAAGGAAGTCCCCAGCCTTGATGCTCCCCGAGTCGTCGAGACCGTTCCACGTCTTGAGATTTGAAACGGAAACGCCGAACTTGCGCCCGATAGAACTCAGGTTGTCCCCGGCGCGAACCTTGTACCTTCGCCCGGAACGCTTGCCCGCCTTTTCGGTCGCCGTTTTCCCGGAAGCTTTTTTCTCCTTCGGCGAATAGGCGCTCGCCGGCAGCGGAATCAAAAGAGTCTGCCCTTGCCGAATCCGGGTATTCTTCAAATGGTTCGCCGACTGGATGCCCTTTACGGAAACGCCATACATCCGGGAAATCTTTCCCAGGTTTTCCCCGGTCCGCACCTTGTGATACTGCCACCTCGAAAACTTTTTCCGGTCCATCTTTCCGTAGGCGACGAGGAAAGAATCCCGGGAACCTTCGGGAATGCGCAGCACGTAACCGCTTCCCTTCGGCGGCGTGCACCAGCGGCTGAGTTCAAGGTTCAGCTCCTGAATCGTCTTGGTATCGACGCCTGCCGCCTGAGCGGCCATTTCCAGCGGCATAAACTCCACGACGGTCACCGTATCGAACGGCATCCGTTCCCGCTTTTCCACGGTCATCCCGTAATGCTCCGGATAATGCCCGATCGTCATCGCGGCGAGAATCCGCGGCACATAGTGCATCGTTTCCTTGGGGAGCTCCAGATCCCAGTAGGTAACCGCCCGAGTCGAATCCCGGAGCGTATCGGCCTTTACGTCCCGAATCCGCCGCCGTACGCAGCCTTCCCCGCAGTTATAGGCAGCCATCGCCATGAGCCAGTCGCCAAATTCATCTTTCAGACGTTGCAGATAGCGGAGCGCCGCTGTCGTCGAAAGTTCCGGATTCCGGCGCATGTCCACCCAGAAATCCTGGTGAAGCCCATAGCGCTTTCCCGTCGCCGGGATAAACTGCCAAAGCCCCGCCGCCTTCGCCCGGCTGTAAGCCTTGATCTTGTAGCCCGATTCCACAAGCGCTAAATAGATCAGGTCGCGCGGCATCCCCATCGAATCGATTTTTGCGTAGATCATCTCCTCGAAAGCTGTTTTCCGCGAGAGCGAAGCCTCGGTAAAATCGTGCGCCCGGGTCGTCATATACAGAATTTCCTGCATCACGCGGTCGTTGAATTCCACAGGCAGCGTAAACTCGGCCCGATTGAGCGTATCGAGAAAGCTTTCGATTTCCACGCGTTCCGCACTGTCGAGCGGCGGCTCATCCAAGTTATCTAGCCCGGCGCCCTCGAACTCGTAGCGTACATACGTCGAAGCGTCCTCCCCCATTTCCAGAATTCCCGGATAGACTTCATCTAACGCCGCAATGATTTTTTTCGGCATGTCCCGCCGATACAGGGAATCCTGCGGACGCGCAAACGGAGAATAGAGGGAATCGTAATTTTCCTCGACGAGCTTTTTCAGCGCAAGATCCAGATGGTGTCGCGCGACAAGCCAGTCCTCGTCTTCCATCGCCTGGAGCGCAAACTGGTATTGCTGCCACGACTCCCGCTTTTCCGCATCGGGAGAGACCCAATCGCTCATCGCCCGCGAAACAAACGACTCTTCGGCTTCGGGAGTATAGACGTCAGAAGTACCCGCACAGGAAGCGACCAGAGACAAGGCTACGCATGCAGCCGAAAAGAGAATCCCCTTTTTCAGGGAAGATATCACGAATCGTAGTCCAGGTCTTCCGCGTAATCGTTCCAGATCTGGTTCTGGTGACCGTTGAACGTGGGCTTGTCGAAATTCACCTCGTCGTCGAGGTTCTCGTCTTCCTCTTCCTGTTCCTCGTCTTCCTCTTCTTCGCTAGACAGGGGAACGGAAGGCTCGATGCTATCGTTCTTGGGACGGCGTCCGCAATGCAGCGTTCTAGAGACTTCCAGATCCAGATTCTTTTTCAAGTTCATCTTATACCTCGCTTCTATTTACCCAAAGCGCTGTTCACGCCGAACCAGATGATTCCCGCCGCTAAGAGCGCAAGGACCATCGTCGCGTAGATAAGGATGCGATTTAGCCGATAGGCCTTCTGGTTCTTGCGACTCCAGAAGGGATGTCCCGGATGTTTGGCGTTTTCAACACTCATAGCGAAAATATACACATCAAGTCGGAAAAAACAAGTAGCGACAGGTATTTTTTTTTGCCGGGAAAAATCGGTTAGACTACCAATTTGTAATATCTTCCTTCGCCGTGTGCGTCGTATGCACAGCCTGTGTTCCGTAATAGATGAGCTGCGCCGTCGGAAGGAGCATCTTCGCTACGCGGTTCCAGCGGGCAAGGCCTGTCGCATCCACATAAACGATATCGCCGGGAAGAAGCGCGAACTTGTCACCGAAGACAAGGGCCATCGGATTTCGCGCGTTCAGGTGGAAGATGTCGATAGCCTCCGCCGATTCCGCCCGAATGACATAGATATTTTCGGCCTTCGCCGATTCCGCAAGAAGTCCGCCCCCCGTTGCGAGAGCTTCCGAAAGGGAGAGCTTCCCGTCCTTGAATTCCAGGGCCTGCTGGTTGCGGACCTCGCCCATCAGATAGACCTTGGACTCCGAGGCAGCCGGAACGCGAATCGCATCGCCGTCTTTCAAAAGCACATCGCCCGGGCCCAGACCCGCCGCATAGGGGGCAAGCAGGTTCAGCTCGTAGTACTTGCCGTCGCGGGAAAGTTCCACGCGGGAAAGGTTCGCCAGGGCGTTTGCGCCGCCGCACAGGTTAATCGCTTCGAGAAGCGTCACCGGAACATCGTTCAGCGTAACCACTCCAGGCTTCGACACGGATCCCTGGACATAGACCTTGTGCCTCTGGCTCTGCAGCAGGCGGACATCGATCTGCGGATTGTTCAGGACTTTCGAGAGGCTCTGGACAATTTCCGTCCGAAGCTCGGCAACCGTTTTCCCGTTCACGTTGATTTCCCCGACATACGGGTAGAACATGATGCCGGATTCGCTCACCAGCTGTCCCGTCGCGTTGTCGCTCCGGTAAGAGCCTAGCGGGCTTGTCAGCTCGGGATGTTCCCAGATGACCACCTGGACAATGTCGAAAGGTCCGAGCCGATAGGATTCGGGCTTGTAGGAAAGGAGCTCTTCCGGGAGAGTTGCCAACGAAGACGTTCCGGAAGTTCCGGTCATCGAAGCGAGCGTTCTCGCATTGATGCTCTGCAAATGGACCTTCGCCCCCTGAAAATCCGCCAGGGTATCGATTGCGCCTTCCTCGTCGGCGGATTCGCTCAGAGACATTCCCGGAGCGAGAAAGCAGCCGGAAAGAGTTGCCGCATAGACAGCCAGGATCAAGCTCAGCAGGGAGAATTTCATTTTGAAAGACCTCGATAAAGCGTGTGCGTAAAATATAAGAAATCTAGGAAACGTTTTCCCTTTCCCGCGAAGAAATCTTCACTCCGCCCGCCTGGTAAGCCCCGATTCAAAAAAAAACGCCCCAAAATCACATTCCGCAGAAAAGCGATCTTAGCGCAGGGACAGGCAAGAGGAAATTTCACTTTGGACAAAATTCTATATATGGCAAATATGACTTTCCTGCCTGTTTTTGCAATTCTCGTCGCGGCTACACTCGTCCTGCTCTTTGTTCACGGCTTCGCCAAGGCTTCCCCCGAAAGGCGAAAGCTCTATTTCGTACCGGGAATTTTCCAACTCTTCGCCGTCTCCATCGCCCTTGTCCGCGGCGGAGTTTTCCCCGAATTCTTGCCCGCGGAAATCATCACTATCTTCAGCTACTTTTTCAGCCTATACCTCACCTATTCGACAGCGGTATCCTTTGCGACTTCCGACAAAAAAAAATCCGCAATCTGGAGCCTCGCCGCCGTTTCGTTCTGGATTCTCGCTATCTGGGGATAGGCAAGCGCCTGCTGCGGGGTGGAGCGCCAAGTCCAGCGTAGCAATTAGCAATGAGCAATTAGCAATTGGTCGGCGGAGCGAACTGCTTCTGCTCGTTGTCATTCTGGAGCGACCGAAGGGAGTGGCCCGCTTGCTGCGGACAGGTAGAATCCATCCGATGTCCTAGGCCTAGAACCGCGGACATTTAAACTTTTATAGGATGCAGACCATAAGCCTCTGCAAGGCCAAACCAAGATCTCAGTTCTAAACACAAGACCGCGCAACCCGAAAAAGCGAAAAGCCCCCGCTTCGCGGAGGCTTTTCAAGTTCAATTGACCGGGAATCAGCCGACGAAGAACATTTCGCCGTAGCCCGGAACCGGCCACTGGGAATCGGGGACGATCCGTTCGAGCGCATCGACGTATTTCCGCACGTCGGTCATCGCTTCGAGTTCCGCCTTCGTTTCACCCGAATCGACGGCCTTTTCGAGCTTCTCGATTTCCTGCGCGAGGCCTTCGACATTTTCCGCCGCGGACTTGGCAAGGTGCGCAATGCCCGTGTGGACATAGTCGGTCAAGGACGAGCAGGAATCCGCAAGTTCCGCAGCGTAAGAGATGCCTTCCGGGAGGTACATCGTCTTCGCCATCGTGAGTGCGCAGTTCGCCTCGAGCGCGATGATCGTCTCGTACTTTTCCTTCTCGACCACATAACGGCTCTCGAGTTCCACTTCGGAGAGGACTCCGTAATCCTTGTAGAGCTTTACCACCTTCGGATCGCGATACGCTTCGAGGGCTTCGAGCGTCGTCTTGAGGTTCGGGAGACCGCGGCGTTCCGCTTCGGCCTTCCAGTCGTCGCTGTAGCCGTTGCCGTCAAAGAGCACGCGCTTGTGTTCCTTGATCTCCTTTTGGAGAACGCTCTGCACGGCGGAGTTGAAATCCGTCCCCTTGGATGTAAGGGATTCGATCTGGCCAATCACGTCGTCGAGCGCCCAGGCGACGATCGTGTTCAGCGCGGTATTCGGGGTCGAGCAGCTCTGTTCGCTACCCACGGCGCGGAATTCGAACTTGTTCCCGGTAAAGGCGAACGGGCTCGTGCGGTTTCTGTCCGTTGCGTCCTTCGGGAGCGGAGGCAGCATGGAAACGCCGATTTCGATTTCGCTCCCCTTCTTCGAAGAGGAAGGCTTGCCCTTTTCGAGCTGGTTGATGATATCGGTGAGCTGCTCGCCGAGGAAGATGGAGATGATTGCCGGAGGCGCTTCGTTCGCACCGAGACGGTGGTCGTTGCCGGCGCTCGCCACGCTCGCGCGGAGCAGCGGCGCAAAGGTATCGACGCCCTTGATGATGGAAACGAGCACGGTGAGGAACTTCGCATTCTCGTGCGGGGTCTTTCCCGGAGAGAGCCAGTTCTTGCCGTCCGGACCGGTGATGGACCAGTTGTTGTGCTTGCCCGAACCGTTCACGCCGTCGAAAGGCTTCTCGTGGAGAAGGCAGACGAGACCGTAACGCTCAGCGACCGTCTGGAGAACTTCCATCGTGAGCATGTTGTGGTCGGAAGAAAGGTTCTGGTCCTCGAACACCGGAGCGAGTTCGAACTGCGCCGGGCTGACTTCGTTGTGGCGTGTCTTCGCCGGGACGCCCAGCTTCCAGAGTTCCTTATCGACTTCGGCCATAAAGGAAAGCACGCGGCTCTTGATCTTTCCAAAGTAGTGGTCTTCGAGCTGCTGGTGACGCGCCGGGCGGACACCGAAAAGCGTGCGACCGGTCTGCATCAGGTCGGGGCGCTCGCGGTAAAGCTCCGCATCGACGAGGAAGTATTCCTGTTCCGGTCCGAGAGTCGCAAACGGACGCTTGTCGCCTTCTACGCCAAAGAGTTTCGCGACACGGTAGATCTGCTTCGCGAGAGCCGCCTGCGAACGGAGAAGCGGGGTCTTCTTGTCGAGGGCTTCCCCATGATAGCCGTAGAACATCGTCGGAATGCAGAGAACCGCGACGCCGTCATTGTTCCGCTTGATAAATGCCGGGCTCGAAGGATCCCACGCCGTGTAGCCGCGAGCCTCGAACGTCGCACGCAAACCGCCCGACGGGAAGCTCGAAGCGTCCGGCTCGCCCTGGATCAGCTCCTTGCCGCTGAACGAGGCGACGATGCCGCCCTTGAAATCCGGGTTGTAGAAAGCGTCGTGCTTTTCGGCGGTGGTGCCGGTCAGAGGCTGGAACCAGTGCGTAAAGTGGGTTGCGCCGTGCTCAATCGCCCAGGTCTTCATCCCCGAGGCGACCTCGTCCGCAATCGACGAATCAAGCGCAGAGCCTGTCTCCATTGTCGCGAGAAGGCTCTCATAAGTCTTGTGCGAAAGATACTTGCTCATGGTCTTCGCATTGAACACCAGACTTCCGAAATCTTCTTGAATACTCACGGTAAACTCCTTATGGTTTTGTGCTCAAGCTTTTCGCAAAAACCGTGCCAAGAAACATTTTGGCGAAATTTGGCGATTTTAGCAGAAATCCAGAATCAAAAACCACTTTTTTGTCTCTTTTTGTCAGAAAATATAGCATTTATGTCGTTTTATCATTTGGAACGTCCTAGCCTGTCGGGGTTCAGCGCGAGAAGTTCCGGTAAGACAAAGAGACCGTCCTTCCGCACGAGAACGTCGTCCATGTAGATTTCCCCGCCGCCGTATTCCGGGGTCATGACCAGCACCAGGTCCCAGTGAATCGCCGAATGGTTCCCGTTGTCCGCATCCTCGTAGCACTTCCCCGGCGTAAAGTGGATGCTCCCCGAAATCTTCTCGTCGAATAGGATGTCGCAGATCGGTCGGCGGATAAATGGGTTGAAGCCGAACGAAAACTCGCCCACGTAGCGCGCACCCTCGTCCGTATCGAAAATCGCGTTCATCGCCTCCGTGTCCGAAGAAGTCGCCTCGACGATTTTACCGTCCTTGAAAACGAGCCGGATCCCCTCGAAACGCTTGCCCTCGTAGAGCGTCGGCGTGTTGTACGTGATGACGCCGTTCACGCTTTCCCGGACAGGAGCCGTATAGACTTCCCCGTCCGGAATGTTCATCGTCCCGCAGCACGGAACCGCCGGAATCCCCTGGATGCTGAACGAAAGGTCCGTCCCCAGAGCCTTCAGGCGCACTCTGTCCGTCCGGTTCATCAAATCGATCAGCCCCTGCGCAGCCTTTCGCATCCCCGGGTAGTCGGCGAGGCACGCCTCGAAGTAGAAGTCTTCAAAAGCTTCCGTGCTCATGCCCGCACTCTGTGCGAGCGAAGGTCCCGGCCAGCGGAGAACGCACCAGCGCGTCTTGTTTACGCGCCAGTTCAGGACCGGATTTCGAATCGTCCGGTTCGCCCGCATCCGGTCTTCGGATACGTCGGAAAGTTCTACAAAATTGTCACTTCCGCGAATCGAGATGTAGGCCTGCATCTGCTTCATCTGCGCGAGATCGTGTTCCGCGGCGATTTTCAGTTGCTCGTCCGTCGCGTTCTGGAGGAGCACCCGGTTTACCGCGCTCGAAAACGTCGAAACGAACGGCCTCCCGCCGGCCTTCGCCACCGCCCGGATCAAAGCCACGGAAATCTCCGCCGGAGCGTCCGTCGTCTCGATTAAAATATTCTCGCCTTTCTTGAGGGCAACCGCATCGCGGACAAGCATTTCCGCAAGCTGAACGATTCTTGAATCCATCGCATTACCTTTTGAAAATTCCGAAAGCCAATGTAGAAATTTTATATATTCGGAAAAAAGGGTATCGGATGAATCACACTGACAAAAACAGAAACAAGCTTTTCCATCCAGAAAATCGGATGAATGCGGCCATTTCTCGCATAGAAACAGCGACCATTCTTCTTCGCAACAAAAGATATTCCGCATCCATCTACATCGCAGGCGTTGCTGTAGAATGTGTTCTGCGAACATTTATCGAAAAATACGAATTGAAAAAATTCGACATAGAACATCGAATCGTGAAACTTTGCAAACACAGATCTATCGATCCATTTTATAAAAGCAATTCTTCGATGAACCAATATTTTGATACAATTATCAACTTCTGGGATAATAAATACCGATATACCGATGACATCAAATTGATGACATTCTACCAGGCGCGCGGTCTAATCAAGCATTCTGAATTGCGGGATTCAAGAAAATTAGCCAAATTCGCCAATGACTGTGTTTCCGCAGCAAGCAAGATCATTACCAAAGGACAGGAATGTTTCCAAAGGGGAAAAAATGCCTAACGCAAAAAAGATTCAAACAGCAAAAGAACTGCCTCTCGGGAAAAAAATCAAATGGGTTTTAAAAAATTCTGAACTCGGCAAAACAAAGGGAACCCGAATTCAAATCAACGAACTCGAAAACGGCTATGTGAGCGGCCTTATCAAATCGCCGCTCTTCACCGGAATGTCCATCGTCAAGCGGCATTCCAAAATTCAGGGCTATCTGAAAAAAAACCTGTCCGCTTCGGAACGGGAAAAAATCATCGGCCTCCTGACGGCTGCGCCTGCCGACCTGGCATCCGACAGTCCCGACAAATAATTCCTTCAGCGGCGACGCAAAAGCCTTCGCTTCACCGCCCCCAAAAACCGGCGCGCTTTATGGTAAGCCCTTTTCAGAGGTCCCGGGTAAGGGCAAAACTTTCGGATGAGTTCGTCAAGCGATTTGGAATCCAGTTCGGCGAAAAACTCCGCCCTTCTCGGGTGCGGTTTGCTTGAACGGACGATGCACGGATTTCCCGCAATCGCCATTTCCAGTCTCGATTCGCAGGAACGAATTCGCGGAGAGATTTCATCAAACAGCTTTTCGCCGCGTTCCGTATTCAGCAGCACGACGGAAGTTCCCTTGTCGTCATCCATTTCCGGGTGGACCGAAGCGATATTCCAGTAATCGCCGAGCGTAATATCGGCAATACGGGGGATCTTTCCATAACGGCAATCCGCACAGGAATCGTTCAGGCAGATATTCTGGAGAAATACGCGCATGAATTTATCTTCGCGAAGCGTTTTAAAAATTTGAAAACAGTCTCCGGAACTGTATTCAATGGCGCAATGCGCCATTGAATACAGTCTCCACCCGTTCCGCTTATCGCGAAAACGGCTGGACAGGACAGAAGCCGAAGCAAACGATTCCGTTTCCCGTAGATACTTTTCAAAAACCTTTACGCTCGGCGAACCGTGGCAGACGATATCCACCGTCGTCAAATTTTCAAAGCGTTTTGTCCCGATCACCGAATAGAGAGCCGCCACCTGGCACGGCGTCCCCGAATAGAGCACCTTGCGCCCGGCGCGCAAAAGCGATCGAACATCCCGATAGATGAGCCCAGCGTCCGCCTGCACATACTTGGAACCGCGCAGCTTTTCCAAGTCCGCCTTGTTCTCGACGACGATATGCCCAAAATGCGCCTTGCCCAGCTGCGTTACCCCGACGACGACACCGCCGTCATCCAGGACCTTTTCCGCCAGCACCGAAAAGATCCCCCCGCTCGACGAGTTCAACCGAATCGTTTCATCGGTCGCATAGGCGGCAAAAGCCTTTGGCGATTCAGAGGCTCCGTTCGGATTTGCGACATTTTTTGTCCAAGGACACGCCCGTTCGCAGGCTCCGCATTCGACGCATTTTTCGGAATCGACGCTCGGGCGGTAAAAGCCCTTTTCGTCAAGCTTCATCGCAATCGCACCGCGAGGGCAAATATTCGCGCAGGCAGCGCAGGAGGAACAGTTCGGGACGGGGATCATAGAATTCAAATGGGTTGATTAAGGCCTAAAGCCTTAGGATAGGGACAAGGACAAATATTCAACAATTCATTTAGCTCTTGAGAAAAGTTCTTCTGAACATCCTCATCAAAAGCGAGAAGCTCTTTAAGAATACAAATTAAATAACCCACTCGCCCATTGTCTAGACCTGCCCTTTTTTGTGACGGTGTTAGCGATGGTTTTATTTTAAATTCGTAGTCCCACAATCGAGCGTGATGCGCACAGCGATTCCTCAAGATGACCAAAGCCCGCAGCCAAGAAACAAAATCATTCGGCGGAGCCTTAAAATGCCTAGCAACGCTTTTAACATAAGCCTTATGCTTTAGTTGCCCGAACAACCTGGACCATTTTCCAAAAGAGAAAAATTCACAGAGAATCCAGCAAGGTGGAAATTCCTGTTCGTTATAAGTTTCCTTGAAATGAAGAGCCGATAATTCCCTATTTTCCACAGCTCGATTCAAGGCTTCCAAGCTTTCGTTTTTTACAACATCCTCCCGATAAGAGCGAATCATCAAAGCAGGGTCAAGATACCAAAAAGGATTTTTTGTTTCGGACACGAGGACATAATTCAACACGGCTCTAAAAGCTATCTCGATTTTTCCAAGATAGCGTTGCAGGATATTTCGCAACTTCTCATCCCAACAGTATAAGCTGTAAATTTTGGAAAAAGTTGTATCTTCCTTAAATACATTTAACCGCTTTTCTTCGCTATCAAATTTTTCAAAAAACAAACCATAACCACAAAATCTGTAATAGTTAATCAGCAACAGAAGATTTGTCGCATTGGGCAAATCAATTATCACCCCTCTTGACTTCAAAATTTCAATTTGTTCGTCAATAGTTGTAGGCTTTTTTGTAAACTTCACACCCTTCATCCTTAACAAAAAGACTCACCGTGGTCCGCTCTCATTGCTGAGGTCGCGTGGTGAGTACTATTGCCCATAATATACAAAAAAATCGATAAGTATTCACTTTTTTAAAACAAATTTCAAAATTT
This sequence comes from uncultured Fibrobacter sp., assembly GCA_934700345.1. Classification (GTDB taxonomy): domain Bacteria; phylum Fibrobacterota; class Fibrobacteria; order Fibrobacterales; family Fibrobacteraceae; genus Hallerella. Next base: position 48,621 of record CAKUXP010000015.1, on the reverse strand, counting down.
TCCGAATAGGCTTCATCACCAAATTCCGCTCGTAAGCATTCATCGAACCAAAATAAAATAAGGGCAAATAGACCAACAAATACACTACAATTCCAATTCCCAGACGAATCGGAGAGTCCAGTACAAGGTTTTGCAAAACAAAATACGAAACGATTACCATGCACAGGGGCGCCACGTTCATCTTGAAAATTTCTTTCCAAAAAGCGACGATGTCTATTTTCTGCTTTACCTGGTAATACACGTTCATCACGATAATCTGCCCAAGGACCAAGGCTCCGGCAATCGCACAGGCACAGCCAAAACCGCCGTAATACTTGGCTAGCGGGATTTGCAAAGCGAGCGAAACGAGCGAAATTCCTAGATAGAGCAGCGAACGAAACTTCATCTGGTTCCTAGCCTGGAGAATCGTGATTCCCAAATTCTGAATCAGCGGCACGGTCAGCGGAACAAAGAAGAGCAAGGCGATTCCATACGCATTGCGGTAACCCGGTCCTGCCCAGAGTTCAATAAATTGCCGTCCAAACAAGAAGAACCCCGAAAGGACCAACGCCAAGACGCAATACTGAACGCGCCCCGTCCGGATAAAAAGATCGCTCACCGCCTTTTCGCTCGAAGACTCGGAAACCATTGCGGTGACCTTCGGCAAAAAGACTCCGCTAATCGCCGTCGAAAAAGACATATACATGTGTTCAAGCTGAATCGCCACGGCAAAAACCGCCACGGCAGCCGTCCCGACAAAGGCGCCCAGAACAAACTGCCCCGTACTCCAATAAATTCTATCCATAATCGCATTCAAAAAAATCCAGAACGAATAGACGGCCACTTCCTTCAAAAAACTCCAATCGATTTTTCCGAAAGCCATTTTGATATTCAAGAATTTTTTGCAATAGAAAAAATTGGACGCGAGAGTGCACAAATTAAATACGGTCGTTACTACAACCAGAGCGACAGCCTTGTAGCCGAATTGCAAAAGCACGATCATCGTCCCTGTATTCAGAACAATCCGGAAAATCGCCACGACCTTCTGGAAGACAAAGCGTTCATACGCCGTGATGATGGAACCGAACAGGCTAAATGGAAACGAGACCGCAAGATTCAGCACCATCAAAAAGAGCATCGCCCGCACACGCGAAAGCTCCCCCGCTGTCATCGCCCCGTCAAAAATCAGTTCCGTATTAAAAGCCAGCACAAAACCCAATGCAATCGCCACCAGACTGATTCCGCAATACAAAAGAAAAAACATCCCAAACATCTTGCTTTGTTCTTCTGTCTTTCCTTCCGCCCGGTATTTCGCCGTATAGCGGACGATCGCATTTCCAAATCCCAAGTCGAGAATCGTCAAGTAGGCGACGACCGACGCGACTATCGAATACATTCCATATTCCGACTTGCCGAGCATCCGGAGCAGGTAAGGCGTGTAAAGAAGTCCGACCAGATTGTTCAGGCCGAGGACGACATAGGAAAGGAGCGCGCCGAGTTTAAGCTGGGATGGCATGAGAGAGGCTAATAAAACTTATGCATAAAAATTTTATCATAAACAAGACAAAACCCCTCGAGACGTATTTTGAAAGAGATCCTTAATTGATTCCTTTTTCACCACATCGGCGTTTCTAGTCAATTTTGGATTCACTCCATGCGCCAAGGTAAAAAGATAGACAGGAATACCGCTTCGTCTCGCCACCTTGATGGCGGGAACAAAATCGCTGTCTGCAGAGACAAGAATCAATTTTTCAAAAGTCTTTGCATAACTAATCCACGCAATATCTAAACCAATTTTAATATCAACCCCTTTTTGTGAAAGATTGGGAGAATAATCGGAATCTTCATAAGGAGAATTTTTTTGATAGCTCTTTTTTCGCAACAACCATCCAGAAAATTGAAGAGTTCCTTCACGGACTGCAAAAAAATCCAAATTAGAGATTTCATCTAAAAGTTGATTTCCCTCTTTAAATTGCGGTTGTTTTTCAAAAAAATATTTTGCATGAGAAACCGGCAGAGTCGTCTCTCCATCACAAGGGCGGCAATCGTAAAAATAAGCCCGATAATCTTTTTGTTCAAAACTTAAGTTTTGCAATATACATTTGACAAATTGTTCAACATCAGCAGCCTTGATAGTTTGGCTAAAAACACGTTTAAACTTTTTCCGTAAAAACGCCCCATCAATCAGAATCGCAGTTTCCACTTTTCCTCCAAAGTAAAAAAGACCTACTTAAGGGACACTTGCGTGTTTGATATAAACCCTTTTTTCGGTCTGTATTTGATTCTAATATACATAAAAAAAATAATTCTGTCAATAAGGAAAAATGTCGTGTTATTTTTTCGAAAATAGTTAATCTCAAGTTTAGAGCTTGATTTCATTCAATAATCATCCAAAACAGATTTTTATATTTGGAATAACTCTATAGCCTAGCCTATGGATTCTCTTTGTCAATTCTAGAACTGACAAAGAGAAACAAATGTTCAAGCCGAGAAAAACGACTTGCATACTTTCCCATTGGAAACTATTTTTTCTTAGGTTAAAAATTTTACTTGACTGCTCCTCTGAGTTTTAAGAAAATTGAAAATGGATGATACAAGCGGAATCGTTTATGTCCTTTCAAACGAAGGAATGCCGGGGCTTTTGAAAATCGGCATGACACAACGAGAAAATGCCGCCCAACGGATGAATGAACTTTATACGACAAGCGTTCCGTTCCAGTTTAACTGCGTTTACGCCTGTCGCGTCGATGATTGCAAGAAAGTGGAAGATGCATCGCATGTTGCTTTTTCTACGGACCGTGTAAACCCAAAACGAGAATTTTTCAGAATGTCCTCCGAGAGGGTTCTCGCCATATTAAAATTATTTGAAAAAGAAAATGTAACCGATACGCTAACTACAGACTTGCAAAAGGATCTTTCTACTGAAGAACAAGAAGCAGAGAAAAAATCTCGCCTACGTCGTCCACCCTTGAATTTTGATGAAATGGGAATTTCTAAAGGTGACCGTTTGACAATGTTTTACGAAGACAAGGAATATGTTGTTGAAGTCTGCGACATTCACAAAGTCAAGTTCGAAGGAGAGGAATATTCTCTTACCGGTATAACAAAGAAAATTCGTAATATTAATTACGCGATGCAACCGACCCGTTTTTGGAATTATAACGGCAGGAAACTTTCTGAAATTTACGACGAGACCTACTCCATAAGCGAGGATTGACAGTGTTCCGTCCAAGGTGAACTTGAACTTTTTTTTGCAAAGCTAAAAAGTTGATCCGTCATGCCGTCTAGCACTTTTAAAAAGACGGACAGGCCATGGTCGCGATATACAAAAAACTATTCTGTCAAAGAGAAGAAGAACCTTTGCCAACCAATCCTTTCGAGCACACCGAATCGTAATCGACAGGCTCCGATGCGAGCGGACGGATAATCCGCTTCCGCGAAACGTCAAACTCGTCAGAAATCAGGCTCTTTTTCGGATTGTAGTCAGCATGATTTACCCGGGCAAGGTCCAAAAGCATGTGCGGCAAATCGTCCATTACAAACGGATCGTGCAAATGCCTCCGGATTCGCGATTCGTCGTCGGGATACTTTTCTCTCCAGGAATCAGAAAGCCAAATCATAAAGGGAACATCCAGCTGGGCTTGAAGTCCCTGCGCACCCAAAAGATGGAGCCCGCGAGAACGACCGACATGATTTCTGAAATCGTACGCTTCATCGCCATGGTCCGCAAAGTACACAACCGCCGCAATTCGATCGCGATACATTTGAATAATCGAATCGACAATGGAATCGTTGTAAAGCGTCGCATTGTCATAAGAAGCAACATAGCGCTTTTGTTCTCTCGTTAAATCTTGGCGAAAGCCATAATCATCTTCATTGAATTTTGCTCGTGTCGGAGGAAAACGCATCACAGGATTTACATGCTGCCCGTATAGATGAAGAATAACCAAATTCTGAAAATTCGATTCCAAAGAGTCTCGTTTTGACATGTAATCATAAAGAAGTTCCCCGTCGTATTGGAACTTTTGTGTATTTCTGTGGGAGAAAAGTTTAGGGGCAAGCGCGGGATGGTTAAAAAATCCACAAGACGCATCATAGGTATCCATTCCAACAGCCGGCACGAACTGGTTGCTGTAAAAGACAACATTGTAACCTGCCGACTTGAATATTGCCGGGAACAGCGGGGTTTCGCTCCATTCGCGGGAATCGTCCATACTCGCCATAGAAAGGAAAAGCCTGAACGCAGAAGAGGTCGCATTGATTGGCGAAACAACATTGTCGTAAATAGACAACCCATTCAACCTAGAAAGTTTTGGGTTTGTTTCCAGAGGATAACCGTACAAACTGGAGTGATGTCGATTGAATGATTCTCCAATAACGACAACAATCGTCTTAGGAACGGAATCCAAAGAAATGGCACGGACATCCGAATTGCTAATGGCGCAAATTTCAAAAGCATCTCGCTCCTGCAAGAATTGTGAAAGAGCCTGAAATCCGTAAAACAATGGCGACTTTATTGCCGCCGAATTTTGCGCACGATGCCAATCTTCGCGAAACTCAAGCGAATAGTATCTGGCATTGTTCAGCAAAACGCACAAGGCTAATAGAAGATAAACACTTAGAGCGAAGCGACAGGAGCGAAGCGACAGGAGCGAAGCGACTATCTTCCTCGAGAAAAATTCAACAACAGCAAACAAGAGCATACCTGCGCATAAAACGAAGAACTTTCCGTTCAACACATATACGGTAAAAAATTCGGAAGTCTCTTGCGGATTCGTCTCTTCGATTAGCTGAAAGATGTTCGCGTTCATGTGACACCCAAAGAAAAAAAGAAGAAAGCACTCGAAAAAGAAAACGCCATAGACCAGAACATGCGAAATTCCCAACCAGACAATTTTAAGCGAACGCACAACTCTGCCCAAAAGATGCGCCACCACGCAAATCAAGAAGATCGCAGCCGAACTAAAAAGCAGATTGCAAAGCACCTGAAAAAGGCTTGTCACGGAAATTTCGCGCGTCCAGGAAGGAACCCACAGCAATACGGTCAAGAAGACAAAACTAGCTGGACATTCCAGAACCGGACGAGAAATCGCTCCGGATAAAAATTTGAATAGTCTAGACATTTCTCTTATCTTTTTTGGGAAAAATAGAAATCTACAATCACCCGATAAACTCCACCACTTTATTCCAAGCATCAAACATCGTCTTGGTATCGGCTTTTTGGGCAAAAAGATAAAAATCCGCTTCTGAATACGTTTTATCGGAACCCAGATCTTTTAAAACCGCATTGATGATTTCTTCCACATCAGCCTTTGTGGCCAATTTGCAAATCGGCTGGACCTTATAATAATCAGCCATCTCCTTAGACAACTTTGCTTCCTGGTATTTAACCCTACATTCAAATTTTTCATTCATCTTTTTGAGGTAATTCCCAATATATTCAGTCACTTTGTTTGAAGAACAGATAACCTCCAATGAATTGCGCACCTTTATTTTCTTCTCAATTTCTGTGACTTGTTTCCGATAAGAACCCAAGAAAGAATTCAGCGAAACGTTCAAACCATACACAGCACACAACAACTCAAATAATTTTTCAGGATCCGTCAACAAAACTGATTCTTGCGTATAAGCGTCCATCACGAAAGAGTTTAAGCAAAATTTCGTCTTTAGTTTTTCTTGAATAAGTTTTCGATGCACATCCAATACAGCATCCTGATCGAATACCACGACAGACTTATCCCACAAAGAAATTCCATTCTTAATATCCTGAAATACCGTTTTATAGCCATCGACTTTGTCTAAAACTTTAGAGATTCCTCCTAAAACCCAAAACGCAAGTTTTTTCCCATTATTTTCGATTCTCTTGCGATAAAGACAGTACAACAATCTCGCATCGCTATCACCTTCAACAAATACAATCTTATCCGCTTCCAAAGCACTAATAAAATCTAGCCCAGTAAAGCCTCCCGAAACATCTTGTATGACCGGAGAAATTTCACTGGGGTAAAGCCCAGCAAAATGAGGTTTATTTATTTTGGATAATTCACCTGTATCAACGCATCTGATGACGCTCATCGACGCATCGATATGGAATAGATTTTTTAGACGAGTAGAACGAATCAAAGCTTCATTGTGAGTCGTCATGACAATTTGACTGTTCGAGGCGGAACGCTTTAAAACTTCCAACAAACGCCGCTGCATGTCCCGGTGAATATGGCTATCCGGTTCATCGAGCAGAACTAAAATCAAGTCCTTCTTTTCTTCGACAAAATTATAAATGTCCAGCAAGATTTCAATAATCTGCAAAGAACCACTGCCAAGCAGAGCAATATCCTTTTCCACATCAACAAAATCCGAATCCAATTTAAAATTGAAGGATACGGTCTTGTCCCGATTTATGTCCGAAGTACAATAGAAATGAATCTTTGGAATTGTCCCGGTATCATATAGAATATAGGAGACATCGCTTTCGAATTTTTGAAAAGAGGAAGAATGGTATAATTTATAGAGTCGATTTCTAAAAATCTTCCCAGACTCCCGCTTTTTTATCTGTTCCTGTAATTGAGGCCCCGTAACAAATGCCTCCGTTAAATTTATGCTCGCTACCGGACTAGCATAAACTTCAGAAATAGGATTTGGCCAATTTACAAACAACGCATTAAAAGTTCGATATTTAAAAGAGAATTCATTTTCTAATTTGATGGCATATCTGGATTTCGTGGAACTTCTGATAGATATAGGGATTTTCAATTCTATCTTGTTTTCTACGGAAACAAGCATCGCCGTCAATTTAATTGTTTTTTTTATATTTCGGTTAATAAATACATCTTCAAAATGGGGGGCGCGAACGCTTGCAATCTCACCAAATTCAAAATAACGGTTTGTTGAAGGGCCAAGAATATAATCCCCTGCATTGTAACGCCCTTTTACAGTTCTTTTTGCCCTAGAAACTAACTTTTCAAAGCATTCAACCCAAAAAGCAATTGCTTCAATAATTGTTGTCTTTCCGCAGTTATTCGCACCTGTCAAGACATTCAATTTTTCATCAAGAAAAATTTCTGTATTTTGTATCGATTTAAAATTTTCAATTTTAAACGCCTTGAGTCTCATTTTAAAATCCTTGGAAAGAAACCTTGTTCAATATAGATTATATTGATTATTAGAGCAATACAAAGATCTTAGATTCAAACAAAAAAGCCTACTCCCCCAACGCCTTCTCCAGCCAGTTCGCCGAATAGGTCCGCCAGTCTTCGAGAATCGCATCGACCTTTTCCCAATCAACCGGAGTATTCAATTTTTGCAAGGCCTCTTCGCTGGATTCCTCGCAAGTCAGAGTGCGATATTCCAACCCCGTCTTTCCGAGCAAGGTCGCAAAGCGTTCATTCATCCCCTTGCCGGTTGAACGGTTGGGAATCACCAAAAAAGGCTTGTGGAAAAGGATGCAGAACACGGCGCAATGGAAAGAATCCGTTACAACAAATTTCGCGTTGTCGATATTCTGAAGCCACTGGGTGACAGACGGAAGCCTCCACCGCCATGGTTTCGAAAGCCAGATTTCCTTATTTTGCGGCAGAAGAATACTTTGTACAGAATCAGGAACGACTTCGCGGATGCGATAGACAAACGAGAACTCTTCTTCGATCTTTTCATAAGGGAATTCCTTTCGATAAAAGTCCCCTTTGTGCAAAATCGTCGGGTCGCAGACGCAGACAACATTCTTGAGCCCGAGCGAAGTCAGGTAAGAAACCGCACTTTCTTCGCGGACGCTGATGGCGTCAAAACGCTTGAGCATGGGGAGGACCTTTTGCTCGAAAGATTTGGGCCATTCTTTCATGCCGAGGGAAGCGGCGTAGGAGATGCGCTTTGAATTTTTCGGAGTGAAATTCAAAAAATAAAAATCTTCTCTACGAAAAATAAATTGAGGATTCCAAACTTGGTCGGAACCGACAATATAGGCAGCGTCATTAGCAAGGTATAATTTTTTTACAGATGGTACAGATGAATTTTTTTTTGTTTTGTTTAATTTTTTAAACTCAGGGAAATGTAATCCCAATCTAATCCGAAATCGACAATACCTTATAAAGTGTAGCAAATGACCCAAAATCGGATGCTTTTTCAAAGAAGCTTCGCCAACAAATTTGTAATAAAATATTCCTGGACAGAAATTGATGATTTTCGTCCCAATCTTACATTGCAAAGCATAAGCCTGCAAAAAAGCTCCATAGTTTTTTTCATAATGAAAGTTGATTTCAAATTTTTCCACAAAAGCTCCAGACTTTGACTATGATTTATATTTTTTGACGCAATCTTTGCACTTTTGCAAAAACCTAGCCAATGTTAAAGAAAAATTTTCCGCAATAAAAATTAGAAAAGGGAAACGCCCCAATTGTTTAACATTAAATTTATATAAATTCTTTATTTCTGGATATAGATTTCTAAACTCTTTTGTCCCGATTTTTTGAGTAAAAAAAGCCGTCTTTTTAGCCATCTTTTTTAATGTTAAAATTTCTTTTTTTATAACAGGATTATTTAAAGAATCTAGCCAATTGATTAAATAAATCTGAGACATTAATTTTTTCTTCGTCCATGAGCGAACAGCACCATTTATATTTATCGATTCATCATAATGATAATATGCTTTAGGAAAATACGCAACTGATATAGGATTTGCCGCCAAGCAAAGATTCACATATTTATCTTCCCACATAGTCATATTTATTGGAAACTGGATGTTGTATTTAAAAAAACAAGATCGACGAACTAATTTATTCCAACAACTCCCATGCAGATTATTGATTAACTCATAAAAAAAATCCTTATTCTTGAGAGACTTAGGCTTCTGTTGTACATAATGAGATGCTCCATTCAATTCTTGGTAGTAATCACAAATAACCAAATCCGAATTGTTTTTTTTAGCGAATTCATATAGGTCTCTGAGCATATTTTCATCCACCCAATCATCGGGATCGACATGAATCACATATTCACCACAAGCAGAATTTAGCCCCATTTGGCGCGCCGAACTCACGCCTTCGTTTTTTTTATGAATAACTTTAAATTTGTCATTTTTTTTTACATATTCATCACAAATATTTCCAGAAGAATCTTTACTGCCATCGTCAATAAGCAATATTTCTATTTCTTGAAGCGTCTGTCTTTGAAGGCTTTCCAAGCATCTATAAAGATATAGCTCGGCTTGATATATAGCAACAATAACACTAACCTTTAACATCTTAATCCTCAGATTTTTTTTGATAAAGTATTTCCAGCTGTTTTACAACATTTCGAATATCCCATGATTCCAAATTCAGATACTTCACAATCTTAGGTTTTGGTTTTAACAAAGCATCTACCCATTTCTCTTCAGCCGCAGTCAATTGTAATGTGGTTACAAGGTTTGATATTGTAGCAGCCGAAGGTACTTTATCTGATACAACACAAGGCAACCCCATTTTTTGCGCTTCTATGAGCGCAATCCCCAAGCCTTCATAAATAGAAGGAAAAGCAAAAACATCCATAGCATTTAACAAGTCGGGGACATCTGTTCTATTACTTAGAATATGAACATTATTTTCAAGATGCAACTCGTTAATTTTTAATTTTATAGAATCAAGCAAAGGTCCAGAACCAATTAATAGCAACAAAGAATTTGATTTCTTTTCAATGAGCCTAGCGAAAATTTTCAACAAAAAGACATGATTCTTTTCTTGAATAAATCGTCCCAAATGACCAATAACAAAGGTATTCTCAGGAATTTTTAATTTTTTTCGGCTCTTTTCTTTCGCCAAAACATTACTAAATTTAGAAAAATCTATTCCGTTATTAATAATAATCGTATCATCTATACCAAACAAACGATTAAGTCCAATCCGCATCGAATTATGCAAAGCAATAAGTTGTAATTTTTTTTCTTTTATCAACCAACAACAAGCTTCAAATTCTTTTTTTGAAATACTCGTAGAACAATGCCAATATCTCAGTGGTTCGCTATGCACTGTATAAAAAATTTTCGTTGAATTTAAATCAGCATATTTTAAATAACGAAGAACCGCAAGGTGAGCATGAACAACATCAGGCTGCAAATCAAACAAAATTCTCTTAATTTTTAAATGATACAGTCCAAAAGTTTTAGCAAGTTTGTTTTTTACACGCCCACAAAAAGTTTTACAGGAACCAAAATAGTCGCAAATATATATAACATTTACGCCAAAGCTTTCAATTATCCTTTCATAAGGAGACTCAGTTCTACGTAAACAGAGAACCGTCAAATTAAATTTTTTCTTATCCAAAAATCGAGCATAATCTTTAACTAATGTTTCAGCGCCACCTTGAAAAAGAGTGTCTATAAAATGAACAACACGAATCATATCAGATCCCTAGAATTCTTGATGTATAAGGAATTGTCCAATCATACCCCGTAACGATTGCCAAATAAAACCAACGACAAAGCAGAAGAAAAAAAGCTCCTGTTAAAAGTTTTTGAGAATCTTTCTTTTTCGTAGAACTCATTAATAGCAAAATACACAAAGGAAACTCATAATATAAAGCCACTCTCGCAGCAATTTCAACTAGACTTCCAAACAAATGAAATAGTATCGAGATTATCGACATAAATAAAGCCATTTCATATATATTTTTTGCTCGATTTTTCTTTTTTATAAAGAAAATTAAACAGAAAATTATTCCTATAAGAAACAAAATATCTATTTTATGAGTTTTAAATCCAACCATTCCAACATACGCACTATAATGATCTGAATACAGTCCACTTGAAATCATAAAATTCATAAGCATCGTAAAGGATGAAAAGCCAGCAATAAAGATAAAACCCAATAAAGTAATTAAAAGCAGTTTATTGTTTCGAAACTTTCCAATCATTGCCCTTAAAGCTAGAATAAAAACGGCAAAATACGAAGACTTATGAGCTAAGCAAGATAGCAAAAAAAAGAGGACACTTTTTTTTCGGTTACTTTCAATCAACCATAGAAAAGCAATCAAAGAAAATACCAACGCAAAAATCTGCCGCAGCAAATTAAATGATATATTATATAAGGCAAAAAAATAAAAGAATAAAATAAATGTAGATGCTTTGTATTTTCTACACTTTAACGCAACATAAACAACCATACACATTAAACAAAATTGATGAACAAAAAAGAACACATGAAAATCATCCGAAAAACGACTAGTAAAAAAATTAAAGAAAAGATAAAAAATTTCAAGATTCGTTACCAAACTTATAGAATTATGGATATAAGATTTCCAAGAAGCCGAAGAAATTGCTGCATTCCAAGCATACTCTCCATATACACTATAATCTTTTCCTACAAGAGGGTCTCTTAGTCCAGCAAGCAAAGCTGGAATAACAATGCAAAGAAAAAGGCATCCTCCCTTAAACATTCTACTTTTTGCTCGAATAGCAATTGCATAGCACAACAAAGACAAAGAAAATGTTACCAAATAAATCAACACAAAAACACTCTCAATAAATCTAAATACGATAACACAACTTCAAATACTCATTCCATTTCTGGAAAATAGAACTTGGTTCAAACAACTTCAGCTTTTCTTTCCCTTTTTCGATGAATTTTTCAGCAAGGCATTCATTTTCCACAACAGAGCACATTTTTTGAGCCAGCTTCTTTGCTTCACCAGCAGGTACGATAAATCCATTTTCACCATCATCAATTAATACTCTCGCACCGCCTGGACTGCAATCCGTAGATACAACAGGAACGTCCATTGCAAAAGCTTCCATAATCACATTCGGGATTCCTTCATAATCCGAAGTTAAAACAAGTAATTTTGCATTCCCAATTCGACTCGCCGCACCAACTACATCGCCACAAAATATCGTATTTTTTTCGACACCTAAATTTTTGGCAAACAAACGAACGCACTCCAAATCCGGTCCATCGCCATAAAACATTAAACGATAATCCGGATATTTCTCTAAGAAAATTTTAAAAGCCAATAACATTAAATCTTGGCGTTTTTGAGAAATTACCATGCGAGCAACATGCACAATTTCAAGTTTTCTTTTATTATATCCGAGGACCTTTTCAGTACTTAAATTTTTATCAAAAGGATTAGGGATAACAATGCTTTTGGAATACAAATGTTTATAATATTTACGGACAGCTTCAGTTTGAAAGACTCCACCATCCGAAAAGCTGGCAATAAAAGCCGATACTTTCAAAGCAAGTGAAGTTTCTGTATAAGGATCGCTCCTTTCACTAAAAACCACCTTTAACGGCAATCTAAAAGCAGCTAAACGAGTAAAACATCCTGAATTGCAACGCCATGAAATCGCAACATCAGGTTTAATCAGCTTCATCTGCTTTCGAATATGAAACACAGAAAGGAGATATTCATTTATTTTTGATTTTGGAACAGGATTTTGCGCAATATAGGAGACGGTGGTATCTAGCAAATGCTCGTTTTTCCCGCCGAAATAAGCAAAGATAAAAACTTTATGACCCATTCTTGACAATGCGTTAGCCGTCAAAGCCAGCTGTTTGCCAGCCCCGCCAATCACCATATCTCGAATAACGAAAAGAATTTTCACTGATAAAAATCCTCAAGGTTTTCAAGAAGTTTCCTCGCAGACTTATCCCAACTATAATTTTCAAGAATAGAATATCCTGAAGCTACCGATTCATTGATTAAAGCGTTTAAATCCACATCAGAATCAGCCGGATCGATATATTGAGCAGATGTTCCAAAAATTTCCCGCATCACAGGGATATCAGATACAACAATAGGTGTTCCTAGACTTAGCGCTTCAAGCGGAGGAATTCCGAAACCTTCATAGAAAGAAGGAAACAAGAACGCTTTGCAATTTCGCATTAAAGTTTTAACTTCCGAATCGGACAAGTATCCTAAAAAATGGACATTTGGCAATTCTTTTAATTGAAGTTTGCCAAAAATTTTTCCGTATGTAGAACCGGAAATAGCGAATTGTTCATAGGGATGCTTTGCGGCGTATTCCAAAATCCACTGCATATTTTTATGAGGAGCTTTGGTTCCTAATGAAAAGAAAAATCTCTTTTTTTGAAGATTAAATTTATCCAAAGATTCTTCAACAGTGCCTATTTCGTTTATGTGCTGCCAACCAGCACCAATCACATCTATCCGATTGTCTGGAATACGATAAATCCTTTGTAATTCATTTTTTGAAAAATTGGAAACAGTAAAAATTTTTTTTGCCCTTTTACTGCAGAACCGATATATAAAAGAATACCACAGAATGACTTTTTTGGTAAACCACTGTGAATTGACTTGGACATTTGTGTCGTGAAGAAACACAAAATCAGGCTTAACAACAGGTCCTACAGTACACAAATGCAATCCATGGGCTTTCATTGATAACGCATACAAAGGCATCCATATCTGATCCCAGAAGATAGAAGCTTTTTTATTTTTATAAACAATGCGTATATTTTTGAAATTTGGAATATCTTGAGCATCTTTTGGGACTGCTAAAAAAAAAGTCAAGCCACAGGCTGGAAGCAAACAATCTAAAGATTTTAAAATTTCGCGCGCATAACGTTGAACGCCGGTCGTACGCTGCGCTAAAAATTTACCGTTTATAAGAATCTTGTTTGTCATACGCCACATTTCATCAGTAAAGATTTTAGCCTAAGCTTTCGTAAATTTCCATTTAAAAAAGTATTTAGCTAGCGAAACAGCGTGGATTCGGAAAAGTTTAAAGCTTCTGTGACTGGCTCGTTCCCACTTATGTACAACCTTGCATTCGGGGAAACATTCCACGGTTTTATGCATTTTACGAATCCGCTTGCAGAGGTCCGCATCCTCCGCATACATAAAAAATCTTTCGTCAAAACCGTTTAACTTTTTGAAAAGCGCAGTCGGTATCACCAGAAAGGAACCTTGGATAAACTCGCATTCAAAAGGCGCACTCTTGTCAACATTTCTCATAATGTGAAAGCGGCGTCTTTTTTGGCAACCGGGCAGAGCGCATAGCGGAAACGGAGCATAACGGCATATCAAATCATATATCGTGATTTCCCGACGGTAAACCTCCTGCAAATTTCCCTTGCCATCGACAATCAGCGGTGCGCAAGCTCCTATCTGGGGATTTTCATTCAAATGTTTGGCAAGCTTATTGAATATAGGCTCGTGAAAGATGATGTCGGGATTCAGAACGACATGGATAGCACTATCCAAAAAAGGAATCACCGAATTGTGCCCACCCCCAAAACCTCTATTCTTTTTCAGTTCTAAGACTTTTACAGGAAATTTTTCAGCTAAATCAAGACACGATTCTTTTTGGCTATTATTCACGACAAAAATTTGCATCGTCAATCCATTCTGCTTTTCATACAAAAGCAGGGATTCTAGACATGCGATTATATCCCTTTTGTTATTATAGCTTACAATCGTTATCGATAAATCAAACAAAATTTCCCTCCCATTTCCCAATCCATTCGGCAAAATGCACAATCTTTTTACATGCGGCAACTTTTGATGTACAAATATTTTCCGCCCCCTCATCAAAAGCGTACTTGAACTCAGTCGTTTCGTTTTTGCCGATTTCGATCTGTGCGCCAAAGTTCATCATTTTTACTTTTCGATTTTCTTCTATACAAGCGAGTTAAAATATAACAATCATTCCCTGTTTTGCAATGCGAGCGTAAGCGATTATTTCAAAAACTTCTTCGTCGCCATTTCCAAACGGCGAAGATTGTCGATGCACCAGGAAACGGTCTTTTCCTTTGTTTCGTCATCGCTATCGATTCCACCCTCTTTATAATCCTTGCGAATGGAACACATTTTATTGTCTTCATCATCTAGCCACACCAAAGAATCGCCAAAATCCTTTTTAATCGAGTTTTGCATTTCAGCAAACTTCTTAAACCAGGCCCGGTTTTCTTCCTTGGAATCCCTATCAAATTTCAATTCAATGCGAACGCTATCCTTGAAAGCCCAGCACTTATAAGTTATTCCTCCTATCCCGGACCCGCTCATAATAAAACAACCCTTAGGTGTTCCATGGTCGGAAAACAGCTGAAATTTCTGCGCGATACAGGCATCCACAAAAAGTTTCCAAAACGATTGTTGCTTTGCAATTTTCTCCGCATCCTGCTTGCTATACGACGTCATCGATTCCGTACTTTCATCGGGTCCTGCTATCTTTATAAACAAAGGCGCCGGCTTCGATCCGTCAATTTTTATCGTCTGAATTTTGACAAGGTAAAAATCGCTGGTCCGTATAATTTTTGTTCAAGGCGTTTATCGCTTCTACATGTTCCATTCGCGCCTGTTCCACAATCCAGACAGCCGCTTTGACATCGGAAATGGAACTTGCATAGGTGAGCAATTTTCCCAAATGGTCGTGGTCGCTTGTTCCGAACTGATTTTCAACAATGACGCTGTTTCCGCTATCATCCTTGGCAACGATATCAACCCAGAAGTTTCCCGTAGATGCTTCTTTCTGCGCATCGACCAGTTCTTTACCGATAATTCGGCCAACCTCGGAAATATGTTCGCAAAGCCACGGAGTAAAGTTCATATCTTCCTTTGGCCAGACAAGGCGGATATCCTTTACAATCTCTATCGATCCGATTTCCGGTTTTTCCACAAAAAACTCCTTGTTTAATTTCGCCCAGAAAAAACTACATTTTATTCCTTGGAATTTACAGGCTAAGCCGTTTTTTGTAATATATTTAGAATTATGGATATTGCGAAACAAATTATTGACCAACGGATTATCAAGCTGATTGAAGAAAATCCCCAGCTTTTTACAGAATCTCAAGAAAAAAACGTATCCAAGGCATTTCTGCTGCTGGGAGTCTCCGCCTATCTGGACATTGATTTTTCCGCTGCGAGTCAATATATCACGGACGGCAGTTACAATGGCGGAATCGACGCGGTCTATTTTGCGGAAGGCCAAGACCTTCAGCTCAACGTTGTACTTTTCCAGTCCAAATACACCCGAGACCTGGAAAAGGATTCCAACTTTCCGGCAAACGCCATCGAAAAAGCCGTAAATACGGTCAATTCCGTTTTCGATCCATCCTCCCATGTCGAACTGAACGAAAGGACCCGAAAGAAAGTAGATGAAATCCGCTCCTTGATTTTAGACGGGCGAATCCCGTATGTCACCTTTGTCATGCTGAATAATGGTCTATCCTGGACATCCGAAGGCGAAGCCTATATCGACAATCATTTTAAAAAACAGCCACAGGTCAAGTTCGTACACTTTAACCATACGGATATACTCAATTTCATCACTTGCAACCAACCAATAGACGCCCAGATTTCCCTGTCCGGAAAAGCCGTACAGGAAAACTTCAACTATAAACGAGTCGTTCTCGGAAGGGTCGCCGTAACCGAAATTTTTCGGCTGATGAAAGAATTCGGCGATGCCCTGCTTGAAAAGAATATCCGGCGCTACCTGGGGAAAAATGCGGTCAACAGCGGAATTATTGATACGCTGCTCAACGACAGAAAAAGCCAGAACTTTTTTTTCTACAACAACGGCATTACCTTTGTCTGCAGCAAGATGAGCTACAATGCGCTCCAGAAAGAGGACTGGATTCTCAAAACGAGCGATCTCCAAATTATCAACGGTGGGCAGACCTGCAAGACCATTTACCAGACCATCCGCGAAAATCCGGCAAAGGACTTTTCCAATGTCTTCGTACTGCTGCGTCTTTATGAAATCAGCGATGACGAAAATATCGTCCAGGACATCACTTACGCAACCAATTCGCAAAATCCCGTTGATCTAAGGGATTTGAAATCCAACGATAAACGCCAAATTCTTCTGGAAACAAGCTCGGCGGATTTAGGATTCCTCTACAAGCGAAAAAAAGATTTTTCAACGAATGCAAGCGCAATTCCGGCAAGCGTTGCCGCCGAGGCCGTACTTGCCATCTGGAGAGACAAGCCTTATATCGCCCGTTACAGGCGAAACGATTTATTCGACAGCTTCTATAAAGATATTTTCGATGACTTGAATGCGGCCCAGATGATTATCGCGGTGCTGATATTCCGCTATTGCGATTTGATGCGCAAAAAAGAATCCCCTAACAGGGAAATCTCTTCCGTGCGCCCATTTGAAAGTCACTTCATCGCCAATATCATCGGGAAAATTTTACTAAAAGAAAATTCTCTGGCAGTCGGCGAATTGACACACAAGAATTTTCAAGATATCAAGTCCGTATTCGAAAGCAACAAGGAAACCTATTTCAACACGGCAGAAGCCTTATTACAGGAAATGCTCCGAGACTACTTTGGCAACAAACCGATCGAATCCCTTGATGGAAGAACCTTGGCCGCCCCATTTAGACGATTCGACCTGATGGAAAACTACCTCAAAAACCCTTCTTGGACGGCATCCCACCCGTTCGTCGCAAGGGCCGAATAGCCTTCGTGGATTTCCCGGAGAGGCTTGCCGTCCACACCGAAGAGGCGCGTTTCGCCGTCGAGCGTGGAGAACTTTCCGCCGGCTTCGGAAAAGATCGCCGGGAAGGCGGCGATGTCCCAGAGGGAGACGACCGGGTCGGCCATCGCTTCGGCGCGACCGGTCGCTACGAGGAAGTAGCCGTAGCAGTCCCCCCAGCCGCGGTAGAGAGCCGCCGACTTGCGGTAGCGTTCGAAAAATTCCATCCGGCCTTCTAATTCAAAGGTGTTCACGGTTCCCGAAAGGGCGAGACCTTCGGAGATTTTCACGTCCGACACGTGGGCGCGTTTTCCATCGACGAAAACTCCGAGGCCCTTCCCGGCGACGAGCGTGTGACGGAGCGCGGGCAGGTTGACGATTCCCACGAGAGGCTCGTCCTTGCGGTAAAGCCCGATAAGCGTCCCGAATAGCGGAACGCCGCGGATAAAGGACTTCGTTCCGTCGATCGGGTCGAAGATCCACTTGTATTCCGCATCCGGCTTTTCGATTCCGAGTTCCTCGCCGATAAGCCCGAAGTCGGGAGTTTCCGAAAGAAAGACCTTGCGGAGTTCCTCTTCTGCGCCCCGGTCCGCGACTGTTACCGGCGTGTTGTCCGGCTTCCATTCCACCGAAAGGTCCGATTCAAAGTTCGAAAGGATGACGCGCTCCGCATTCTTCGCGGCACGCTTCGCGATTTCCAAGAGTTCCCCGACTTCAGACATTTTGCGCTTTCCATTTTTTCGCGAGTTCCACGAGCAACGCGTTTTCTTCGGGTTTTCCGACCGTGACGCGGACCCATTCCGGAAGCCCGAAGCTTTTCAGGTAGCGGACTATCATCCCGTTCCGTTCGAGGAACTTCACCAGTTCGGCGCATTTTTCGCCAATGCGGATGCAGAGAAAGTTCGCCTGCGTGGGGAGAACTCGAAAGCCCAGAGCCCCAAAGGCTTCCGAAAGTTCCCGAATTCCCCGGGCGTTCATTTCGAGCGTCCGGCGGAGATGTTCGTCGTCGGAAAGCGCGGCGACGGCGGCGGCCTGGGCGGCGAGGTTCACGTCGAACGGCGGCTTCACCTTCCACATCGCGCAAGTGACCTCTTCGCTTGAAAAGGCGTAGCCGATTCGAAGTCCGGCAAGCCCGTAAACCTTGCTGAACGTGCGGTTGAGCATCAGGTTCGGGAATTTCGAAAGCAGCGGCACGAGCTGCGGATAGTCCGCGGCGGTGGCAAATTCCGAATACGCTTCGTCGATAAAGACCAGCACATCCGACGGGACCTTTTCGAGAAATCCGAGTACTTCGCACTCCGCATAGTAGGCGCCCGTGGGATTGTTCGGGTTGCAGAGAAAGATGGCGCGCGTCTTCGGCGTGAGAGCCTGGAGGTAGGATTCGAGCGGAACCCTTTCCTCGGATTCCGAGACGGAGACGAACTTCGCCCCGTAGAGAAGAGCCGTTGCGCGATAGACAGAAAATGTCGTGCGGATGCCGATGACTTCGTCGCCCGGGCGAAAGAACGCCTTGCCCACCATGTCGATGATTTCGTCCGAGCCGTTACCGAGAACGATCTGCGATTTTTTTACGCCGAACTTTCTTGCGAGAGCGGCAATCAGGTGCGGAGCGTTTCCCCTCGGGTAGAGATGGAGCGTCGGGGCGACTTTTTCATACGCTTCGCAAGCCTTGGGCGAAGGCCCGAGCGGGTTCTCGTTCGACGCGAGCTTTACCGCACCCGAAAGGCCGTATTCTTCACAGATTTCCTCGATCGATTTTCCGGGAACGTAGTCGGGAAGTTCTTCGAGTTCAGGGCGAGTTTCTATCATAAAACCTCTTCTAGGCTTTCAAGAATTTCGCCTTAAATGTAGAATTATTTTGCGGGGGAAAGCTTTCCGCGCATCACGTATCGCGAAAGGATTTTCCCCGATGCGCCATACTCGACGACGACCGATCGAGCCGCAGAGATATTCTTCGGCAAGGACTTTCCTTCAAAGAAGAGCCTTCCCTGCATATCGAGCACCCGATACTTTGCGACATTTTCTGTCAAAGAATTTCTTCCGGAGAAAATTGCCGTCGTCGAATCTTCGCCCGGATTCTTGACGCGGAGCGTGCGGACGACCGTTGCGTTCGAATCCGCCCCGACCGTCGAAACCGTGTAAGTAAACGTTCCCGATTCGAGCGGCGTTCCCGAAATGGAAACCCTTCTGTCCGACGAATCGATATGTACGAGGATTCCCCGGGGAAATCCCTCCACCGAAACGGTCAAGGCGTTCGCCCAGACATAGCTGAACGGGACGAGTGTATCGCCGAGGAAAACTTCCTGGTTCGAAGGGCCCGCGCCGTTCTTCGTAAGCGTTGCCACGGTCTTGATTTTTTCGCCGGAAACGCGGAAGGTGCAGTGAGCCGAAACGCCCTGAAGCCCGTTCGCATCGGTCGCTATCGCTATCGCGCTGTAGGTTCCCGCCGAAATTTCCGAGACGCTTGCCGTGTAAGGTTCCGCGGTTTTCGAAGCGACGAGTTCCGTGCCGACGTAGAAATCGACACGCTGGATTTTCGCTCCACTAGCGCTTTGGGCCGTTGCCGACAGCGAGACAGAATTTGTCATTGGAGATGCTTCTATTCGGACATTTGCCGCCGAAGGGGAAATTCCGAAAGGCTGGTTGTATTCGGGCATCTTCCCCCACTTTCCGCCGACGCCTGCGAGCTTCGGAAGCTCGGTCGGAAGCGTTTCGACGTTTCGCTTTTCATACGGATAGGATGGGGAAAAAACATTTGCCGTGGGAGCCGTCGAAGTACAATTGCCGTTCACATAGTAGCAGCCCTTGCTGTTTTTCACCGTGTTCCCGGTAAAGTTCAGGTAGCCGTAATTTCCGACATTGACGATGTGAAAGTTCATCTGCTCCAGGTAGCTGTTTTCGTAGAGCATCTGCGTGAAGCTCGCCGAATTGTCTCCGCTTACCGCGGCACCCGTCCAGTAATTGAAGGACGTGTAGTTGTTGTAAAGGTGCACGCGCGAATTCCCGCCGGCCTTCGGGACGCGCCCGTAAGTTCCATGCCAATAGACGTTCGCGTATGTGAGTTCCGCGTTCTGCACGAGCGCCATGTAGGGGTCGTAGCCCCAGCAGTTGTATTCGCTCGAACCGTCGTAATCCAGGTAGCTGACGGTCGCCCCGGAGACGTCCCCGATGTCAAAGCCGTCGCTTATCCACTTGTAGGAGATATGGTCCGCCCAGAAATTTTTTACGGGATTTCCCGATGCGCCGTCAACGCTCAGGCCGTCGCCAGCCTCGACAAGGTGCGGGTTCACGTCATACAGGGCGAGGTTCCGGTAGATGTTGTTGTGTCCGTTTTCATAGGAACGCGGATTGATGGCCGCTCCGCGGAGGTTCGCCCCGCGCCCCATCCCGACAAGGCTCTTGTCCGCGCTGGTCGTAATCCAGTTGTTCCAGGACATCAGGTTTTCGGATTCGCTCACCGGCGTCACGTTTTCCGAAAGTCCGCTGCAGGAATTTTTCGTAAACGAGATGCGGTAAAACGTGTTTCCCGAATTTTTGTCGTTCGCTCCGCAAGAGCCTTTGCACCACGTCCAGCCGCGAGCCTGTGCGTCTGTCACCGCATTTTTAAAAATCCGAAAATCGTAGGTTCCTTCGGGGATTAAAATCGTCTTCGCTCCCTTGGACTGGAGCGCCTTGCGCACGCTTGCGGAATCCGTCGCCACAACGATTTCGCCGTCTGAACCGCCCGTCGTATTTTCGCCAAAGCCTTCCGCCCGGACATAGAACGTGTAAAGCAACACCGCAACCGAATCCGATTCGCTTCCCGTCCAGATCCACTTCGCTTCCGTGTTTTTCGCAAAGCCTTTCAGTTCGCCGCCAGAAGGCATTTCCGAGCTGGATTCGTTTAAAACCGTCGCGCTTCCCCACGCCGAAAGGTCCCGGCCCTTCGCCTTCCATGCGGAATTCCCGACCGCCGGCTTGGAGACCCAGCCGCTGCCCGAGTAGTAAGACTTTTCAAGTTCGTCGATCTGCACGAGAACGCCCGGTGCGCCGGAACCGTTCACGGCGACAACGCTTACCGCGTTTTCTCCCGGCAAGAACGTATAGGGGACAAATCCCACGCGGCCCGCCTGGTCATCTTCCTTCAGAAGCTCCCCGTTGACATAAAGGCGATAGCCGCCGTCCGCGACAATCCAGACGCCCGGTCCCTCTCCCGGGTTGTATGTCGGAGCGATCAGCCTCGATCCGACCGAATCGCCTCCGCCGTAGTTTGCCGAAGCGGGAAGCGTCACCACTTCCGTCGGGGAAAGCGAAGCCAGGGAAATGCCGACGAAAATTCCAATCCAGACGAGGATTCGCATTTTTTCTCCTTTTTGACACTCCCAAATTAAATTCGGGAAAATTTTCTAGGCGACTTTTAGAAAAAATGCGTTGTCCCGGGACAACCGGAAAAATTTTAAAAGGCGACCCAAGTAAAAAAGCCCCGACTTGCGCCGGAGCCTTTCCAAAATTTCGGGCCGATTACTTGGTAGCGACCGCAATCTCGGTCATGCCGGTCATGCGGGCGCGGAGCCACGCACCGATGATCTCGGTCGGATGCTGGCGAATGGCCTTGTTCACTTCGATGAGCTTGACGTTATCGACGCCGTTGCCCTTGCCCGCGCCATAGACTTCGCCTAGATCTTCCTTCTTGATCTGCTTCATGAAGTCCTGGAGAAGCGGGATGCAGCGGTTCGCAAAAAGGTAGCAGCCGTATTCGGCGGTATCGCTGATGACGCGGTTCATCTCGTAGAGTTTCTTGCGGGCGATGAGGTTCGCAATCAGCGGAATCTCGTGCAAGGTCTCGTAGTAAGCGCTCATCGGCTTCATGCCCGAAGCGGTCATCGTTTCGAACGCAAGTTCGGAACCGGCCTTGAGCATTGCGACCATGAGGACGCCGCGGTCAAAGTATTCCTGTTCCGTAATCTTGTCTTCGGAGGCGGAGGTCTGTTCGAACGCGGTCTTGCCGGTCTCTTCACGCCATGTGAGAAGGTCCTTGTCGCCCGCTTCCCAGTCCTTCATCATCGTCGCGGAGAATTCGCCCGAAATGATGTCGTCCTGGTGCTTGCGGTAAAGATCGGTCATGATCTTCTTCAGTTCCACGGAAAGTTCGTAGGCGCGAATCTTCGCCGGGTTCGAAAGGCGGTCCATCATGTTCGTGATACCGCCGTGCTTCAGGGCTTCGGAAATCGTCTCCCAGCCATACTGGAGAAGCTTTGCCGCATAGTGCGGTTCAATGCCTTCCTTGACCATGTGGTCAAAGCCGAGGAGCGTTCCCGTCTGGAGCATTCCGCAGAGAATCGTCTGCTCGCCCATCAGGTCGGACTTGACTTCGGCGATAAAGGAGCTTTCGAGAACGCCCGCACGGTCCGCATGGAGACCCGCCGCATAAGCTTTCGCATAGTCCCAGCCCTTTCCTTCCGGATCGTGATCCGCCTGGACGGCGATAAGGCAAGGCATTCCGAAACCGCGGACGTATTCGGCGCGAACTTCGGAACCCGGACCCTTCGGAGCGCACATGATGACCGTGATATCGTCGCGGATCTGCTGGCCTTCTTCAATCATGTTGAAGCCGTGGCTGTAGGAAAGGACCGCGCCCTTCTTCATGAGCGGCATGATCTGCGGAATCACGTTGTGGTGCTGCTTGTCCGGTGTGAGGTTCAATACGAGGTCCGCGCTCGGAATGAGTTCCTGGTAGGTGCCGACCTTGAAGCCGTTTTCCGTCGCGTTCTTGTAAGAGGCGCGCTTTTCCTGGATAGCGGATTCGCGGAGAGCATAGGAAACGTCAAGGCCGCTGTCGCGCAGGTCAAGCCCCTGGTGAAGGCCCTGGGCGCCGCAACCGATAATCACGATTTTCTTTCCCTGGAGAGCTTCGGTTCCGCGAGAGAATTCGGAAGCTTCCATGAAACGGCAATGACCCAGTTCTTCGATCTTCTTGCGAAGAGGGAGCGTATTGAAGTAGTTCATCTTTTACCTCGAATGTAAAAATTGCTTCGCGCGATAATCTAGAAAAAATTTTGGGTTCGAGATGTGATGCGGGACAGGGAATTCCAGAAATCCATCCCGTATGGGCAGACAAGCTTTGCCCGAATCGTCAGAGAACCCAGCCTGCGAATCCGTAGGCGGCAGGTTCACGCGTCCAACGGACCGAATTTCGAAATTTCGCTATCGGCTTTTAGGGACAAATCCCGACATTCCGCCATAATTTTCTAAATTTTGCGCCAAATAAAAGAGTACCTGAAGTACCCAAAACAGGATATCCAAGATGGATCAGAACAAAATCAGAAACATTGCGATTATCGCGCATGTTGACCACGGCAAGACGACGCTCGTCGACCAGATTCTCAAACAGTGCGGCACGTTCCACGAAGGCGAAGAAGTGAACGAACGCGTTATGGACTCCGGAGCTATCGAGCGGGAACGCGGCATCACGATTCTCTCGAAAAACGCAAGCGTCAGCTACAAAGGCTACCACATCAACATCGTCGATACACCGGGGCACGCGGATTTTGGCGGCCAGGTGGAACGCGTCCTCGGGACCGTTGACGGTGTACTTCTGATTGTCGATGCGTTCGAAGGCCCGATGGCCCAGACGCGCTTCGTGACGCAAAAAGCGCTTTCGCTCGGACTCACCCCGATTGTCGTTATCAACAAGATTGACCGCGACGGCTGTAATCCGCACGATGCGCTCAACAAGGTTTTCGACCTTTTCTGCGAACTCGACGCGAACGAACAGCAGCTCGACTTCTCGTGCGTCTATGCGAGCGGGCGCAAGGGCATCTGCCGCAAGGAAGTTTCCGATCCGGACGGAGATCTCCGTATCCTGATGGACCTTGTTATCGACAAGATTCCCGCGCCGAAGGGAGACCCGAACGCGGCACCGCTTCTCCAGATAAGCACGCTTGAATACTCGAGCTTCCTCGGTCGGATGGCCGTAGGACGCGTCCAGCAGGGAACGTTCAAGACCGGCATGACGGTCGCCCAGAGCTTTATGACAGACGACGATTCGGCGACCCCGAAGATAAAGAACATCCGCATCCAGAAGATTCTCCACTACGAAGGCATCCAGTCCGTCCCCATCGAAGAGGCGGGTCCGGGCGAAATCATCCAGATAGCGGGTCTCGAAATGTTCGACATCGGCGACACGCTTTCCTCGGTCGATAAGCCTGTCCACCTGCCGCGCATCCACATCGACCCGCCGACAATTTCCATGCTCTTCACCGTGAACACGTCACCGCTCGCCGGCAAGGGCGGCGGAAAGTTCCTCACCGGCAACAACCTCGCCGAACGCCTCGAACGCGCCCACATGGCGGACCCCGCGCTCCTCGTCGAAAAGGCGGACGGCGCTTCGACGTTCAAGGTTTCGGGGCGCGGCATCCTGCATCTCACGATTCTCATCGAGAGCATGCGCCGCGAACTTTACGAGTTTACGATCGGATCCCCGCAGGTCATCTTCCAGAAAGACGAAAACGGAAAGCTGCTCGAACCGGTCGAAAAGTTCAAGGTCGAAGTCCCCTCGGAGTACAGCGGTCCCGTAATCGAGGAACTCGGACGCCGCAAGGGCGAAATGATCGATATGAACACGGACGAGAACAACCGAGTCACGCTGGAGTACAAGGTCCCGAGCCGCGGACTTCTAGGCGTTCGATCCAAGCTGCTCTCGCTGTCTAAGGGATATGCCGTTTCGCAGTCGCTCTTCCTCGACTTCGAACCTTACAAGGGAGACATTCCGGCCCGCACGAACGGCGTCCTCATCGCCAAGGAACCGGGTCCCGCGGCGAGCTATGCGCTTTCCAAGCTCGAAGACCGCGGTGCGCTCTTTATCCCGCCGGCGACGGAAGTCTATCCGGGCATGATCATCGGCGAGCACAACCGCACGACGGACATCATCGTGAACGCGACCAAGGGGAAGCACCTCACGAACATGCGCTCCAAGGCCTCGGACGACAACATCCAGCTGACGCCCTACCGCCGCATGACGCTCGAAGAATGCGTCACGTTCATCAACGACGATGAATGCGTGGAAGTAACCCCGCAAGCGCTCCGCCTGAGAAAGATTACGCTCGACCCGCACAAGCGCAAGCAGGAATCCAAGTCCCCCGTCGAAGAAGAAGACGATTAAGGACTGCCGGTTTTAGAAACCTATCGAGTAAAAGTTCCCATGAAAATGGGGACTTTTTTGCATCTCGCCTTCAAGCCCGATTTCTCGAAAAACCTATTCGTAAATTTCCGCGTAGGCAATGTCGGGACGTGCGCCAAACCGGACCATCTTGAAGCGCTGCGCTTTCGGGTAGTATGACCAGACCATCCATTCATTCGCCATGTCCGTCCGCTTTGCCTTGAGCATGACAGGCTTTTCGCCTCGGTAAAAATCCGACTTGTGCGGAATCATGCGCTCCATCGGGCGATACTTGTGGACCATATCACCGCAACGGCGTTCGATGATTCCCTGCGAATCCTTGCTCCAGACGATTTCGACCGAACAGTCTTCCTCGTCGCGGATCTTTTCGCAAGAAGCGGGACCTTCCGGACACCAGGTGAACTTCTTGAAAGAAGCGCGGACTTCCCTGTCGCGAAAGACTTCCGCCCGGTGGCGGTATTCCGCATAGCTTTCATAGTTTCCGAAAAGGGACGCCTGCCCTGAATTGTATTCCTCGCAGCCCTTTTGGGCAACCCGAACCTTGCGCTCAAAAAGATCGATTTCCAGGTTGCAGCCCGGTTCCGAATAGGTAAAGCGCATGTGCCCGGAGACATTCCGAGCGGGGACATTCCCCATTTCGATTTCCGCGCGATCGCTCTCCGGTCCGTTCTGGATACGGATGTTGAACCTTTCCGGCGAGTTTGGGGATTTTGAAAGCACCACGCTTCCCGTCGCCGAGGAATAGACACCGCTCAAATCCTTGGCGCGTTCCTTGAACCGGGAATAGTCCGCCCGGCGAACAAAGCCTTTTTTGGCAAACTTCGTTTTCACCGGGATGAATTCCGGAGGCTCCTTCGGTTCGACATTCACATACTTCACGATGCGCTTTTTCTTTTTGGAATTTTTCTGCTTGACATATTCCACGACCTTCTTTTTCTTGGGGGGTATCGGCAGTTCGACAACCTTGTCCGAAGCCCCGAGATAACCCAGGACGCGGGATTTTGGATTTCCCTTCTGATAAACGGGCAAGGTTTCTTCGGCAAAAAGAACCGCGACGGACACAAAGAGGAATAACAAGACTTTCGGCATAAGGAAGAATTAAATTTTTTTGAAGCGGGAAGATGTAAAAATTTGTTTTGGTGAATTAATAAATGCCGGCATTTTAAACGATCAATCATCCGTACTCGCCGCGTTCAGGCGGATGTCCGGCAGATCCTTGACATAGACAGCAAAGCTCCAGCCTGCGGCAGGTCCCGCCGGAGTCCACGTAAAATCGATTTTCCAGCAGTGCAGCGTCCGGTCGAACGTAAACTCGTGCGAAGCGAAACGGCCCTCGGTATAGCTGTAGCGGGTCGTGTAGGTCATGGACCAGTTTTCGGTCGGATGGAGCGAAGCCGAAATTCCCGTCGAATGGGAAACATTATCCCGGAAAACCTTGTGCCCGACGCGCGTACTCGAAAAGGAATAACGGTAGTCGAGGCTCGCCGACCAGGAATCCTTCCGGTATTTTCCCATCTGGGAAGGAAGCCCGGAATTGAAGCTCCCCGACCAGTTGAACTTTTTCGACAGATCGTAACCCCAATAGGTGAGCTCAGGAATCCGGACCTTGTTTGGATCCTCTTCGAACCTGTGGTAGAAGCTGTGCCGAGTCCGGATGGTAAAAAGGTAGTTCGGCAAGACCTGGAAACCGAACGAAGAACTGATATCCGACCACTGGAGCGAATCCGCAGCAAAGTTGTAGGACGTCGAATGGGATGTAGTCACCAGGCGACGCGTCCCGTAGATATCTTCCGAAGTCGTCGAATCCTTGCCGTCCTCGGATTTTCTCGTCCGGCTTGCCGTCTTCAGATACTTGATATCGAAATCGTTCGAAAGGGAAAGCCCGATAGCCTTCTGTTCCGTCTGGTAAGGCGTCTGGCCTAAGAGCGGATGCTTCACGAAATACCTGTTCGTGTCCATCTTTGGCGCATACGTATAGGAAACGCTCGGCGAAAGGACATGGCGAATTCCCGTAAAGCGACCGATTTCCGGCATCCAGATTCCGTAGAGTTTCGTGTCAGCGGTCAGGCTGTAATTGTGGTTGTAGAAGAATTCGCCGTATTCGTCCTTTTCCGGGTTGAAACCGCTGCGCTGCTTGCGGTACTTGGCGGAATCGTTCGGATTTATCCAGCGGTTCCCGCTCCACATTCCCGTGAAGGTCGCTCGCGGTGTCAAATTGATGACATCGAAAAGCGAACCCGAATAGTCCAGGGAATAGGTCCCCAGGTAGCCCGTGTACCAGGCGACCGTATCGATATCCCGCACGGTATCCGGCGCGACCTTTTCATACAAATTAAAACGGTTTGTAAAGGAATAGTTGAACTTGTCTAGAAAGGAAGCCTCGCGAGCCTCGTCCTCGTCTCGTTCAAAATCGAAAAGCTGCCCGCTCATGCGGAACTGGACATCGGGAATCTGGCGTTCCTTGTTGCCCGTCACCAAGTTATACTGCTGGGAAGCCTTCACGGTGAGGCTCTTGTTCGTCCCGAACTTTCCCGAATAGGTCATCTGTGCGTTCGCCTGCTGGTTCAGGATTGTTTCCGAAGTGAGGCCGTTATCCTGTCTCACCCTCTGGCTCGAAACGAAGGATCCCGAACCGGAAAGGGTGTGCTTGCCGTCGGGCGTCAGATTTTGGTTGTGGTTGAACGAAATGTCGTAGCCGCTGTTCGCAAAGTCAAACTGTTCCAGATAGCTCGTATAGGTGATATTTCCGTCTAGGCGATACCGCCACTTGTAGCGGATCGTTTCGGAAAGCGTCGTCTTTTCGAAATTCGCCGAAGAACCTTCGACAATATCCCCCGAAGTCGTCGCATCCCAGTAATCGTTCGGCGCATAGTAAAACCCGACATTCTTGATGTAGAATCCCTGCACCTGGTCGCCGCCGAATTTCGGAGTCAGAAACCCCGAACGGCGACCGCTCTTGAGCGGGGCGACAATCATCGGCAAGACGGCGACAGGGACATCCGCGATATTCAGGACGACAGGCCGAGCCGTCACGCTCTCCTTTGGCTTTACGACCATCCGCCTTCCGTAGAAATAGTAATGCTGGTGCGTCGTATCGTCGCATGTGCTGAAATCGCCCCGAGCTATCAGAAGCCGCGAATCGGGAAGCCTCCGCACTTCCATCCCGTTCAGCTGGTTATTGTCCTGAAACGTCGTCGCGTAATAGACTTCGCCCACCCGGGATTTCATATTGTATTTCATCCGGTAACCAGCCAAAGACGAATTTCGCGTTTCTCGCAGCACAGGATCGCCGCTCGCCTGCAAGACCTGATCCTTCTGGTTGAATCGAATCGTATCCGCGTCGAGCGTCACCGTCCGATACTTCAGCTGCGCCTTGTCGTTCAGGTTGAATGTCGAAGCGCTCACATCGTATTGCAGGTCCACGGCATGGTATTCGACCGTATCCGCCAGCGTCGAATCCCTCGTTCCGCCGAACCAATCCGAAGACGAATCCGCTGCCGTGGAATCGGGAACCTCCGGACGTTCCGGCAATTCCAACCGGGTGAGTTCCTCCGAAAAAGAAAGCGAAGCCAAAAAGAGCACCCATCCGAACAGGCACCCGAAAACTTTCGACTTTTTCGCAGTGAACATCACTCGCCAATAATAGAAAAGGAAAGGCTCCTGTCCAAACAGAAGCCTTTATCGAACCAAAAGGAAGACGTTAACGGAGTTCAACCGACACAGCGGAAGACGCATCGTTCTGGTCGATGTGAACGATGTAGCGCCCCGAAGCAGCCCCCTTGCCGTTCCAGCAGAACGCCTGGGAACCGGCCTTCGCATCTTTTCGGAAAAGCCGTTCGACCACTTCGCCGTTCGCGCTTACGATGCGAATCGCCGTCGGACCTTCCGCGCGAAGATTCACCGTTACCTGCTCGCGGTCCATCCGTTCCAGGGAGCCGGCCGCACGAACCAACCGGGACTTCACCACCGGCTTGTTTTCCCCATCCGAGTTCTCCACCGACACGGCGGAAAGCGAAGAAGCGGAAACGTTTATCGAATCGGGAATGACACGACCGTCCTTCATCACGGAAAGCAGCGTGTAATCGTTTGCGAGCGACTTGCGGGCGACTTCGGCGATTTCATCCGGCGAATAGGCTTCCTGGTCTTCGCCATACCAATCCTTCACATCGCCTTCGGCAATGTCTTCCACGGAAATGTTCGCTCGGCGAAGCGTTACGGAAAGCGTATCCCTTTCGCGGAGGACAGAAAGTTCCAGCGGTTTTCCGACCGTTCCGCGGAGAATGTCCTTGGAGATGTCGAGGGAGTTCCCCGCAAGCGACCTGCCATCGACCGCGAGAATCCTGTCGTCGGATTCAAGCCCCGCCAAAGCCGCCGGGGACCCCGGAATGACATCGACAACGCGGACACCGTTTGACGTCGCGTAGATGGTGACGCCGATACCGCCAAAACGTTCACCGGCAAAAGCCGATGCGGCAAGGACCAAAGCCGATACTGTCAAGGTAAACTTTTTCATTGTTTCTCCTTATCCAAAAATTCTCATCTAAATATACTTTCCTTTTGAGCGAAACGATGCCGGCCACGGCAAAAAAGATGTTTAATGTTCCGCGAAGCTCCGGGTAGCCTCACTCCTCATACTCATACGAATCCTCGTCCGAATCGTCATATTCCTCGTATTCATCCTTTTCATTTGGCAAGATGACAAGCCCGAGCGCGACAGGTTCCCCCTTCTCGTTCATAAACCCTTCGAGGTAAAGCGTCGTCGAAAGCCGAACGAGGCGCAGATCCATCATCGTTCCGCCATCGTGGATGCTCTTCGGCCCAATTCCAAAGAACAGAAATTTCTTTCTCTTGTATTCAAAGCGATTCGCTTCGAAATTCCAAACCCAGCGCGACTTGCCGTCTTCCGAATCTTCATAATCGCAAGTCTCCGCGTCGATATCGCATTCAAACGAAGCCCTTCCCTGGTAGCGCTTGTTCCATTCCGTGCTAAAGGCGCAGGTCTTGATGCTGTGCCCGCCATTGACCTTGGCGTTTAATCTATCGTTGATCGCAACGATATCCATCTTCTCGTTTTTGACCTGGTTCCAGACGTCGCGCAAAATCAGGTAGCTTTCGATTCCTTTGGGGCAGTTTCCCGTCAGGTTCACCTCTTCGTGCGCCGTCAAAAGCTTTTGCTGCAAGTCCACGTCGATCGCCGCCGGAATTTCGACATCCTTGATCTTTTCGATAACCTTTTTCGGGGGAACAGCAATCACCTTGTCGCCTTTCCTCACCAGATAGCCGAGTTCGTCGCGGACCATGTTCAGACATTGCTGCACGTGGATTCCCACCGTATTCGACGCAGCGCTCACAAAATCGACCCCGATTTCCAGATGCCATTCTCCCGCCTGCGAAGCGTCCTTGTCAAGCCTGCAGTAGGCTTCCTCGCGGATACCGTCGATATAGACGATTTTCGCCTTGAGCTTCGTGAGCATTTCCCCTTCCCGGTCCAGTCGCTCCAAGCTCCAGAAATTCGGGTTTTGGCGGAGCAGCTCGGCAAATGCCTTGTCCCCGTCCAAAGCGGGCAGGAGGGAATCGTTCCGCGCGTTTTTCTCCCGGAGAAGTTCGGAATATTCCGTCGTGATGTCCGGATTTTCAAAAAGCGAATGCGTCGCCGCGAGCGCAAAAGCCGAAAGGGAAAGCAAGAAGGGCAGGACTTTGTTTCGCATAGAGGTAAAATAGAAAATAGGCCGGCGGAAGCACCTACCGCAAGTTGCGGATCTTCAAGAATCCCCAGTTCAGCACATAGAGCAGAACGCCGAAAAGGATGATGACTGGCCCGACCGTAAAATTCAGAAAATAGGCTACGAGAAGCCCCGCAACGGAAAGCGCAGCCGAAAGCAGACAGGATAGGAACATCATCCGCTTCAGGTTTTTCGAATGGCTCTCCGCGACGTAGGCGGGAATCGTGAGCAGCGCAATGACAAGAATGAGACCCACCGTCTGCACCGCCATTACGACCGTACAGGCGACAAGCGCCATCAGGAGCATGTAAAGACGCAGTACAGGCACCCCGCGCACACGGGCAAATTCCGGGTCATGGGAAATCGCGAGGAAATCGCGGAAGAAGAAAGCGGTCACGCTCAAAACGACAAGAGCAAGCGCAGCCATTCCCCACAAAAGTTCCCGCGGAACGGTTAGGATGCTTCCAAAGAGAAAGCTCATCAGGTCTCCGCTATATCCCGGCGTGAGGTCCGTGAGGATGACGCCAGTCGCCATGCCGCCAGCCCAGATGACATTCACCAGCGTATCGGAACGCTCCCGATCCTTCCATGTCAGGTATCCCATCACAAACGCGCAGAGGAGCGCCACGCCCAGAGCGCCGAGCATCGGGGAAAAGCCGCAAAAACATGCAAGCCCTATACCACCAAACGAAGCGTGTGCGACACCGCCGGCCGTCCCGGAAATCCTGTTCACCACCACATAGGACCCCATGATTCCACACGCAAGAGCGACAAGAAACGCCGCAATAAAGGCGTTGCGCATAAATTCCAGAGAAAGCATTTCCAACATGTCCCAAAAATAGCTTATCGGTCCAAGGCTGCCGTATCCGGTTCCGTCAATTCGCGCAAATCCATCAGGGAAGAAATTCTCGCGCTCGCGAACGAGCCGGCCTCTTCGGAATCGGGATTCACCCAGATAGTTGTCCATCCGCGGTCATGCGCTGGCTTCAGGTTCTTGAGGGAATCGTCGAGGAGGATGATTCTTTTCGGATCGTCTCCCGCACAAAAGGTTGCATCCGAATGCAGGATTTCTTCCATCTTTTCGTAAGCGCTATCCGCCGGTTTTCCTTTCCAGCCAAGATTTTCGAGGCCCACGATTTTCCGGAAACACTCCGAAATTCCCATCCGGGAAATTCCGGCGCGGCTCCAGTCGGAACGCCCATTGGTAAAAACATATTTCGGTCCGCGAATCGATCGGAGCATCTGAAGTTTCTCTTGCGAAAATTTCGGATAGTTCAAGGTTTCCGGTTCATGGATAAAGTCGAAATAATCATCCGGTCGGACTCCATAGACGCTTTGAAGACCGGCGAGAGTCGTTCCGAAACGCAGCAGATAGTCCTTGCGAATCCGGGAAGCTTCCTCGAAAGGGCATTTGACCGTCTTCTGCACGAAAAGGGAGATGCGCCTGTCGAGAGATTCCAGAACGGAACGCTCCGCATACAGCGTCATGTCATAGTCGAAGAGCCAGATGCGGTCCGTGCGATTTGGAATTTTCATTGGACAAGGCCGCTGATCTGACGCGCCAGATACGAAGCGTAATTGTCCGTCATGCCGCTCACAAAATCGAGAACCTGGTGATACGCTTCGAGAGGCGTTACGGTCTGCCCGATTTTCGCAGGACCGATCAGGCGGACGATTCGCGCCGCGCGATAGGAGGATTCCCCGTACTTGCGAAACTCATAGACACCGCTCACAAAGGCGTCGAGGACCGTACTAAGCGTCGTATAGCTGCCGACTTCAAGTTCCGTCTTTCTGCGGTCGGGGTAAATACGTTCCCGGCCGAGCCTTTTTGCAATGCGAATTCCGTTCACCGCATCGGAATCCGCCTGTTCGATTAGCGATGAGCGAAGTTCCCCGTTCATGATTTCCCGATAATGGACAACGAATACGTTTGCCACCGCATCGATCAGGTTCTGGATGGCGAGTCCGCGCACGCTCGAAAGGAAATCCCGGAAATTTTGACCATTCTCGTTGTATTCCCGGTCGATATCGATGTCCGGACCGCAGAGATATTCGAACATGTTGCGGATGTCGGCAAACTGGAGAATTCCGAGTTCAATCGCGTCTTCCACGTCGAGAATGCAGTAGCAGATGTCATCCGCGGCTTCCACCAGATAGCTCAGCGGATGCCGTATCCAGATCCCGTTTCCTATCTCGGGAATGCCGAGCACGTTTGCCATGTCGCGGTAATCTTCCGCTTCCGTCTGGAAAAGGCTCGTCGGGATTCCATAGACGGCAAGCCTCGGATACTTCATCATCGAAGATACGGTCGCATACGTAAGCCGCATTCCGCCGTCTAGAAAATGATATTCCAGCTTCGAAAGGATCCGGACTCCCTGGGCGTTGCCGTCGAAATTTTCAAAATCCTTCATTTCGCGGTCGCTAAAATTCTTGAGCGGAGCGGAATCCCGGTTTTTCTTGAACCAATCGCGAATCGCCGCCTCGCCTGCATGCCCGAACGGCGGATTGCCGATATCGTGGGCGAGAGCCGCCGACTGCGCAATCGTCCCGAAATGCGATGCGCTGAAATTTCTGGGAAACTCGTTCTTTATCCGGTTGAAAACCGTAATCGCGAGACTGCGCGCAACGCTTGATACCTCGATGGAATGCGTTAGACGGCTGTGCACATGGTCGTTCACCGAAAACGGATGCACCTGGGTCTTTCTTCCCAGCCGTCGAAAAGCCGTCGAAAAGACGATGCGGTCGTAATCTCGGTGAAAATCGGAGCGGTTCGGGTCAAGGCTCGCCGGATGTCCAAAGCGGGTCGCCGAAAGAAGAGTGTCCCATTTCAAAATCATAGGGCAAAAATAGAAACACTACAGGGCGAACATGTGGTTCATCGGACCTTTCCCGTTCCCCAGATCGAGCATCGAGGCGAGAGCGTCCGACACAAAGTCCTTGGCGCGCTTCACGGCATCCGAGAGAGTCCTTCCCAAAGCGAGATTGCTTGCGATTGCGCTCGAAAGCGTGCATCCCGTCCCATGCGTATTCGGGTTCTCGACTTTCTTCCCAAAGAACCATTCCGGGCCGTTTCCGCTCCACAGCAGATCGTTTGCATCGTTCAAGTCATGCCCGCCTTTCAGAAGGACCGCACAGCCAAAGTTTTCAAAAATTTTCCGGGCAGCCTCTTCCATCTCCCCTTCCGTCCGGATTTTCATTTTGGCAAGGACTTCCGCCTCGGGAATATTCGGCGTAAGCACGGTCGCGAGCGGCAAAAGTTCCTTTTGGAGCGTTTCAATCGCCTCGTCGCAAATCAGTTTCGCCCCGTTTGTCGCGACCATCACCGGATCCACGACGATATTTTTCGCCGAGTATTCCTTCAACTTTTTCGAAATCGTACAAATCAACCCGCTAGAAGCGACCATTCCCGTTTTTACCGCATCGGGAAAGATGTCCGAAAAGACAGCGTCGAGTTCATCCGCAAGAAATCCGGGAGAAGCTTCCATGATCGACCTGACACCGAGCGTATTCTGCGCCGTCAAGGCGGTCACCGCACTCATCGCAAACACGCCGTGCATCGTCATCGTCTTGATATCCGCCTGGATTCCCGCTCCTCCGCTCGAATCCGAACCGGCTATGGTCAAAGCTGTTTTCAGTT
The DNA here is from genome assembly GCA_934700345.1 of uncultured Fibrobacter sp. GTDB lineage: Bacteria > Fibrobacterota > Fibrobacteria > Fibrobacterales > Fibrobacteraceae > Hallerella. Next base: position 13,714 of record CAKUXP010000015.1, on the reverse strand, counting down.
TCATTTTACTCTCCGAGTTTTAGTTTTTTCGATGAATCCTTTTTCCAAAGCGAAAAGAAGGCTACATACAAAATATCCATCAGGACAAAGGCGCACAAGGAAAAAAAGAGACCTGGCGAATAGCCGTAGCTGTGAAGTCCGACCCCGAGAAGGTTCACGCCCAAAAGGCAGAACAAAATGACAACCGACAGAAGCGAGAGCATTGCGTCTAGCGTCTTTGCCCGAACCAGATTTCCCCATTTCAGATGTCCGACGGTCAACACCCACAAAATAACCAGAAGGGCTCCATTTTCCTTTGGGTCCCATCCCCAGAAACGCCCCCAGGCGACATCCGCCCAGAAACCGCCCAGGAGAATTCCGAGCGACGAAAAAAGAAAACCGGCGGAAAGCGTTTTCCAGAGGACATTGTGCAACGTATCCGAAATTTCGAGTTCCAGAGCGCGGCGCAAAAGGGAAACATGGGCAATCAGGCTCGAAACCAGGAGCAGGCAAAATCCGCAAGCTATCGTAAACACGTGAAGCGAAAGCCAAAACGGCGAATCCAGAAGTACGGAAACCGGAGAAAAGGCGTCCCCGTTCAAGGCGGAACGCATCACGAGCAAAATGGCAAGCGCAATTCCGCTTCCGCATACGACAAGGCTCCTCATCCGCGTCAAGACGGCAAGCAGGGGAAACGCCACGGAGACGCCGAATACAATCAGCAAAAGCATCTCGTAAAGCGAAGCGAGCGGCAAGCGGTTCTCCACGAATGCGCGAAAGACAAAGATCGCGAAGCAAAGTCCCGACATCAGAAATTCAAGAGACGCGGCAAGTTTCCACGAAAAGCGTTTTTCAAAAAAGAACGCCAGGGACGCAGAGAATGCGATGCAGGCAAGAATCCACAGGACAAAAGGCAAGTTTATGTTTAAATACAAACTTTCTGCACGAACCTGCCTGTTTTCGGTTAAAGTCAACTCGGAAAGATCGACCGAAATTCTTTCGACAAACGATTCGCTCCGGATGGAATCATACAGGTCGAGAGCCGCATCCAGCCGAATGAATTCCCGAGTCAGCGGTCTGTCGTCGTTCCGCTCGGCATATTGTCGAAGCAAGGAACGGCTTTGTTCAAAGTCTCTCCGGCAAAAGTTCCGACGGTTTTCGTCTAAGTGCAGAATTTCCACCGCTGCGGCACGATTTACCCGAAAGACTTCAAGCGAATCGGCTTCGCCGTCTTGTATTTTCGAAAAAAGTTCTCCGGGAGAAATTCCCGCACACTTTCTGCTTTCGCAAATCCGCTGCGAAAGCAGAAGTTCAAAGGAATTCTGCGGTCGAATCCGCCCGTCAAAATCGACGGCGAAAGGCTTTGCCGGCAAGGCGTAAAGCAAAGCGACCAAAAAGAACGTCATACAGAAAACGGTTTTCACGATCCGGGTTTCCGAAGTTTCACGACAGCGCACCAGAGAAATCCGGCGCATAGCAAGAACGAAAAAAGATACGGGACAAAGGCAAAGGGATCCCGCTTCACCCAAAAGCGCACCGCTTTCCGTTTCGGCGAGATTTCAAGCGTTTCCCCGAAATAGACGGAAAAACCTCCAATTTTCTGCGGATCGTTCCAGGCGATGCGCAAGGACTGCCGTTTCTCCGGGATTTCGACCAGACATCCCGTGGAGTCCGCTTTCAAAAGGCGAAAAGAAGTTCCGCTCGCAGAATCCAGTACGACTTTAGTGCCTTCGATTCCAAAAGTTTCGACCGACTTTCTAAAGGAAGTTCCCGCGAGGCTACCCGAAATCAGGACCAAAAAAGAAAAGTGCACAAGCAGAATGCCGAATTTTTTCCACGTGTGCGGGATGCGAAAAAAAACGGCGAACAACAGATGGAAAAAGAGAAAGAGCGCAACCGATTTCATCGCAGGGAACGGGAAAATTCCGGCGACAAGCAGGAACCAGCTGCCAAAAAAGCGCTCTGTCCCCCATTCAAGCCCGGCCTTCGCCTCAAAAAGCGTCCCCCAAAACACGAGGACGGATAAAACGCCCAGGACGGCAACTCCGACACGAAGCGAACCTAGGAAACGCAAGAAGCCTAGCAATGTTTTCACGGAATAAATTTAAAAATTCTTGTTCCTTTTCAAAAATTAAAGGTAATTTTAGCCAAGACTCCAACCGATAGGTTTTATATGGATTTTCAAGATATGACAACTTTGACCCAAGACCAGATGCGTTCCATCTGGGATTTCAACTGCAAGGATCCGTTTTCCTTTTTAGGAATTCATCAAGTCGAAACGGACAGAGGATTCAAAACAGCCGTTCGCGTCTATCTGCCGGGAGCCGCCTTCATCAGTGGGGAATCCATTCCCGAAGAGACCGAAGAACCAAAGGCCAAGAAGCCTTCCCGGGCAAATTCCAGGAAATCCAAGAAAGCATCCCGTGAAAATTCCCCGTTCGTCTTCGACTTCGCGAAAATCGGCGATTCGGGATTTTTCGAAGCGGTCCTCGACATGGAGTTTCAGCCATTCTTCTATAAACTGCACATCACGCTCGAAAACGGCGTCAAGTACACGGTCGTCGATCCCTACGCATTTTTCCCGGTCCTTTCCGACTTCGACTGCCACCTGATCAAGAACGGAACGCATTACGACCTGTATAAGAAGCTTGGAGCAAACATCGTCTCGCACCAGGGATTTTCCGGCGTGCAGTTCGCCGTATGGGCGCCAAACGCAAAGAGCGTAGCCGTCGTCGGAAACTTCAACAGCTGGGACGGAAGACGTCACCCGATGCGGATGATCGGCTCTTCGGGAGTCTGGGAAATTTTCATCCCGGAACTCGGCGAAAACGAACTGTACCGCTTCGAAATCCACACGCAGGACGGACGCCTGCTCACCAAATCAGATCCTTTCGCAAAACTCAGCGAAATGCGCCCGGCGACAGCAAGCGTCACGACCCACCTTGAAGGCTACACGTGGAACGACAAGCTCTACATGGACACGCATTATGCGACACGCGTCTTCGGAAGCCCGATGAACATCTACGAGGTCCACGCGGGTTCCTGGGAACGCGACCCGGCAAACCCCGACAGGTTCCTATCCTGGAACGAACTGGCGGAAAAACTTATCCCCTACCTCAAGGACATGGGATATACTCATGTGGAGTTCCTGCCCATCATGGAACATCCGCTCGACGAATCGTGGGGCTACCAGGTGACCGGCTACTATTCGCCGACGAGCCGCTTCGGAAAGCCCGACGAATTCCGCCGTTTTGTCGATCTTTGCCACCAGAACGAAATCGGCGTCATCCTCGACTGGGTCCCCGCCCACTTTCCGAAAGATTCCTATGCACTCGGGCGTTTTGACGGAACGGCCTGCTACGAGCACGCAGACCCGCGGCAAGGCGAACACCCCGACTGGGGAACATATATTTTCAACCTGGGCAGAAAGGAAGTTTCGAACTTCCTCATCGCAAACGCCATGTACTGGCTCCGCGAATTCCACTGCGACGGTCTTCGCGTCGATGCCGTGGCAAGCATGCTCTACCTCGACTACGGCAAGAAGGACGGGGAGTGGATTCCGAACAAGGACGGCGGAAACATCAATTACGATACGCTCGAATTCCTGAAACACCTGAACAGCATCATGGGAAGACTCGCACCTCACGCGATTCTCATCGCCGAGGAATCGACAAGCTTCCCCTGTATCACGCGCCCGCCCGAACGCGGCGGTCTGGGCTTCCATTACAAGTGGAACATGGGCTGGATGAACGATTTCCTAACCTACATGAAGCACGAGCCGATTCACCGCAAATACCATCACAATCTGCTCACGTTCAGCATGGTTTACGCCTATTCCGAAAACTTCATCCTGGTGCTTTCCCACGACGAAGTCGTCCACGGCAAGGGTTCGATGCTCGGCAAGATGCCCGGGGACAACTGGCAGAAATTCGCCAACCTGAGGCTCGCCTACGCTTACCAGTTCGCCCATCCCGGCAAGAAGCTCAACTTCATGGGCAACGACTTCGGACAATACCGCGAATGGAACGAGAAGCAGTCGCTCGACTGGCACCTGCTCACGTGGGAGACACATAGCAAACTGCACGAGATGTTCAAGGCGCTTTCGCATGTTTACAGGAACGAAAGTCCGTTTTGGGAAGTCGATCACGCACCCGAAGGATTCGAATGGATTTCGTGCGACGACGCGGATTCCTCGATCGTTTCATTTGTACGCAAGGACGCCCGCGGAGCGATGATTCTCTGCGCGTTCAATTTCACCCCGGTTCCTCGAACCCCATATCGGATTGGACTTCCCGCCCGCGGACGCTGGAAGGAGATCTTCAATTCGGATTCCGAAATGTGGGGGGGCGGAAATATCGGAAACGCTGGCGAAATTCGCTCCGAAGATACCGCCTGGCAGAACCGCCCCTGGAGTGCAAACATCCAGCTCCCGCCTCTCGCCGCGGTCTTCTTCAAATACACCGGGGAATAGCCTGGCGCATTTTCAAGAAAATTCAAAAGGGCGGCTCTCCGAGCCGCCCTTTCATTTGCCACATTCAAATTATCGAATCAACAGGTCGCGGAACAGGTTCTGCGCGGAAATTCCGTGAAACACGATCTGGTCAAGCCAGATGTCCGCATTTTCCGTGGAAAGGAACGTAACGGTCCGCATCCGGGACTTGATTTTTTCCCAGTCCTCGTTACCCTTGGGCGGAACGGAAACGCGCTTCCAGTCCGCAGCCGACGGGACATCGAATTCAAAATCCCAGCGCACGACCTTCCCCTTTTCGTCAAAGCCGGAAAACTGCATTACAATATGCCCCGTTCCACGAATGTAGAACGTTACGCTGTCTGTTCCCGACATGTCGTAGGAAGTCGTCGAATCCTGCCACCGGGAAACGCCGATGTCAAAGCCGCAAAGCGCATACGCCCCCAAAGAAGAGTCCACGGTAAATGAAAAATGTACGCTCCGGGTTTCCTGAAAACTTTCGGACGAACGGACATAGGCATTTGCCGGAAGCGTAGGATCCACGCCGCTCAGGGAATCCGCCGATGTAAACCACCAGCTCGCACCGGTCAGCGCATGGAAGCGGTTCGTTCCGGTCGCAACTTCGAAATCATCGACAAGGACGCTATCAAGCGACGGTTCGGAAAGGGAAACAATCGACAGGTCCGAAGAGACGCTCGATGCGCCCCAATAAACATATTTCCCGTCCGCTTCCGCAAGGATGGCATATTCCCCCGCCGGAATCCCGCCGAACGAAAACATTCCATCGGCGGAAACACTCGCGACATACGAGGTTCCATACAGGCGGAGCCTTTGCGGAAATTCCACTGACGAAGAAAGCGAACCGCGCATTTCCTTAGGACTTTGAAGCGTCCCCACCAGAATCGAGTCATCGACGCGAATGTTTTCCCTGGCAACGCCAGAAAGCTCCTCGATTTCGACAAAGCCGTCCCGGGAAGGGCGCTTTAGGCGTGCGATTCCCGCAGCATCCGAATAAGCGCTATCCTCGACCAGGGCCGTTCCCGTCACGAGCCGCACCCGGGCATTCGTCGCAGGCGTTCCCGAAGCCGTCAGAACCCGGACAGCCAGCGTATTTTGCGTCTCATCCCAGATGCCCCCGTTTGCCTGGGCATTGTCCGAGCAGGAAGCGAGAACTCCCGCCGAAAGGATTGCACCGAAAAATTTCCAGATCGCCGAATACATCAAGACGAGACCCCTTTGGAATAGGCAACCGGGTAAAACGCCATCGACAAGCGCACCACGCGATCCGGCGAATCGACCTTTTCGACTCGCGCACGGATTTCTTCCCGCGCCGTATTCAAGATAGCAAGACAATCCCTAAATGCGGATACGTCCAAGGCCATATTCATCACATTGATGTCCCTTTCGGATTTTTCATGGATGTCCAGACTCTGCATGGCAAGCTTCATCGATTCCGCCTGGTAGGCGCGTACAAGTTTTGACCGGTAGGCGTTTCCCGTCGTAAGCGAGAGACCGGAAAGTTTCCAGAACCCCGAAGAGTCCCGTTCGGCTAGCCCTAGTCGATTTAAGAGCTCTACCGACGTCCGGGCATCCTCGGCGGAAATCGGTGGCGAAACCATTGAACCGAGAGCGGCGAACTCGTCCTTAATGCGGACAAATCCCAGAAGCGTGCGAACGACGCTGTGATACCACTTGGAATAAAGCTCATACTGATCGTCATTGAGTTCAAGACTTTTCGACCCTTTCAAGGCAAGAACTTCCGCAAAGAGCCTGCGCGTATCGGATTCCCGACGGGCGCGCCCGAGTTCCACCAGCTTTTCAAAATACTTCGCTTCCTTTTCGTCGAGCTTGAGATATTCGACAAACCGAGGAAGCGCACGCTTGGAAACATGGAGATTTTTCTGGAGAATCCGAAAGACCTGACTCTGGTCTAGTCCGACGCCATCTCCAAATACCTTGTAGGAATACCATGGCGTACTCGCTTTCCGATGTTCAAAAAAAGCTGCGAGATATTCTCGATAGTCCAGAAAGGCGAGAGGCGAAAGCTTGTCCATAGATAACCGTCTTCTTTAAATCTATACAATTTTTTCTCCGGCAAGATGCTCGGAAAGAAGATGTTTTGCAAAGATTTTTGCAAAAAGGCAAATGGCGGGAAACAGAAATCGGAAGTCAAGAATTCGGGGTCGGAAGCGAGGCATTGGCCGACGGGAAATCGACCCGGAAAACGCTTCCTTCTCCAAAAACAGAAGAGACTGAAACCTTCGCCTGGTGAAGCTCCGCAATATGCTTGACGATAGCAAGCCCGAGTCCCGTTCCGCCCGTTTCCTTGGAACGGCTCTTGTCCGCGCGGTAGAAGCGTTCAAAGATGTGCGGCAGGTGATCCTCCGCAATGCCCACTCCCGTATCCTTTACAACTACGGAGTTTCCTTCGAACGCAACCGTTACCGAACCGGAATCCCTGTTGTAGCGAATTGCGTTCACGACCAGATTGTAGAACATTTCGAAAAGCTTTCCCTTGTCGCCCATTACGAAAAAATCCTCGGTAGGAGCCGAAACGGAAATACGCCTCTTCGCAGCGAGCGGTTCGAGCATCGAGACTATCTCCTTCAGCATTTCGCACAAGTTAACCCTTTCGAGGGAGAGCGCATCAGGGTTCGCCTCGTCGAGTTCCGAAAGTTTCATGATGTCATTCGTCAGGGCGATAAGCCGTGCGGACTCCTTGTGAATTTTCCGGGCAAATTCCGGAATGTCTTCGGGTTTCGCCATACCCGATTCGATCAGTTCCGCATACCCGACAATCGACGTGAGCGGTGTCTTCAGCTCGTGGGAAGCATTTGCGGTAAACTTTTCCCGCAAGTCCGAAAGATTCTTTTTTTCGGTGACATCGAGAAGAATGACGATGACGCCGGAGACTTCCCCGCCGACAAAGACAGGGCTTGCAATCAAGCGGACATCCTTTCCCGCAACCTGGATTTCCGCATCGGCCTTCTTGCCGCCCGAAGCCGATTCCACCGCGCTGTTCAGCGGGATGTTCCGAGAAAAGCAACGGACGTTCCGACCGGTAAAATCGCCCTCCACATGGAACATTTCCCGGGCGACGCTGTTCACCAGGACAACTTCGCTTTTGGAGTCGAGAAGGATCATGCCCTCGGACATATCCTCGATGAGCGTACGGAAACGATTTCGCTCGAACTTGAGCCGGGACATTTCCCGCGCCGTATTGTCGCGTTCCCGCTTGATTTCCCGCGCAAACGGGGTGAATTCCTTATAGATTAGATCGCCTTCCGGAAACTGCACCGAATCCAGATTTTCCGCCAGGCGTCGAATCGGCGCCACAAAGCGGTTCGAAAGGATATACGCAAAGAAAAGGGAAAAAAGGAGAATCGCTATCAGCAGGATTATCAACTTGGGATACACGCTCGAAATGACCGAAAACGCGCTGCTCTTCCGAATAGAAAGGCGTAGGACATTTCCGTCCGGCAAGAGTTTCGCGTAGTAATACACATCCGTTTCCAAAGTATGCGAAAGCCGGAAACTCGAGCCGTCCCCATCCCGTATCGCCGACAAAACTTCCGGACGGGAAAAATGCGAATCCATCGACTCCTTTTCCGCTTCCGACTCGAACAGAACTTTTCCTTCCGGGGAAATCAGCGTGATCCGAAGCGTCGGCGTGGTAAACTTTTTCAGCTGTTCCGCGGAATCGATCAGTTCATAAGCGTTCGCAACAACGAATCCCTGCTGTTTCAGGTCGAGAACAGTCTGTTCCGAAATACTCGAACGGAACGCCCCCGCGGTGAGAAGCATCGCTACAATCGCAGCGAGAAAACCGACATAAAAAAGGCTAAAGCTCAGTTTTTCCTTCATGAGAATCCTCGCAATCCGCCTTGTACCCGACATTTCTAACCGTCCTGATACATTCTCCGGCAGAACCAAGTTTTTTTCGCAACGTCTTTACGTGCATATCGACCGTCCGCGATTCGATCGCCGCATCGATTCCCCAGACGCGTTCCATCAGCTGGTCGCGCCCAAAGACGATTCCCGGTTTCGAACAAAGTAATTTTAGGACCTCGTATTCCTTGAATGTCAATTCCACCGGACTCCCTTCGACCTTGACCTTGTGCCGCATGTCATCGATTTCGATCGGTCCCAGCCGAAGCTGCGTTTTTTCCTCGCCGGGAAGCGCCGGATGCATTTCCGACCGACGCAAAAGAGCGCGTACGCGGGCCAGAAATTCCATAATGCCGAAAGGCTTTGTCAGGTAATCGTCCGCCCCCGAATCGAGTCCCTTGATCTTGTCGAGTTCCGTCGTCTTGGCGGTAACCATCATCACGGGGACATTCGCCGTCGAAGCGTGTCTGCGCAAGTCGCCCAGAATGGAAAAGCCGTCCCGCCCCGGAAGCATCACATCGAGAATCACGAGATTCGGAACGCCGGTTCCCAGTTCGCGAAAGAATTCGTCGGATGAAGCCGCAGCAAGAACGTCAAAGCCCGCGCTCTTCAATGCGTAAACTTCCATTTCCCGAATGTCCTTGTCATCTTCTACAACGCAAATCATAAATTCTTTCCTTTTCCGTCTTTATTTTAGAAAATAGAAGCCGAATGTAAAGTTTCCGCAAACGACTTTGTAAAATCTAGACGAAATCCGTCATAAGCTTTTTTGACGACTTGTTAAGATAGGCTGTCGAATCGAGAATTGCCCGACATTCGTAAAGGACGGTCAGGAACAGGAGGTTGACGCTTGCCACCGTCTGGTTTTCCGGTTCCCGCTTCTGCATCGCGGTCTTCCGGGCATTGACTATCTTCGCACCGAGCGAACGGATCCGGTTCTGGAGAGTCTCGAAATCCGCATAGTCGCTTTCCAGGATCATTCGCGCGGAATCCTCGATGGCGTCCCGCATCGCGCTTGCGATGTCTAGGATGATTTCCTTCTGCCTTTGGGATAGCGGAGTCAAATGATTATCGACATGGTTCAAGCAAGGCTTATAGACGCGTTCGAGACTGAAGTAGAGCGACATGGCAAAGTCGTTAGCCTGGTAGAGGAAGAACTTCTTCGCAAGCGAATCTTCGAGCGTCATCTTCTGCGAACAGGCGAAACCTTCGTGGCGCAGCCTGTGGAGCGTCTTGTATTCCTCCTTCATCTTTTGCCGGATGTAACGGAGCGTATCTAGATCCTCCTCGGCAAGAGCCCTAAGCGTATCGAGAACCGAATCCTCGACAAATACGAGGAACCAGCCAAAGCCTTCCGCATAGTGCTTGCGGATAAGCGGGAAAGCCTTTTGCGGATCAGCCTCGGCCATAATCGCATGGAACTCTTCCGCAGCGGAATCTTTCGTCTTGGACTTTTTGCGGTAGCGGATCGATGAATGGATGACGAAGCAAACAACCAAAAGGAAGAGCAAAAGCATGACGGGAATGCCACCGAGGAAAACGGCACCGCTCACGACAAATGCGCAGACAAAGGCAGCGAAAGCGGTAAAGAACCACCCGCCGATGACCGAGAAGACTCCCGTAATGCGATAGACGGCGGTTTCACGCCCCCATGCCTTGTCGGCAAGGGACGTTCCCATCGCGACCATGAACGTCACATATGTCGTCGAAAGCGGCAGTTTGAGAAATGTCCCGAGAGAAATCAGCACGCTCGCAAGCATCAGGTTCACGGAAGCGCGCAGCAAGTCAAAGGCGGCATCGCTCTTTTCTAGATGCAGTTTCCGCGTATTGAAACGGTTACGCAAGAAGACGCGGACTTTCGGAGGGATCACGCTGCAGACAAGCGATGACGCAGAATCCGCATAGCGGACAAACGCCCGTGCAATCGGGCTTGTTCCAAAAAGTTCCTCGGAAGATGTCTGGCTTGCAAGCGAAACGGACGTATGGATCACGTTTTTCGCCTTGCGTGAAGTCGCGAGCGCAACCGCCATCACGACGCCAGCAAGCGAAAGAATCCACCACAGGCCTTTTTCCGAAGCGCAAAGAGCCGTCATCAGGACCTCGTTTGCCGGAAGCCCGCTATCCGAATAGGCCATGAAAGCCGAAAGCCCGGCCAACGGCACGCCGATAAAGTTTACGAGGTCGTTTCCCGCAAACGACAGGGCAAGCGAGAACGTCCCGGCGGCGACAACCAGCCGAAGCACGTTGAACTTCAGCAGAAAGAGAATTTCGGAAACGGCCGCAAAAACGACAAAGCTCGCGGCAAAAGTCAGTCCCTTGTTCTCGGTTAGGACGTCTGGAATTGAAAGCGCAGAACCTTTCAGTCCCTGGAAAAGCACAAAATAGAAGATGGCGGCAAGCGAAAGTCCGCCAAAGACCGCGATAAAGTACTTTTCCCGGGGCTTGTAGCGAAACGTAAAGAGCGCCCGAGAAATCCACTGCACAACCCATCCGAATACAAAGGCGATGGCTACAGAAGTGAAGATGGCGATGATTACGGAAAGTGCCTTTTCCGAATTGACCAGGTCGCCGATAGAAAGGCCGTTCGCTCCGCGGTGAAGCTTGATAAGCGAAAGGGAAAAAGTCCCACCGAGAAGTTCGAACACCATCGACACGGTTGTCGAAGTCGGAAGCCCGAGCGTGTTGAAGATATCGAGAAGCACGACATCGGTGAGCATCGCCCCGACGCATATCGCGATGATTTCCGCAAACGTGAAATGTTCCGGCTGGAAGATGCCGTGACGCGCGACATCCATCATCCCGCTCGAAAAGGAAGCCCCGACGAGAATCCCGATGGCGGCAATCGCGATAAGAAACCTGAATCCAAAGGCCCTAGAACCGACCGCCGAGTTCAGGAAGTTCGAGGCATCGTTCGACACACCGTTTATCAGGTCGAAAACGGCGAGAAAAAAAAGCATTCCGATGATAAAGACATAAATATCCATGCCACAAAGTTAGGCACGAAAAAGCCCCCGGAAAAGGGGGCGAAATCTCTTTTTTAACAAGATTTACGCGGACTTTACGTCGATTTTACATTCGGGCTAGAGCCTTCCTTCATAGACGATTAAACTCTTGCCGTCGATAGTCACAGCGAGGCCCGGCTCGAGAAGCCGCAAGGCTCCCTTCACGCCCAAGAGCCATACCAGCCTCGGATTGATCAGCGGCAAAATCTCCGCCGGAATCTTGCATTCCCCTTCGACGATAACGCCACGGACCTCGCGAAGCACCGGAATGTACTCCTCGGTAAGGGACGGGCAGAGAAGGATCTCGTTACTTTCCTTTCTCAAAAGCATGTACGCTTCTGTCGGGGTTTTCGCCCGCAAAATTCGACCGTTCGCCCGTGGATGGTCGTTGCACGCTGCGCCGCCAGATTCGGCACGCACCAGTTCGTTACCCACATAGAGCACCCGAATCGTATTCACGACAGATGCCGAAAGCGGAAAGCCGGAAACCATTACGATCCGGTCCGAGATGCGGACCGCACCCGCATCGTGCGCGCTCTTGATGGCGTTTTGCACCATATCGTCGGAATCGGTCACCAGTTCCGCAAAGAGCGGAAAGATTCCCCAGTTGAGGAGAAGCTGCCGTTCGACCTGCGGATGCGGCGTCACTGCGAGAATCGGTTGCTCCGGGCGAAACATGCTAACCATCCGGGCAGTATTCCCGCTGAGCGTTGGCGTAATAATTGCCGTCGCATTCACGTCACGCGCCGTCTGGTAAGCGTTCTGCGAAACGATACGGCTGATGTCCCCGTGCAAGTCCATTTCAAAGGATTCGCGCATCTTCTTGTAGTATTCGGGCGAATATTCGACCGTCACGGCAACGCGGACCATCGTTTCGACCGCTTCGATCGGATAGCTCCCGTTGGCCGTTTCCCCCGAAAGCATTACGGCATCGGTTCCGTCGAAAATCGCATTCGCCACGTCCGTCAGTTCCGCGCGTGTCGGGCGCGGGTGCGAAATCATGGATTCTAGCATCTGAGTCGCCGTAATCACGGGCTTTCCAAGCTGGCGGCAAATCCGGATAATGTGCTTCTGCGCAAGCGGGATCTTTTCCGTCGGAAGCTGCACGCCGAGATCTCCGCGGGCGATCATCACGCCGTCCGCCGCTTCCGCAATTTCACGGATATTGTTCAGACCTTCCTCGTTTTCTATCTTCGCTATAATGCGCGCCTTGGAATTCAGGCTTTCCAGATATCTGCGGATTTCCTGGATCTCGCTTGCGTAGCTTACGAAGCTCGCCGCGATGAAATCCACGTTCTGTTCCACGCCAAACTTGATATCCATCTTGTCCTGCTCGCTCATGATGGGAAGCCCGGCATGAAGACCTATCAGGTTTACATTCTTCTTGCTCGAAATCTCGCCGGAATTTTTCGCAACCGCCCGAACCGTAAAGCCGTCCGATTCTTCGACTTCGAGTTCCAAAAGACCGTCGGCAACGAGAATCCGGTTGCCCTTTTCTATCCGCTGCGGAAGCGCACTCCACGAAACGGAAAGCTTCGCCGGCTCGCTTTCCGTTGCAGCGACCGTCTCCGTTCCATCGACCGTCACACAAACCTTGTCCCCCTTGCGGATAAGGACCGGAAGATTTTCCGGCGTATTCCCCGTGCGGATTTCCGGACCTTTCGTATCGAGCATCAACGCAATCGGACGTTTCAACGCCGCCGATACGCGCTTTACGCGATCCATCGCTTCCCGATGGTTTTCATGCGTTCCATGAGAAAAATTAAAGCGGGCGACATTCATCCCGGCGACAATCAGGCGGGAAACGATTTCATCACTTGCCGTCGTCGGGCCCATCGAACAAACTATTTTCGTCTTGTGCGTAAACATAAGGTCTCCTGGCCAAACAATAAAAAAAAAGCCTTTCAAATCCAATGGAACGCAGCCATTTTCCAACGACATTTTTGTATGGAACATCTTTGTGAAGGACAATTTTGTCAAAGAGGTGCCAGGAATCAGGAAGCAGAGGACAGAGGCCATAACGGAACATGGAAGTCGCCAAAGGGAATGTTAAAACTTCGGACCGAAGCGCAATCGCGTCACGACAAAAGAGATACCCGCCGGCGAAGCCGGCGGTTCTTCATATGCGGGCCCTGCCCTAGGATGCCAGCTACGCGTCACGTCGCGCATTCGGCCTGTCATCTGCGAAAGGTCCTTACCGGCAGGCCCGTAAACGGGCTACATCTTCCCCAGCATGGTCAGCTGTTCCCCGTACCTGTCCTCCTCCAGCTGTCGCCGGATGTAGCCGGCTATCTTCGCCACGCTTTTCCCTGTCGTGTCGACATAGTAGCCCCGGCACCAGAACTCCCTGTTCCTGTATTTATACTGGAGTGCCGGA